>JBBDTM010000014.1:149753-178626 GCA_040904425.1 Alkalispirochaeta sp.
GGGAGGCAGGGCTGGGCCGTGACCTCCTGGCTACGCCCACGGCCGTGGATGGCCCCGACGGTACCCGTTGGGAGGACGTCTCGCTGGGCGGTGAACACGCCGAGGCGGCTCAGGGGCGGTGATTGCGCAGCGGTAACCACGCATCGATAATCGCCTGTCCCGCTTGGTCCACCTCTTCCATAGTGGTCAACTTACCCGTCGAAAAGCGGATCGTGCCGCGCCCCCATTCGAGGGGTGTGCCGATCGCCCTTATTACTGGAGAAAGAGTGACCGAGTCGGCGTGGCACGCCGATCCCGCGGATACCGCTACCCGCTGTGATAGCGCCTCGATCAGTTCGTTTGAGGCAACGTCTCGAAAACTGACGTTCAAGGTGTTCGGCAGTCGCCTATCCGGATGTCCGTTGAGTCGCACCTCGCCCGTCGCAGAAAGCGTATCATGTAAGCGGTCTCGCGTGAGCCTCATTCGGTCCTGGTTCGCCGCGAGATCACGGGCGGCGATTCGGCACGCGGTGCCAAGCCCTACGATTTCGAGGGTGTTCTCCGTTCCAGGCCGACGGCCGCCCTCCTGGCTGCCTCCATGCATGAGAGGCTCGAGGCGAATGCCCGAGCGAACGTAGAGCGCTCCGACACCCTTGGGTGCGTATAGCTTGTGGCCGGCGATGGTGAGGAGATCGACCCCGAGCTCTTCCACATCTACCGGGATCTTTCCCAGGGATTGGGCGGCATCGGTGTGCATGATCGCGCCGGCGGCGGCGGTGATCGCGGCGATCTCTCTGATCGGTTCTATTGTGCCGATCTCGTTGTTGGCGTGCATCACCGTGACAAGAATCGTCTCAGGGCGGATCGCCCGTTGGACATCCTTTGGGTCCACCAGGCCGTGCCGGTCTACCGGAATGCGAGTCACGGAAAAACCCTCCCGTTCCAGCCAGTCGCAGGTGTTTGCCACTGCGGGATGCTCGACGACGGAGGTGATGATGTGGCTTCCCTGGTGGCTCCGGGCTCGGGCCGCTCCGATAATGGCGTAGTTGTTGGACTCGGTGCCACCGCTCGTGAAGAGTATCTCATCGGACCGGGCGTGTAACAGTGTCGCTACCTCATTCCGGGCCCGGGCGACCGCCCGCCGAGGTTCTGTTCCGTATACGTGGGAACTCGAGGGATTGCCGTATTCGGACTCGAGATAGGGGCGCATCGCTTCCACTACTTCCGGATCGTGAGGGGTCGTGGCGTTGTAGTCGAGGTAGATTGGGCGGTCGGTGCGGCTCACGTGTTTAGCCCCCTAGAAGGTGATAACTCTATCAGCCGAGATCGTCCAGTCGGTAAGCTCTTCCATGGAACTCCGATGAGTTCCACCGGTCAGTTCCTGGTCGGTCATGCCCCGGGCGTCCATACAACTGCCGCATACACCGATCTCCCCGTTTCGAGAACTAACCAGCTTCATCATTTGCTCGATATTGTAGTAGCCGTTTGGCGTAGTCTGTCCCTTTTTGGCGCACGCGGCTGCGTCGCCGATCAGGAACAGCTTTACCTCTTCGTTTTCGCGTTTAACGAGGGTGCCCGCCAAGCGGAGGCCGTTGTAGCTCCGCTCCGTGCCATAGGGCGGGTCGTTGAGAATGATCAATGTCGTCATGCTAATTGCTCCTTTCGAGGGCGCGCCCTGCCGCTCGCCATTCCGTTATTCCTTGGGGAAGCCGTGTGACGCTGAATCCGCGATCTTCTAGGAACTCACCGGCTTCCTGGGAAAGCACGCAGTACCGGTCTCTACAGTAAGCGAACACCGGAGTATCTCGGGGAAGCTCCCCCACTCGTGCCTCAAGCTCTTCCAGGGAGATGGAGCGCGCGCCCGGTATGTGTCCAGCCGCATACTCTTCCGCGGGCCGTACGTCAAGAAGTACCGCCTCTCCCCCCGAGATCCGCCGCTGGAGCTCCTCATACCCGAGGGACTCAGTCTCGTGACTCGTCGGACCAAAGAGCTCGTCCACCGCGCATTTGACTACGGCCAGCTCCTTGAATGCGAGTTCGGAGAGGTTGTCCCAGAGGGAGATCGCCATATCCGTAGCCGAATAGAAGACGTAACGGCCCTCTTTACGGGCACGTACAAGACGCGCGTGCTTGAGTACCTGGAGATGGTGAGATGTAGTGGTAATCCCCGAGCCCAGCATAGCAGCGAGGGTCTCAACATTGCGTTCGCACTGGGCCAGGAGTTCGAGAATCTCCAGCCGCCGTGGATCGCCGCACGCTGCGATCGTCTTCGCGATCTCCTCGTACACTACCTGCTTAAAGTTATTCTTGTTCGAATTCATACTCCAACGATCATTGGAATATAAAGAATATTGATCGTCAACCCTTGTACTGGTGATTCCTTTCTGGATCTGTACGCCTATCAGGACAAATGTCCTGATTGCAGGCTTTCTCACTAAAAGATATCGTTAAATCGTTATCGATTATTCTTGAGGAGGAAACTATGAAATCATATTTTGGACTTAGTATCATTATAATTGCTGTTATTCTGGCGGGGTGCGCCGGCGGCAACGAGTCTGCCCAGGACGATCTGCGGCCGGGGAGATATGTGGGCTATTCCTGGCGCGGGGAAGCTGGAGGTACCGCACGAGAGGATGCGTCTCAATATATCCAAACCGTGCTGGAAATTGACGAGGACGCTACGATTGCTATCGTTGATCTGATCACCCGCTATCAGATGGAGATGAAGATTCCAGCCGGTGCGGACCTGTCGATTCCCATGAGCGAGGTTACCATCGGCAACGGTGCCATGGTTCCGATCCATTCGTAGGTGGTGGTGCGATGCTCTTTGCCGGTCCACTCAGCGGTGACCAATGTTTCCGTCTCACCGGATTGGCGGTAGCGTTCCACATATGTTGTTACGTATTTGTGAGACTCTGGTTTACAGCTACAGAGAGAGTTCATCTCAGCGTGGCGTACCTGCTCGAGAGATGGCTGCGCCGCATACAAATCATCACCCGTGATGGTTACCGACAGGAGGCTCAACCGTTCGGGCTCCCGCCTGAGCCATCGTTTCCCCGCGCTGATTTCGTTCTTCGCCTTGCCCGATCCGTCGTCCCCGTGAATGAACTCCGGGGCGAGGGCGGTAACGTCTTTCCGACCGGCTTTCACAATTGCCGGACTGAGAAGCATGTGCTTGTAGCTTACCCGTCCGTTGGAATGATGGATGGTGTCGCACTGCGGACAGCGAATGCGTTCGCTGCGGAAATACTGGGTGCCATCGAGCGTCACCAATACATCACCGTTGATGCTACGAAATCGCTCCAGTTCTCCGGTGCTATCGAGTCGTTCACGGATGCGATCGAACATACCGTTCAGCGCCGCCGCCGGCACTTCATCCAGCACCGACCGAATATGATTGTCGCTCGGCACATCGCGGACACCAAACAGACTGGCGGCATTTTGTCGGCCGCTGTTTTTGCCCATGGTGCGTTGAAACTCAAGAAACGAAGGGTTCTGCGGGAAGAACACCGAAAACGCACTGAGCGCGATATCCGTCATCGTGTAGCGCGTGTTCAGACCGGTACACCGATCGGGGAGTGCCGCTACCGTATCGCGCAGATCCGAGATTAATCCGGCCTGAGCCAACATCTGTCATTATTCACCCGAATGCGGGAATTCCATTGATTTGCCCGTGGGGACTCCGTACTATGGGCAGGGAGGAACATTTGTCCGAGAAGAAATACCGGGTTCTCCTGGTGGATGATGAACCGGGAATCCTAAAAACTCTACGGGCGTATCTTGAAGCGGACGGGTACGAGGTATATGCCGTCGCGGATGGGGACTCGGTCATTTCTGCAACACGATCGTTTGTACCGGATGTGATCATTCTGGATGTGATGCTGCCGGGACTCGATGGTATCGAAGTTCTCAGAAGGATAAGACAGGAGTCTTCGGTGTACATTCTCATGCTCAGTGCCCGGAGCGACGAGGCAGACCGGCTCGTAGGTTTGCGCATGGGCGCCGATGACTACGTGGTTAAGCCGTTCAGCCCCCGGGAGGTAGTTGCCCGGGTGGGTACGTTACTGCGACGGCGAAGATCCCCAGAAGCCTCCGATACGGGTGAAGACGCGGAAGAAATGCTGCGATTCTCTCGTCTATCGATAGATCCCGGGAGCCGGCGGGTATGGAAAGACGAAAGAGAGGTGGATTTGACGCCGACGGAGTTCGATCTTCTGCACCATTTGGCGTCACACCGGGGTCGCGTGCTCAGTCGGGATCAGTTGATCGACCGTGTCTGGGGAGATGACTATTTCATCGACGAACGAGTCGTAGACGTCCATATCAGACGCCTCCGGCAAAAGATAGAAGCCGAACCCGTCACGTCCAATTCGATTGTAACCGTTCGTGGTGCCGGGTACCGTTTTGAGGCGGATGAGGCATGATTGGACCGCGCGGGTTTCGTATCACCCTGACGTGGAAGCTGTTCCTCTCCCACTTTATCGTCGTCATGGCGGCTGGGGTGGTGCTTGGCGCCGTGGCGTATCTCCGTATTCCAACGGCGTTGCAACACCACGTGGCCAGGATGCAGGCGATCGTCGGGGCTGATCAGGGTCTCGCAGATGATTTACGCCGTAGCTTTATTGCCGCCCAGGGACAGATCCTTACCGTAGCGGGAATCGCCGCACTCCTAGCAACGGTGATCGTCGGCACCTTTGTTGCCTGGCGGGTGGTAGGGCCGATACGTAAACTTACCGCCGCGAGTAGACAAATCGCGGGGGGTGAATACCGTGAACTCGTTTCCGTCACGGGGAATGACGAATTAGCTGAGCTTGCCCGCTCGTTCAACCGTATGGCCGCCGCCCTCGATAAAACGGAACAGCGACGGGTGGAACTCATCGGCAACCTCGCCCATGAACTCAAAACTCCGCTCACTACCATACGAAGCGTGATGGAAGGGCTCATCGACGGTGTTCTCCCTGCGGAGACGGAAACGTTTCTCGACGTCCAGCGCGAAACGCTGCGATTACAACGGTTGACGGAAGAGCTTCAGGAGTTGTCGGCGGCGGAAGCGGGAGAACTCCCTCTTAGATTGGAAAAAATGAACCCGGGGCTTCTGGTTCGCCGGGCCGTCGATCGGCTGGAACCACAATTTCACGACAAGGCCGTACAATTACATGTCGATCTTGACGATTCGTTACCAAGCGTCTCTGTGGACGGCGAACGGATGTTACAGGTGCTGATCAACCTCCTGGGAAATGCGGTGCAGTACACCGAATCGGGGGGATCGGTCACCGTGGGGTGTCACCCCGACGGTAATGGTAATGTGGAGTTCTTTGTGGCCGACTCGGGAATTGGGCTCACTTCCCAGGAGATTACCCGTGTCTTTGAGCGATTTTACCGCGTTGAGAAGTCCCGGGCGCGATCGCGGGGGGGAAGCGGTATAGGGTTGACCATTGCCGCACATATTGTCCGTGCCCACGGTGGTACCATCCACGCCGAGAGTGAAGGTCCGGGTATGGGCAGTCGCTTTTTCTTTATCCTGCCAACCGTAATCAATCCGTAACATTTTCGTCACGTTCCCTTCATATCGGTGCGGTATTCTCACTTCAGGAAGTGACAAGATGATTTGGATCGGACTATGTGTACTGGCAATTGCGGCCGCCGTCGGAGCGATAGCATTGCTCTTTCCGGCGGAACCGTCGAGCAGAAGAAGAGAAACACGGAGGAGAGACCATGGACGCGACGACTATTACGGAGTTGATGATAGTGGAACTGGACTCGGCGGCTATTCCCGATCCCGAGAAGATCTCGACGCTCCGCAATGGATCGGGTATCGACGAGGTGAACGTTGAAGGGAATAAGATTCACATCGTCTTTCAGCCCTATGTTGTCAGCCGGGAGGGCGTCTTGAGTCGAATGGAGAATGCACGGATCGACGTACGTATCAACGGCGACAACCGGGAGCAACAGAAACGTCCCGGCTTCTTGCGTCGTTTCATTGACCGGATGGCAGCTGAGAATCGGCGGTCCCTCGGATCAGGAAGGCTGGATTGCTGTGATCTCAACCGCAAGAATCGGCCCTAATAGTTTCGCATGTCCGCGCTGCGGCTAGTCCTGAAGATGCTACGACCGGCAGACATCGTCATCATTCTTATGGCGACAGCCACTATTGGTAGTGTAAGCCACTTCGTCTACGCTGGCGGAGGCGTCATTGACGGTGGAACCGCCCGCATACGGAGTGATGACACTACGTGGTTATATCCGTTAGACCGCGAGCGCGTCGTCGTTCCGCTGGAACAAGCAGGAACGTGTGAAATCACCATCAGCGACGGAACAGTTGGGGTCACGGCCTCAGATTGTCCCCAAAAGATCTGTATTTCCATGGGAAACATCTCCCGCCCCAATCAATGGATCGCCTGCCTGCCCCACGGCGTGTTGATCGACGTGGTGGGTGTCGATCCCGATCCTGAGGTTGATGCGTACGCGTTTTAAACGATAGTCACCGCTGGGAACGTAGTTTCAAGCAGAGACGGGGGATACCGAAGACTGGCGATTGCCGCAAAACAGCACTGATTCCGATATTAGAGGAGCGTTGGACACCTATGAGAATCAATACGAGACGAATATCTATCATTCTCGCGTTGCTGTTGACAGCAATTCTGGTGCCGGTAGTACTGATATGGAACACGCGTCCTGCGAGCGAGACGGCACAATTCGGGACCAGCCTACGGGAAGAACTCCGGTCGGCAACCGCCCAGGAAGCCTTGGACATTGCAAACCGCCTGCGGAAGGATGAACCGAGTATACATACCACGTTGACGGCGGAACATGTGGAGTTCGTTTTTCCTGACGGCCGGAATGTAGGTGTTCCGGTTGATACGTCCGAGATGATCGTTTCTGTTGCCCCGTATCGTTTGCGGACTCATCCGTGCGCAATTCACAGCATATCCGGATGTCAGGGGGACATTACCGATCGTCCGTTTGAGGTGGCCGTGTACGACAGGGACGGTGAATTGGTTGTTAACCGAACAATTACCACCGGTGATAACGGTTTTTTCGAAATCGCCCTACCGAGGGATAGCGAATTTCTGGTTTCAGTAGAAAGCAATCTTGGCCGGGCGGAGAGACTGGTCGGCACACACGCCGACGATCCTACCTGTATTACCGACATGCAATTGCTGTAACCCGTGATGCGGAATGTGTTGACAGGTAAGGGATTGCCTGCTAAAGTTATTATACTATACCCCAGTAATGTATATATTCCGACGGGATTGAATAACACATGGCACATCTGACTTTTAAGAAGGGCGTTCACCCGCCCTCTCACAAATCGTTCACGGAACGGCGTCCGATAGAGCGTATGCCGGTAGGGGATGCTCTATCGGTACCGCTGACTCAGCACCTGGGTGTACCGGCAACACCGGTTGTCCGCAAGGGAGACCGAGTCGAGGTTGGTGACTTATTGGGGGACGCGTCGAAACTCATTTCGGCCCGCATCCATTCTCCCGCGGCGGGGACGGTCAAGCGGATAGTTGACCAACCGCTGCCCGGCGGAAAGCTTGCCCAGTATGTAGAGATCACCGTCGACCGGGAGGCAACGGAACAGCACACCTTTTCCGAGACAGATGTCGATCTCGGTGCCATCACACGTGAACAAATTCTGGAGACTATGCGAACGGCCGGGGTGGTAGGTATGGGCGGGGCTACATTTCCCACCGACGTCAAGTTCTCCCCGATGCCGGATAAATCCTTCGACGTCCTCGTTATAAACGGTGCCGAGTGTGAGCCGTATCTGACGTGCGATCATCGAGTTATGGTCGAGGAAACTGAAGCACTCATGGACGGGTGTCGCCTGTTGCACAAGACGTATGGATTTAAAGCCATCTATATCGCGATAGAGGCAAACAAGCCGGATGCGATCAACGCATTTGAGGACGTGGTCGCGGTGTACTCAGACCTTCCGATAAAAGTAGCGTCTCTTACGACCAAATATCCGCAGGGGGCGGAAAAAACGCTCATCCGGACGGTAACCGGACGGATCATACCAACAGGGAAATTGCCTCTGGACGTCGGTGCCGTCGTGTGCAACGTCCAGACACTCTTTGCGATCTACGAGGCGGTCCACTTCGGCAAACCGGTCATTGAGCGGGTGGTGACCGTTTCCGGAGCCGGTATCGAAAGTCCCAAGAATATACGGGCTATGATCGGTACGCCGTTGGATCGGCTTGTCGAGTATTGTGGCGGTATCACCGAATCGGTAAACAAGGTAGTTGCCGGAGGACCGATGACGGGTATGGCGCTTCCGACGCTTGACTACTCGGTGTCAAAGGGCAGTTCCGGTTTCTTGTTTCTCACCAACGCCGACGTCGAGATAGAGAGTCCCTGCATTAAGTGTGGCCGATGTGTCGCCGTTTGTCCCATGAACCTGATGCCGCTGAAACTGGCGGCGTTTTCCCGGGCCGGACGTTTTTCTGAAGCGCAACGACTGGCCGTGAATTCCTGCTTCGAGTGCGGATCCTGCTCATTCGTATGTCCGGCAAAAATTAACATCGTTGCCTACGTTAGACACGCAAAGCACCATATCCGAGTACACGGTTCTCGGGAGGACAAACGATGAGCGCCAAAGTCGGTGGATTTGTGTTAACTTCCTCCCCACATATCTTTGGGAAGACGTCGACCCCCCGAATCATGATGACCGTTATGGTTGCCCTCGCTCCGGCGGTGGTGATGTCTATGGCGTATTTTGGGGTCCGCGTGGCGTTGTTGTACGCGTTATCGGCCACCGTCGCCATGGCGACCGAAGCCGTTACAAAAATGGCTCGACAACAGGACTGGCGTTCCATCGGTGACGGGAGCGCGGCACTTACCGGTGTGTTACTCGTCATGACACTTCCTCCGTCGATATCCCCACTCTTGGTAGCGTTGGCTTCCGCGTTCTCCATATTTATCGGAAAGGAAGTGTTTGGTGGACTTGGGGCAAACATTTTCAATCCCGCGCTTGTCGGACGGGCGTTCTTGTCGGCCGCGTACCCGGTTGCCATGACTCAATACTCCCCGCCGCGATCGTTGTTCGCCTTTCTGGGACAATCCCCCGATGCCGTATCGCAGGCGACCCCGCTCGCCGCGGCGCGATTTGAAGGGATAACCACATCGTGGATGGATTTGTTCTTTGGACAGGTCGGGGGGAGTATCGGTGAGACGAGTACCGCGGCGTTGTTGATCGGCGGAGTGATTCTCCTGTGGTTTAGGGTTATCAATTGGCGACTGGTTGTTGCCTATCTCGGGACGGTTTTTGTTCTGGTCGGTATTGCTCACCTGACCGATCCCGATCAATATCCGCCGGCGTTATTTCATCTCCTTTCAGGTGGTCTTGTATTGGCGGCGTTTTTTATGGTGACCGACATGGTGACGAGTCCCGATACAGACCTCGGAGTGGTCATATTGGGTGTCGGCGCCGGTTTGATCGTGATAACGATCCGGTTGTTTGGAGGGTTCCCGGAAGGAGTGATGTACTCAATTTTGCTCATGAATGCCGCGACGCCGATCATCAACCGATACACAGACACTCGGCCGTTCGGTTCGATACCACAAAAAGGACAGTGAGTATGAAACAGATGGTTGTCGTACTGGTTCTTGTCACGCTGGTTTCGGGGATAGTGCTCGCGACGGTATACACCCGTCTTATACCAATGATCCGAGAAAATCAGCGACTGGCAACGGAACGGTCCTTAAGCGCGTTGTTTGACGGTGATCGTAATCCCGATTTTGAGGAGGTCCCGACGGATGGTACCACCGTGTACCGTGCACAGTCCGATAACGGGGAACTTCTCGGGTATGCAGTGCGGGTCACGACTACCGGTTATGGTGGGGAAATACAATTGTTGGTGGGGCTTACTCCCGACAGCGAGACTATCCGTGGGATACAGGTGGTTGAGCATATCGAAACTCCGGGACTCGGCGGACGAATCACGGAAGATGCATTTGGCGAACAATTCAAGGGACTCGACGCTACGCGGGACATCACATATGTGAAAAATGCCGAACGAAACGAAGACGATAACGAAATTGAAGCAATTTCCGGAGCCACCATTTCCAGTAGCGCAGTGGTTTCCGGCATCAATAATGTACTTGATGGTGTTTTTGAGACTCTTACATCAACCGGAAAGGACGCGCCATGACACGGAACACGGGGATCATTTCTCACTTTTCCAAGGGGCTCATAAAAAACAATCCGGTTTTTGTTCAGGTCCTCGGCATGTGTCCTACCCTCGCCGTGACGACGTCGGTGGCAAACGGTATCGGAATGGGACTTGCAACAACTTTTGTCGTGGTGATGGCGGCGGCAGTAGCCTCGACGATCGATCGCTTTGTTCCCAATCAAGTCCGTATACCCGTGTACGCGGTCATTATTGCGACGTTTGTGACGATTGCGGACTTATTTATGCAGGCGTACTTTCCACCGCTTCGCGCGGCGTTGGGGCCATACGTCCCTCTTATCGTCGTTAACTGTATGATTATGGGGCGTATCGAGGCTTTCGCCACTCGTAATGCGTTTGTTCCTTCCCTTGCAGACGCCGCCGGGATGGGAGTTGGTTTCACCGGGGCTCTCATGCTCTTGGGCGGCGTCCGGGAACTGTTGGGGAACGGTACATTGGCGGGCGTGACCATACTCGGAAGTTGGTACCGTCCCATGTTGATCATGGTGTTGCCCGCCGGAGCGTTTTTTGCTCTTGCGATTCTCATGGCGGTATTCAACCGATTGCAGCAGGGCGGCAAACTGGTATTAAGAGGGGCGGTTTAATCACATGGAATACATAGCGATTTTGATTGTGACGGTTCTCGTAAATAACTTCGTTCTGTATTACTTCCTTGGAATTTGTCCGTTAATCGGTGTTTCAAAAAAACTGGATGCGGCGCTCTCCATGGGAATTGCGGTAACCTTTGTGATGACACTCACCGCTGGCGCAACATGGCTCATTCACCGACTTGTTCTTGAACCGTTTGGACTTCCGTTTCTGGAGTACGTTTCATATATCCTGGTTATCGCCTCCCTTGTCCAACTTTTGGAAATGTTTATCAAAAAGGCGATTCCCGCTCTGTATAAAACACTGGGAATATTCCTTCCTCTGATTACGACCAACTGTGCAATTCTTTTTGTAGCGCTATTCCAGGCGATGCGGGATTACGAATTTCTCGAAGCGGTGATATTTGGGTTTGGCTCAGGCGTGGGCTTTACAGTCGTCATCGTGTTGATGGCGGGAATCAGGGAACAGCTTGAACTTTCGGATATTCCCCTGCCGTTTCGGGGTGCCCCGGTCACGCTGGTCGTTGCCGGTATTCTCGCCCTGGCATTTATGGGTTTCACCGGCCTTGCGTCGGCGTAAGGGCGTATCGGGGAATCAAGAGGAGAAATAGATGATTATTCAGTCGGCGGCCTTGATGGGAATACTCGGGCTACTCTTTGCGATATTACTCGGCTTTGCCAAGCGACGCTTTTATGTGGAAGGTAATCCCCGTATCGGCAGGGTCGAAGAGGTCCTCCCCGGAGTCAACTGCGGCGGATGCGGGTATCCGTCGTGTGCGGCATATGCTGAAGCTGTGGCGGAAAACGGTGAGTCCGTTGATCTGTGTGTTGTCGGAGGCTCGGAGACCACGGAGGCGATAGCCCACGTAATGGGCGTCGAGATTGCTTCTGAGGACAAGGTGCGGCAGGTTGCCGTGGTGTTTTGCCAGGGAACGTCCGAGGCGGCGGCGTTTCCCGGAGAATATCGGGGCATACCCGACTGCGCAATCGCCATTTCATCACAGGATGTAGCCAAGCGGTGCAAGTACGGATGTGTGGGGCTGGGGTCGTGCGTCAAGGCGTGTCCGTTTGATGCCATACACATGTCCGAGTCCGGCGTCCCGTACGTGGACGCGGAGAAATGCACGGCGTGCGGAAAATGTGTAGAAGCATGCCCACGCGATCTTATTGAATTGCATCCGGTCAACCACGCATCGTTTGTATACTGCAAGTCCCAGGATCCGGCGGCGATAGCGCGCAAGGTATGTAAGAAGGCGTGCATCGGTTGTACCCTTTGTGCAAAGGCGGCGGCCGCGGACGGAAATGAATACGCAGTACGCATGGATCGCAATCTGGCGGTGGTGAATACGGAAACGTATACGGCCAAGGCCGCATACGGAAAAAAATGTCCCACAAACGCGTATACTACTCGCGCAAATGTGGTGAACGCGCCCCACGCGGAGTCGGAGGTACCGGTGCGATGATTGACGAGACGGCCGTAGTCCGATCGTACTCCGAGCGATCGATCGAGTTTCAGATACTGACGTCGGGTGCTTGTGATGCCTGTGAGATTAGAGAGCACTGCTACCGCAACGACGGACTCCTATCCGTACCGAGGGACCGATTATCCAATCCCTACCACGTAGACATGGTGTCGGGAATGCGGATTGGACTCCGTATTGCGAACACGTCGATGCTTGGTGTAACGGGGATAGTGTATGGCATACCGTTGGCGGTCTTTATTATTGGATTATTTGTCGGATATGAGATGATTTTCACGCGGTCGACGGAGATTCTACGGGCGCTTAGCAGCTTTGTGCTGGCAATCAGCGCCACGTTTGGCGTCGGTTTCGTGATCTCCCGATTCGATGGCAAAGTTGCGGCAAATCTCCGGTACGATGTTCATCCTTCCGATGCCTGATTAGGGAATACGCCGGCCGACAAGAATGATCTTTTCAAAACACCGGGCCCGCGCATCCGTATCCAATTGATTCACCCCTTCCAGGAGACAATCGCGTATGTGCGCAAGGATAATGTCATTTCGGAGCGTATCGAGATCTGATCGGAGCCGCTCTATTTCACTAAGTAAATAAAGAGACTCCGTTCCATTTGTGATAAGCGTATGGAGGTGTTCGCAATCAGTCAGCCCGGTGGCAATGGATTTCGACGCACTTGTGCAGGCCTCGTGAAATCACCGATAGTGCCCGCCCCCCATTTGTCCTATCATACCTCATTATACCCCGACCCGGTATAATGAGGCAATACCAATGATATTCGTCCAAGGCTTTCAAGCCACCGTCACCTCGTCGGCAAGGTACACGTCCTGAATCGCATTGAGCAGTTTGATGCCCTCGGCGGTGGGGCGCTGAAACGCCTTACGCCCGGAAATAAGGCCCATACCGCCGGCGCGTTTGTTGATAACGGCGGTCCGGACAGCGGTCTTGAGATCGTCGTCTCCGGAGGAGGCGCCGCCGGAGTTAATCAGACCCGCACGACCCATATAACCGTTTATGACTTGATAGCGGGTCAGATCAATGGGGTGATCGGTGGAAAGTTCCGTGTACATCTGTTCGTCAAATTTCCCGAAAGAAGAATTGCCCGCATTGAGCGCCTTGTACCCTCCGTTGAGGGTCGGCGCCTTTTGCTTGACGATGTCTGCCTCAATGGTCACACCCAAATGGTTTGCTTGACCGGTAAGATCCGCCGCAGTGTGGTAGTCGGTCCCGCCGGTTTTGAACGCGCCGTTACGGGTGTAGCACCAAAGAACCGTTGCCATGCCCAACTCGTGGGCGCGGTAAAAAGCCTCCGACACTTCAATTATCTGTCGACTGGACTCCTCAGACCCAAAGTAAATGGTGGCACCCACCGCAACCGCCCCCATGTCGTATGCCTGTTTTACGGAGCCGAACATGATTTGATCATGAGTGTTGGGATAACTCAATAATTCGTTGTGGTTGAGTTTTACCAGAAACGGAATCTTGTGGGCATACCGCCGCGCCACCGATCCGAGAACGCCAAACGTCGAGGCTACGGCATTGCAGCCACCATCTATTGCAAGACGAACGATGTTCTCTCCGTCGAAGTACGCCGGATTGGGGGCGAAGCTGGCACCGCCGGAATGCTCAATGCCCTGATCCACCGGGAGGATGGAGAGATAACCCGTGCCTGCCAACCTGCCGTGTCCAAACAGCGTCTCCAGACTACGAAGTACCCGGGGCGAGCGATCGGAAATTGTCCACACCCGGTCGACAAAGTCCGGACCGGGCAGATGGAGATGCTCCCTGGATACGATGGGTTTGTGGGTCAAAAGGTCGTCCGCTTCCTTCCCCAAAATTCTTTGAATATCGATAGCCATGCTTTGTTCCTCCTGTCTCATTTCAATGAGGTGATTACCCGTTGAAGTCTTTGGCGAATCTCGTCGGCAATCGGCTTTATTTTATCGTTATTCACCGCTTCCATCGAGCTTGCCGGATCAACTGCTGAGATTTCTACGGTTCCGGGCTCTCGCTCCTGGACGATGACGTTGCAGGGAAGTAACGTCCCGATCTTATTTTCTGCCTGGAGTGCCTTGTGCGCGTACGGCGGGTTACACGCTCCGAGGATCCGATAATTATAATAGTCAATGTCCAGTTTCTTTTTCATGGTTTCTTTGACGTCGATATCGGTTAAGACGCCGAAACCTTCCGCCCGCAGCGCCTCCGTTACCGCTTCGATACTTTCATTAAACGGGCGATTGAGGGTTGTTGAGATGTAGTAAGCCATACGTACTCCTTGTTCGTATTGTGAATTCTATCGTTATCAGACGGTATTCATTTCCGACCGACAACCTGTTGGTATTAAGGTTACTAAAGTTATCGAGTCGCGGTGTGACGTTTTTATTACGATGTCGTCATCAAACTGCAACAGCCGCTTCAAAGGACCGTAATACTTCTGATCTATCGTGTGATTGGAGGTAAACGAATGAATGATATAAAACGAGGCAACTCGATTCCCCGTTTCAGGCGAAGGCAGAAGGCGGTCTTGCTATTTATAATAACTTCTCTTTTCGGCGCACCTGCGCTGTTCTCGCTCCCCTACGGTCATATGTGGCCTGGCGACGATGCTGGGTCCCCCTATATCGGCCCCGTCATGGGCGTGTCCTGGACCAATGATGAGCCGGGCAGTTGGATCGGCGTTAGAGCGGGGTGGGAGTTTGATCGTACCGTGGCAATCGGGCTGACCGGCAACTGGATGATGACTCGGCTCCCACAGGAAGATGGAAACGACGCAGACTATGGATATGGGGGCGTGGAGTTTCGCACATTCATTGCAGGAGCAGACCCGGTTTCGGTCGCCTTTGATATCACGATAGGCGCCGGAACGGTGGGGTCCGGCGCTCATGTAATGGGGCACTATGACAACGACGGGGAGAGTGACGGCTTTCTTGTGGTGGAGCCGGAGCTTCACGCAATCTTTCGCGTTAATGAATATGTACGGATTGAACTGGGAGCGGGATATCTTTTCACCAACGGTGCCGATTTGGCGGGATTGTCCGACTCCGATCTCAGCGGTCCTAAGACAACCCTGGCTATGAGCTTTGGAAGGTGGTAAATAGGCGAGGCCGGCCGACAATCAGGTGCGAGTATTGTTACGGTTTAGTGAAGGTAGAAATTCTTGCATTGTATACGGTATAGGGGTAGGGTATATTTCATCAATGAACAATCGCAAACGATATATCGGAGTCGGAACACCGCTCCTTGTGCTATTAGTGTTGTCGTTATTGGCCGTACCGGGTTTCGCATCGGGTAGGGATGAATCAAGAACGACATTGGAGGTCGCCTACCTTCCCAATGCCAAAGATGGAACGATTAGTTCCATCGATCTTATTACGGGGGACGTAACGGGAACGATCGAGATCGGCGCGATCGCGGCTCACGGAATCGCGGCGACCCCGGATGGACGAATCGTGTACGCCGGTGACGCCGAGCGTAACGAGCTGGTGATCATTGACGGAAAGGCTATGGAAATCGTGTATCGTGTACCCCTCGACCACGAGGTGCATGGTATCGACATATCTCCCGACGGGCAGACGGTGTGGGTTGGTGGTTCGGCGGGCAATGATCCCCTCCGTGGTACCGTGACGGCGGTGGACACCGCCAGTGGGTCGGTTATACGGGTGGTAAGTCCGGGTCTCGGGAGCGCCTCTCATTTCAGTTTGACACCCGACGGGACCGAACTGTGGATAGCTTCCACTTCAACCAACCTGGTCTGGGTTGTCGAGACTGAGACAGGGAGTTTGAGCGGTGTGATTCCGGTAGCTTCCGGGACCGACGTCGAGAGGATGGGTGACGGTTGGGGCTCATTCCTGGATGAGCAGGGTTTGATCGGTCTCAATGAAGTTGCCGTCTCCCCTGACGGCAGGTGGGCGTGGGCAATCGGCCCTGCGACGAGCCGGCTCTATAAGATCGACGTGCCTCGCAAACGCGTAGAGAGTGCCGTCCCGGTGGGTAGCCGCGGTCACGGAGTTACCGTCAGTCCTTCGGGTGATGAAGTGTGGATCGCCGACTGGAGCGGGGAGGTAATCATAGTCGACGCCGGGAGTTTGGAAATACTCGATACTATAGTTCTGCCGAACAGCGGTGTTGAAGGCGAACGTGGCGCAAACCATATCGCCTTTGGCCCCGATGGGGAGAAGGTCTATGTGACTACCAACGAAGGGGTCGCGACTATCGCCTCGGCGAGTCGTACGGTGCTGAGTACCGTTGCCACCGGTGCTGAGCCCCATGAAATCTCCCTTGAGGACTGGATCGCCGAGGATGCATGGGTGGATAGCGAAGGTATTCTCAACAGCCTCCGCGCGGTCCGTGAGACGGCCTCTCAAACGATGCCACAGGTAGACGGGGAAGACCTCACGAGGGTTAACCAAGAGCGGGCGGTAACGATTGCAATCACGCCGTTACCGATGGAAAAAGGCTCGACCGGAGCGGCCTTTTCCGTTTCGATGAATACCCACTCCGTTAATCTGGACTTCGATTTGACGGAGCGTGCGATTCTTCGTGACGCCGGAGGGGAGGAGTATCGCCCTTCCGGTTGGGACGCCCCCGCCGGAGGGCACCATGTTAGCGGCACGCTTCGATTTGATGACGTGGATGACGATGCGCTCCGAGAGGGCGGATCTTACCAGATTGTGATAACCGGCGTAGCCGGTGCACCGGAGCGCGCGTTCCGGTGGGGTGAATAGGTTCACATAGAAAACGATGGAAAAATTCCCCGCCCCGATATACGCGGGCTGCGAGCTCGACTTTGAAGGTCACCCCCGGCAAATTCACGGGTTCGCCGGGGGTCTCAACTATACTTATACATCAAAGCCTTTCTTGAACTCGTCGAAGTCGATCAGTTTCCCCTTGCCGTGGTTGGTTGCGGAGATCGTATCTTTATATAACATATCGCGTTCCAACGAGGTCATTCGCTTAATCATTGGTTTCTCCCGGTGCGGAGTCTGCGGTTCCTGCGCCTCTTCCATGGCAGTTTCTACGGACAAAACACGAGAGTCATTCAGACTCCCTATAATGGTCCCGACTGAACAAAAATAATAGATGAAAGTGATTGAGCAGAATTTGAAACAACTCACTTCTGCTTCTATTTGAGAAATTCCTATTTGCCGCGAGTGCGCAAACGATACCACCCTCCCGATAGCTACTACGGATAATGGGTATGGATTCATCCTGTTCGGCCGTTTGTAATGGTCGTCTCAGTACAACGTTGTTAGATATGGATGGCGGTGCCGGAGAACCTTTTTCAGGCCAGACGTATTCGGTTATCGTCCGACCGCTCTTGACGGATATGACGCGGAGTCTCGACGCCGTCGCTCCGGCCACACCGTGGGCTATCGATGCGTGGAGATGAGAAAGAACCTGATGGACTTCCTTTAGCGACTGTGCCTCGGCAAGTGCCACCGAATGCTCCTTGATAAGCTCGAGACATACATTCGCTTGGCCGATATATCGAAATGAACTGGTAAGGCGGTCCTGGAGAAGTTCTTTTTCAATTTTTTCTTTGATAATTTCGCGGTTGAGGACGGCCATGAGGGCTCCTGCAATGGCCAAATCAATTGCGATAAGAAGCGATTGCGTCTGCGGGACAGATAAACTGAGTAAATGTCCATCTACCACGTGGGGCACGAAAAGAGCCGCGCCTAAGGCCCCGATTAGTGTGACGATAATGGCCGGTTTTGCCAGTGTGCGTGACCAAACGGCGCGTTCATTTCCAGATTTGAGATTTGTCACTATATGTTCCTGTGTGACCGAAGACGATTGGGCGTTGAACGACATCTATGTGTCGTTCAACGCCCTGCATCCGAGTTTATCGGCGCTCAGGCCGGCCGGTCGAATCTTCCACGGCGATTGCGTTTTCGGACAAATTCTCTTTTGATTTGGCGCCATGTTTATGCATCCCCAGCGCCATGAGTAGATGTATGCCTATGAACGCGACGAAAAACAGGCTGTTGAATCCATCGGGAATGGGTATATTCGTCATCGGCACCAAGATGAGAGCCGCGAGCATGGCGACGCACAACACCATCATACCGGTATGAGAGCTTAACGCTTTCAACACTTTTTTCATGCGGTAACTCCTTGGGTGCGCACTTCGGCAGCGTCTTCCGGTGACGGGACAAACTTTACCTTGGCCTGCCGTAACAGATTTGCGTTGGTGACGACGTTAATCGAACTGAATGCCATAGCCGCCTCCGCAATTACCGGATGGAGCAGACCAAGCACGGCCACGGGAATCGCCACCGTGTTGTAAAAGTACGCCCAGAAAAGATTTTGCTGAATCTTCCTGAAGGTAGCCTTGGAGAGGTTAATCGCGGTTACCACTCCGGAAAGCTCGCCGCTTACCAGGGTAACGTCGGATGCCTCAATAGCAATATCAGTTCCGGTACCGATTGCGATACCAACGTTAGACTGCGTAAGGGCGGGCGCGTCGTTGATTCCGTCTCCAACCATGGCGACACTTCCGACCTTCTCCTGCAAACGTCTGATTTCATCGACCTTGCCTTCCGGCAGAACCTCCGCGAGGACGCGTGAGATACCGACCTTTCGCGCGATCGCCGAGACGGTCTTGTGATTATCTCCGGAGATGACCGCCGTTTCGATTCCCATGCGTTCAAGTGCCCGAATTGCGGCGATGGAGTCCGGTTTCAAGGTGTCCGCGACGGCGACGGTACCGACGAGTGTGCCGTTGTAGGCGACGAGCATCGCCGTTTTAGCCTCGTCTTCCAGGCGATCCATGGTATCTGCCGCCGTTTCGACGGAAACTCCGGATTCCGCCATGAGTTTTCTGCTGCCGACGAGGGCCACTTTCCCATCTACAACGGCGCGTACTCCCTTTCCTCGTATCGCCTTAAACTCCTGCGGTTGTGTAATTTCCAAACTCTGCTCTTTCGCAAGCTTCACAAAAGCCTGTCCCAATGGATGCTCCGAGCCTGACTCGGCGGAGGCGACGAGGCGCAGGAGTTCGTCTTGGTTCATATCGGTGAAGCCGATCAGGTCGGTGACTTCCGGCTTGCCTTTGGTGATCGTGCCGGTCTTGTCAAACACGACGGTGTGGATGTCCTTCAGTCCCTGAATAGCTTCACCACGGCGAATCAGGATTCCATTTTCGGCTCCAATTCCACTTCCAACCATGAGCGCGGTCGGGGTCGCCAATCCAAGGGCGCAGGGACATGCGATTACCAGGACTGCGACGGCGGCAAAGATGGCCAATGTCACCGTACCGACTCCCGGATCTACCCACGGAAGGAAGGTAGAAGCCCACTCGGCGATCGGAAGCAGGGTCTGGGGAAACGCCAGCCAAACAAAGACGGTAAACGCAGCGACGGCAAGGACTACCGGTACAAAGTAGGAGGTAACCCGGTCCGCGAACTCCTGGATCGGCACTTTTGATCCCTGACACTCCTGAACCATGCGTATTACCTGGGAAAGGAAGGTGTCTTTGCCGACCTTCGTCGCCCGTATCGTGAGCAAACCTTCCTGGTTGACCGTCGCGCCGATAACCTCGTCCCCGATGCCCTTATTGACGGGCATCGACTCGCCCGTTGCCATGGATTCATCCAGTGAACTTTCTCCTTCGAGGATAACCCCATCGGTCGGTATTTTTTCACCCGGACGTACCACCATTACATCGTTGATTTGGACGCGCTCAACCGGCACTTCATGTTCTTCACCGTCTATGATTACGCGAGCAGTTTTTGCCCCCAGTTCCAAAAGTCGCTTGATTGCCTGTGAGGCTTTTCCCCGGGCGGCAGTCTCAACGTACCGGCCGGTGAGGTGAAATGCCATGATCATCGCCGCGACACCTGCGTAATTGGCGACGGGAAGGAAAAAGGCGGCGGGACCCGTTGCCAAAGATACGACCGTACCCATTGCGATGAGGACGTCCATGTTTGCACTACCGTGTGAAACGGCCTTAAATGCCGAACGGAGAGTGCTCCAACCGACCCCAAACATCACGGGAAGGGCGAGGGCGATCATTCCCAGGTCAAATAGCTGTTGGCTCGGCCACATGATGCCGGCGAACATCTCGAAAGACATCCAAACGATGATAGGCAACGTGAAAGCCCAGGCGATCCACATTTTTCGACGGGCCGCCGACATTCGCTTTTCATCCTCGTCAACTTTTGTGCCCTCACCGGTTGCGTCCGGCTCATTGCCTACCGCGTAGCCGACGCCTTCCACGGCTTCTTTGAATTGTGTTACCCCAACGACCGATGGATCGTAATGCAGAGTCGCCTGTTCCGCAGCAAAGTTAACCCCTGCGGAGCGTACACCCGGCACCTTGCTTAAGGCCTTCTCGATCGTCTGGGCGCAGGACGCGCAGCTCATACCTTCCAGAGGAAGGACCGCTATCTCGATTCCGCCGTCCTGAGTATTGGTACTATCTATGCGCTCTTTGACAGCTTCCATAGAGAACTCCTTCGTAATTGTAGATACCCTACCCGGGTATAGTTTAGTATCGATGTAGGTCGTCAAAGTGTCAACCACTTTTTTTATTTTAATAGTATTTCTATAAGGTGTTGATTCTGAAGGGTTGATCGGGCTCGGATAACAGGTTGTCAACCCTCGCCGAGAGATGTCGGGTCGCGACGACGGCCGAGGATGTCAGGCGCCTTCTTCAGGAAGCCCTGGATTCGCCGGAGGATGTGCTCAAACGGCGCTATGCCGCAGGGGCGATCTCACGCCGGGAATTCCGGCAAATGCTCACCGAAATTGCCTCAATTCATTTTCGTTTATCGTGATGAAGGGCGAAGCAGGTATTTTATCCTGTTTCGCCTAAAATTTGGTACGAGTTACCTGCCGGTAAACTCGCGAAACTCGTACACTATGACGCCGTTGTCACTTACTTCCATTGCTACGCGTACGCCGTCTACGAGGCGCTCCAACATTCGCTCCGCGATAGGACCGCTGACTCCCATTTCTGCAATGAGATCCGATACGGTTATCCGTCCACCAAAACGACGGGCGAGTCGAAATACCTCAGCTTCATAATGTACGTCATCCCGGTATATGTCTCGTCCACGTCGAGCCGCCCGACGGCGGAGCCTCGGCTCGAGTTCGTCACGTAATCCGAATATAAACAACGGCAGAACGAAGAAAAAGATCCAAAAACCACCCATGCCATGCATATTAATAGACACCTCAATGGAATGCTTATACTATGCCCCGGCTGGGGATATCAATAGACGGGATGGAAAGACACGCACATTAAAGACGACGGACTCGCCAACCTCTCGAATCTGGAGCGGGTCGAGCTACTCCCATACCACGAAATAGGTAAGCACAAATGGGTCTCCCTCGGAGAACGGTATCTGTTGGAAGGTACCCCTGTCCCAAGCAGGGCAGATATGGAGTTTATCCAGGCGACATTCTCGCGCTATGGCGTGGCGGCGGCGATTTCCGGATAGCGGCGTCGCTACGCCGGGAAGATTCCGGTCGACACGTAGCGGATATTTCCGTTCTGCCGGTGTCCAGGATAGAAACAACGGTTCTCGACGGCAGAAAGAATGCGGTTAAGTGGAGTGGGCAGCGTTGCCTGTGTCGCCGCGATTGTCATCTGTTCGTAATAAACATGTCATTCTACGGTCACCTTGAGATGCTACATTCTCAATTGTTGACGGCGACGCTGAAAAGCCGCCGCGACAAATACTAATTCTGGAGGACGATTTATGAAAAATCGGACACTTTTAGTCGCCGTATTGCTGACGGCAGTTGTATTTGGAGCCTTCGCACAAGTCGACGGGCACAATCGGAGTGTCGAAGACGTGGAGGCGGAAATTCGGACCACCCTGGGCCTGAGTAGCGAGGAGAGAATCAATCCGGACGCGGTTTCCGAGGAACTGCTCATCGCCCTCGGCGACGCGGTGATGGGAGTCTATGTGGGTGACCCTGAGCGGCACGAATGGATGGACGAGATGATGGGAGGCGAAGGATCGAGCTCTTTGGACAACGCACACCGGTGGATGGCGTATCGATATTTGTCTGGAGGCTACGCAGGCGGCCAAAACGGCATGGGATACGGAATGACCGGCGGCATGATGGGCGCCGGTATGATGGGTGGCGGCTGGGGCCTCATGGGCAACCCCGACATGATGTACGAAGGAATCCCGTACGGTTCACCGGAAGAGGTGCTCAAACGCCGTTACGCCGCCGGGGAGATATCGCGTCGGGAATTCCGGCGAATGCTTCGCGAGATTGAATAGGTTCTGCACCAACGGAGGCCTGCGGGATGGCTTTATCGCCTCCCCGCGGGCCGCGACATAGGAGGTAGTATGGGTGAACAGAGCGATACCGTACGAAAACGATATAATAGAATTGCTCCGCTCTACGATCTTATGGAGAGACCGATGGAGAGTCATGGCACTCAATCGAGAGAAGAACTTCTCAAAGAAGCTCACGGGCGTGTGCTGGAGGTCGGCGTGGGTACAGGAAAGAACCTGCCGAGCTATCCCAAAGAGGTTCACGTAACCGGGATCGATTTCAGCTCCGGTATGATTGCACGGGCTCGAGAGCGAGTGCGGGATCTTGGGCTTACAAATGTGACGCTTATCGAGATGGATGCTGAGCGAATGGAGTTTTCGGACGACAGTTTTGACACGGTCGTGACCACCTGTGTCTTTTGTTCGGTGCCGGTTCCGGTCAAAGGATTGGAAGAGATCCATCGCGTCTGCAAGCCGGAAGGAAAGGTGCTTATGCTCGAGCACGTTCGAAGTAGTGGGGCAATTCTCGGTCCGATAATGGATTTTCTGAACCCGCTCCCACTGCATCTCTACGGCGCCAATATCAACCGACGGACCGTCGAAAACCTTCGCCTGGCCGGATTCGAGGAAATTGAGGTCACCGACCTTTGGAAAGATATCATGAAACGGATCGTCGCTCGCCCGTACAAGACATCGGTTCGATCGAGTTGATTTTATCATGCACGAACTCATGGAACTCCGACGATCGGCATCGTCCACATCGCCTTCGGTCCGACTTTTTGGTTTAGCGGGGTGGAGTATACGAGCTTCGGTGCAGCCTCTCGGAGGAATAAAATTTTAAGCTTATCCAAGTGGAGGCAGGGGTTACGGCAAACGATCTCGAGTTCGCCACCCGGCGTCTCATCGACCTCGGGGTCGACGCGATTCTGCTCTTTCAACACGATCCGTATGCCGCGAGTCAGGCCGGCACAGGGGATCAGGGCTCCTTTTGTGGGCTTCTCGGAGTACGAAACGTGCAGGCTCTTGGGTCAAACCGTGGCCGAGCGATTTTCCGAGCAAGCGCCGGGCGTCACCCCACGCATACTGGTGCTAAACAACAGGACGGTGGAACGTGACGCCAATCGAGAAGAGGGATTTCTCGATGGTTTCCGGTCCCGCGTCCCGGACTTTGAGATAATCAAGGCCCCGGAAGATATCGGCACCGTGGCCAGCGCCTTACAAGTAACCGAGGTGGCGTTGCTCAACAATCCGGAGATCAACTTGGTCTATGCCACCAGCGATGAGCGTGCCTTTGGCGCGACGCAAGCGTTGAACAACGCGAGGATCGCTCCGGCGGAGGGTGTCGGAACAATTGCCGTCGGCGGCGGCGAACGCGCCATGAGAAACGTCCTTCAGCAACAAAAGTGGCGGGCACAAGTTGGTCTCAACGTTGGTGGTGTCGCCGAAAAATCGCACGAGGTGCTATCGATGATGATGGCAGGCGGCATTCCTTTTGAGAGTGAGCGGGAATTTCTGGTGGACTCGCCGATTTTCGTTGACCCGTCGGTCGCGGAGGTGCGGGCCTATCTTCAAAACAACCACGGAATCGAAGCTCCCGACCTGACAAAGTAAAGTAACACGATCACGGTACCGCAGATTGATACGCCTGCATGCAATCCTCCGAGCAAAAGTAGTGCGTACGATCGGAGCTCTCGAGAACAAAGGGATTACCCGTTTGATGCACCACCATACCGCAGACCGGGTCGATTGCTCCGTCGGAAATCCCGGACGTCCGGACGTCGATGTCCGGCACAGCCGGGATGCTCGCGCTGGAATCCCTGAGTATCTCACCGACTTCTGTGGTGGTACTCGCCGATACGCAGCGAATCGCGATAGTCCGACACCGATCCTCGGAGCCTTCCGGTACCGCGCGCCGTACCGCGTCCACCGCATGGACGTCGACGCTGATATCTGAAAAACCGAGGCCGAAAAGCAGCGGTACCATGGCGGGATCTGAGGCAATCTCTCCACAGAGCGTCACCGGAACGGATGCGGCCTTCGCAGACTCGACGATGTGAGCCAGAGCCCGCAATGCGGTGGGGTGATAGGGCCGGTAGAGGTGGCCCACATTCCCGTTTGTGCGGTCTACGGCAAAGTGGTACTGCAGCAGATCGTTGGTACCGACGCTAACAAAATCGACCTTTCCAAAAATCTCTTGCAGTGTCCATAGAACCGAAGGGACCTCCAACAACACACCCTGTTTGAAATCGCGCCGATACGGTATTCCTTCGGCGTCGAGCTGTGCCCGTGCCTCACCTACTAAGGAGAGTACCGTGTCGAGATCGTCGACGGTTTCTATCATCGGAAAAAGCAGTCGTAGCTCCCCGCATTCAAGACCCGCCCGAAGGATTGCTTTCGTCTGTGTAATCAATATCTCCGGATGATAAGCGTAAATGCGATGCGCCCGAAGTCCGAGGAAGGGGTTTTCTTGAGGACCGAGGGAAAAGAAGGAGAGACTCTTATCTCCGCCGATATCGAAGGTCCGGATTGTGACCGGAGAGTTGGGCCACCCCCGGCAGAGCGTGTGGTACTCCTGGTACTGTTGCTCCTCCGTTGGAAAGCCTTCCGATTGAGTCAGGAGAAACTCGCTCCTGTACAGGCCTATCCCGGCGACGCGCTCATCGTTGTCCGTCGACGATGAGCGGGTATCCACGACATTTAGATAGACCGATAGAGGGGAGGCCACGCTTCCACCCCTGTCCGTTTCCTCCACTTCAAGCCACTCTTCGATTTCCGATTCCATGAGTCCCAGTATGAGTCGCCCTTTCGTGGTATCGACGACCACCCGACTCCCGGCTATCTCTCTGAGGGAGTCAACCCCGGCAACTTTGAGTACCGGTATGCCGAAGGCCTTCGCCATGATCGCGGCGTGTGAGAGGGGGGTCCCCGTCGTCGTAATAATCGCTTTCACCCCTGCGTCCTTCGCCTCGAGAACATCAGTCACCAAAAGCTCCTGGGTGACGAACACGGGGGTCTCCACGTCGCAGACCGTCGAAAGCACCGCCTCCCGCTTCTGCTCGTCTAAGCCCCCACGAAGCCGGCGGTGCAGGTCCTCGATGTCGGCGGCTCTCTCCCTGGTCACTTCGTGATCAGAGCGCTGTAACCGAGTCTTGACCGATTCAAAAACCTCCGTAACCGCACCCTCTGCCGTCGCGCCCTCTTCTTCGATCCTCTTTCTGACCTGCTCCCGAAGACCCTCATCCCTAAGAAGAAGGACGTGAGTCCGGAGAATATCGGCCTCGGAGCCATAGCCTTCCGCTCGAAGGATATCCTCGGTAGACGCGATTTCCGTCTCCAGTAACGACATCTGCTCCTCAACGCGAGTGAACTCCGAAGTGTATGGCGCCTGAGCCTCGGTCCCGCCATTGTTGGGCGCCTGATGTGGTCGTGGTAGGTCTCGAAAACAGATTGTGCCGAAAGTGACCGGCGCCGTCGAAATCGGAACTCCCGCAAGGTCTCTTACCCTGCCTTTGTCGTTTTCAATCATCGTTATTACCCCTTCTCGAAACAGAGTACCAGCAACAAGTGACCGTTAGGTGACGAGTCTATTACAAACGTATGACGAGCTATACCGTGTCACCAAATCGTAATACAGCCTTCACGAAGGTATTTCCATCGGCCCCGCCGATGATTATGAGGTGATAAGAAGGGGTCACCGGAACCTTTGAGGAAAAGACGGTACAAGTCGTTAACCCCAGATACCTGAAAAGCACGAACTCGCACGGTCCGAAGGAGCGGGGCACAAGGGTGGCGTTACTCCGGTCTTCGGCCTCGTGGACAATGCCGTCGGCTCCGGAACGGACGTTGCCGCAGCGACGGCGGATTTCATCCTGGTCAACTCCAATCCCTTGGCCGCCGGCGTGCTCTATCGCTCAGAGATACTCATTTCCCCGGAGGTGGGAGCGATTCTCGTGTCTCTATCCACGGTAATCGCCGCGATCAACGCACGACCGCTTAGGGTCAAGAAAGAAGAGCTGGCAGAGGTCACGGCATGATGCATGGCTGTGATCAATTGGATCCTTCCTTGTCCGGTGAATTATCCGTCGCGGAGACCCGCAGCTATACCGAATACGGACAAACCGACCGCCAGCAGACCGAGCCAGTCTCCCAGGCTCTTGTAGAGCGTCCACTGTTCGTCGTAGAGGGGTACGGGGACTACTGCCGCCGCCGATTGGAACATAGGTAGCTCCTGCCGGGTTTGACCGGTGGCATCAACCACCGTGGATAGGCCGCTGTTGGTACTACGCACCAAGGGTGTTCTTAACTCGATCGTACGCAGGCGGCTCGCGGCAAAGTGTTGCGTCTGTGCCGATTCCTGCCGGCTCCAGGAGTTATTTGTCAGATTTACCAGGAGGTCCGCCCCGTTTTGCACCAGCTCTCGGGAGACCCAACCGAAGGAGTCCTCAAAACAAATCGGCGTACCGACGCTGATTGCCGCGCCGCCTTCCAACGGAAGGGAGAGTGTTCGACTCTGACTGCCCGGAGTCCACGTCGGCCCCAGCCCCAGGGCTTTCTCGATGAATCGGCGTACCGCTCCGTCCGTACGGAACGGCAGACGCTCGGCGAACGGTACCAGCTGCTGTTTGGCATAGTTTCCCGTGAGGCGGCCGTCCGGTAAGAGGAGTATGGCGCTATTGGACACCCCGGTACGCTGAAGACCGAGCACATCGGTCGGCATCGGGGCGCCGGTGATCAAGGGCACTCCGATACGTTTGAGAAAACGGGTAAAGGGGAGGGAGTTAGGCGTCGTTTGATAGAAGTCTGAATCTTCCCGATACGTGCGACGCAGAGACGTTTCGCTCCACACGACGGCGTCAATCGAATCCGGCGGAACCGGTAGCGCGGCGAGGGTGAGATTCTGGGCGCGTTCCAGGGCGTCGGAAAAGGCGCCGGGGCGCCAGCTGTTTACGTTCTGCTGGACGATGAGGAGTGAAATCTGCGATGCCGGGCGGAGCGTTGCAATCCGCCACGTGCCAAACGTCGCTGCGGTAGACAGAATAAGCAGCGCCGCGGCGACGTGGCGCCACGCGCGTGGGTCCGTTGGGGGATGTCCCTCAATAGTCCGGCGACGAGCCGCGGCGGTTGTGACCGGTTCTCGGCGGAAGATCAATTCGGCTAAAGAAGCGTTAAAATACGCCGCAAGAAACGAGAGTCCCCATACGCCCGTCATCTCTGCGAGTTGTGCAACCGAATTGATTCTCGCCAGGGGGTACGCAACCAGACCCCAGGGGTATCCGAGAAAGCCCACAGACTTCAGGTACTCGTAGGCGGTCCACACAATCGCGATCTAGAGGGGCCGAAAGGCCGCCGAGGACCAACTCGTCTCGGTGACAAATACAAAAAGAACACCAAAGAGGAGGTAATTATATACGGCGTATACCAGGACGACACCGCCAACCGTCCACAGGGAAAACGCTCCAAAAAAAGCGAGCCAATAGTTACCGATAATCGTGCTTACGACGCCGAATACGATCCCATATTTCGAGGCCGTCCGACGCGACGGACTTCTATGTAGCATCAGAAACAACGGAGCCAAGGCGACCAATCCCGGTAGTGTCGCCCCATCCGGTAATAGTTGATTAGGCTGTGAATACGGTAACAGCACGGCGGAGGCGAGGGTGAGCAGAGGATTGGTCACCGACGCGTTTTTTGTCAGTGGCACATAGATTCTCAGAATCGGTATCCTTCCAATTACCGGCGATACGACGCGAGCAGGGTCATGATTTCTTGAGTCTTTTCCGACTGTTGGGCGGGATTATCGCTTTGGAGCGCATCCGCGACGCAAGTATTGAAATGATTCTGGATTACGATATTCTCGGTATTACGGATCGCCGCGACTATTGCCGAAGTCTGGGTCAATATGTCTACGCAGTATCGATCAGATTCAATCATTTTCATCACCCCGCCGATCTGACCTTGAATGCGGTTCAAACGATCGCGTACAAGTTTCTTTTGTTTATTATCCAGCATATTACTCCTCTCTTTGTCGGTGTGCCATTATAATACCCCGCAGGGGTATTGTGTCAATTTATACAAATCATTTCCGACATGCTCCGTATGCTGACCAATCTGATAATAATTACTTGACATACCCCATGGGGGTATATTAAACTCAATATTGGTATACGAATCTTTCAAGATCGGAAGGGCCGGGTTACCGACGGTCCTCCAAAAGGAGCCACACATGAGTCAACATGAACACCATGAACACCATGAACACCACGATCACAACGAGCACCATCGAATGATGATCCGGGACTTTAGAACACGGTTTTACGTAACTTTGTTACTGACAATACCGGTTCTTGCGTTATCGGAGCTCATTCAACAGTTTCTCGGTTTTTCGTTCACCTTTG
>JBBDTM010000015.1:0-10659 GCA_040904425.1 Alkalispirochaeta sp.
CAAGCAGCTACTCTGTTGATCAGCGGGAAATCCCGTGGAAGATCCGAATGCTTACGAGCCACCGGAAAACCGGCGCACTCGCTAAGTCCACTGTCAGATGTAACTGTCTGACATCAGGAGAGAGCGGATGCGCCGTTTTTCTTTGTACAAGCGCGGAAAGTATTTCTACGTTCAGTTTTTTAACGAAAAAACAGGAAAATACCTAAGCGGTCGATCGACCGGTCAGACCAGTCGCAATGCCGCGGTTGCCGCCGTCCTTGAGTGGGATACGACGGACAATACCGCTGAATTGGCGCGGGCCGAATCCATCAACACTATCATTGAAACGATCAAGATCACCGACCTACGTCCAGCGGACATCGACAAGATAACCGCTGCGTTGAACAATAAGGGGGCGCGACTCTCCGCTCATTCTTCGAACGATTCCTCCAGCGAGAATCTCGTCTCATTTCTTCAGCGATTCTGGAACTATGACGAGAGTCCATACGTCGCGGAGAAAAACGCCCATGGGCAGGCAATCGGCAGACGCCGATGCAACGATATGTCCTATGCGGTCAACGGACACTGGAAACGACGGTTTCCGGATATTTCTCTTGGCGATATCACCCGGCGTGACCTTACCGAGTTCGGAATCGATCTTTCGAAGTTGGGACTTGCCGCAAAGACCATTAACCACGTCATCCAGGCAGGAACGGTCGCACTTAGCTGGGCGTTCGCAAATGAGCTGATACCCGCGAACCCCGCGGCACACCTCCGGAAGTTTTCTGGAAGATCCGAGAAGCGTGGTGTATTGAGCATATCGGAAGCAAAGGCACTTTTCGCCCTCCGCTGGGAAGATGAGCGAGCCCGGACGGCGAATCTTGTCGCGGCGACCACTGGGTTGCGGGCAGGAGAGATAGCGGCTCTTCGGCTTCAAGATATCGGCGTGAAAACTGTCTCTGTTGTCCATGCGTGGAGTAACGACGATCGACTCAAGGCGCCTAAGAACGGCGAGCAACGCACTGTGCCTTTGTTGGCCGCCGTGCGCCGCAGCCTTCTCTCTCTCGTCTCTGCAAATCCATGGCAAAGCGACCCAGAGGCATGGGTCATGTGGTCAACCCGAAACCCCGACCGCCCAGTTGATCCGCAACATTTTTACCGTGAGCTAATCAAAACACTGCCACGGCTGCGCGTATCTCAGTCTGAGTACGAGAACGTTTCGGTGCGCCGGCGTGAGCGGGATTATTGGCGCGAGCGGAAAATCGTCTTCCATTCGTGGAGACATTTCTACGCCGCACGGATGGCTGACAGAATTGATAAACACAAAGTAATGCAGGCTACCGGACACAGGTCAGAGTCAGTTTTCGACGTCTACGCGGATCACGTTACCGACGAGACTATGGAAGAGGTTGCAACTGTTACCGTCCAAGCATTTGGAGAACTACTGCCGACGTTTGGCGAGTCCACATAGCGCCAAACCTCGGATTACAATTCGTGTGAAGCCACCGAGAAAATGGGAATTGCTTTCCTTAATTGCCGATGCCGTGGCTTTTCGTGTCTGAACGACGTTCAAAACTTCTTCAGATAATCGCATTATCTGTCTACTTCCCCCGTTTCCCCCCGGTTTCGGGACCTCCGCAACCCGACCGGCACATACCTTCGGTCATTCGATCCGCTACTCGAAACGCAGGTCATTCAGCCTCCAGTATGCGTCGGTACCTTTAAGGTCTTCGTTATCCTGGATATGGTCCCAGGCGGTTTCGCCGTCGGAGTCTTCGATGTTCACCTCAGCACCCGCGTCCAGTAGCGCGTGGATGACCTCGGGGTTTCCATTGTAACGCGATGATTTCATCAATGCGGTCACTCCGCCTTCGGCTCGAGCGGCCAGGTCGGCGCCGGCATCTAACAGGGTTCGAGTTACGTCTGGGTTCTCATTCCACCTGGCCGCCACCATCAGCGCGGTCCACTCGTCCTTGTCTCGAGCGTCCACACTGGCACCAGCATCGATTAGGGTTTCGACAATGTCTGGGTTTCCATTACTGACTGCCGCCGCCATCAACGCGGTCCCTCCGCTACTTTCCCGAGCGTTCACGTCAGCACCGGCATCTATAAGGATTTGTAATACTTCTGGGTTTCCATTTGATAATGCCGCCATCATCAACGCGGTCGCTCCGCTACTTTCTCGAGCGTCCACGTCGGCCCCGGCATTCATCAGGGTTTGAACTACCTCTGGATTCTCATTGCTTCTCACCGCTACCATCAACGCGGTGCCTCCGCTACTTTCTCGAGCATCCACGTCGGCCCCGGCATTCACCAGGGTTTGAACTACCTCTGGGTTCTCATTGCTTCTCACCGCTACCATCAACGCGGTTACTCCGCTACTTCCCCGAACGTCCACGTCGGCGCCAGCATTCAACAGGCTTTGAACTACCGCTAAGTTCGAATTGCTGTTCGCCGCCCACATCAGCGCGGTCGCTCCGCTACTCTCCCGAGCGTCCACGTCAGCACCGGCATTCAACAGGGTTTGAACTACCGCTGAGTTCGAATTGCTGTTCGCCGCCCACATCAACGCGGTCGCTCCGCTACTTTCCCGAGCGTCTACGTCAGCACCGGCATCCAACAGGGTTTCCAGCACCGCTGGGTTTCCATTACTGATTGCCGCCGACATCAACGCGGTCCACTCTGAGGACGATCGAGCGTCGACGTCGGCCCCGGCATCCAACAGGGATTGAATTACGTCTGGATTTTCATTGTTTCTCGCCGCCCAAATCAACGCGGTATATCCGTCTTCGTCTCGAGCGTTCACGTCGGCGCCGGTATCCAACAGGGTTTGAACTACCTCTATGTTCTCGTTAGTTCTCGCCGCAACCATCAACGCGGTCATAGCGCTCTCCTGTCGAGCGTCCACGTCGGCGCCAGCATCCAACAGGGTTTGAACTACCGCTGGGTTTTCTTTTATCGCCGCCCACATCAATGCCGTAAAGCCATTAGAGGTCTGAGCACTCGCTTCGGCTCCGGCACTGACAAGGGTTTCAGCTACGTCTGGGTTGGCATTCTGCCCCGCCCACATCAGCGCTGTCTTTCCGTTTACGTTTCGAGCGTCCACGTCAGCCCCGGCATCCAACAGGTTTCGAATTACGTCTGGGGTCTCATTACTGGATGCCGCCCACATCAACGCCGTCCACTCCTCCTGGTCGCGAGCGTCCACGTCGGCCCCGGCATCCAACAGGGTTCGAGCTACGTTTGGGTTCTCATTACTGGATGTCGCCCACATCAGCACTGTCTTTCCGTTTACGTTTCGAGCGTCTACGTCGGCGCCGGCATCCAAAAGGGTTCGAACTACCGCTGGGTTTTCATTATCGAATGCCGCCGACATCAACGCGGTCCACTCCTCGTGGTCTCGAGCCTCCAAGTCGGCGCCGGCATCCAACAGGGCTTGAACTACAGCGGGGTCTTCATTCCCCGCCGCATACATCAACGCGGTTTCCTCGGATTCGTTTCGAGTGTCCACTTCGGCGCCGGCACTAATGAGGGTTTTAGCTATGTCTGGATTGGTATTCTGCCCCGCCGACATTAGCGCAGTCTTTCCGTTCACGCTTTGAGCGTCCACGTCGGCGCCGGCATTCAACAGGGTTTCCAGCACCGCTGGATTTCCATTACTGTACGCCGCGACCGTCAACGCGGTCTCCTCGTATTCGTTTCGAGCGTCCACATCGGCACCAGCATCCAACAGGGTTTGAACTACCGCTGGGTTTTCATTATAGAATGCCGCCGCCATCAACGTAGTCCCTCCGATACTTTCCCGAGCGTCCACGTCGGTGCCGGCATCTAACAAGGTTTGAATTACGTCTGGGTTCTCATTAATGGATGCCGCCCACATCAACGCGGTCCTTCCGTATTCGTCTCGAGCGTCCACGTCGGTGCCGGCATCTAACAGGGTTTGAATTACGTCTGGGTTCTCATTAATGGATGCCGCCCACATCAGCGCGGTCATTCCGTATTCGTCTTCCGCGTTCACGTCTTCAACGTCCAGGAGTTCATCTAACTGCTCTACCGTCATCGATCTCCATGTATCCACCGATAGAAGGGGCGCTGGCTTCTCTTGTGCCGAAGCTGTGCCTGCTACTGTTATCAATACAACAAGAGCCACTACAGATCGTTTCGGTCTATCTACGTTCATATCGGTCTCCGATGAAAGATTTGTCGTGATATCGATTCAATCGCGTCGTGAACCATCTCGCCATTCCCGCATTCGATTGTCTTCTCCAGTTCATAGCACGCTCAGTCGAACCGCTGCTGTATGTATTCGTGGGTATGGCTTGCTGGCAGCGCCGGGGAAGAAGCTCCTGCCCTGATATGGAAATCTTCCGCATTTCCATTCTGGAGGAACACGGGCTTGCTACTTTCGCCGCACTCGATCGCGAGAATGCGCTTGCCGTCCAGTTCGAAAAATTCAACGTTGATCGAAGCGAAGACTGGCCCGCCGAGGCGTGACTTGATGAGATTGTCTAGATGAAGCGCCATCTTGTCATCGCTTTCAAATCCATCGTTTTCCAGACCGAATGGCTCACCATGATCATCGATGCCAATGAAGAGCGTACCGCCCCTCGAGTTAAGAAACGCCGCTATGGTCTTCAGTACAGCATGTTCCATCTTGGGATCGTTCTGTCCAGTGTGCAAATTCACGCGCAGAGTCGCCTTGAACTCCGTATGCATGCCCTCTCCGTGGGCAATTTGCGATGAGAACGAACCGGCTTCTTCCGGCATCGACTCACCGTGCGTTAGACGTGCATAGCCATCGCTGACAACTTTCGCGATACCTTTTCTTCGCGCCTCCAGAAAGTCTTTGTATTCCATCTCTTCCCAACCCTCCGGAAGGGCATGCCAATACGCCTGATCCTGTCTTTCTTTGTCCGTAAGCCGTTCCCAGTATTTGGGAAAATAGTCGGATGGAGGTGTGTCAGAGATGGCGATATTGTCATTCCACTCGACCAGAGCAAAATTGGCAATTTGATTAGTCTCCCGAGGTGTCTGGAATCCGAGACCATGCAGATAGCTCTTTGGGAATAGATGGTGCCGTTCCACCGCTGACTTGGTTGAGCTGATGGAGGTGTCCAGGACGTCGCGAATCAACTTTTTCGAAAACAACGCCTTAGCATTCAAGAGATTGAGCGAGGCGTAATAGGCATACAGCAGCGGACTCGTAGCCGAAGAAGTGTCTAACCGGTTTGGAAGCGATAGGGTCCAGAAGTCTGAGGTCAGCTCAGCAATCATCACCCGCTCGACCCATCCAAGGAACTCTTCTGAAGTCTTTACTTCACGTAGCGCCGCAAGATCCCGCTCCATGGCCGTTTCAGGCGATCCGCCGGTATAACGCGAGGTAACAGACGCCATGAAATACCATCTACCAATCACCTGGCCTAAAGTTGCGGCATGCACCTCGAGATCAATTCTACCGATCAGATAGAGAATGTACGTGTAGTAAACGGTGATCTGTGAACTGATCAGGTTATGCCCGGTGAAACCGCTCTGCTTCAGAATTCCCCAGAAGTCATGCCAATGAGTCAGGTTAAGAACGTGCTTTTGGGCCTCCCGCAATCGAGCAAACTGCTCTAATCGTTTCTCTTCACTAAACTCGTCAGTCTCCATATCTTTGCCACGCAAGACAGAATAGGCTGATTTCAGGCGCGCCCGTCGAAATGCCATCCCGATTGAAACACGCAACAACTGATCTGGAGATGGCTTCACAAAGTGGTTGTATGGCGTAGGCCCGGTATCCCCCGGTTTGCGTGACGCACGACAGAAGTTTTCAAGCTCTTTCCGCCCCTCTTCCCAGAAGACTGACATCAAAGTGAGAATGAAGTCCGCTTGGTTTAGTGTCTTTCCCTCACTGTTAATTCTGACGAATACTTCAGCAACCTGCTCCTCATCTATGCTCGAAGACAGCTGGAGGGTCGTAAAAGGATAACTGGTCAGATTGAAAAGGCGCTGAAGGGATTGCTCGCAATGTTGCCTTTCCTCCTCCGAAAACTCCTCCCCATGCTTCTCTCTATACGAACGGAGGGCATCGAGATAATCACCTACAATACGGTACTGACTTGCGTCTTTGGCAAACAGTTCCGAGATGCTTGGTAAATATTCCGGATCCCGACGGATCGCCACATCACAAACCGCAAACGTTCCGTCAATCGGACGAAACGCGATTTCGATCTGCTCTGATTCATAGTTCTCACGGAAAACATGAATACCCTTCAATACTGCGTACAATGAAGTAAGCCGTTGCTGCCCATCGACGATAAGCAGATTAGGTACTTTCTGATGACTGTTCACCCCGATTTGCTTCGTATTCTTTCCGATCTGGTTTTCCCAGAAGAGCAGGTATCCGACTGGATAACCCCGAAACATCGAATCGAAAAGGTCCCGGACTTTCGCATTCTTCCATACAAAGGGGCGCTGAATGTCAGGAAGTCCGATTTCTCCCATTTCGATGTCATCAATCAGTTTAGAAAGCGAATAGCCAACTTCCTTAAACAGTGTGGTGTTCATTATGACCTCCCTCAGCTGTGTTGTTCAAAGAATGATCCCTCGTTGAGTTCTTGTAACAGGTCATCCTGGCAACAAACGCGACCGCTGCCCTACCCAACTCACCATGACCGCCTTTCGCGCTCGTGTGAGGGCAACGTACAAAAGTGACCGCTCCTGCCTCAGGGCGATTGTGCGGTCAGTCTCATTCATACCGGGCCGATTGACCGCTGCCGGATTGGGAACCGTAAGGTCATCGACGTCAGCGACGATCATGTAGTCGTATTCGATTCCCTTTACCCGATGCATCGTGCCAATCCGAACGCCCTCTTCCGAAGGATCACCCTCTTTCGTAAGTTGACGCACCGTCATCTCTCGCTGCATTAGGAGAGCTTCGAGCTGTTTGATGTGTTGCCCGTCGCGGGCAACGATACACACGGTCGACTGGGCAGCCGGAGCAGCAAGTCCGTCGGCTGATTCTCCCAACCACCCTGTGATCTGGCTCACTATCACGTCGGCCTGCTCCTCCTCTGTCTGGCATGAGCGCTCGATGGGTTCGCTGCCGCTCAGCAGTGAAGTATAGCCGTTCAAGGTGTCGGTGCCGCCGTCAAGATCGTCGATCGATTCGCCGGACAGGACCGCAGCGGCGAACCGCCGCGTTTCCTCGGTAGTGCGATAGTTGAGTTTCAAACGGCGGCTTCTCCCGACAATCGGGATGCCGCAATCCGAGAGCTTGACGGGGCGCTGATAGATACGTTGATGGCCATCCCCCGTAATGAAAAGACTGTTGGGAGGAATCTCTTCGTCCGGCGAAACAAGGATCGCCCGGGCAAGCCGAAACGCCTCCGGGTGCATATCCTGTGCTTCGTCGATCACAACGGCGGCGTAGCGCATGGGTCGATTCCCGGCTTCCAGTTGCATCCGGGCGATGCGCAAGGCATCGGCAAACTCAACCTGACCGGTTGCGCTCACCAAATCCCGGTAGCGCGCAAACACCTTCCATATCGCTACTCGCTGTCGCCGAGAGAGTCGTGTACCGGCTCCAGTCCGCCGGGCGGTCATGTACTCCTCAGCGGAAGTTATCCCCTGGTACTGGACAACCGTTTCCCACTCACGTTTATAGAACTCGTCGGGAAGGCTCAGCGTATCGTCCCGGTAGGCGAGTGCCTCGTCCCAGAGCTCGTTCCGCTTGTAGTGCGACAAGGGCTCGGTGGGCCGTCCAATTTTCGTAAGGTAGTCATGCGCCCATCCGTCGATGTTTTGAACCGTGATACGGTCCAATTCCTCGGCGTTGCAGAGCATCTGTAGGTTTGTTCGTATGTCCTTGGCGAGGTTGGTATTGAAGGTGGTAAACAAGACGCGGTCGGTGTCCGCAGGGAAAACGGTTCTCACAAGATAGCGTGCACGGTGCATGGCGACAACGGTCTTACCGGTGCCGGCACCACCCAGGACGCGATAGGGGCCCGTTGCGTTGACACGCACGAGTCGCTCCTGCTGTGGATGGAGAAAGATCCGCCACTTGGCCAACGGATAGTCGAGGGCGTCCTGAAGGTCGGTATCACTGGTAATGAGAACCACGGAACGACGGGAGAGGTCACGATTCAGGGCCGTCTCGAAGTCGCCGGTGTCGACTGGCTGGGACTCTTCGCTGAGGCCAAGTTCATCAAGAACGTCGCTGTAGGAGAAGCCCGCGGAAAGATACTGGAGTGCCTCCTGCGCGTCCGAGGGAAAGCGCCTGAGCACAAACTGAAGTTGGTCCTCGGTGTGAATCGAGCGCGCAAGTGGAAGCAATTCTTCCGGGACTCCTACCTGTACAATCTCCGCATCGGTGTATGGATCAAAGATGCCAGGGATGGAAGACGCATCTGCGGATGCTGGACCGGCAGTCATATCGACAGCACCGTCAACGTCGGAGCTTGCACCGCTGGAATCCACTGCATCACCGCTTACCGTCTCGAGAACCTGGATTGCACCAGTATTGGGATGGATCGTCACTCTGCGTCCGGCGGCCCACGCATATGCGTCGTCGTGTTTGTCCACCCAAAGGAACACAAACACATTGCCGTCATCGGGCTTAAGAAGGATACCGCGATAGTCCTGATCGATGCGTACCGAACGGAGGTTTCCGTCAGGAGCGGTGTGAATCTTCTCAAAGTTCTTGCCGGGACTGGCCGGATTGCGCTGAAAGTCAGTCATGAATTTGCGCACCTTGGCCTGCGTCTGCTTGCCCAGAGCGCTAAATGCCTCGAGAAACTCAGCCGAAAGCGCCAGCTTCGCCTGCATCGTCGCGTTACTCATGAGATCACCTCTTGTATTCGTTTCACGATCCCCTCACCTTCAAGGATGATCACGGTCCAGCCGGCAGCCTCAAAAGCGCCCCGGTCGCTATCATTCTCTGGGAGAATAATCGACACCTGAGCATCCTCCCATCCAAGCTCCGCTTCGGCGATTACCGTGCCCTGAGAGTTACTCAGCTCGATTCCCGCTTCCGGCAATCGGACGCCGGCAGTATGGAGCTTCGTTACCAGATCAATCGCTCGCCCATCGACGATATAGCGAAGCGCTTCGTTCAATTGATCTATTCCCGGCTCGGAACGTGTGATCCACCGCGACTCGAGGACCGGCACCGCGGAAGTTGTAGCCCAGCGTACGCCCGGCAGAAACTGCAGTAGGTTCACTGTAGTCCAAAAGGCGTTCCACATCTGTTTGAACCGTGGGTGGTCGGCGTTCACTGCATCGTCTCGAAGCGTGATGACGGCACGGAAAGCCTCTGGAGTCTGGAGCTCTCGTTGGAGGCCCCCTGGACCCTCCATCCAGGAAATCGCCGCCACGCCCCAGTGTGCGGAATCGACTGATTCCGGAGGCAACGCCCCACGGAAATAGAGTCGTTGCGCTCCTCCGGAGACGGAGGGGCCGGTGCCATCAGTAAACTCCGCTGCGTTGGCGGTGGTCCAGATACGATCAAGGAGCGCCGTGTCGGCCCGGGATTCTGCGCCTCCAGCGCCCGAGGCATGGCCATGCCCCCCAAGAGCCACTGCGGCGAACGCGCTGACCCTGCGCCAGTGCGTTTCATCGGGATTCGCCAGAACTGCCATGAGGGCGGCAAACGTTCCCTTTGTAACCAACGCCGCAATCGCTTCAAGATGGTACTGCGTGGCGATTCTCCCGAACAGATCCATCGACACAAGTCCTAAAGGATGCGCGTTTTCCGTCCCTTCGAGGGCGCTTTTCACGTCTTCGTAGGTCAACGTCCACACCCAGTACCGCTCACTCTCCCGGATCGCGATCCGCTTCTCCGCATCACGAGCAACAATGAGATGGCCCTGCGAGCGATCTGCATGAAAGGAAAACCCGTCGGTAAACACGGCGATCGGGCGCGAAAGGGTCGTATTGTCAACGGGATGAATCACGAAGTCCGGTTTACTCCCCGGAGTGATCTGGTCGTAGGCGCCCACGTGCACCTGTGGTTCTATCCGGTAGTGGTGCTTGTTAACGGTAAGCGTCCATCCCGCTTTTCCCGCGACCTGTGCGGGCTTGATGCGGGAAGAGAACCCATACCGTTCCGGTATCATCGACCAGGCGTGAACAAACGCCGACTCCAACGTGCTTTCTACAAATTGGTTGCCCTGAGTGGACGCGATCGACCCATCGATTGGCGCGAGAGTATTCCAGGCGTCGCTGATCGTGCGGAACATGGTGATTGCCGCCTGCTTGGAGATACGTTCCATCGCGCTGGACTGACGATAGGAGTAAAGGCACTTGTGGCACCCGTCGTGACAGTCGCAGCTCTGCATGTGAAGCAGCGCCTTTTCAAAGACGGAGCGGAGTGTCCGCGTATCGTCCGACAGGAGTTGGTTGAGATAGCCCGTTCCGCCAGGCACAGAGTCGTAGAGGACGAGGAAGTGTCTCGTCGGGCCGCCATCGGCGTCGGGCAGGTACATGTGGGTAGAGCGGATGTGGTCCACCTGTCCGCCAAAGTGCAGACGCAGCCCAAGAAAAAGCCCCGCAATAAACGACTCTAAGTCGCGCTCGATCTCCAGCATTCCCGTGGGAATGAGAAACCGCACCGCCTCGGATTGGTAGTCCCGGTACAAGAATACGGCAGAGAACGCTGATTCCGCAGCGGTGGCGTCTCCGCGGACGGGGCACCAGGCGGCG
>JBBDTM010000016.1:0-53444 GCA_040904425.1 Alkalispirochaeta sp.
TCTGGAATGTTCCGGATCGTGAGATTCGCCATAGTTATATACTGGTGTCATAATGATTGCGACTCAACCGAGAGACTGGGTTTGGGCGCACGACAATTCTGTGGGCGAATTGTGAAAGTGATGGCAGAACAGGAATTATCAACGGGAACGCATCGCTTTTAGCTTTCGGATCCGCTCGTCTACATCGCGAAGCTTGCCGACGGCTCGCTCATGGATTTCTCCGCAGGTACTACCGGGCGTGAGCTTGAGGGCGAAAAGGTCTCCCACCTCCGCAAGGCCGAAACCGATCTGCTGGGCGTTCTTTATAAAACGCACCTTCTGCACGGTTCCCCCACCATAGTCGCGATAACCCGCCTCGGTTCGGTTGGGCTTTGGTAGCAAACCCCGCGCTTCATAGTAGCGAATTGTGTCCGCGGTCACACCGCAGCGGTCGGCAAGCCGGCCAATTCTCATGGTATTCGGAAATCGCTTGACCTTGGAGCGAGTCCAATCTTTACATTGAAGACTGGTAGATTTAGTAAGAGGAGGAAATCAAAAATGATCGATACCATTCGACTTAGGATTGTCGGGGAGACCGTAATGCACTGCAACGGATGCGAGCAAGCGGTTAAGATGAGCCTTTCGCAATTGGAGGGCATGAAAACCGTTAAAGCCGACCACACGACGCAGCTGGTAGAGGCAACCGTGGACACCGTTCGAACCGACCAGGATGCGATCATGGAGCGCCTGGGCTTCATCGGCTATCAGACGCAGTCCGTATAATCGGAGTCTACCGTGAACCAGATCGGACCACGCACCAGGAGCGGAGAAGAAAACCCATCGCAGGTCCCGCAGATCGAACGCCTTCAAATGAAGATCGGCGGAATGAGCTGTTCCTTCTGCAGCTCCACAATCGAGAAAGCCTACGGCCGCATGGAGGGTGTCAAAGAGGTGCACGTGAGCCTTGCTCACGAGGAGGCGCTCGTTCGCTATGACTCCACTCGCCACAGCAACGAGGAGCTCCGAAATACGCTCACCAGCCTCGGCTATACGGTGCGCGACCCGGATAAAGTCAAAGCTTACGAGGAGCAGCTCGAAGAGCTGCACACCGAACGACGACGACTCTTTGTCGCAGCGGGTGCAACAGCGGTCGCCGGTGCGCTCATGGTGGCGATGTGGGCCGGCGCGCAAGCGTGGTGGTTCCGTTGGGTCATGCTCGCAACCGCGCTCGGGACGGTCTTCGGTCCCGGACTCTACATCCTGAAGATGGCGTTTCAGTCGATTCGCCGAGGCATTCTCAACCAGCACGTGTTGCTGGAGTTTGCTGCCTTTGCCGGGCTCGCAGGCGGCTTCACCGGGCTTATCGGGGGGATATATCTCGACTTACCTGCGCTTCGCACCTTTCCGATACCGGACTTCTTCGGAGTTGCGACCTTCGTGACCACCTATCACATCCTCTCCTCCTACGTGGCAAAGTGGGTGAGAGCCCGCGCTTCCCGCTCGGTGCAGCGTCTGCTCGAGCTCCAACCTGATACCGCTCGTGTCGTGCGCGCGGGAGAGGAGATCGAGTTGGCGCTCGATGAGGTCTCAGTCGGTGAGCAGATTCGCGTTCGCCCGGGGGAGCGTATTCCCCTTGACGGAAAGGTCGCCGAGGGTAACTCCGGCGTGAACGAAGGTCTGGTAACCGGCGAGTCGATGCCGCAGGAAAAGGCGCCGGGAGATGAGGTCATCGGCGGCTCGATCAACCAGTCGGGGAGCTTGCTTATCGAGGTGACCCGAGCGGGCGAGGAGAGCTTCCTCCGGCAGGTGGCGCGGCACCTCGAAGAAGCCCGCGCACTGAAACCGTCGATCCTCCAGCTCGTGGATCTGGTTCTTCGTTACTACGTGCCCGGGGTGATAATCGCCGGCACAATTGCCCTGCTTTCGTGGACTGTCGGTTCTTGGATCGTTACCGGGGTAGTTCAGAGCGCGCGCGCCATATTTGCCACGCTTGCGGTTTTTGTCATGGGGTACCCCTGTGCGCTCGGGATGGCCACCCCGCTTGCCATGATCCGTGGCGGCGGCGAGGCGGCCGAACACGGCGTGCTTATTCGCTCCGGCCAGGCGTTTCAAATCCTGAAGGATATCGGGACCGTGGTCTTCGACAAGACCGGGACGCTCACCGAGGGGAAGCCGCGGGTGACCGATGTAGTGGCGCTCAACGCGGAGCCGGCGGAGGACGTTGGGCCTGTCGCACGCAATGGGGATCTCACGCAGGTGACGGAGGAGCGTATCAGACTCCTCCGGGTCGCTGCGTCATTGGAACTTCTCTCCGAGCATCCTCTCGGACGGTCGATCTTTGAACGCGCGCAAGAGGAAGGGCAGCAGCTTTTTGAGGTGGAGGAGTTTGCCGCTGTACCCGGAAAGGGCGTCCGCGCCCGTCTCGGTGATGGGACGCAGGTACAGGTAGGGCGCCTCTCGTTCCTCGAGGAAGGCCGCGTTACTTTGGACGAGAGCGTCCGGATACGGGTACGTGAACTCGAGGCGGGTGGGAAGAGCGTCGTCGGCGTAGCGGAAGGGGACCGGCTGTCGGGGTTGATCGCTCTCACCGATAGGCCAAAGCCGGACAGCGCGAATACGATCGCGGCGCTCCGACGAATGGGCATCCGGGCGGTGCTTCTTACCGGAGATAATCAGCGTACGGCGGACGCCGTCGCGGCCGAGCTCGGAATCGAGGAGATTCTTGCCGAAGTGCTTCCGGGTGAGAAGGCTCAACGAATCCGGGAGCTCCAGCGGGGCGATCGCCGTGTGGCAATGGTCGGTGACGGGATAAACGATGCTCCGGCGCTCATGCAGGCTGATATCGGCATCGCCATCGGCGCCGGCACCGACATCGCGATCGAGTCCTCGGACGTCGTACTTGTTTCAGAGCGGCTTTCGGCAGTGGTCGACGCAGTTCATATCGGGCGGCGGTCCTACAGAAAGACCGTGCAGAACTTGCGGCTTGCCTTTCTCTTTAACGGCGTTGGCGTTCCCGCTGCGATTACCGGGCTGGTGCATCCGGCCTGGGCGATGGTCGCCATGGTGGCAAGCGTCACCACTGTCCTGGCCAACTCCTTTGCCGGTCGATTGCTACCTCGCGGGAGAATGGCTCGGAACACTACCGAAAGCAACGCTGGGAGCAGTTATGGGTGACGACCGTTTTAGCATAGCGCCGAGTTTGCGAGAACAAACACGATCTCACGGTAGCCCATATCGGTGCGGCCTCCGGACCCCTCCGCCTCGTCCAGCCCCGACAACTGGCCCCTTCCCGGCGCAGTTGTTTATCATTAGCGCGAACCCCCGGCAAGTCGACACGGGCGCAAAGACCTACCGAGGGATTCGCTAACTGGCTATTCCTTCTTTTCTACGCTCCACGCGCCGTTCCCCTGCAGGATCAGAGCGATTAAGGCCGCCAGTAACGGTACCCCTCCAAAGAACAGAAAGTTAGGCGGAGCTCCTTCGGGGAAGGCGAAAGGGTTGATGATTTTCGGCAAGGTTACGATCACAGTGCCGAGGTGCATAACCCCGAGTACGATTGCGGCGACGCGTGTCTTCCAGCCCAGAAAGAGCATGAGAGCGCCGCCAATCTGGAGGACGGCGATTATGTAGACAACTGTCGCCACTGCCAGGCCACCCCAAAACTGCGGGTATACCCCTTGGAGCATGGGTTGACTGCTCACGAACTTCAGCAATCCGAAGATCAAAAAGAGCAATCCGACGCCGATTCTCAGTGCAAACGTACCATATTCCGATCGATTCATAGAATCCTCCTACTTGACATACAAAACTAGTCACCCGTGCTAAATTCAATGTATGTACAATGAACGATTCATGACAAGGGAACTGGGCGACTCTCAAACCGACAATCAGTTTGTAGATGCAATAAAAAGACGTTGTTTTCAACTTGACGTGGACGAGATGCAGAAAAGAGTTTCCGTTGTAGGGCTGAGAGTTATCAGAGCTTTCGGCATTACGCTTTCTTCGGCATAATCGAGGTATGCCTTCTTAGGGATACCCCATCGATGCAGCGGCCTCGAACTGCCGGTAGGATTGGCGGGCTGGATCAAGAGCCTTGGCCGCCCGCGTCACACGAATTTTTCGATAGATACGTGGAAGAACGCCGCGAGTTTTTTCGCCATATTCTTCCTGATCGATCGATGACCGTTTTCTATATTGGAAATATTCTGCCGCGTCAGGTTTCCGAGTTTCTCGGCCAGTTGATCCTACGTCATTCCATTCATCTCTCGGTAAACCCGCATATTTTCTCCCGGCGTAATCGTATCCCGAATCGACTTGTACCAATCGCTCTTCGTCACCTCAACAAGCTCATCATCCTCTTCTTCGATGACTTCGACCGCCCCGTATTGGTCGCGCAAAAATTGAACCAGAGACCCTCGGATAATTTGCTGAAGTTGCGCCATTCGGTTCGAATAGGGCCCTTTCTGATGAGATCCTCCACCAGGTTTGCGAGTAGGACTTGCTCTTTCTCCGCGGGATCCTTCCGACTTGTTTTTCTACCTTCCGACGGAAAAACACGCGCCATTTTTGCCCGGGATCGTCAGCCATTGTCCAGCGTTTCGATTCCGAATCCGATCTTCACCACGGTGCACATGTAATCAGTTATTGGTTATTTCGCAATCGCTTCTACAACGGCGGTATAATTGTGGCTATACGATTCCCGGCTCTCGACCACTGACTGAAGCCTCGCCGTTTGCTCTGGGAATGATGCGTGCGTATCGTGACATTCAGTATCGAAAAACCGGGACGTACCCCCTATACTGAGGACAAAGGAGTGGATCATGGCGGCATCGAAAACAAAATGTATCGGAATTCTCACCAGCGGTGGGGATTGTCCCGGACTCAATGCGGCGATTCGCGGCGTGGTAAAGGCGGCGATCGGTTCCTACGGAATCAAGGTAGTGGGTTTTCTCGACGGGTTTCGTGGTTTAGTACAGAACCGGACGATCGCGCTGGATGACCGCGCAGTGAGCGGAATCCTCACGCAGGGCGGCACGATTCTCGGTACGGCCCGGGACAAGCCCCACAAGATGCCCATGGGCGGCAAGAAGATGGATATGACCGAGGCCGCAGTGGAGAACATCAAGAAGCACCACATCGACTGCCTCGTCTGTCTGGGTGGCGGCGGTACTCAGAAAAACGCGTACCACCTCCACGAGAAAGGTGGTATCGATGTGATGACCCTTCCCAAGACGATCGACAACGACGTGGCCGAGACTGACGTAACTTTCGGCTTCGATACCGCCATGAATATCGCCACCGATGCGATCGATCGGCTCCACACCACCGCCACCAGCCACCACCGCATCATCGTCTGCGAGATCATGGGGCATAACGCCGGGTGGCTCACCCTAGGCGCCGGAATTGCCGGTGGCGCCGATGTGATCATGATCCCCGAGATTCCTTACGACTTAAACGCCGTGGCGGCCCATCTGGAAAAGCGACGCATGAGCGGCAAACGTTTTTCCATCGTGGCGGTGGCGGAGGGAGCGATGTCCAAAGCGGAACTCAAGGCACAGGAAAAGGCCAAGGAAGACGGCAAGAAAAAAAAAGACAAGACCAAAGAGGTGGTGGTGGAACACGACTCCGACGGTCAGCCCTACCATCTGGTGCAGGAGCCGAAGGCGAGCAAGATCGCACGACAGCTACAGCAGCTCACTGGAACCGAGGCGCGCGTTACCTCACTGGGACACGTCCAACGCGGCGGCAGCCCCTCACCGCGAGACCGCTACATCTCCTCGATCCTGGGAACTGCGGCGGCGGAAGCGCTGGCAGAGGGCGACTACAACAACATGATCGCGATCCGCGGCGACCACTCAGAGCGGGTCAAACTCAAGGATGTGGCGGGTAAGAAGAAGCTCGTTCCGCCGGATCACCCCTCAATCGCGAGCGCGATCGCACTAGGTACGTGCATGGGCACGTGACTTGCCTTGTTGGGCACGTGCATGGGCACGTGACCTCATTGAAACCACGACACCCCCGCGGCAAACAGGTCCAACCCCGACGCCGGTGGGAGATGACGATCGAGTCCCGGCCGGGCACGCTCCGTATGGCCCATCTTGCCCAGGAAGCGGCCGTCCGGTGAGAGGAGCGCTTCCACCGCACCGTCGGAACCGTTTGGATTCCACGGTCTGTCATCGCGGGTGCGCCCCTGGGAGTCCACGTAGCGCGCCGCCACCTGGCCCGCCCGATCAAGGTCGGCCAGGAGATCCGCACCACACACGAAACGCCCCTCCCCGTGCGACACCGGCACCGCCACGTTCTCACCGGCGTGTGCCGAGGCCATCCACGCTCCCAGGGTGGAGTCGATTCGCGTCAGCACCCGTCGCGATACGTGGCGGCCGATGCGATTGGGAGCGAGCGCCGGAAGGCCGGGCCGCCGATCGACGAACTCCCCGAAGGGAACCAGTCCGGTTCGTACCAGCGCCTGGAATCCGTTGCAGATACCGAGAATCAATCGGTCGCCACCGATAAAGTCCCTCTCGATTACATCCCGGATAGCGGGTGACCGAAGAACCGCCGCGAGGTACTTACCGCTGCCCGCCGGCTCATCTCCCGCGGAGAATCCGCCCGGGAGCATAAGGATCTCACTGTTGGCGAGGGCCGCCGCCAACGCACGGAGGCTATCCCGAAGGAGCTCGGTGGAACCGGTGTGCAGCACGAACTGCGAGGTGACCGCCCCGGCCGCTTCAAACGCCGCCGCCGTGTCATCTTCGCAGTTGGTGCCGGGGAACACCGGAATCAGGACGCGGGGCCGCGCTACTGTGGTTGCGGCCGAGGGGCGTTCTACTGCGGTCCGCGCAACGAGCTCCGGACGGTCTCCGTCCACGCCACCTCCCTCCCCGCAGCCCCGGGAGGAGGTTGGTGTATGAGCGCTCCCTGCGGACGACGCGTCATCGGGAAACACCTCCTGCAGCGGCCGGCTCCAGAGGCGATAGAGATCCGCGGTACGCCGCAACGCGTCGTCGGCGCGAACCACACCGTCCTCGGAGGTACGTCCGAGGACGATGACGCGCGGTGCATCTCGGTCCCCGGCCGCGTCGCTGAACTGAACGAGGAGCGAACCGTAGTCAGGCTCAAAGGCACGCTCCTGATACTCCACCTGGAACCCAAGGTTCTCACCGAAGCACATCTGCACCACCGCGGCAAGCCATCCCGCTCCCCGCACCGGCGCCGCGGCAGCGATCTCACCGCGAGCGGCGGCGGCCGCCAGCCACCGGTGGTTAGCGAGAAACGCGTCGGCATCGGGAACCCCGGCGGCGGTGCGCGGCACCGGCAGGAGGTATACCGTCCGCCCCGGCTCGGCCAGGTGCGGCGGGACCACCTGGGCCGCCGGGGTGACCCCCAGCGCCACGGAGATCAGCGTCGGGGGAACATCGATCTTTTCATAGCTGCCGGACATGCTGTCCTTTCCGCCGATCGCCGTTACCCCGAGATCACGCTGCGCCGCCAGGGCGCCCAGCAGCGCCGCCGCCGGGAGCCCCCAGCGGAGCGGATCATCCCCGGGACGGGGAAAGTACTCCTGTAGCGAGAGCCAGATCGCCCCCGGAGGAACTCCCGCCGCCGCCAGCCGGGAAACGCTTTCCACTACGGCGGCGTAGGCGCCGCACCACGGCGAGACGGCACTCTCATCGGGATCAAATCCGTAGCCCATGACGGTGGCCACCTCCGGCACAGCGGCGACCCGGTTTTCCGCATCGTCGCGGCCGGCGGCGAAGGAGTGCGGCAGGCGCGCCGCCATGGCGGTCACCGGAGAGCGCTGTAGCCGTCCTGCGCCGTGTGCCAGGAGCGTGCCCGCGCCGATGGAGCTGTCAAACCACTCCCCCAGGGAGAGGCGCGAGGCGAAGCGCAGATCCTGCAAGCGCGCTTCCAGCTGGGTCAGGAGTTGTTCCGCAGCGGGAGTCACCGGGCTGGTCGGGGCTGAGGCTGAGATCACGACGCTGTCTGCGACCGAAGTTCGTGACCTGTCGGTCGCCGCACCCGACGGCGTCACCCTGCCCGGGGCGGTCGCATCCTCGCCACGCAAATCCACCGCTATCCTCACCGCCGTCCGGCCCCGCACCCCGGCGCTGTCCACAAAGGTGCGGCTCAGATCCACCACCGTCTCTCCGTGATGGCGCATCACCAGGCGCGGCTCGGCGGTTACCCGGGCAATGGCGGTGGCCTCGAGGTTCTCCTCCTGAGCCAGCGCGATGGCAGCCTCCAGATCGCCGGCTTCCACCACTACCGCCATCCGCTCCTGGCTCTCGGAGATCGCGATCTCCGTGGCGGTGAGTCCTTCGTACTTGAGCGGGACGGCTGACAGATCGATCTCGAGGCCATCGGCGATCTCCCCCACCGCCACGGCCACCCCACCGGCGCCGAAGTCGTTGCTGCGTTTCACCAGGCGCGTGAAATCGCCTCGCCGAAAGAGCCGCTGCAGCGCGCGCTCCACCGGGGGATTACCCTTTTGCACCTCGGCGCCGGCGCGCTCGATTGAATCCTGGCTGTGGCTCTTGCTGGAACCGGTGGCGCCTCCCACCCCGTCGCGGCCGGTACGCCCCCCGACGAGGAGTACGAGGTCCCCCGGCGCCGGCTCCTCCCGGCGAACATGCGCTTCGGGGACGGCGCCCACCACCGCCCCCATCTCGAGCCGTTTGGCGCGGTAGCCGGGATGGTAGAGCTCGTCCACGAGGCCGGTAGCTACCCCGATCTGGTTGCCGTAGCTGGAATAGCCGCGGGCGGCGCCGGTGGTGATCAGGCGCTGCGGCAGCTTCCCGGGCAGGGTGGGCGTGCCGATGCGCGGTGAGCTCTCAGCGGAACCTTCGGTTCGACATTGACCGATCGGCTGCCGCCGGGGATCCGCACTGCCGGTGATGCGCATCGCCTGGTAGACGTAGGCGCGCCCGGAGAGGGGGTCGCGAATCGCCCCGCCCAGGCAGGTGGCGGCCCCGCCGAACGGTTCGATCTCGGTGGGGTGGTTGTGGGTTTCGTTCTTAAAGAGGACCAGCCAGGGGTGCGCGGGATCCACCGCGTCCCGGAGGCCGGGGGTATCGGCGGAGATGCGCACGGTGCAGGCGTTGATTTCCTCGGAGAAGACCACGTTGGGGATCGTGCCGTCGGCGCGGCGCCAGCGCATGAGGGCGGTGGCCAAGTCCATAAGGGTTATGGGACGGTCGGTCTCGCCGCGGCGCTGCCGTTCCGATAGATACCACTGGTAGGATTCCTGGATCGCTGCGGTGAGCGCATCAGGGTGGTGAAAGGGCGCGGCGGATGGGTGCGCGGGGGCCTCGGGGTCGGCGCGGCGAGCGGGCCCGGCGGCGGGCGGACCCGCGATTTCCAGCTGGGACAGCTCAGTGCGGAAGGTGGTGTGGCGGCAGTGATCCGACCAGTAGGTGTCGATCACCGCCAGTTCCGTCTCGGTGGGGGGGCGGCCGGCGTCGGCGAAGTAGCGCGTCACGAACTCGCGGTCGCCGGAGTTGAGGCCGGTGGTGGTGATGTCGCCGGGGGCGGGCCCGCCGGGGACGGAGCTCGCGGGGTCTGCGCGCGCCGCTGCGGCGGGCGTGGTGGCGCGTGCCGACACGGTAGATGCGGGTTCCGCAGGGGCGGGCCCGCCGAGGACGGAGGTCGTGGGGTCTGCGCCGGGAGACTCCGCCGTGGGCGAGCCGTCGGCATCAGCACCGTTGCCGGCGCTCCCGCGCGCTGATGCTGACGCCGGGTCCACCACCTCGGAATCTACCGGATTCACGAGCCGCCCCTCGAAGTCGCGACGGCGGGCGGCGGCGACCTCAGAATCGGCGGGGTGCAGCCGGAAAACACACACCTCCGCCACGGTGACCACCGGGTTCTGTAGGCCGTACAATTGGAGCACCTGCTCGGCAGCATCGGCGCGCTGATCAAATTGACCGGCATGGTACCGAACTGCCACGGCGATCACGGTGGCCGGCGGCCCACCGTCCTCAGCAAAAACATCCTCCGGTGCATCCAGAAGCCACTCTTCCGTAGGGTCCCGCAGTGCGCTCACCGCGGCCTGATAGAGAGGCTCCGCGCCGCTTACGTCGTGCTCACCGGCGGCGGAGGCAGCCCCCGCCTGACTCACCTGGTACCAGCGGAGCACCCGCACCGATTCGTCGCGATGCAGGAGTCCTTCGTCTCTCAGGTCGGAGGTAAGGCGCTGCGAGGTAACATCGAAATCATCCCGGGGAGCAACTATCAGCGATACCATTACAAGCGGCCCCGCAGCGCTTCCACGTTCTTCCGGTGTGTGGCACAGATAGCCCGGGTCCGCGCCGCGGCACGCCCCGTGTAGTTGGCGGGGTCGGAGAAGAATGCCTCCGGATCGCCTCCGGTGAGACGCCGGTAGGTGTCTGTAATCGTGTTCCAGAGCTGACTGCTCTCCCGGGCGACATCGAGAATGCTGCGTCCCGATTCATCGGCGGTGAGCGTGAGTTGGCGGATCTGCTCGTGGGCATCTTCCACCCCGCCGGCGGCAAGCAAGATGTAGAGCGGCTCCGCCAGGACACGGTGCACTCCGGTGCGGAGGTTGTGTTCGATTCCCTCCTCATCCACATGGAGGCGCTCGAGAATGCGCCGGGTGCGCTCCGAAGCGGCCACAAATCCTGCGATAAACTCCACTACGAAGCGTCCCGAGGCGGAGTTAGATAGATCGCGCTGGTGCTCGGAGATCTGATCCATAAACCACGTCATGCTCCGGGGTGCAAACGTCTTCCAGAGACTCTTCACATGTTCCGCGTTCCAGGGATTGCGCTTATGGGGCATCGTAGAACTTCCCACCTGCCCGGTGGCAAAGTACTCCGACAGCTCTCCAATTTCCGTGCGCTGGAGGTGGCGCAGATCATCTGCCAGATTTGCCAGTACACCAAAGGCGGTGTTCATCTCCAGCAGTAGCCTCAGGAGCGGCTCGGGACTGACGATCTGCGTGGCATGCTCTCCCGGCTGCAGCCCCAGGTCCGCCAGCACGTTACGTTCCAGCTGTTCCGGATCGGGATGCAGGACGCTGGTGGCGTTATAGGCGCCTACGGCACCGGCAAGCTTTCCCTTCAGTTCACCGCTGCGCCGTTCTATTTCAGTAATCGACTGCCCCAGGCGAGAGACGTACTCCGCGAAGGCGTAGCCCATCGTGATCGGTACCGCGTGTTGTCCATGGGTACGGCCGATGGAAACGCGATCGGCGTTCGCCGCGGCAAGATCAATCAGCAGCTCTTCCACCTGGAGCAGCAGCGGAAGCACCACCTCACGAGTTACGTGCCGGTAGCGTAGTGCCGCGGCGGTGTCGAGGATATCGACGGAGGTTGCTCCCAGGTGGACCAAATGGCGAATCTCCGCCGGCAGGTGACGCTGAATCACATTCACGATGGCGCGAATATTGTGACGCGTTGTCTCCTCTTCCTCATAGACCTCCTGCGCGGTCACCTGCGAGGGAAGCGCGGCGGCGGCGGCGATCAACTCCTCCCGCGGCGCGGAGGACGGCATCAGCGTACGAATCAGGTGAACCAGCAGAGTCGCTTCAACGCGAACACACTGAGTCACGGAGGCTTCTTCACTCAGAATATCCCCGAGCTGATCAAAGAGTTCGCGGTTCGCGATCCAATACCGGTGGTCCAAGGGGGACAAATTGCGGAACATGTCGTGGGGCTGCATGGCGCATGATGCAGAAGCCGGCGGGGCTTTGTAAAGGGGCGACGCCAGCCTCGTCGCCGGAATCAGTTTCGCGGGATCCGTGTTTGATGTATACAGCCCCGTTATCCCGGAATCGAGAACTTGCTGGGATCAAACTGATCATCCCCCAGCCACAGATCGATCCGGGTGCCGCCCTCGCGTTTTCTGATCTCGCCGTGCTTCACCTGCCACCCTACGAGGTTCAGGCGGGCGTTTCCCAACATATCCACTCCCGCCATGGAACCGTAGTATCCGGCCAGCTCCGGCCGTTGGGTAGCATGGAGTGACTTGTTTATCTCCTCGATTTCTTCATCGCTGCGTTCAACGTCGTCCAAGATGCTCAAATGAAACCCTTCCGGTTCAAGGTGCAAATTGATCACCATGCGACTTGGATCAGAGTCCAATATAAAATGCCCCACCTCCCCGATCAGGTGGAGTAGCAGTTCGTTTCGTTGTTTCATTTCGATCTCCGCTCCGACTGATGATGCCACTCCATCACGGACGCCACAAGGGTAGCGGTCAAACCACCGGCGAATCCGTTGTTGTACAGTGCGAGCCCCGCGTGCCACCCTCCGGACCGCATCACGATGACGAAATGCAGGAAGCCCGCGACACATCCGATCACCGCACCGAAGCTCCCGGCGATCGGTGCCAGGGTCGTACCAAACAAGAGCGCCAGAATCGGCCCGGGTGCGGCGGGATCGGCGCCGAAGAGCAGAGTTGCTGCAAAGATTCCCACCACCACCGGAAAGCAGTTTCGCGGATGCTTACCAAACGCCCCGAATCCGACCACCGTCAGGATTCCACCCAACACCGGCCCGTTCAGCGGCGCTCCCACCACCACCACATACAGCCAGCTGGTCAAGCCGAGCACACCCATATTCACCAGAGCGCCCTCAGACGACACCATGTCCATGAAGTCGGAGGGGAGTCGCCCGGTGCGTCTTGAGATTTCCCGGAAATCGGTTATCGAGCTTTTCCCGCCGCGAATCACGCCGGCGGCGATCAGAACCACCGATAGCAGTGGTATGAACAGGCGAAGCTCGAGCGTGGGGTCGGTATTCCAGATCAACACACTCCCAAGCTCCACTCCCCCGGCGATCATGACGGAAGCCACAAACAGCCCGATGAATCCGCTGGTCATTCCCACATTGTAGAGGCTGTAGCCCTGATGCATCCGCAGCATCGCCATCGCCGCCGGTGGCAGGAAAATACCCACCGTGACTCCGCCGGCGACCGCCAGCGGCCATGAGAGAGCCCCCGGTAACGAAAGCTCTACGGCAATTGCTGAGACTACCGGCGCCAGAGCGGTTCCGAAAAGTGCGATCAGGATGTACTGGTTAAAGTGCTTTCCCGCCAGTCGAGCGGACACGAACACGCCCAGAATAATCGGCAGAATGGTGAGCGGTGTTTTTCCGAAGAGACCAAATCCCAGCATCGTATACACCACGGATAACGCCGGGCCGGACATCTGAATCCGGTTCACTCTCAACAGAAACAGGCCGATTGCAGCGACCAGCGCCGCGTTCACCATCGCTGCCCCGGGGCCCGCCACCACGGAGTAGTCGGTAATCAGGCGTGCTGGATGAAGCTGCAATATCAGGACTCCCCGTAGCGTCTCCACCACTCCCTGGGCGGTTAACCCGACGGCAATAATGAGGACGAGGATCGACCAGGTAAGCCAATACAGCATGGAGTCTGCACGATTCAGAACGGAACTCCTTTGGAAAAGGTATACGCTATTCTTGCACAGGAACGGGTTGCGCACAAGTTTTTTTACGCAAACCCGCGCCGGCTCAAATCCTGGACGCATAAGTCACTACAAAACAACACGTTACACAGTTAAACGATAATTATATATCGATAGATTGAACGCGGTCAATGACTATAGTCACTTTTTTCGAAAGTTTTTATTGACCGCAGTCAATATCGGGTCTACGCTGGTATTCAAGTCAAAAGACAAGCACTTGTATCCGCAAAGGACTCGAATTCCCTCTGCGCTCCGTTCCAGTATGAGGTCGCTGCAAGTGCGGAGATCAGTCGCACGGTGATCGTAGGGCTGCAGGTAGTCGGTGGTGCCGCGGGAAACATGATTTGTGTACATAATGTCGGTATTATCGGAATGCTCGCCGTCTACGTAGTCGTACCAGGATTGTTCTGAAAACTTCATGAGAAACGGGAGAAAGAAACTGATGAACATAGTTGTTCCGATTAAGCAGGTCCCTGAGACCAGCAACGTAAAGATGGATCCCGAAAAGGGAACGATGATCCGTGACGGGGTGGAGTCGGTAATCAATCCGCTTGACCTCTACGCGATCGAGGCCGCCCTCCGACTCAAAGAGGAGCATGGCGGCACCGTCACCGCAATGACGATGGGACCGCCTCCGGCGGAGCTGGCGGTACGCCAGGCGATCGCCATGGGCTGCGAAGCAGGTATCCTGGTGTCCGATCGCAAATTCGGCGGCTCCGATACGTGGGCAACCTCATACACTCTGGCGCAGGCGATCCGAAAAGTCGGCGAGGTTGATCTCATAATAACCGGCGAACGGGCCACCGACGGAGACACCGCCCAGGTAGGCCCCGGAATCGCTGCCTGGCTGGACCTGCCGTTGGCCACCTACATCGCCCATATCACCGGTGTGACCACGGAGCGGATCACGGTGGAGCGTCTGGTGGAAGAGGGCTACCAGCTTCTCGATGTTCCATTTCCCTGTGTGATTACGGTCGTCAAGGAAATAGCTTCGCCCCGACTGCCGACGCTGGCCGGGAAGAAGCGATCCAAGACGCAAGATATACCGCTCTACAACGCGGACAACATGGAGCTTGATCCCGCATCGCTGGGACTCAAAGGGTCGCCCACCAAGGTTGTGAAGATCGCTACTCCCAAGGTTGCCCGGGGAGGAAAAGTTGTTTCCGCCGCCGGCGAGACCGGCGTGATGCATGCTGTTGATGAATTAATGAAGTTCCTCGATGAGAAGGAACTGGTATAAGGAGCCGAATGATGAGTTTCGTGTGGACAATTGCTGAACAGTATGAGGGGCAGCTTCGGGGAGTGTCTTTTGAACTCCTTAGCCGGGGCCGCGCTCTGGCGGATGAATTGGGTACCAAGCTGGCATCAGTGGTGATCGGCGACGGCGTCGACGAGAAGGCGCTGGAAGAGCTCATCCATCGCGGCGCAGATGAGGTCTATTCGATCCAGGATCCCCGGTTGAAAGACTTCGTCTGCGAAACGTACAGCCGCATCCTGACCGACCTGGTTGAGACCTACCAGCCGGCCATAATCCTGGCGGCGGCCACCTCCAGCGGCCGGACACTGATGCCCTATGTGGCGATCAAGGTAAACACCGGTCTCACCGCGGACTGCACCGAATTGGCGATCGAGGAAGGTACCGGCAACCTATTGCAGACACGGCCGGCGATCGGTGGAAACATCATGGCCACAATTAAGACCCCAGATCATCGACCCCAGATGTCGACGGTTCGGCCAAAATCCAGCCGTCCCCTTCCTCGCGACACCTCGCGAACCGGTAAGATCGTGGAAGTCCCGGTGGAAGACCGCTACATCGATGATCGGGTTCACGTTCTCGGGTACCGGCGGGATGAGGAAGAGTTTGCAAATATCGAAGAAGCGGATTTCGTTGTCGCCGGGGGCAAAGGCATGAAAAAAGCCGACAACTTCGTGATGCTCAAGAAGATGGCGGACCATTTTGGTGGAGAGGTAGGAGCCAGTCGGGACGCGGTAGACCGGGGATGGATCGCGTACCCTCACCAGATCGGCTTGAGTGGCAAAACGATTTCTCCCCGCCTGTATATCGGCGCCGGGGTTTCCGGCTCCATCCAGCACCTGGCGGGCATTAAGACCAGCGAAACGATCGTGGCGATCAACAGTGATCCCGACGCTCCAATCCTGAAAGTCGCCGACTTCGGCATCGTAGGAGATCTCTTCCAAGTAGTCCCCGAGCTTCAGCGACGGCTCGACGAAAAGAACACGGAGGCCACGTAAGATGGCAACGAAAGCACCACCAAAACAGAAATATAACACCGTCACCGCGAAGATCGTAGGAGAACTCCGGAGAATCGCGGGCGAACGCAACGTTATCGTTGATAAGGATAGAATGGAAGCCTACTCCCATGACGAGACCAACGCCGAAGAGTACGGGCATATGCCGGAGGTGGTGGTTCTGCCCACCACCACGGAACAAGTTGCAGAAATCGTGAAGCTTGCAAACCGGGAAATGGTTCCGATTACGCCCCGGGGCGCCGGCTCCGGTCTCTCCGGAGGTGCCATTCCCGATCACGGTGGAATCCTGCTTACGGTAGAGCGCATGAACCGGATGGTCGAGCTGGATATCGACAACATGGTGATCGTGGTAGAAGCGGGGATGGTCACCAACGACCTGGCGCAGATGGTGCAGGAGAAGAAACTGTTCTTTGCCGGGTACCCCATGAGCCTGCAATCCTGCTACATCGGCGGTAACATCGCGGAAAACGCCGGTGGCGGGAAAGCGGTGAAGTACGGCGTCACCGGACGCTATATCCAAGGTCTCGAGCTGGTTACCCCCACCGGGGAGGTGCTCTGGCTTGGCGGGAAGATTTCCAAAGACGTTTCGGGATACGACCTGAAGCAATTGGTAGTCGGTTCCGAAGGAACTCTGGGGATCGTCACCAAGGCGATCATTAAGCTCATCGGCCTTCCCTCCGCGAGTTCCGATTTGCTCGTCCTGTTCAAGACCGCCCGAGAGGCTATCGACGTGGTGCCCACGATCATGGCCAAAGGCATCGTTCCCACCAGTATTGAGTTTATGGACCAGCTATCGGTACAGACGAGCTGCGCCTATCTCAACGAAAGTCTCCCGTATCAGGAAGCGGGGGCCATGTTGCTACTGGAAGTGGACGGCACCAACGCAGACCAGGTAGAAGCCGATCTCATCGCGATCGGTGACCTCTGTGAGCAGCACGGTGCTATGGAAGTGTACGTGGCGGAGGATACCACAACCAAGGAGCGCATCTGGAGCGTCCGACGCAACATCGCCGAGGCGTTCAAGGTGTACAGCCCGATCCAGAGCCTGGAAGACATCGTCGTTCCCATCGCATCGATCCCCGACGTAATCCCGGAACTTGACCGTCTCAGCGAAAAATACGGCATGAAGATTCCCTGCTACGGCCACGCCGGCGACGGAAATCTCCACGCCACCCTTGTAAAAGACCCTGAGATGGACATGAAGACGTGGCACGAGAACGAGGCAAAGTGTCTGCGCGAGTTGTACGCGCTCACCACCCGTCTCGGTGGCAAGATCAGCGGCGAGCACGGAATCGGTATCAAGCGCAAGAACTACCTGAAAGAGGTCGCCAATCCGATCGAGCTCAAGCTGATGGAGGGAATCAAGCGTGCCTGGGACCCGAACAACATCATGAATCCGGGCAAGCTCTTCGATCTGAGTTAACCCAGACCGCACAAGGAGAAATACGATGGATCATAGCGGTCTCACTGAGATTTTCGGTGACAACATGCTTGTGGATACCAAGAAAATTCAACGCTACGGCGTCGATCAGGTAGGAGACGACCACTATCGACAAGCCCCGGCGGCGGTAGTGTTCCCCACCGCCACTACGCAGGTGGCGGCTCTGATGAAATGGGCCAACCGCACCGGTGTCTCGGTAACGCCCCGGGGAGCGGGAAGCGGTCTCGCGGGAGCCGCGATTGCTGCCGCAGGCGGTGTGATATGTAGTTTCGAGAAGATGAACCGGATTATCGATATCGACACCGAGAATCTGATGGTCACGGTGGAACCTGGGGTGGTTACCAACGCCTTGGACGCGGAGCTCAAAGCGCACGGGCTCTTCTTCGCCGGGTATCCCATGAGCGAGGACATCTGCTTCATCGGTGGTAATGTTGCGGAGAACGCCGGCGGCGGGCGAGCGGTCAAGTATGGGACCACCGCCACCTACGTCCTCGGAGCTGAGGTAGTGACCCCCACCGGCGAGATCCTGCATTTGGGCGGAAAACGGCTCAAAGATGTCACCGGGTATAATCTACTTCAGCTCATCGTAGGCTCTGAAGGCACGCTGGGTCTTTTCACGCAACTCGTGATTCGCGTGATTCCCCGCCCCTCCGTTCGTGGCGTTCTTCTGGCGGCGTTTTCGAACGTTCCGGAAGCCACAAAGTGCATCGCCGCCCTGAAACGGGAATCAAGCGAGATCCCCTCGGCGATAGAGTTCATCGATGGCGAAACGGCGCGCCGTACAAACGACAGCATGAAAAGCGCGGACCGCCAGTCCCTGAATTTTGAAACTCAGGCGTATCTGCTAATCGAGTTTGACGGCGCACAGATTGCCGTGGTGGAGGCGCTGCTGCAGGGCGCCGCGGATCTGGTGACGGAACACGGCGGTACTCCGGACACGATGGGCACTCAGGCGGAGATGATGGAAGCGGCGTGGAAGCTACGAAAACAGGTCCCCTGGTGGGTAAAGCGAAACGCCGGCTCCTACCATAGCCTGGAAGATGTCGTCGTTCCACCGGCGGCGGTGCCGCGGTTAGTTATGTTCGTCGATCGTCTGCGCAGCTCCTACCAGCTTCCCATCGCGGTCTTCGGCCATGCCGGTGATGGCAACTTTCACGTGACTCCCATGAAGGCACAAGAGATGTCGCCGGAACGATGGATGGAAACGGTGCCGCAGGTGCTGGGCGAGCTCTACCGAGAGGTGGTGCATCTGGGAGGCACGATCAGCGGTGAGCACGGCATCGGACGGAAACGCGTGAAGAACCTGCACGTGGCGTTGTCCGACGCCGAGCGAGCATCGATGATCGCCATCAAACGCGCGCTGGATCCGAAGAATGTGCTCAATCCCGGAGTTATCTTCGCAATCTCCGACGTGATCCGGGAGTAGCACCGCGTCTGTTGTAGGCCCTGGAGAGGCATGCTATCTTCGATCGTGAATTGCCAAGAACACCACGCCAGCAACGAGCAGAAGAGACAAAGACCTCAATCCTGGAGAGCGCCCTCCAGCTCTTTGACGAGCGCGGCTTTGATGCCGTTACCGTGGAAGAAATCACTCGCACCGCCGGTGTGTCCAAGGGCAGCTTCTATACCTACTTTGCCACCAAGAGCGACATTATCGTGGCGGAGTTCTGGAAGATCGACGACTACTACAAGGAGTATGCGGCTCGCAATTTTCGCAGATACACAACCGCCACGGATCGCTTGCTGGCGTTCACCCGCGCCCAGATGAGATATGTTCGGGATACGGTGGGCAACACCAACCTGAAAATCCTGTACGCCAACCAGACCCTTGAATCGGGAACCTCCAAGATTATTACGAACCAGCGACGCCACTGGTACAAGATCGTCCAGTCCACGATTGAGATGGGCCAAGAGCGCGGCGAGTTTCGCACCGATATTGGAGCGGAACGTCTTGCGCGCCTGTTTAACCGATCAATTCGCTCCGTCTTTCTCGACTGGTGCATCTCAGACGGCGAGTTCGACCTGGTCAAGGAGGGAGTCGCCTTTGTTTCGGAATGGATTCTCTCCGCACTTCAGCAAGCGCCAACCGCCGAGACTCCCTCATAGCGCTTCTCGATACACCGTAGGGATTGGCATGAACCCCACGGTGCCGTATCGTAGCCACCGGAGGTTACATGACCACAGACCGAACTACGATACACTCTCAACGGGCCCCCGCTCCCGTGGGACCTTACTCACAGGCGGTGCGGAGCGCAGGCATGCTGTTTGTCTCAGGGCAGCTGGGAATGGATCCGGCCACCGCTGAGCCGGCTGCGGGGGTGGAAGCACAAACGCGGCTCGTCCTGAAGAACCTGGTGGCGATTCTCGAGGATGCCGGATCCTCGCCGGCACAGGTAGTAAAGACGACCTGTTTCCTGGCGGACATGGGTGACTTTCCCACGTTCAACGCTATCTACGGAGAGATATTTGCCGAAGACCCGCCTGCGCGCTCCTGCATTGCGGTGAAAACGCTCCCGAAAGACGCCCTGGTAGAGATAGAAGCGATCGCCACCGTCCCTTGAGGCAGCAGAGGGAGCACTCCATGGCGCTATCACTGATGGCGTCTTTTCTGCTACGTTGCATCCATGATTCCTATTACAGTTGTCACCGGTTTTCTCGGAACCGGAAAAACATCTTTGATCGCACACCTTCTAGACAACACCCAGGACCGTCGAATTGCGGTGATCATCAACGAGCTCGCCGCCTCGAGCATCGATTCCGCCTACCTTCACGGCGGCGAACACATTGCACTGGCGGATGAACCGTTGCTGCGCTCCATCTCCGGCGGTCGCGCAGGGGCCGGCAAAGAATCTCAAACGATCGATCAGATTCTTCACCTAACACAGCTCGATCCCCCTCCGGAAGCTATCGTCGTTGAGACGTCAGGGAGTTCACCGGTGGCGGCGTTGGCAGCAGAGCTGCAACGTACTCCTTCCCTCCAGGGACGGGCGGAATTGGATTCCGTTATCACGATGATCGACGTCACCAGCATTAGCTTCTACTGGAAAGACCCTCAATTACGGATACTGCTCCAGGATCAATTGCATAGCGCCGATCTCATCGTTCTCAACAAAATGGACCGGACACGTTTCTGGATGCGAAGAAAAGCCCTGCGACTGGTGAAGCGTAACAGCTCCCGCAGTGAGCTCGTCAGTGCGGAGTTCGGTCGAATTCCGGTGGAGCAGATGATCGCTACCGGTCGTCGGTCGGTCCAGAAGGGAACCTTCAACGGCGTCGAGCAGTCGGTGGTCACCAGTAATCCCCGTTTCCACCCGGTGGTGGCGCGGCAGGTTACCGAAGCGCGCCCGTTGCATCCCGAGCGTCTCCACCGTTGGCTGGATTCCGAGTGGGCCGGTATCATCCGCGTTAAGGGTTTCGCCTGGCTGGCGACCGACATGGACCAGGTGTACGTGATCGATGTTGCAGCGGACCAACGGGAAATCGGAATCGAGGGAACGTGGTATGGAGCGCTCCCGCCGGAGGAGCGTCCTGATACCCCAGAAGTGGCGGCGGCTATAGCCTCCGGCGCATGGGCCGACCGGCGACAAAGGATCACCATGATCGGTACCCCCGAAGCGGTAGAACGGGAGATGCGCCACCTCCGCGCCTGCCTGCTCACCGACACCGAGCTGGACCGGGGCCCCATCGGGTGGAGTCGTCTTAACGACCCCATCGCCTTAGAGTTTCGGACAACGGAAACTCCCACCGTGGACTGACACCGACAAACACCAATCACCGCCGACCACGCTCAGTCCAGGTAGCGCGCTTTGTTCTCCAGGTGTTCGGCGAACGACCGGGAGGGAACGATCTCCCGGTCGGGTTTGTGCAGAAAGAAGAGATAGTCGTGCTCGGCGGGGTACACCGCCGCCCGTATCGCGGGAAGGCCGGGATTGCCCACCGGCCCCGGCGGCAAACCGTAGTTCTCGTACGTGTTGTAGGGATGATCTATCTCGGTATCGGCAAAGGTGGGCTGGAGCTTGCGGGTTCCCAGAACGTAGTTAACCGTGGCATCCGATTCCAAGCGCATGCCCATCTGCAAGCGATTCCAGAACACTCCGGCAACGAGCGGCATTTCTCCATCGGTGGCAGATTCCTTCTGCACGATCGATGCCAACGAAAGGACGTCGTGAATGGTCCTGTCCTGCCGGCGAATCTCGTCCAACAGTTCCGACGACATTCGGTCATGGAACGTCGTTACCATGCGCACCACGATCGATTCCGGGGTACTGTCGGGAAACACGCGATACGTATCTGGAAACAGGTACCCGTCGAGGATCGTGTCGTCCTCCAGGTGATCGAGCAGCGGAAAATTGCGATACCGCTCCTGCATCACGGCCGCTTGTTGAAACCGCTCCTTGGGGAAAAGCCCGAGGTTCTCAAAGTAGACTTCGATATCGAAGAGACTCCATCCTTCGGGAATCGAAACTACGATGTCATCGATAATTGCGTCCCCGGCGACGAATTGGTTTACGTAGTCCCGCGGCGTGAGCGCGGGATCCAAAGAGTAGCGTCCAGCCTGAATCCGCCCCGCTGTACCGGTCCACCGCACGTACGCTTCGAACAGTGCGGCCCGCGGAACAAGACCTTCCTTCTCGAGCCACCGACCCACACTCCGAACCGATTGCCCCCGCTCGATCTCGATCACCACCGGCGATGGCGCGATTCCGTGAGAAACCGCCGGCGTGGACATGAGGTTCCACCCGTACCACACCGCCCCCGTCGCCAGTAGCAGCACGATTCCGAGCAGTACACCTCCCACGATAATGACCCGTTTCATGCACCAGAGAGAGTACGCATCCCCGACCGTTGCGACAAGGGCCAGGTATCGGTATCTTAGATAGGAGATGAGCCAGCATACACCGATTTACGGCCACTCCCGCGGATATCGCGCACTGGCACTATTCTCCATCGGAGTCGCCGCGATCCTCGTTCTGGGCATCCAGCGCGGTTCCGGGATCGGAACGGTCAGGTTCGGTGGGGTTCTGGGGTTCACTGCGCTTTTCTTTTACGCCTGGCGCAGGTTCGCTCAGCGTGTCGAGGTCCTTCGGATCGAAGACAAAGGGTTTTCCGTTCAGGACCCGGCACAGCCCCTGGGACTCATCGAGTTCGACGAGATCGAGGAGATACGGATCTACGCGCTGTTGGAGCGTCCCACGGTGGCGTTCAGGTTGCAGGACCCCGATTCCGTTCGGCAACGGACTCCGGCGATCTATCGTATCGGGACCAATCTCCTTTGGCCGCTGCGGCACTACCAGGTGGTCGTGGAACTAGACGAGTGGAACGATGAGGTGGCGGCCGTGAAGAGCGTGGCGGTGAAAGCGGGAATCCCCATTCGAAGCGAATTGATTTAGCGCGACCCCGCCCTTGACGCAGACGAAACCCGCCTTTACAAGAAGGCATGATGGATTCTCCCAACACTACGCCGGTGCCGATCGGCATTCTGACCGTCTCCGATCGCGCTCACGCCGGCACCTATGAAGACCGCGGCGGGCCCGCGGCCCAACGGTGGCTTTCCGAAGTACTCACCACTCCGTGGCAACCGGAGTACCGGGTGGTGCCGGACGATCAGGAAATCATCGAGGCCGCCCTGAAAGATCTGGTCGATTCTCGCGGCTGCCCGTTGGTATGCGCCACCGGAGGCACCGGTCCATCCCCGAGAGATGTGACGCCGGAGGCCGTCTTCGCTGTCTGCGACCGTATGCTTCCCGGGTTTGGAGAAGAGATGCGCCGCGTCTCCCTCCAGGTTGTGCCCACGGCGATCCTCTCCCGCCAGGAGGCCGGACTGCGAGGAAGGGCCCTTATTATCGCCCTACCGGGCAATCCCGGCGCGATCTCCGACTGTCTGGAGGCAGTGTTCGCTGCGGTCCCCTATGCGATCGAGCTCGCCGGCGGACCGATCCTGGAGACCGATCCCAGTCGGATCGTCGCCTTTCGTCCCAAGCACGCCCGGTCAAAAGACGCATGACTGCGGGCGACGGCCCTGGGAATGAATCCAGCCACTGAGAACAGCGGGCGAATCAGGCTTCAGGCGCTCTGCACCGCGGGATTGGTAACCCGAACGGCGCACATCTTCAACTCCGGAATCTTGGCGGTGGGATCGAGGTTTTCGTCCTGTGTAAGCAGGTTGGCTGCGGCTTCCCGGAAGTGGAAAGGCACGAATACCATTCCCGGTGGGACCACCGTGCCCACCCGGGCGGCGGTTCGAATCTTTCCGCGGCGGCTTTCGATCACCAGTGGCTCACCGTCGGTCACGCCCAGCTTTTCGGCATCAGCCGTATTTACCTCCACATAGCCACGCTTTTGCTTCCAGTCCAACACCTCCGAACGCCTCGACATCGTACCGGTGTGGTAGTGGTAGAGCATGCGTCCGGTAGAGAGTACGAAGGGGTACTCTTCGTCCGGCAGCTCCGCCGGTGCCTTGGGAGTAACCGCATGAAAGGCCCCCTTGCCGCGCTTGAACTCACCCACATGGAGGATTGGCGTTCCCGGGTGGTCCAGGTCCGGACACGGCCAGTTGACCCCGTCCCCGGCGGCACGACTGTGCCGGACACCACCGTAGATCGGCGCCACCGCAGCGATCTCTTCCATCACTGCCGCCGCATCGTCCCATTCCCACCTCAGCGACGTCCGTCCGAGGCGTTCTGCCACGCGGCGACCGATTTCACCGATGAATTGCCAGTCCGGTCGCGCCTCTCCGGGAGGTTCAATTACCGAGGAACCAAGCTGTACCCGACGTTCCGTGTTGGTGAACGTTCCGACTTTTTCCATGGCGGAGGTCGCCGGAAGCACCACATGTGCCAACTGCGCCGTCTCCGTGAGAAAGATATCGGCCACCGCCAAGAACCCCACGTGCCGAAGAGCCTCCTCCACGTGGGCTCCATTGGGATCGGAGATCATCGGGTTCTCACCCATGAAAATCATCGCTTTTACGGTGTCGTCGAGGACGCTATGCATCATCTCCACAACGGTGAGTCCCGGCCGCTCGTCCAGGTCATCCGCGGGAACGCTCCAGAGGTCTGCGATCCGGCTGCGAATCGCCGGATCGTCTACTTTTTGGTAGCCGGGATACACATTGGGCAGTGCTCCCAGGTCGCACGCGCCCTGCACATTACCCTGTCCCCGGAGCGGATTGACCCCGGTGGACGGTTTTCCGATCTGACCGCACAGCATCGAGAGGTTGGCCAGCGTCAGCACCAGCTCAGTGCCATTGCTCCGTTGCGTAATTCCCATGGCGTAAAGAATCGTCGACCGACCACGACCAGCCTCGCGCACCTCCGGGTAGCGGCTTTCACCCTCCTGCCGGATTCCGCCTGCGTAGATGCGGGCGGCGGTGCGGATCTTGTCTTCGGAGACACCCGATTGTCGGGCGGCTTCTTCCACGGTGATGTCATCAAGGCCGGCAGCAAACGCCGGGAACCCTTCAGTTCGCTGCGTGATAAACTCCTCGTCCGCGAGGTTCTCATCCCGGATTACCCGCATCATGGCCATAAAGATCCAGATATCGGTACCGGACTTGGCCTGCAGATGCAGCGTGGCATGCTCCGTAATCGGAATCCGCCGGGGATCCACCACGATTAAGCTGGCTCCATCGCGTACGGCTCGCATAACCTCGTACCCGATAACCGGGTGCGCCTCGGAAGTGTTGCTACCGGTAATGAAGATACAGTCGGCGTGACGGATCTCCCGAATCGAATTGGTCATGGCGCCACTACCGAAGGCGCGGGCCAGTCCCGCCACCGTACTGGCGTGGCATAACCGCGCGCAGTGATCCACATTGTTGGTTCCTACCGCCCCGCGCATCATCTTCTGAAAGACGTAGTTGTCTTCATTGCTACAGCGCGCCGAGGCAAGCCCCGCTACCGCACCGGGACCATAGGTCTCGGCAGCCCGCGCAAGACGATCCGCTACCACGGAGAGGGCGGTTTCCCAATCCGTTTCCACAAATCCTTCGCGGGCAACGGCAGGCTTGGCTTTCAAAGGGGATTGATCCGGCACGTCCCACGGCTCGTCGGTGAGCCCCATCTCATAGGCCAGATCTTTGCGAATGAGCGGTTTAGTGAGACGGTTGGGATGGGCTGCGTAGTCCCAGCCGTAACGGCCCTTGGAACAGAGGAAGGAACCGTTGACCGGCGCCTCAGGAAATCCCTCCGCCCGAACGATTTCGGTCCGCGGGCCGTTCAACCCGGTTACGGTTCGCGTTCGGTACTCCAGCCGGCATCCCACGCCGCAGTAACTGCAGACGCTCCGCTGCCGTCCAAGTTCCCATTCACGACCCTTACCAATACTCGATTTGGGCAGCAGCGCCGCGGTAGGACACACCTCGACGCAGCTTCCACAGAACACACACGTGGACTCTTCCAAAGGGCGATCGAACGTGGTAGCCACATAGGTGGAACTGCCGCGGTCGGCAAACTGGATCGCCTTGGCGCCGACAATCTCTTCGCACACTCGAACACACCGGCCGCACAGGATGCAGTACTTATGATCCCGGAGGAACGCGGGGTTATCGTCCTGCACCATGGTTCGCTGCAGGTCAAAGCCCATGGTGGTGCCGGAAATATCGTAGCGATAGCAGTATTTCTGGAGTTCACAGGCACCGGCCTTCTCGCACGTGACGCAATCCAGCGGATGGTCTGATACGAATCCGTCGAGCGTGATTTTTCGATGCGCAACGATCGGGTCGGTCTCGGTGGCTACATCCATGCCGTCGCGCGCCTCAAGGGTGCAGCTGGGCTGCAGGCCGGAAGTTCCGTCCACTTCCACCATGCACATGCGACAACCGCCGGAGGGGCTCAAGTCTTCATGTGCACAGAGGCGGGGCACGTCGACTCCCGCCGCCAGGGCCGCGTCGAGGACGGTAGCCCCCGGAGCAACCTCTACCGGTATGCCGTCTATTCTGAGGTTGATCATACAGTTTCCTCCGTAAGGTATTCACTGCGAAAGTGCTGTATCGACGAGAGTGCCGGGTTGGGAGCGGTCTTACCCAATCCGCAGAGAGAGCTGGTCTTCATCCATGCACCGATCCGTTCGATCTGCTCCAGATCCTCGAGGGTGCCGTTTCCCGCGGCAAACGTATCAAGCAGCTTCCAGATCTTGCGACCGCCGATTCGGCAGGGGACACACTTTCCGCAGCTCTCGTCAACGGTAAACCCCAGGTAGAACTTGGCCACATCCACCATAGAGTCATCTTCGTCCATCACGATCATACCACCGGATCCCATCATCGAACCGAGTTCAGTGAGGGTTTCGTAATCGATGGGAGTGTCCAGGTGCTCAGCGGTAATCATGCCACCGGAGGGACCGCCGGTCTGAACCGCCTTGAACGCCTTTCCATTGGGAATTCCGCCACCGATGTTAAAGATAATGTCCCGCAAGGTGATGCCCATGGGAACTTCAATCAGTCCCGAATTGTTGATTTTGCCGGTGAGCGCAAAGACCTTGGTGCCCCGGGAGGTCTCGCTACCGATTTTGGAGAACCACTTACCTCCTTTGGTGAGGATCACGGGAATATTGGCCAGCGTCTCTACGTTGTTAATCACGGTGGGTTTACCCCACAGCCCCTTCACCGCGGGATACGGCGGCCGCTGCACCGGCATGCCCCGCTTGCCTTCAACAGACATGAGGAGCGCCGTCTCTTCACCACACACAAACGCCCCGGCGCCGAGGCGAATCTCCACAGAGAAGCTGAAGCCACTGCCCAGGATGTTTTCACCAAGAAGTCCCCGATCCACCGCCTGACCGATGGCGTGTTGGAGCCGCCGGATCGCCAGCGGATACTCCGCCCGAACGTATACAAAGCCCTTGTCGGCGCCCACCGTATACCCGGCGATCACCATCGCCTCCAGAATTGAGTACGGATCACCCTCCAGAACGCTCCGATCCATGTACGCACCGGGGTCGCCTTCGTCGGCGTTGCAGACGATGTATTTCTGGTGGGCGCTCGCCTGCTTGGAAAACAGCCACTTCTTTGCAGTGGAGAATCCACCGCCCCCGCGGCCCCGCAGACCGGACGCTTTCAGCTCGGAAATGATATCGTCCGGAGTCATGGCAAAGAGAGCCTTCTCCAGCCCAACGTAACCGGAACGGGCGATATATTCTTCGATATCCTCGGGATCGATGAACCCGCAGTTTCGCAGCACGATGCGCACCTGCTTCTGGTAGAAGGAAATCGCTTTGGAGGGGGTTGCCTCCGACCCCTTCTCCCTATACTGAAGCCGATCTACCGCGCGTCCCTTCACCAGGTGTTCCGTTACGATCGATTCCGCGTCATCCGGAGAGACCTGGACGTAGAACGACTCATCCGGGAGTACCTTGACGATCGGCCCCTGCTCGCAGAACCCGAAACATCCGGTCTTTACAACTTGGACGTCATCGAGAATTCCCGCAGCGTCCACACCATCGCAGATGCGCTGATAGATGGTGTCGGCACTACTCGCCTCACACCCGATGCCACCGCACACCAAACAGTAACTAGTAAATGCCATCAGTCGTTCTCCTGACATTTGTCCAAGAGTGCCTGCACACCCTCGGGCCCAAGCTTTCCATGGACCTCGTCGTCGACCATCACCACCGGGGCCAATCCACAGCATCCTACGCAGCGCACCTCTTGCAGGGAGAACTGCTTATCTTGCGTAACGCCGTTGACCTCTACGTTGAGGTGGTTCCTGAGCTCCTCAGTGAGGGCGCCCGCCCCTTTGAGATAACACGCCGTTCCCATACACACGGCGACGCGATGTTTTCCGGGAGGAGAGAGGTTGAAATAGTTGTAGAACGTGGCCACCCCGTACAACTGCGACGCGGCAATCGACGTTCTCCGGCAGACTTCATCAGCCACCAGTTCCGGGAGATATCCATAATGCTGTTGTACACGGTGCAGAATCATAATCAGGTTGCCGGGACGATCGCGCCAATCTTTAATAAAGCTCGCCAGTTCTTCTGGTAGTTCTGTGTGTGTGGTTGGTGCCATGCGCTCCCTCCGTAGATAAATAAGATCCATCACAATACATGTCAGTATAGTTGTCATAGGTCGGCGCTATGCATCTCTTTATTGATTGCGTGTGAAGCAGTGGTTGACACACCGACGTTCCGTTAGGATACACCCATGAACGGTTTCAGTGGGTCCAAATCTATCTCCATACTTCGGATAGCTCAGGACGGCGAGGCCACTGAGCTGGACGATGTAGTGGTGGTGGAGCATCCGATGACGATATACGTGAACCACCACGAGGTGGCAACACTCATGTGCACTCCCACGGACCTTGAAGACCTGGTGACGGGATTCCTGATTTCCGAAGGGCTTATCCGTACCTTCCAGGCGATCAAGCAGATCTCTCTCTCGGAAGAGAGTTATCGCGCCGACGTGCAGGTAGGAGAAGACATCACGATGCAACTGGAGTCGTACGGCCGCCGTACCGTAACCTCCGGATGCGGAGCGGTAGACCGCCGTCCCATGCGACTCCTGGACTCGCTCCGGGTGCGACCGTTGGAGCCGAGCGCCCCGGTGACGGCAGCCCAACTTCTCTCGGCAATGCGCGGGCTCACCGCGGCGCCGTCCCTCTTCTCCGAGACGGGAGGCACCCACAGCTGCGCCCTGTATCGTGGCGAGGAGCAGGTGTGTATTGCGGAGGATGTCGGACGGCACAATGCCGCAGACAAAGTTCTTGGCGCGATGCATCGACTAGCTCAGCCTGCTACAGCGATGATACTGGTCACCACCGGGCGAATCTCTTCGGAGATCGTTATCAAGGCGGCGGTTCATCGGGTACCGGTGGTCATCTCCCGCTCAGCTCCAACGGAGTTCGCCGTGCGGATCGCCCAAGAGGCAGAGATCCTGCTGGCAGGATTCTGTCGCGGTCGTCGCTGCAACGTATACGCCGGATCCGAACGGCTGATTGAGGGGTCTATATAGAATCTTGTTGTGAATCTCTTACAGTCGGCGGTGCCGCCGTCAATACAAGCACACCGCCGATGCCTTGAACGTAGCGCACACCTGCATGCCCGGCGCAATGCACAGTTCTTCCACCGAGCGCTGCGTCACCAACGCGGACAACGAGAACCCGCAGTCAAGATCGACCCGAACCAGCTCGTCACCCACCGCGGCTACCGCGCGGACGGTACCGAACAGGTGGTTCTGCGCACTTCCGGTCATCTCCTCGGTGGAGAGAATGATATCTTCCATGCGGACGACGGCACGGGTGAAATCGCCGGTGGCAGTAGGGCAATAGATCTCCTTCCCGTCGGTTACCCGAAACCGACCGATATGTTCCTCGCCGTGGTCCAGCGCCGACCCATGGAGAATATTGACTCGCAATGGCACCAGCCGCCCGCCGGCCATGGATATCAGTTCATCCGCCAGCCGGTACGCCGAGGCCTCGTTGTGAGTGCTCATCACCACGGTCGTACCACCGTCCGCCAGCCTGCGCAGAACCGTCTCGATCGCTCTCACGGAAGCGGCATCGATAGTGGAAGTGGGTTCATCCAGCAACAGCGCCCCGGGCTGAAGCACCAGCGCCCGGGCGATTGCCACGCGCTGTTTCTCGCCACCGGAGAGCGACGGTGCCCAGCGGCGAGCAAAGGCGGTGAGCCCTACCTGTTCCAGAGCCCGATCCACGCGGTCTCGTCGTTCGTCTCGTCTCACCCGGCGAATCTTCAATGGCCACGTTACGTTGGCTCGCACGCTTTCGGCAAACAGATAGGGCCGCTGATGCACCAGAACGACAGTTTCGGAAGCGGTTTCAATCGTGCCGGAAGATGGAGCCAGGAGTCCTGCCAGTAGCTTCAACAGGGTTGTTTTGCCACTTCCGTTGTCGCCGATGAGGACGGAAATCGTCCCTTCTCTGATCGCCAGGTGCGGAATCTCCAGCAGCGTCTGTCCCGCCTGACCCGCGGAACCAGCCGCCTGCCGAGGCCGAGGCTCGCCATAGCTGAACCGGACTCCCCGGATGTGCATGTTGATCACGCCACACTCCCGCGAAACCGGATGAGATAGTTGAGCCCGAAATTAACTCCGAAGGCCACGATTAACAGCACCACTCCCAGTGCCACCGACAGGGCGAACGCTCCTTTCTGCGTCTCAAGCGCGATCGCGGTGGTGATCGTGCGAGTGTACCAGCGGATATTGCCACCGAGCATCATCGCGGTTCCCACCTCCCCCACTACCCGACCGAAGGCGGTGAGAATGGCGGATGCCACGGCGATACGCCCCTCCTGGATGATTTTAGTCGTCCGCTGCAACGGGGAGGCACCCAGTGTGAGCAGCGTTTCTCTCAGTTCTGGGTCCAGCCGGGATAGGCCGCTGTACACCAAGGAGAACACGATCGGCAGCGCCAGCACGGACTGACCGATAATCACCGCCGCCGGAGAGAAGAGGAGCCCAAGCCCCCCCAGCGGACCGGACCGCGAGAGGAGGGAGAACACGAGAAGCCCCACTACCACTGTGGGGAGCCCCATGAGCGTATGCGCGGTGGAAACGAGAAAACGTTTCCCGCGGAACTCCCGCAACGCGATTGCCACGCCCAGGGGCGTCGCAATGATGGAGGCGATCACCGTGGAGGCAAGGGCAAACCGCAACGAGTTGAAGGTAATCAACACAAGCTCCCGGTCCAGAGATAGGAGCAGGTGAAACGCCTCGACAAACGCCTCCCGATTCATGCGCTGCTTATACCATTATTCGGCGTCGGGAAAAAAGAGTTGTTCCCCGGCCTCCCGGTATTCATCGATTATCTGTTGCCCATGCGCCGAGGTGACGTAGTCGGATAGGGCGTGGGCAAGCTCGGCTTGCACATGGGGATGCCGCTGCGGGTCCACCACAATAATGCTGTACGGGTTGAAGAGTTTCGGATCGCCCTCGTAAAGAATCTCGATCATGACGTCGCCCCGGTACGCGAGGTAGGTACCCCGATCCGCCAGGGTGTACCCCCGCTGTTCATTCGCCAGGGTGATCACAGCTCCCATACCTTGACCGACTTCCCGGTGCCACTCGTCGGTAGCCGGCTCACGCCCGACACTCGGCCCACGCCCGGCAGCGGACCAGAGGCCGAGCTCCTTCACGTGGGTCCCGGAGTTGTCACCCCGTGAAATGAACGTCGCCTCTTTCTGTGCGATGCGAGCAAAGGCGTCCGTCGCATCGGCGGCGGATGAAACATCGGCGGGATCTTCGGGAGGCCCCACCACGACAAAGTCGTTGTACATGAAATGGACTCGTTGCACGCCGTATCCATCGGCCACGAACTCGGTCTCCAGCTCGGGAGCGTGCACCATAAGCACGTCGGCATCTCCGCTGCGGCCAATTTCCAGCGCCTGACCGGTACCCACAGCAATAACATCCACGACAACGTTGTATTTCTCCTCAAACGGCGGAAGGAGCGCCTCCAAGAGACCACTGTTCTCCGTACTCGTCGTTGTTGCCAGGAGTAGTCGCTGCGCGTCCCGACGTTCCGACGTACCTGCAGCGTCCATACGAGTCCACGGTCCCAGGATCATCAGAACGATCGCTATCGCTAATCCAGTCCTCTGCATGTGCCCTTTCTCTCCCCAATGTTCGTTGCGGTTTCATGACAAAGCATACCAACACTTGCGTGCAGTTATCCTCCTTAAGCGACCATTTGTGACGGAATCGGCGTTTGCCACGCTGTCGCGGCGCGATCACCCTTGGACGATTCTGCGAATGGCGCTACACTTTCGGTGTCATGGTGCGACCCAATACCTTTCTGGAGCCGGAAGAGGCGCTGAAAATCGTCCTCTCCCACGTGCACACCTTTGGCACCGAGTACCGGCCGCTGCCGGAGTGCCTCCATCGGACGCTGGCAACGACAGTACTCGCCGAGAGCGATGAACCGAGATTTCGCAAGGCGGCGATGGACGGGTATGCGGTGGCCCCCGGTCAAAATGGCCGCCCTTTTGAAGTAACGGGAGCGATCGCCGCGGGCGATTCCCGGAACCCGGAAGAACCGGCAGCACTACGGGAAAACCAGGGCCTGCGAATCATGACCGGAGCGGTCGTCCCTCCGGATATCGAGCGGGTAATCCGGTTCGAGTTCACGGAACCGGTATCTTCAAACAACACTCCCCCCTCATCCGAACCGGTTGAGCGAGTTCGGGACACTGTGCAGGAACGATCTCGCAATATCGCGGAACGGGGAGAGAACCTTCGTCGGGGAGATCCGTTGCTTACTCCACGGCGGCTGTCCGCGATCGATCTGGGCATTCTTGCCTCTCAGGGCTACTGGAACGTACCAGTGGTGCGGCAACCATCGGTGGGAGTTATCTCCACCGGATCGGAGCTGATTTCACCGAAGGAACCGGATCTACCGCCGTACGCCATTTACAATGGCAACGGGTATCTCGTGGCGGCGATGGCCCAAGAAAACCACGCCACCGTACACAACTACGGCATCGTTGGCGACGATCAGGGGCGGATTACCGAGACGATTCGCGCAGCAGCCGCAGAACACGACATGGTAGTCTGTTCCGGGGGCGTATCGATGGGTGACCTGGATTTCGTCCCGGCGGCGCTGGAAGCGTTGGGGGCGGAGACGCATTTTCATGGGCTTGCGATGAAACCGGGACGCCCCACGCTATGCGCCACGCTCGGAGACACGCTTGTCTTCGGGCTTCCAGGGAATCCCGTTTCCACCTGGGCGCAGTGCGAGATGTTCATCGCTCCCGCCCTTCATGCGATGCAAGGGCTCATCTACCAGCCCCGGGAGGCGCGACTTCCCCTGGCTCACTCGTTCTCACGATCAAAAGCGGACCGGCACGAGTTTGTACCGGGTTACCACCGCGACGGAACGATTCACACGATCGAGTATCACGGCTCTGGCCATATCAGCGCTCTCGCGTCGGCGACACTCGTGTTTCGCGTCGACCGGGGAATCACCGATGTGAGCGCGGGGGACACCGTCCACGCCCGATTTGTCCGGCGCGAAGATTACCTCCCTCCGGATTCCGCGGACCGAGACGCGTAGTCGTCTTGACCGATCTTGGAGGATTGCAGTGGCACAAAAAGATCACCTGACCCACGTCGATGAAACGGGAACCGCCCGGATGGTGGATGTGTCGGCGAAGCCTTCCGTGGTCCGCACCGCCACCGCCCAAGGGTTTATCCGCCTCGCGCCGGAGACGCTACGTCTCATCCGGGAAAACTCGGTGGCCAAAGGCGACGTCCTCACCGTGGCGAAGATCGCCGGCGTCGGCGGAGCAAAGCGCACTTCCGATCTGATACCCCTGACGCACCTGATTGAGATTGAACACGTTGATCTGGACCTACGTCTCGAAGAACGGGGTGTGCGCATCCGCGCCACCGCCCGCTGTACGGGCAAGACGGGAATTGAAATGGAGGCGCTCACGGCGGTGAGTGTGGCCGCGCTCACCGTCTATGACATGTGCAAAGCGGTGGACTCCTCCATGGAAATCGGAGAGATCCACCTGGTGGAGAAGACCAAGACTCCGATCCAGCCTGAGTCGTAGAGCCGGTGTGAAACAGCAGCCCCGTTATTCAGAGCCACCGCCGAGACCCAACTCCAATCGGTCGAATTGCACCGAGAACTGCTTCGGCACCATGATCTCTCCTACGCTGTCTATGGCGAAGTCATCCGTCATGCCGGCGATGTAGTCAAAGACCACGTTTTCCGGCTTTCCCGCCTCCGACTCGTAGAACGGTTGCATCTTGCTCACGTAGTCGCCGAAACGCGCCGCCAGAGTGTTTCGTTCCGCGGCGTACGCGGTCTCTTCCGTACCGTACCGTTCAAAAACCTCCATAAGGTAGTGGTAGAGCGTTTCCAGAATCCGCTCAAAGTACTGGTGATAGTTCTGCAGCGGCGGACTCACGTAGATTCGCTCGTAGTTGAAGTTCTTCACCTCCAGAAACGCCTGATACACATCGTCCGAGAATCCGATCGCCCCCGTTCTCAATGAGTGGGCGATAAGGTCGTTCACCAAGCTGTCGATGATCTCGGAGTTGTTCTCGCCGAGAAGTCGCCGCCCCGCGGAGGGGACGTCTTCCACGCGAACAAGCCCCAACTGCATCGCGTCCTCCAGGTCACGCCCGAGATAGGCGATCTTGTCGGACATCCGCACCGCCACCCCTTCCCACGTGCTGGGTAACTGGTCTCTGCGACTGATTGCTGAGAGATCCTTCACGGCGTGGTCGGGGCTCAGTTCCTGCTCAAACTTTTCGCCGCAGTGGTTGATAATTCCGTCCCGCACCGCGTAGGTCAGGTTGAGCCCCTTCCCGTGATTCGCGAGTTTATCTACCACCCGCAAGCTGTATATCTCATGGCGAAACCCATCGAGTCCCCGGAGCCGGGAGAGAATCTTCTCGCCCAGGTGCCCGAACGGGGTGTGCCCCAGGTCGTGGCCCATTCCGATCGCCCAAGCGAGGTCCGGATTCAGATTGAGCGCGCGCGAGATCGTGGCGGCGATCGTAGACACGTGCATCACGTGCTCGATACGCGTACAGATATGGTCGTTCTTGGGGGCGAAGAACACCTGCGTCTTGTTCTTCATCCGCCGAAAGGGATAGCTGTGCACGATAGCGGTGGTATCGCGGAAGAAGTGCCCCCGCAGATCGCGCTCGTCCTCCGGCCGCGCCACCGGCCGTTGGCGGAGTTCCTCAAAGGAGAGCTGATTCTGAAAGAAGAGTGTCCGGCCGAACTGGGAATCGGCGGAACCGGTGTCCTCGCCTGAAAGGGAAAACTCGTTATAGCGGGGCACTGTCGAATCCCAGTTTCTTCAGCTTCGGCTCGATCACCATCCGGCAATACCCTTGTCGCGGATTGCTCTCATAGAAGTCGCGGTGGTAGTCCTCCGCCGGATAAAAGACTCCGGTCTCAACGATTTCGGTAACGATCGGGTCCGAAAAGTGCTCCTGCGCCTCCGCTTTGCTTCGTTCCGCTGTGGCCCGCTGCTGCTCGCCCGATACCATGATCGAAGAACGATACTGCGGCCCCACATCGGCGCCCTGCCGATTCAACGTGGTGGGATCGTGCGCTTTCCAGAACATATCCAGTATGTCCTTCAGCGATACCTGATCCGCATCGTACTCTATGCGTACCACCTCGGCGTGACCCGTTTCACCGGTACACACCTGCTTATACGTGGGATGCTCCACGTGCCCGCCGGCGTAGCCGGATTCCGCCGAGATCACCCCCGGCAGACGACGATATACCGCCTCCACACACCAAAAGCATCCTCCTCCGAGGACGATCGATTGTTTGTTCATACGCGTTGCGCCTCCGTTACGCAGAAGGTACTGACTGAGCACCGGGAGTCAAGCGCCTGCCGTCCCGTGGGGGTCGAGGACGTCGCAGGCGCGCGGTCCCTCGAACGCCGAAAAATCGACTGACCTGGGTATCCATGTCGGCGCGACCGATTTCGATGAGGTCAATCTGGTGCGGTTTGACCGCACTGCGACCGGCGATACCCGACACCTGGAATCCAATGTCCGCCAACTCCAAGCTCTTGCGCAGCTGTTGAATCCCGAGCATTCCCATGGTGCCGCTGAAGGCGTGCTTGGCATTGGCCGGCTTCTGCGGCATAAACGAGAGCGCCAAGCTCACCCCGATCGAAAATGAGGCGCCCATGGCGCGCACCACATCCACCGGCGTCTGGTCCACGAGGCCTCCATCAACGAGGTTCATGTCTCCCACCCGTACCGGTCGGAAAAAACCAGGCACCGCACAGCTGGCGCGAATCGCGTGGCCGATACTCACATCCGAGAGCACCAGCGTATCCGCGCCGGGGAGTTCACCCCGGGGAGGCGGCAGGAAGCGCTCCAGTTCGTGACGGTCGATTCGTGCCGCCACGCGGCGCGAGGTCATGATAATGCGCCGTTGGTGTTCGATATCGGTGGCGGTCACCGCTACATCATGGGGAAGATCGTCAAAGCCCACATCGCCGATATACTCCTGCACCACTTCCGCCAGGCGGGTGTTGGGGAAAATTCCCGCGCGACTGCCGTTGCGCAGATCGATCATATCGGACATGCGGATGATGTGTTTGAACCAGTCCAGCTCAACCGAAAAGGTACGAATCTCCTCGGGGGGTAAGCCCGCCGCCGCAAGTACCGCCATCACAGCCCCCGCCGACGTGCCGGCATAGACGTGCGGATACAGCGCCGGATACTCCGCCAGCGCCTCAATTACCCCGCAGTGCGCGATACCGCGCGCCCCACCACCGCCCAGCGCCAGTCCCACCGGCCCCCGACGCGCCGCCAGGCGGCGAAGCAGTGCCCCGCGACCGCGATGCGGTGGGTATGCATCATGCTCCATACCGTTACTCTCTCGTTTCCAACAAACCGTCCACCAGAGAATCGCCCAGATCCTCGGCACCGCCCATCGCCTGGAGCCCCCCCATGAGCTCTTTCAATTCCACCAGCTCCTCCAGCAACACCAGACGGACGAGCTGCTCGTGCTTCTCCGGTGTGTTCAAAGTGATCACACCGTCCCGCTGCACCATGGTGATGTTGATTTCGTTCTGCCGCATGCGGTAGATCCTGGAGCTGATATCCACTCGGACTACGAAGAATCCTTCACTCCGAAACGCGTCCACGATACGGCCCCGGACGAAGTCCGCCGCCGCCACAGAAGGAAGCTCTAACTTCACCTCGCGACTCGCGGCAAGATCTCCATCGCGATCCTCGCGCCGGTAGCCGCTGCCCCCGCGAAAACTTTGGATCAAGACCGGCGGCGCGATCACGGCACTGACCAACAACGTGAGAATCGCCACCCCGAAGAGATCCGGACCGATCGCGCCGGCGGAAAGACCTATCCCCGCCACGATCAGCGTCACCTCTCCCCGGGGAAGCATTCCCGCCCCGATGCGAAAGGCGCCCTTGAAATTGAATCCGAAGATCAGCGCCGGAATACCACAGCCGATCAGTTTACCCGCAACCGCAACTACGGCGAACAACAACCCGAACCAGAACACCGGCCCGATCGCCGCAAAGTCCACCATGAGTCCCATCACCGCAAAGAAGATGGGCACCAGGTACGCGTACAGGCCGTGGAGCCGATCCCGCACCTCATCGGCGATATCGGTCTGGCTGAAGGCGAGCCCCATGACATACGCGCCGATAATCATCGCCAGCCCCACCGTCTCCGCGAAACCCGCCAGGAGGAGCGCCAGTCCCAGGCTCACTCCGGAGATCACCTCCAGGGACTGCAGGCGTTTGAGCCCCTTCACCAAGCGCGGCGCGGCGAGCACACCGATCACGGTGGAACCGATCCAGAACCCGAACGCCTTACCGGCAACCCGGGCGATTTGCACCCAGTCCACACTTCCGTCGTGGACGCGAGCCAGTGCCACCACCACCGCCAGCAGCACAATCCCCAAAACGTCGTCCAGAACCGCCGCCGCCAGGATCGTAACGCCCTCAGGACTGGACATCTTTCGCCGTTCCGAGAGGATGCGCGCGGTGATACCCACCGATGTGGCGGTAGAGAGCGTGCCGAGGAACAGCGCCTGTGGATCAAAGAACCCGATGACACTCGGCAAGAACAGCACCGCCAAGAAATCCCCCATAGCAAACGCCACGATGACCCCGCCGATGCCTACGGCGCTTCCTACCCCGGAGAATTTCAGAAAAGTGGGAAGATCAGTTTCCAGCCCGGCGAGAAAGAGCAGAATGATGGATGCCAGCACGGCGACTCCGTAGAGCTCCGGGGTAACGGGAATTGTTCCGCCGATATCCGCCGGAAAGAGTGCCTGATGCAATCCGGGAAGGTGGATCCGTCCCAGCGCGAAGGGGCCCACCAGCATACCGGCGCTGAGCTCTCCCAGCACCCGGGGCAACCGGAGGACGCGCTCAAACAGGTGCCCAACCAGCATCGCGGATACCAGAAGTACCGCCAGCTGCAAAATGAGCACCGTCATGGCGTGGGTCATGAGGTGAGCGCCTCGTACATCTGTTGCGCGGTAGTAGCGGCGAGCAGTTTGTCGCGGAGCGTCTCGTCCCGGAGCAATCGCACCACCTCACTGATAAACTGCAGGTGCGGTCCGGTACGCTTCAGCGGCGAGATCGTCATCACCAGGATGCGGGAGGGCTTGCCGTCGCGGGCACCGAAGTCCACGCCCTCCGATAGGGTGGCAATCCCGGCGATCAGGTCGTCCACGGCGTCCGTCTTGCCGTGGGGTACGGCGATACCCCGCTCCAGACCGGTACTATCTTTCTGCTCCCGCTGCATCACCACCTCGATCAGCGGTGCCACGTGGTCGATCTTTCTCGTCGCCGCCAGCCGGCGCACCAACGTCTCGATCGCCTCATTCTTATCGGCGACCTGGAGCGCGGGGAACATAACCTGCGGAGACAGGACTTTTCGGAGATTCATTGGGAAATAGCGTACGTCCCCGCCAAGGGGGTGTCAACACGGCGGGGCGTAGCACCCCACGGCCTCCCACTGCACAGGGGACGCACGAGCGGCGCCATCTACCGGCGGAACGGCACGCTCTCGCACGCTCCGGCACGCTACCGCCGCTGCAAGACCGCGATATTCTCCACGTGCCGCGTCTGGGGAAACATATCCACCGGCTGCAGTGCAGTGACGCGATACAGATCGCCCAGCTCAGCGATGTCCGTCGCCTGCGTCCGCGGATTGCAGCTGATATAGAGAATTCGCTCCGGAACGATCTCCCGCAGCGCCCTGCGGGCCCCCGAGTGGAGTCCCGCTCGCGGGGGGTCGAGGACCACCAGGTTCGGCGCGCCGTGGCGCGCCACCACCTCCGGCAGCACCGTCTCAACCTCTCCCTCTTCAAAGGACACGTTGGCAATTCCGTTGAGGTCGGCGTTTTCCCGCGCCGCCCTCACCGCATCGGGAATCGATTCAACCGCCACCACCGAGCCTACCCGTCGCGCCATGAAGAGCGCGATACTGCCGATGCCGGAATAGAGGTCGAAGACGCGGTCCGTGGGACGCACCTCAGTGAGGGATAGCGCGGTCTCGTAGAGCCGTACCGCCTGTTCCGGGTTGGTCTGGTAGAACGCCTTCGGGCGAATGCGGAGCGAATTGGGTCCGGATTGCTCGGTAATCCATCGCTCACCACTCCACAGATGCACCTCGTGAGGAAAGAAACTGTCATTCCTGGTAGTATTGACCACGTAGTTGAGGGATGCAATCGACGGGAACTGCTGCTCAATCGCCGTCATGAGCTCATTTACGGCGTCAGGATCGTCTTCACCAAACATGACGATTACCATCGCTTCCCCGGTGAGTGACGTCCGGATCATCATCACCCGCAGGAGTCCCGTGTGCGCCCGAGCATCGTAGAAGCTCCACCCCCGTCTGAAGGCAAACTCCCGCACAAATTTCCGGATCGATTCCGACGGTTCCGGTTGCAGGTGACACTCGTGTAGGTCAAGCACGCGATCGAACCGTCCGGCCACATGGAAGCCAAGCCCCCGGCGGTCGCTGATCGTGTCGGCCTCTGCGATCTCCACTTCCGATAACCAGCGCTGCGCGCCGAAGGAGAACTCAAGTTTGTTTCGGTATTGCCGCTCCCGGGGTGAGCCAAGCACCGGCGGCAGCTCCGGAAGCTCGGCAAGCTCCACTTCAGCCAGAGCCGCGGCCACCATGGCGTGTTTGAGCTCGAGCTGCGCGGCGTAGTCGATATCCTGAATGGTGCAGCCGCCGCAATCGGCAAAGTGGGCGCAAAACGGGTCCCGTCGGGGAATCCCCGCGGTGTGCAGCGCCCGAATCTCACCGAGATACGCCCCGGACTTGCGCCGTCGCACCTGTACACCGACCACATCGCCGGGGTACGCGCCGGTCACTATCACCGGTCGCTCCGTCCCGTCCCCTGCGGTAGCGGTCCCTCGTCCGCGGCCACGGCTGTCGAGACGGGTGATCTCCACGCCGTCGAGTTCCTTCTTCATCGTCGGCCCTTGTACCGCCTGCCGGAGGCTGTGTCAATGGACGGGTGGCGGTATCCACAATCGTGTTGTAACGGACGCCCACCTGGCGGCACTCGAACCTCTGCCGGTGGCGTTGCGCTTGGTCACATCCGAACACTCCGTGCCGCTCCCGGCGGGGCTGGAACGGCAATTTGATGAGCTAGTGACCGGCATGGTCTACTCCCTGGGCCGCTTTGTGGTGATTGGCCGGTCACAGGTTGCGCCGCAGGACCCACCCCGTATTCTCCAATACCACATAGTCTCCTACAGCGAGGAGGAAATTTGGATTCCGTACGAGGAAGATGAGCGTGATTCGGACGACGAAGATGACCAGCAAACGCGCAGTTTCCTGGGCGTTCTGGTGGGCACCCTGTTTGGGAGGAATGCCGGCCACGTGATAGACGACCTTGAGCTTACCGCAAATGAGGATGCGGGCCGTTGGATGATCGATGTACGGATGATGATCGACGTGCGTCTGCTTGATCCCACGCGCCGGGACGGCGGTTACCAATTTAGAGCTCCAAACGCATGTCATCCTGTTCTTGCTTGTACAGCCACAACATCTTCTCTTTGTTACCAATCAATTTGAGGTTGCCGTTGCCTTGTTTCAACGCCGTGTGCATGTACAGCAGGTATCGGATACTGTGACGATCGATGAGTTTCACGCGTCTGAGATCGACAGTCATAGATTTTATTCCCTCATACATTCCGTTCCGCAGCACAGCGGAAAGGTAGTCGATGTTTCCGAACGTCAAGTTTCCCTTCAGGACAAAGAAGCCGGGTTTGGCCGAATCCACCAGAATACCGAGGGGCTCACTTGTCGTTTCCTCATCGTCGGAAAGTGTCGCGGCGCTTATTGAATCGAACATCTCGTTGGTACTTTGCAATCGCTCTATGAGTCCGCGTATGACGTTCATAAACCACTCGGGAACGTCGTATGCGCCGTGAAAAAGCACTTTTGGTTCGATCGCGTATACTGTCGCGGCTTTGATCGCTTTCACGGTAGCCGATCGTTTTCCTTCCCGAATCAAAGCCATCTCGCCGATTACGTCACCGGGTTCGCTGAAACCGAGATTCAAGGTTTCTCCCGTTTTTGTCGTCCGAAATATCTGGAACCGGCCGGTACGAACGACGTACATCGTACGCTCCATCTCCCCTTCCCGAATCAGGAATGAATCGGCGTCCACTTTCCGAATTCGCATGCCGTTTGACTCGATCAACTCCGACAACCCTTTAAGGCTAGATACCCTGTTGTAAATCAGTTGGACGTTCTTGAACTTCAACCGTCCGGCATGGACGTACGACGATTGGGTAAGTTCTTTTATATAGTCCACCACGTCATTGTCGACATCCACTACGCCGGAAAAATCAATAATAAGTGGCGTATCCGCTCGCGCGATCTGCTTATTGACAACTTCCTTTACTCTGTTAATGGATTCTCCGTAAAAGTATCCTGCCAGGAGAATCGCCCTCCTTTGGGTGTCTTCTTGAATCTGCAACTCGTCAGGAATCGTCTCTATACCCTGTTGCTCCAAAGCCGGTACATCGCCAACGGCAATGTAATCGGTCAGCATAATCGTCGTTCGGCGGATTCGTTCTACAAGCGTTTTTGCAATGCTCTGAATCCAGTCGGGAATTCCGTACACGCGATGTTCGTAGGCATCGGGCGTTATGACGTTCGCGTACACGGGTTCTATGGCAGTCACGCTCGCGGTGCGTGGTATACCGCAAATCAGCGACATTTCACCGACGAAACTTCCTTTTCCCAGCTCTGTAATTGGTATTTCTTTGTCCACCCGGGATATCGTAATACGAACTCTCCCGGAGCGGATAATGTACATCTCCCGGCTCGTATCGCCTTCACAAAACAGGCACCGTCCGGGAGCAAAATACTGCAAGCTTGCTTCTTCCGATTCCATACGTGTCTCCCATCGCTCCCGTTGCTGTATACGCGCCGGAATCGAGAAAGTTTCAGACAACACGAATGACACCCCGAAGAAGAACGCCTATGTATCCGGTTCACTCGTTTGACAACACAGGAAGGAGTCTGTGGTGGGTAGGATCCTACAATACGGTAAAAACAACCGAAACGGACGGTTAGACGCTCTGATGTCTGTCTCTTCAATACCGGCTCAAGACTCGAGTAAGGTGGATCGATTTTCGTACCGCCGGCCGGCGCCGCTGCCCGTTCCACCGGCTCCACCGGTATCAGCGCTACTGACACACCACGCCCATCCCGGTAGCCTGTGGCAATGAACGAGAGTCCGCGAGTCGATCCGTACCACACCGATCTCACCGACGCCCAGCTTCAGGAGACGGTCACCATTCTCCGACGTCACGTGACCGACCGCCGCTGGGAACGAATGCAGCAGGTGCTCTCCCGGCGGAGCCGATACATCACCGCCGCTGTAGAGGACATCTACCAGCCGCACAACGGCAGCGCCGTACTCCGCTCCTGCGATGCATTCGGGGTGCAGGACGTGCATATCATCGAGAACCGCAACCATTACCGGGTGAACCCCGGGGTGGAGCTGGGAACGGCGCAGTGGTTGAGCATGTACCGCTATCCGCGACCGCATAACTCCGCCGAGGGTGCGGCGGCGACGCAGACCCGGGCGGCGGTGGCAACGCTCCACCGGCTCGGCTATCGAGTGGTGGCAACGACGCCGCACCGCGACGACGTGACGTTGTCTGAACTGGACCTCACGGCGGGACCGGTGGCGCTGCTCTTCGGGTCGGAGAAGGAAGGGCTCAGTGAGGTAGCGCTGGAACTGGCAGACGAGTACATGCGCATTCCCATGGAGGGCTTTGTGGAAAGCCTCAACATCTCAGTGTCGGCGGCGGTTTCCATGCATGAGCTTGCCACGCGCCTCCGGGCCGGCGCCGTGCCGTGGCAACTCGCGGAGCGGGAGCGCAACATCGTGTTGGCGCGATGGCTGCGCCACAGCGTGCGGCACGCCGGACCGATACTGGAGCGGGAGCGCGCACGCCGGGACTGACCGCCGCCCGCAAATTGCCGGCCGCCGCGGGCACCGCCGGCATTCGTAAACTGACCACCGCCTCAGGCACCGCCGCCGCCGGCAAACTGACCGAGCCCGGGACTGACCGCCGCCCGCCTACGAACCGCCTCCCGCCGACCGACCGCTCCTTTGAGGCTGACCTCGTCCCCGGGAGGTTCGGCTGCGGTTGTACACGCCCCACAGGGTGCTCCGGGCCGCAAGAATGCGGTCCCAGTCCGCGAAATCACCCCGCTCCATCGCCGCCTCCGCGGCGGCGACGTCATCGGTGAAGAGCGCCCGCCCGCGCCTGGAGAATACCGCCCCGATCCGGTCGCGTACCGCCTGCGGCTCCCCCACCGCGCATAAGACCAGCGTCTCCCGCGGGAGGCGCGGAAGATTGCGTTTGAGCTGAGAGAGAAACACTTCTTCCAACAGATCCGCCAGCACCCCCCGACGAATCTGCGCCTCCCAGACCTTCCGGAGCCGACTTCCGCGAGGCTCAGTATAGAACCTTCGCACGATATCCACGACGGACACCGGTGGCCGCCGACCGGGTTGTTGCGAACGCTGCGCCAGGTCCGCCACCAGAACTTCCGCGGCGGCGGACACCGCGTTCCAGGGGAGGCGCCCGGACGAACCGCCCACGGCGCCGGCGATCCGCCGCAGGCCGTGTTCGTGGATCTGCTCCCACCGGCGGTCACCGAACACCCGCCTCAGCTGTTTCTGCTGCGTCGGCGACAGCCACACCACCAGGTTCGTCGCCGCCTGGTACGCGGCACCACTGCGGTATACGGAGTCGGCAAAACTGCGACGCGGGGCTCCATCGGACCGGATCAGCTCCTGCACCGTCCGAAGTGCGGGCCGGGCCCGCCGCTCTTCAGGCGTCCGCGGCGCCGTCTGTAGCAGCCGCAGCATGCCGTAACCCGAGAGTTCAACATCCACCAGACGCTGGAGGGCGGAGAGCTGCAACCCGCTTCCCGTACTACCTCCACCGCCGTTTCCGGCGAGGACGGCGAGAATTCCCCGAAACGAGCGCATCGGCCAGTATATGCGGGCCGCAGTAGAGTCGAGGCGCATCATTCCCCGCCCCCCGGGGATCGCGGTGGGATCCTGGCGACGGACGGTGACGTTGGCGTTGGCGTTGGCGCCGAGGATATCCCGCATGCGCTGAACGCCCGCCGCCACGACACGGGAAGGCTGCCTGGTTCCGGTGTCCGTCTCGGCACCGCCGCGGGCGGTCTCCACCACCAGCCAGGACAGCGCGGCTTCCCCGGAGTAGTGATCCGTTTCCAGGCGAACGGTCCAGGTAGGGGTGTCGCGGGCGATGGTGAGCGCCTCACTACTATCCACCCGCCGCGGCGGCTCAACGCCGTTGGGACCCTGAGGAACGCCCCAGCCTCCGGCGAGAAACGTCCACAGCAAGCTCCGGTCCGCTATCCATCCCGCCGCCGTGGAGGGAAGCATCGCCGCGAAATGGGTTTCGTCGGTGGCGCGGTACGCCTCAACACCGGCGAGGCGAATTACGTGGCCCACGAGCCGGGCGAATCCACCGCCGGGGATGGCCACGGGAACCAGCTCGTCATCCTCGGTACCGATGAGGACCACGGCGAGCCGTTGCCCGATCGTCCCGTCCACGGAGTCGACGGCGATCCCCGGAAGAAGGGCGCCCGACAGGAGAAGATCGTAGACTCGCCCCGCGGAGAGCGTCGAAGAAAGCTGTGATACACGCATGGCACCTCTCGTGTAGGATAGCGAGGTAATCTGATGAATTACTACCACGTGCGTACCAACCGGGGACTGGAATCAATTCTCGCCGCTGAACTGCGGGCGCTCATATCCGCCGGGGCGCTTCCGCCGGGGACGGAGGTCACCCCCCGGCCCGCCGGGCGTTCCTGTTGGGTGGCGGTGGGCGCCACCGCATCGGCTCCAGGGGCCACCCGCACCCCGGCATCGACCTCGCACGCCGCCGGTAGCCCCGCTGACCGCTCCATACCACCGGAGACGTTTGCCCGCCTGCGAACCGCCTATGAGGTGATCCGGGTTACCGACATGGTTACGGTGCAGGAACTAACCGATCCCGTAGAAGAGACCGTCGTGGCCGCCGTTCGCCGGGCCGTGACCGACGCCCGCCTTCCCCCCGGCCTGCTGGAAGACGTTCTGGGAACGACCTTCGCCGCGCGGTGCCTCCGCGACGGCCGGCATGCGGTGCAGAGCCCCACCATCGAGCGGGAAGCGGGGACGATTATCGGCCGGCGCACCGGCGCCGCGGTGAATCTCACCGCCCCGGACGTCACCGTCCGCGTGGACATATCCGACACGCTGCTGGTAATCGGAGAAGTGGTAGGCGCCCAGGCACTGGACCGCCGATTCGAATGGATCTACCGTCCGCGCATCACCCTGAGCACGGTGGTGGCCGCCGCCGCGTTGTATCTCGCCGATATGCCCGACCCGGAGCGCCCCGTAATCCAGCACGTGGCGCGGCGGGAGGTCAGGCGCGGAGGGTCCGGGGGAGTCCAGGCAGGAGCGCTGCTGGACCCGTTCTGCGGCTCCGGAACGATCGCTATCGAGGCCGCATCGTGGTCCACCGCGGAGCACACGCCGATCTACGCCTCCGACCTGGCGCCGGAAGCGGTGGCGGGAACGCGGGCCAACGCGGCGTGTAACGAGTTGGCCCGGCGGATCATTCCCCGCAGGGCGGACGCTACGCAACTGTCGCGGTACTACGGGGATCGCGGGGTCACCACGATCGTGTGTAATCCACCGTTTGGGGTGCGCCTTGGCAAGCGGATTAACTTCGACCAGTTCTACGACGCGCTCTTGTCCGAGGCGGCCGCCGTTCTGCCGGTGGGCGGGCGGATGGTGCTCCTCAGTTCTCGCCGCCGGGGACGACTGAACCGAGTCGTTGCGGAGTCTTCGGCGTGGGACCTCCTCGGCGTGCACCTTATCGAGATTGGGGGAGTATTTCCGGGAATCTTTGTGTTAGAGCGGCGGTAGGGCGCCGCGGCGGCAGGGGACCACGGCAGTGGACTGGACCGGCGACACGTTGACCGGAGCCGACCGCGTGGCTATCGTAAGGCCATGACACCACGCGAGGAATTTCTCAGTGAACTGCGACAACGAACTACCGATCACCTTGAGGCGCTGGCCGCGGAGAGCGGCGATGCGTTCGGTCGGCATATCGGGCTTCCGGTCGTAGGAGCACAGATCTACAGCCGACTGGTAAAACAGTTCAATATGGATGGAGCCCAGGAGATTTCCGGGGCACTGATCGATCTCTTCTCCGGCGAGCTCGATGAGGGAACGGTTACGCTCTCCGATCGGGAGTTCCGGGGACTGCGTATGGTGATGGAAGAGTTCGATCGTGATCTGCCGGCGGCGCCCCGACAATCATTGAGGGACCTCATTACCACACTGTCCCGTGCCGATAAAGGGGGGACATGAACGAGGCAGCAGTGTTTTTTCTCCCCCATGATGTCAACAGTCTGCTGGATGGTGTGAGCGCGGAGCGCATCAATGAAGATCTGGACCAATACCTCACGGACCTGGCGCCCCGACTCATCGCGGAACGCCGTGAGCACCGCCACTTTGGTCCGTACTGGTGGTGGATCAAGCCGCTCTTGAAGCGCGTTCCCGGCGCGCGCCGCGGATGGGTTCGCGGCGGGTACCAGGATCGGAGCTTTCTCGCGCAGCTCTCCGGGCGGCGGGAGGCCGCCGGTACCACGGTCACCCCGCACACCACAGGACAGGCGCCGGATCCCGCCGCCAACACCGAGGAAAACCGGCAAATCGCATGGCTGGGTCTTCACTACTACGAGGCGGAAGTGGTGGACGATCTGCCCGCGGAGTTTCACATCGTGGAAACCGCCGATCACCACGTCTTCGCCTACCAGCTCTACGACGCCGATGCCAGCCGCCAGATGGACCTTTTCGCCGCGGAGGAGGAACCCTCACCGGAAGTGCAGCAGCTCCTTCGCGACCCGGCTCGTTTCAGCGGTACCGCCTGGCTCCGTCGGGCGGACGAGCTGGACGCGCAAGGCGAACCGTGGCGTGCCGCCGCCGCGCTCCGTCGCGCCATCGGTCGGTCAATTGATGCCACGGACCGCTCCCGCGCCTGGCTTCGGCTGGGACAGTTACTGCAGGAAAACCACCACGTCCACAAAGCGATCTTCTGTTACCGGAACGCCTTTGAGCGCGACCAGGAAGGATGGGTCCAGGGACTCATGGCCGACGCCTGGCAGCAGGCGGGCGAGCCCCACGAGGCGTTGCGTTGTTATCGCCGGGCTCTGGAAGCGATGCCGGCCAATCCGGAATATCAAGCCGGCATGGCCCGAGCGGAACGCGCGATTCGCGAGGAGGGGCGCCAGGCCTCCGGCTACACCCTGCTCCAGGAACGGTTGGCGCGCTAAGCTGTATCGAGAATCGTGTTGCAAAATGTCCGGTAACACCCGGCATCACAATGCGTTAGCGGCTCCCGAGCTTTGCGGCAACCCTAATGTGCCGCTCGGGCGGGACTTACACCGTTTTTTGCCACACGATTCTATACACCCCCCCCTCAGCCCCACAGCGACGGCGGATATGTACCTTCCGCAGCGAGCTCCTTGAGGCGCGCCACCACCGCCGGCCGGTCCTCGCGGTAGGTCACGCCGAACCACTCCGAATCGCTGCGAAGGACTTTCATCCGCGCCTCGCCGCGCTCCTTGAGAATGTTCATGGCGTAGGGGATGTAGAACTCGCTCTTCGGTGTGTCCCCAAACTCCCGCAGGAACTGTGCAAAGCGCTCCTGCAGCTGTTCCATCGCCCGCGGAGTGAAGCCGAAGAGATTCATGCTGGTGGGCTCATCACCGGAGAACCACGCACGGACTTCGCCATCCCGGCCGCCACCGTCCACGAGGCTGGCAACCTTTCCATCCCGCGCTTCCAGTTTGGTGTGCTCTTCAATCGACTCGAGCCACCCCTCCGCGTCGTGGCTCACGATTCCCCGGGACACGGTGCCGTTATCGCTGAGCGTTCGGTCCAGGCGATAGCCCACCATACCGTAGTCCGTCCCGTTCGCGGGAAGAGACTGCAGATAGTCGCCGATCGTCCTGAGCGCGCCGCGTCCGTAAAAATCGTCACCGTTGATCACGGCAAAGGGCGCGTCGACTGCCTCCCGGGCTGCCAATACCGCGTGCGCCGTACCCCACGGTTTGGCGCGTTCGGGAGGAACGAAAAATCCTTCCGGCACATCGCTCAGTTCCTGGTGGACGTAGTGGATCGCGATCTTGCCCTCGAACTTGCCCGCAAAGAACTCTCGCACATCGTCTTCTATCTCCTTGCGAACCACAAAGACCGCTCGGTTATACCCCGCCTGGATCGCATCGTAGATCGAGTAGTCGATAATCGCTTCACCGTCGGGCCCCACCGGATCGATCTGTTTCACGCCGCCGTACCGGCTTCCCATACCGGCGGCAAGTACTAAGAGTGTCGGTTTCATGGAAAGAAAGAGTATCGACCGCGCCAAAACCTGTCACCCCCACTGAGCCCACCGCCGAGGGACCACCGCAGGAGCGCCGGAGCGAACTGGAGCGCGAGCGCCCACGCGAACCGGGGGGGGTGACCGTTGCCGTCCCCCGGGTTCCCCCGGTATGCTGGAACCCGGAGGTACCGATGCCGACGTTCAAAAACCTGACTAATACCGCCGCTTACACGGCCCTGAAACAGACCAAGCCCTTTGACGTGACCAAACTGACAACCGCCCGCATCGCCGCGATGCAGATCCCCATCGCCGCCGATCTCACCTACTCCTACGCCGCCGCCCCCGTGGACGACACCACGGTCGCCCGCCTGAGTGACTTAACCACGGAGCAGGAACTCCTGGAGAAGTACCGAATGATCGCGGAGGGCGAAGTGATGAACACCGGCGAAAACCGGCTGGTGCTCCACCACCTCCTGCGAGGCCGGCTGGGAGCTGAGGTAGTCCACGACGGCCGCAATCAGCGGGAGTTCTACCAGGAACAGCAGGAGCGGTTCGCCGCGTTCGCGGAAGCGGTGCGATCGGGAGCCGAAACGGCGCCGTCGGGAAAGCGCTACGAAACGGTGGTGCAGATCGGCATCGGCGGGTCGGACCTGGGGCCGCGGGCGTTGTATCTGGCGCTGGAGCAATGGGCCCGGGCCGAACGGGTGACGCCCCGGGTTCAGGCGCGCTTTATCTCCAACGTGGACCCGGACGATGCGGCGGCGGTACTGGACGATATCGACTTCGAGTCGACCCTGTTTGTACTGGTCAGCAAGAGCGGTACCACCCAGGAGACGCTCACCAACGAACAGTTCGTGCAACAGCTGGGCACCCGCCGCGCTCCCGGCATCGATCTTTTGAACCAGACGGTGGCGGTAACCTCTCAGACGAGTCCGATGGCCACCAGCGGCCGCTACCGGGAGGCGTTCTACATCGACGACTACATCGGAGGACGCTATTCCGCCACCAGCGCCGTGGGCGGGGTCGTGCTCTCGGTGGCGTTTGGCCCCGCAGTCTTTCAACAAGTCCTCGACGGAGCCCACGCCGCAGACCGGGCGGCGCTGGAGCCGAAACTCACCGCCAACGCGGCGCTGATGGATGCGATGATCGGACTCTACGAACGGAACGTCCTGAGAATGCCGGCCACGGCGGTTCTGCCCTACAGCCAGGCCCTGAGTCGCTTTCCCGCTCACCTGCAACAACTGGATATGGAGTCCAACGGAAAGAGCGTCAACCGCAAGGGAGAGCCGATCGACTACGCCACGGGCCCGGTGGTCTTCGGCGAGCCGGGCACCAACGGGCAACACAGTTTCTACCAGCTCCTGCACCAGGGAACCGATATCGTACCGTTGCAGTTTGTCGGTTTTTCGGCCTCTCAACGGGGAGAGGATACGGAGTTCGATGGGTCAACGAGTCAGACCAAGCTCAACGCCAACCTGGCGGCACAGGTGGTGGCGTTTGCCATGGGGCATCGAGATACGGATCCCAACAAGAACTTCGACGGCGGTCGTCCTTCCACACTGATCCTGGGGAAGCGGCTCACCCCGGAGGCGCTGGGGGCGCTTCTGGCGCACTTCGAGAACAAGGTAATGTTCCAGGGACTGGCATGGAACATTAACAGCTTCGACCAGGAAGGAGTTCAGCTGGGCAAAATTCTCACCAAGGAAGTGCTTTCCGGTGCGCCCGGGGCGGAGCTGGTGGCCTACGCCGAACTGCTGGGAGTGCGCTGAAAAACTTTATGATTTTGCTTGACTTTCACTTCCAGTAAAACGAGATTATAGATATAGGGATCGCCGATGGGCGGCGATTTGGGAGGTGAATGATGTTGAGTAAAGTTCCCCCGGACAGGCAACGCTGATCGGAGTGGAAGCACGCCGGTCAGCAGCTCAGACGTTTCATTTGCAGCCGCGTTGCGGTGAAGATAGTTGATTCCAGGGAGACGCGTTGACGCGTGTCTGTCACCCAGGAACTCAAAAGGCCGGTAGTGAGTACCGGCCTTTTTTTGTGTCTTCATGTGGCGTGGGTCTATACACCATGATGGACTATCCACCCCGCCGGCATGATACGATTCCCTATGAAGTACTACATCGTCATCGGCGCCTCCCGCGGAGTGGGAGCAGCGATCGTTGAACACCTACTGACACCGGATTCGGTGGTTTATGCGGTATCGCGGTCCGAGTCCAGGGAACTCCAGGCGCTCGCCGCCAAGCGCGAGGCCACGCTTCACTGGTTAAGTCGGGATCTTTCGAATCCGGTCACCGCGGACTCCCTCATGAAGGAGATCGCTCACCAGATACACAGCGGGATCCAAAAAGCCCCACCGCAGCGCGTGGCGCTTTTTCTGTCCGCCGCCCAATTACAGCCGATCGGCGTGGCGGGGACACTTCCCTCCGACGCCGTAGACGCGGCGGTTCGATTGAATCTCGCCATGCCGATCACCGTAACTCAGCAGTTTCTACGCTATTTCGGCGACGCGCCGTGTCCGGTTCGGGGTGTTCTGCTCTCCTCCGGTGCGTCCCAGCGGGTCATGCCGGGCTTGTCGGTGTACTCCGCCACCAAAGCAGGCATTAACGCCTTTGTCCGATCCGCCCAGGTAGAAATCGACGGTGCCCCGGAGGCTTTTCGAGATGTCAGACTGTTTGCCGTTTCCCCGGGCAAGGTGGATACGGCGATGCAGGAGACCCTCCGCGCCACGGACTCCACGGCGCTTCCCGAGCGGGAGATATACCAACGATGGAAAGATGAAGGAACCCTGGCCGATCCGTTGGAGACCGCCGGGAAAGTGGTGGGAGTACTCACCCGGGAAGATATCGAACCGGGGAGCTACGTCCACATGACCGACCTCTAACGAGCTTTTCTGTATAGGTGGTGCCCGGCGGTGCGGCACCGGAGAGTTCCGTAGCGGGCACGGCGATACCCGGCTCCACTACACCAGGCGCCGCGGTATCTGCTCTACCCAGCTCCGGCTGAAGGCGCGCACATCTCCCTCGTATCCATCGAGACTGGCGTGCAGCTCGAAGGTGTCCTCGGTGCACCGTAAGACCGTTCTCGATTCAGTCCGGACATGCCACCCAGCACGAGAGAGCACTCGGATAGAAACGATTTCAGCCTCCGCTGAGGTGGCGTCGTCGGAGGTATACCGATACCACTCGTTGGTCCTCCGTTCGATTTCCAGATCGATCCCCTCCAGGCGGTACCGTCCGTGGTCGCTCACGACATGCAGTTCCGATCGCTCCGCGGCGAGATCGCGCACGATGTACCAATTGTGGTTGGCCGGTTGAATTACCGTCTTCTCCGGTCCGGGGGTTCGCTCCGGTGCATAAAACCAGTCACCGGGAGCCGCCATCCCGTCTCCGGTAGGACGCACCGGGAGGTTCAGGGTACACGTGCCGGTGTGAACATCCAGTCGCACCGGCCGGGGCGCAGGCCACGCCAGCGGCCAGTAGCTGGTTGAGATCGATAGTCGTATCCGATGCCCCGCGCTGAAGCGCTGGGCCACATGGTTTAACTCCACGGTGACCCGTTCCGGCTGACCCGGGATGAGGGGTTCCGGTCTTTCATGGGAGCGACGGTGGGTAAGATTGAGGATACCATAGGTCACCCGCGTTGCTTTTCCCTCGGGGGAAACGTCGCTCAGGCGTACCGCCACCATCGCCACCGGTTCATTGCTCGCCAGCTCCAGTTCTACCGACGGAGCTCCCAGGATCTCCACCGCCTCCTCCAGAGTTTCACTGTCGAAGACGAGAGACCCCCCGTCCTCTTCACGCTGGTCGTAAGGGAGATCCGGAGCACTGGCATAGGAGCACCATTTTCCGGCAAAGAGCCCCACGCTCAATGGTGACTGGATCGAAAGCCACTCACCCTCACCACCGGCGGCGGTTCCCATCGGCAGCAGGCGCCCTCGCGCCAGCCCGCGCGTCCGGCACCGCACGTTTCCAGAGGGCCAATTAGGTTCGGAGACCCAGCGCCCCGGACGAATCCGATAATCGGTGGCGGGGTCCACGCTTTCCAGCATCCACACCCGGAGCATCGGCTCCTCCATGATGCCCGTCTCTTCCCCCCGCATCCAGTAATCCCAGAAACGCAGACATTCCTGGAGAAACCCGATCGCCGGTCCCGGGGTGCCCAGGTGGGGATAGGTGTGGCTCCAGGGGCCAACAATTCCCAGTCTGGGAGAACTCAGTCCCGCCAATAGCCGAAAAACTGCGTTGGAGTAGCCGTCGGCCCACCCACTCACCGCGAGAATCGGAGTTTCCACCGCGTCAAATTCCTCACAGATCGATCCGTGCTTCCAGTACTCATCGCGATGCTGGTGTTCCAGCCACGTCTTGAGCCACAGTCCACTGCCGTTGAGCCGCTCGAGCCACATCTCCCGCCAGCGGTCGCCCACGAGCGTGGGATCGGGGGGCATCGAATTGTACGCGAGCATCGTCGACGCCCAGGAAATGTTATCCCCGAGAAGGGCGCCCCCCATATAGTGCACATCGTCGGCGTAGCGATCGTCGGTGGAGCACACGCTCACCACCGCTTTCAGGTGCGGCGGCCGGCGGGCGGCGATCTGAAGCCCGTTAAATCCGCCCCAGGAGATCCCGATCATTCCTACCTGACCGTCGCACCACTCCTGCTCAGCGAGCCAGGCGATTACGTCTTCTCCATCGTCCAGCTCCTGCGGGAGGTATTCGTCGGTGAGTATTCCTTCAGAATCACCGCTACCCCGGAGATCAACCCGAACTGAGGCGTAGCCGTAGGAGGCGAAATAGGGATGCATGCTCCCATCACGACCACGCGTCATGTCCCGTTTGCGGTAGGGAATGTACTCCAGAATCGCCGGCGCCGGCGTGACGGTTCGTCCATCGTCGGGGCCCGCCGTCTCCGGCAACCACACCCGC
>JBBDTM010000017.1:0-10250 GCA_040904425.1 Alkalispirochaeta sp.
GCCGACCAGGTTCATCCCGTCGTTCCAGTCACCGGTTCCCATCAGGGGAAGGCCGTGGGGGCCGGATGTGAGCCCCTTCTCCAGCGCGCGTCGGCAGTGTTCAAAAAGCGACTGCTCCTCCGGAGCGACCTCGGGAATCAGAAACACCTCGTGCTCCGTCTCCTCCAGCAAGGGCGCCTTGAGGAACGATACCGGCACCTCCAGTATCTTTCTGTCGCCGGTTACGCGTACATACTGGGCCACCACGTAGGGAAGCCAGAGCAGATCGTCGGAAATGCGGGAGCGGATGCCGGCACCACCCGGCGGATGCCACCAGTGCTGCACGTCGCCTTCCGGGAATTGGCGACTCGCCGCCAACAGTATCTGCTCACGGGTAATTTCCGGGCGAGTGTAGACGAACGCCGTTGCGTCCTGCAGCTGATCACGAAAACCAAACGCCCCACCCGATTGGTAGGTGGCGGACCTGGCCCACATGCGGCAACTCAGACTCTGGTAGAGGAGCCAGCGATTCACCAGAAAGTTGACCGATTCCTCCGGAGTATGTACCTCCACATCTCCCAGCAGGACGTCCCACCAGGAGGTTGTGCGCTCCAGTGCATCGGCAAACGCCAGGGAGGCGTCACCCATAGAGGCGCCGCGATACGCCAGCACCAACTCTCGCGCCTGCTCCGGCGTCGCCGTCTGGCCCACCAGGCAGATCACTTCCACCGTCTCTCCCGGAGCAATCTCCAGCCTGGTCTGCAGAGCCGAACACGGGTCCAGTCCGGCTCCGGACCGGGCTGAGAGTTCCGTACGGTCCATCGCCGCCGGGTGGGAGGGTGAACCGTTTCTACCCAGAAACACGGTACGGTCCGCAGTGAAAGATTCCGCGACGGGAGTGACCGCAGTAAACGCAATGCGATCGCCGTATTCCGGGTGATAGCGCTGGGCGGCAAACAGGGCTCCTGTCGTCTCGTCCCAGGACGTGGTCACGTGCATTTGTGACGACTCCCGGTTTTCCCCAAGCGTCCACTCCAGGTAGTAGGTAACAGACAGCGCGCGAGTTCGAGCTGTATCGTTTTTCAGACGCAAGCGCTGCAGCTTAACCGGTTGTCCACCGTCGTCGTCCATAGGAACTAGGACCGTCAGCTCCTGTTCAATACCGTGACTGTTGTGCTCAAAGACGGTGTACCCCGCGCCGTGACGGGCCCGGTAGGCGGAGGCTTCCCGAATTGGTGACGCCGTAGGCGTCCAGCACGCTCCGCTTTCCTCGTCGCGGATGTACAACGCTTCCGACACGGGATCGATGACCGGATCGTTTGACCACGCGGTGAGACGGTTCCGCTGGCTGTTTCCGTGCCAGGTGAAGCCGGCCCCCGTTTCTCCCACCAGCGTCCCAAAGCCGGGATTGGCCATGATGTTTACCCACGGCGCGGGGGTGTTGGTGTCGCGATCACCGAGGTAGATTGCGTATTCCCGGCCGCCGTCGGTAAAGCCGCCCACACCGTTAAAGTAGTGGAGTTCCATGAACGGAAGTGCCGCGGACGGATCGCTATCGGTGCGTTTCCGGACAGAGATTGACGGGGGCGGCGGCACCTCCGCACCCAGTCCCAGCTGCTGCGGCAGCGTGCCCCGCGCCGCCACCAACACCACCCCGGAGACCGCCATGAACAGCGTCTGATCCTCCCGGGGAAGTTGGTCGACGTTCAACAGGAAGGTCGCGGGGTGCGCCCGTACAAGCGATTCCAGCTGATCTCGCAGGGGGTGGTCGTACCCGCCGGCTTCCTCGTTGAGGATTACCAGGTCCGCGACAAACCCGTGGGCCCGCCAGTAGGTATGCGCTCTCAGCATCTGGCGGACCAGCGGGATATCCCGTGTATCCGCTATCGAGAGGAGCATGATCGGGGAGTCCCCGGAGATTCCGTAGGGCCATAAGCCGGACTGGTCTTTTCTGTTTTCCAGGATCGCTGCTGCCGGACGCAGCCGACGACTGGGGAATATCAGGTGACTCGCAATCTGCTGAAAGCGGCGCGCCTCGTCGGGCTGGATGCGCAGGGACCGCAGCTCTATCTGTGCGGCCGCCCAGGCGTAGTCCATGGCACGGTCTATCGCCCGGGGATCGTCGTATGGGCTTACCAGTTTGAGAACCGCCTCCTTTGACTGCGCCGCCGCAAGCACCAGGGTAATCTGCCGGCGTTCACCTGGAGCGAGGGTCACGGCTTCCCGCAGGCTGAAGATCGGATCCAGGACGTAACCCTGCGTGCCTGCCAGTGGTGCGCTCGCTCCGCGAGGATTCCGCAGCGTTCTGCCCCGCCCGATGAATGAACCGCGATCGGTGTCGAAGTGTGTCTCGTCGTTATGCGCACCGGCACCACGGTCATGGGTGATCCTGTGCGCCACGACGATCGGTTCTTCGTCCTCGCGGCGAGGCCGCCGGTAGGCAATCAGTGTTCGCCCGTCCTCTGAGGCCTCCGTCTGGATAAAGAGCTTGTTGAATGCCGGATGTTGCAGGTCCGCCCGGTGGGGCGCCAGGGAAAGTTCGATGTAACTGGTGAGATTGAGACGACGAGTCCGAAGAGAGCGGTTGGCAACGGTGATTCGCCGGACCTCCACGTCATCTTCCGGGGACACCACGATCTCCGTAACCACTTCAACTCCATTGTCCAGTCGCCGGATGACCGCTCGGTCGATGGAAAAATCGGCGCTGTAGGTTTCTACCGGCCCACCGGTAGGATAATAGGTGTTGGACCACAATCGATCGGCGTCGACCTCATGGATGTAACAGGCAATACCTCCTGAGTCGCCGGTGGCGTCGGCGCGCCAGCGGGTAATCTCGAAATCGTCCCAGCGGCTGTACCCACCGCCGGAATTGGTGACCATAAGTGCATACCGGCCGTTTCCAAGCAACTGTGTTTTTGGTGTGGCCGTATGGGGAGAGTCAAAGCTGCTCACCGAAGGGGTAATCTCCCCGGGTCGATCTACCGTCGACGTCCGGCCCCGCGTGGCAAGGTAACGGGAGGAAAGGGCGGGTATGCTTTCGTGCAGCAGCGGCTCGAAGGCGCCCACGCGGCGGTCGTTGTGAAAATGATTTCGTACCGCTCCCGCGTGGAGGTAGTTGTTCAGGGCAAGAAACCCCATACCTTGATGGTGGGACATGTACGTCCGCACCAGTACGCCGGGAACCCCGCCGCGTGTCACCTGACGACTGAAGTCGATAGCGTCGTAGAAACCGTAGCCGTTCAACAGCCCCAGGGAATCGAGTTGGCGCAAATTTTTCACCGCCTTTCCCGGTACGATTTCCAGCGCCAGCAGCGTGGCGTACGGCGCTACCACGAGCTCTTCCTCCAGCCCGCGCTTGAGGCCCAGCTTTGGCACACCGAACGCTTTGTACTGATAGGTTTTGTTGGCGTCCAGATCCGAATAGGCCGATTCCGAGACGCCCCAGGGTACCCGTCGCGCCCGGCCGTACGCTATCTGAACGGCCACCGCCTCGGCGACCGTCCTGTCCAGCAACGCGTTTCCGTACGAGCGCACCAGCAATGAGGGCATCAGGTACTCAAACATCGTACCGGTCCAACTCAGCAACACGTGGCGCCGGCCAATCGCGTTGTAGGGGCGTCCCATGGTGAACCAGTGTTCCATCGGGACATCTCCCCGGGCGATCGCCACGAAGCTGCCGATGCGCGCCTCACTGGCCAGCAGATCGTAGAACGCGTTGTCGGGTCGCTGATCGCCGACGTTAAAGCCGATAGGGAAGAGCTTTCGCCGGGTGTCGTAGAGAAAACGCATGTCGATAGACCGGGATAACTCCCGGACCGCGCCGATCAGTTGTCGGGCAAGAGCAAGCTGTTCACCAGCCAGCCATTGGGAGGTACTGAACGCGTGCACAACAGAGTCGATCCACGGCGCCAGGGTGGAGCCGTCTATCTCCGGAAGAGATCGACGGACCTTGAGCATCCCGATGCAGGCGATATTTCCGGCCGCGAGACATGCAAGAGACGGGACGTGGCGCAGGTCATCGTGAATCGCGGTTATCGCGTCCTCCCCCAGAGGAGCGAGCTCGTCGTCCCCCTTCTCGCGCAGAATTTCCGCCCACCTCAGGTAGCGGTCACGTAGGGTGAGCGCCGCCGCGAGGTGGTCTTTAATCTGTTGTGTCCAGTAGGCGCCGTCTCCGGCCGTATTTCCCATCGGCGGCAGGACGAGGAGGTCCACAAGTCCCCCGACGCGTCCCAGCCCCTCAAGCGTGGCGGTGAGCCTCTCGCGTGAATGTGCGGCATCGGCCGGGGCGTCGCGGCACGCTGTGATGAGTTTTTCCAGCAACGGTTCGGAGCTCTTTGTCGTGTCACGAAGGACCTCCACGGTATCGCCGAGACCCGCAAAGGTGCCGGCGTCAATCAGTGGATCGGTAAGCAACGATTCCAGGCCGTGCTCGAGAGACCAGAGCGCCCCCAGGAGGTTGCCGCTGTCCACCGTGGAAACGTAACGTGGTTCCAATGGCGTCAGCGTGGTGAGGTCGTACCAGTTCAGCAGATGGCCCTGAAATCGCTCCAACCGGGAGATCGTATTCATCGATTTTCTCAGGACGGTGATCACCTGGTCGGTGGTCAGGTAGCCAAAGTCCCGGGCGCTGCGGGCACTCAGCATCCACAGACCGATATTGGTCGGGCTGGTACGCATCGCCACCCGATCCTGGTGAGAAACCTGGTAGTTGTCCGGCGGCAGCCAGGCGGTCCGGTCGGTGACAAAATCAACATAGTAGCGCCAGGTGCGCCGGGCTATCTTTCGGAGATAGCGAGTGTCCTTTTCCGGAAGCGTCACGGCACGATCCGCCGCCGACGGACGCCTGCACAGAAGCCATCCAGTCAAAGGTGAGATGATCCACAAGACCAGCCACGGCGCGGCAACCGGGAGATGATCGGGTACCCGAAGCAGCAGCGCCGCTCCGGCCAGGACGCTTCCCAGAGCCGTCAACCCCAATGAGAGGATCAGACCGGAGCGCCCGGAGCGCGTAACGGTCCACTCCAGCAGGTTCCGGTGGGAGACAAGACGGCGATACGCCACCCGCAGAACGGCATCCACCGTCACCAATGCCTGGTGGGGAATCAGCGACGCCTCGGAGAGGGTCCGAAGCAGATCCTGACCCAGTCGCTGGAACGAGAACGACCGATATCCGTGACGCGTAGTGGCCATGGTAAACGGTTGCGCCAGGGTGTTGAAAAGCAGTTGGCCCGCTACCAGCAACGTGACGATCCACGCCATTCGGTTGGGGGTTCCAATCCACGCGAGTCCGAGCAAAGCAAGGCTTGCCAGAGGAATCAGGCTGCGACGAAGATTGTCAAAAATCTTCCACCGGCTGAACCGTGAAAGCGGGTTTCGAACGCGGCGACCGGAATTGCCATCCGGTACGCGCGGTAGCAGCCAGTCCGCAATCTGCCAGTCCCCCCGGATCCACCGGTGTCTGCGGGTGGTAAAGGTGAGGTAGTCCTGGGGAAACTCGTCCAGCAGCTCGATGTCGCTCGCCAGACCCACCCGGACAAACGCGCCTTCTATCAAATCGTGGCTGAGCAGCCGCTGCTCGGGGAAACGGCCGGACAATACCCGGCTGAAAGCTCGAACGTCGTATATGCCCTTCCCGTGATAGGACCCTTCCCCGGTCAGGTCCTGGTACACGTCGGATATGACACGGGTATACGGGTCGATTCCAACCGCGTAGGTATACAGACGGCTGAAGGGGGATCCGGTGCTACTGGGAAGGGAAGAACTCACCCGGGGTTGGATGATCGTGTAGGTCCCGGGTATCACGCATCCGGCAGCATCGAAACGCGGCTGGTTGAGGGGGTGCGCGAGCGTCTCGATCATTCGACGAGCCGTCCCTGCGGGCAGTTGGGTATCGCTGTCCAGGGTGATTACGAATCGCACATCATGGAGTCGATCCGCCTCGCCGACACGAACGATTCCGTCCGCGTCTCCCCCTTGCGAGCCGTCAATCAACCGGTTGAGCTCTTCCAGCTTGCCTCGTTTTCGCTCCCAACCGATATATTTCTGCTCCGATTCGCACCAGACCCGCTCCCGGTGAAAGAGGAAAAAGCGGCCGGCGGAGTAACGCCGGTTGAGTTTTTCGATACCGGAAACCGCCCGTTCCAGTAGCGGCCCGTCATCCGCCACATGGAGGTGGTCCGCGTCATTGTAATCCGAGAAAAGACTGAAGAGCAGGTTGTCCTCGTGATTGGCCAGATAGCGGATTTCAAGTTTTTCCACCTGCTCGTCGATCGTCCGGGCGTTGGAAAGCATCATCGGCACCACAACGAGCGTGCGAAACGCGTCTGGAATGCCGGTGTCTTCATAGTCCATCTTGACCAGGGCGCGGGCGGGGAAAAAGCGCATGACAAGATAATTCACGATTTCCACCGCCAGCTGACTGACTGGGAACAGGGCGATCAGGACGAAAAGGAACGTAATTGCCGGCGAGAGCTCCCGCAGTCCGGCCAACCAGATCAGCGTCAGAAAGAGGGCGGAGAATGCGCCGATACCGGACAGGTACGTGGCGGTGTGGTGCGCGGATACCCAATCCCTGAGTCGCGTCGCTACCGGCCGGTCGATACCTACCAGTTCGTGAAGTTCCGTGCGACCGTCACCGATAAGGTATGTTCCCACGTGGGCGCGCTCTGCGTCGGCGACCCCGGAGACGGTCCGGGAGGCGATATCTACCACGTCCCGGGCTACCTGGTCTTCCCTCCGTCCGGACTGACGCGCAACCTTCTCTATTTCGCGGCGGTACATGTCGCGGGTAGCAAAATCCATCCCGGTGTAGGTGCCCGCCGGATCGCGTCGGAGCAGCCGGTCCACCCGGCTGACCTCCTCAAAGATGTCCCTCCAGTCAAGCTGCGCCAGCTCCCGCAGGCTGGTGAACGCGTTCCCGACCGCGACCTGTTCCTTTGCCTGGCGGTCCTGCTCCTGCGTGTTCACCTCGTCGATCGGCTGGTGAAAAAAACGCTCCAGCCAGCTCGTAACGAGGACCGCCGGTTCTTCTTCCCCGTACAGGTGGTCCACCAGTTGAAAAGAAAAGTGACGACTCGGTTCAGGCTGGAATTGCGTGAGTTCCGCCATCATCGGAAAAAGACGGTTGGGATCGCGCCGGCTCGCTGCTATGAGTTGGTATGCCCAGAAGTCGGCAATCTCCCGATCGCGCAGTTCCGTGAGTCCGCCGGCGGCGAGGGTCAGGATGCTCTCAATCAGAGCGATCCGCAGCATTTGGGGAATTGTCCACAGTTCTGCGATCGTCAGGATCGTTACCGACTGGTACTCCTCAATAAAGGAAACGATCGACTCGCGGTCCAGCCGCAGAGCGGTATCGGAGACAAGCTGTTCCGCCAGACTGTATACCCGAGGCAATCCCCTGTGAGGGCCGTCGCTCAGGGCCGGTAATTCTCGGTAGAACCTGCGGGAAAGATTCTGTTGCACCTCCCGGATATTGCTCTCGACGATGTATTCGTTGTCCAGGATCCACTCCACGACGGGGGATGTGCGTTGACCCAGCGCGGCAGCCCCGGCCAGCTCCGAGCACACTGGTACCAGCAATTTTTCGGCGGATTTCAGACGATTTAGAAGCGTCGTCCGTCTGCCTGGTCTGTCCGTCTTCGTTCCGCTTTCCGCAAGATGACGGGCGCGGTCATGAATCTGCGCCACCGCGAGCGGTGAGTCCAGGAAACCGCGTTCCCGCATCAGGTGTGCTCGTTTACGGTTAAGGACAAAGACTACCGGTGGGGTCTCGCCGTACGCTCGCAACAATTTCACCGGGCGCCGCAGGAGTGCAATGGGGGCGTGTATAATAAGGACGGACTCACCCGTGCCCAGCCGACGGGAATGTTCGGTTATGACGCGACGTCTAAAGACGAACCGGAAAAGCGGCGCCCGCGTTGTGACGCGTCCCTTGGTATTCTTGTGCATCAACGCCGTCCGGCGGAAGCCCTTTCGTTTCAGTTCCCGGTACGCCCGGGACGCCTCGTCCCGACGGACGAAGAACGCTGTGAGAATCGCGGGTGCTCTTTTTTGCCGGCTTTTCATGGATCGACGATATGGAGCCGGCAGGGTTTCGTCTGTGCGCCACCGAACAGACCGTGGACGCCCGGCAGCGGTAAGGTTGTCAATGGGAGAAAAGCCACAGTATGCCGAACGACACGCCCGAAAAGAAACAGAACAGAAAGATCAAATTCTCCTACTGGCACGTGGTGATGCTGATGCTTGCACTGGCGGTCTTCCGTCCCGTTGTGGGATCGTTCTTTACTGCGGCTCCGATAGAACTGTCCTACAGCGAATTCAAAAACGCGGTGCGGGACAACCGCGTGCAGGACGCGGTGATCTCCGCGGACCGAATCGACGGAACACTTCGCGACGGCGGGAGTTTCCGGACGGTGCGCGTCGGCGATCCGACACTCCTTCCCGCGTTGGAAGAGTACAACGTCAACGTCCGGGGGCGCAGAGCCAATCCCCTGCTGGGGTGGATTCTCCCCTTGCTGGTGATGGTGAGCTTCTCATTCTGGATGATGCGACAAGCGCGTGGCGGACGGATGGGAGGCGGAATTGGCGGTATTCTTTCCTTCAGTAAAAGCAAGGCGCGCATGACCGAAGGTGAGCAGACCGGTGTCACCTTTGAAGATATCGGAGGCGCCGGAGAGGCTGTGACGGATCTCCAGGAGATCACGGAGTTTTTGAAGAACCCCGAACATTTTCAACGGCTGGGTGGCAAGATGCCCAAGGGAGTCCTCCTTGTTGGACCACCGGGAACGGGGAAAACGCTACTGGCCAAGGCGACCGCCGGAGAAGCGGGAGTGCCGTTCTTCTCCCTCAGCGGCGCGGAGTTTGTGGAGATGTTTGTCGGTGTGGGAGCATCCCGAGTGCGGGACCTCTTCCAGCAGGCCAAGAAGAAGGCCCCGGCGATAATCTTTATCGACGAGATCGATGCGATAGGAGGTCGGCGAGGAAGCGCTGCAGGGTTTTCCACCAACGATGAGCGAGAGCAGACCCTCAACCAGTTGCTGGCCGAGATGGACGGGTTTCAACCTACCACCGGTCTCATGATGATCGCCGCCACAAACAGACCGGAAGTGCTCGACGCGGCGCTCCTCCGTCCGGGACGGTTTGACCGCCGGGTGGTGGTGGGTCTGCCCGATCTCACCGGCAGGCTGGAGATACTCAAGATCCATACCAGAACGATCACCTTGGCGCCGGATGTGGAGCTGGAAAACCTCGCCCGCATCACCCCGGGATTCTCCGGAGCGGACGCGGCCAACGTGATAAACGAAGCAGCGCTGCTTGCCTCGCGCGACGGCAAGGACGCGGTGGCTGCAACCGACTTTGACAGCGCTATCGAACGCGTCATCGCCGGGTCGGAGCGCAGAACCCGTGCGATGAACGAGCGGGAGAAACGCGTTGTGGCCGCCCACGAGGCGGGACACGCCCTGGCCGCCGCACTACTCCCCAACGTCGATCCCGTTCACAAGGTGAGCATTATTCCCCGGGGCAACGCCCTGGGGTACACCTGGCAGCGCCCCGTGGAGGATCGGTATCTCATGGGACAGGAAGAACTGCAGGACCGGCTGGTGGTGCTTCTGGGCGGACGGGCGGCGGAGAAACTAGTATTTTCCGAGGTCTCCACCGGCGCCTCCGATGACCTGGCCCGCGCGACCGACCTGGCGCGGCGGATGGTGACCGAATACGGCATGAGCGAGGAACTGGGTCCGGTCCGCCTGGCCGCGGATACGCAGGCGCAGTACCTGGGAGCATCGGGACATCTGGATGCATCGGTGAGTGCCGCCACCGCCGCACGGGTGGACAACGAGACCGCTCGCATCGTTACCCAGGCACTGGAGCGCGCCGTCGCGCTCCTGACGATCCATCGCGACTCGCTGGATTCGCTTTCCCATCGTCTGAGTGAACAGGAAACGGTGAACGGCGCCGAGATAGAAAGCATACTCAAAGAAGGTGTTCTTCAATCGCGGTAGATACCGTCGTGGAGAATGCGCCGCCTGCATCGCGGATAGCGATACGGTAAAAGCGTCCTTCGGTCGTCCAGGTTTTTTGAAACAACTCCGGGGTTCTGGATGAACATGCAGAGTCGCTATGATCTTGCAGTCGCAATGGTGTGAGCGAGCGATCAAGACGCTCCGCGAGCTGGGGGCGCGAGCCGGCAGGGGGACAGTTCTTTAGCCACGCCGGGACAAGAGCAATGATTTATCCTACGACGCTGCATCCTCGGCAGAGGGGAGAATGAG
>JBBDTM010000018.1:0-10103 GCA_040904425.1 Alkalispirochaeta sp.
GTGCCGGTATGGCGACGATACCCTTGGGAACCGGGAGCGTTGACATCGCCGGCACGGTGAAAGCTCTGAACGAGAAAGGCTTCGACGGATACACTACGCTGGAAGTCGCCGGAGATGAGGCCCTCCAGGAGAGTGTGAAATTCCTTCGTTCGCAAGGCGCGGTGTAAGGCGTCACGAGACGCCTGCTGCAGCGGGGATGCGGGACAGGTCGAGATTAGGATAGTTATCCAGGCGGAACTGTCGAAGAACTCCACGTGTTCCCGCTTTGGCTTCTGCGTCCGCGATGCTAACGGGACGATCTACACTGTGGTGGCGCAGGCCTTGCCGGAAGCGGCGTTCCGGGAGCGGGCGCTGTACCACGCACCTCACCCCACAGCTTAGTAGTAGCACGGATGAGCCCGGTTGTCCTATCTGATTTAGATTCTGAAGGAAGACCCGGACATCGAGGATGCCGAGCGGCAGGGTGCGAAACGCGGGCTTGAACGAGGCAGACAAGAAGGCAGGCAAGCAGGACGCCAAGAGGAGCGACGCGATTATGCAGAGCCACATCGCTTACCCGGGTGGGACTCTCACCCGCTGGATTGGCGCAACTTTCACGGCGCACCATCTCTATAGTATATACGACTTGCGGTAGCTCTTCGATTCTGTTTGGCATATGTTCATACCGATTAGCATATCTTCATACCGAACCGTTCGGGGCGCAACAGGATTCTCTATACACCCGTTATCACCGTCAGTTCCGGAGCGTCCAGCTGCTCTACCACGATCCGGTAGTCCGCCAGGGGTTTCAGATTATAGAACTCCGCAGAACGAAGTTCGTGTAACGTATCCATGATCCGGTCGTGGATACCGTCGGCGGGGACATCAGGACGGTCGACCAGGGCGGCACGTGCCTGCAGGGGTCGGTGGCGTAGGAGGAATGGAACCAGCCGGGCTGCAACTCTCAACGAGTGCTTCTTTCGTGGGGCGATATGGACGATCCTGTTCGTCGCTCCCATCCTTCCGACGTTGGGCGTCATGGAGCATCCCCTATGGTGGGCTCTGCCTACCCTGCCCGCTCTCCACCTCCTGGGTGCCATCGCCGATGGCGGGTTCGGCCTACGTGCCTCCCTCGCGATCCTCACGGCGTGGACCGGGGCTGTTCTCATGCTGGTATACCGACGAGCCACCTCCGATTCGTCGGTCCGGCGATCACATCGTTACTCGCCACCCGGTGGGGTTGGTTGGTGCGAAAACTGGCGGCGGTGGTCCTGCTCCTCGCCACCGTGGCCCGGGACAAAGTGGAAGGGGTTGCGCTGAGCAAGGCAACGGGAATCCTATCGCCGGCACCGCTCGTGGTCTGGTATTCACCCGGTATGTGGACACTGGCAGGCGCTCCCATCCCGGGCATTTGGGTAGCACTGACGCTCCTCCCCATGGTGCAGAGGTCAGCGCCCTCCTATGGGATCTGGATGACCGGTACCGTCGCCACACTGGTCACCAGCGTGTGGCTATGGTTCCTCATCCGGCGCTTCACGACCACACACACGCACGGGGTGTAGAGCGACCGATCGCAACCTTAGGTCTCGGTAGAGGCCAGCGCCGCCACGATCGCCGTGTGGAGGGGTTCATCCGGCGTGAGGCCGCAGACCTCGGTCACTGCCGCTTCGGCACCCGCTTGATGCGGGGTCACGGCGAGCAGAGCGGCGGGACTCCGTGACTCGTGATCTCCCGTGTAACGAAACGCGGCTGCGATAATGTGCAGGATGTGGTCGGGACGGATGCTGTGACGTTCACACAGAAGTGCCGCACCCACGAGGCGATCGTTCCGGCTCAGTTTCCGCGCCGGATCCCGCCCGACCCGGGTAATGGTGTCTTCGAGCAGCGGATTACCGTACCGTACAAGGATATCGGCGAGGATCGCTTCGTTCTGTTCCCGCGTAAGCTCTCCGGGATACTCCGCTTCAAGCGCACGAGATATCTCGTCGGCGGCTCCGATGAAGATCTCCCGCAAGTCGGGAGCTTCAAGGGTCTGGTGTACCCACGTAAAGGAACGCTCCGCTCCGAGGTACGCCAGTGACGCGTGGCACATGTTGTACAGAAAAAGCTTCCGCGCAACTTCAGCGGCGAAGTTCTTCCGGGGGGACAGCTCGGGAACAACCGGCACGGTGTTTCGCACGGCCCGCGCATCGTACGGTAGTGGCCGGTACGCATCGGCGACAACCAGGAGCGGATGCGTCGCACGGAGCTCCTCCGAGATGATGGGAACCATCCGCGCCACGGAGGTGCCCACAAATCCAACGTGCTCCTCGATCCAGTGGACCGCGCCGGCGCCGTGGTTCTCAGCGGCGGCAACTACCGCGTCCCGCAGGTCTCGCCCGGCGGTGAGTGTGTTCTCGCAGAGAAAGACATCTACACCCGTCGCGCCGCGTTCCCAACGAGCCACCAGAGCGTTCGCAAGCGTCGGCGCGATTCGTGGGAGGTTGGAAACTCCAACGGCAGTTGAGATCACGTCCGCCGCCACGACCTCCGCGGTGAACGCCGCTTGGTCCTGAACCATCACCGCCCGGACGGGACCGATAACGATCTCGTGGGCCTCTCCGGCATAGGCGTCGAGAACGCGCAGCGGGTAGTGCTCCGCGGCGTTCAGCGCCGAGACGATCGATTCCGAGACGTCAGCAAATACCACCCTGTAGTCCGCCTCGTGGAACAGGTGTGCCATGTACCCGCGGCCGATGTTTCCGGCGCCGATCTGGAGCAGTCTCCGCTCCCCCACCACACCGGGTACACCGGACGCGTGGTCCAAATTGGTCGTATTCATTTCAGTTTAGCTTCACCTTTGACCAGCAACAGCTCTCCCACGACTTCCTCGAGTTCGCCGACCATATCCCGGTGGAGTCCGTCATCGGAGATAACGACGTCCATCTCCTCGAGTTCGCCGAAACGGGCAAGAGCGCGACGGTTGGCCTTGCTCGAATCTACAAGCAGCACCCGCCGGCTGCTGATCTCGATAATTGCGCGCTTGACGCTCGCCTCGTGGTAGTTGGGCGTCATTAGGCCGTACCCCACGCTGAACCCGTTGGCTCCGACGAACGCCGTGGATGCCTGCAGCGAGCGAATCATCCGCAGCGTGTCGTCACCAACGGCGCCGCCGGTGGAGGCACGTACCATCCCCCCGGCCATATACACGGTGAGGTTGGCGCGGCGCATCGCCCGGGCGGCGATCTCAACACTGTAGGTGATGAGAGTGACGTCCCGTGCCTCGATATATTCCACCATGAGCCCGGTAGTCGTCCCTGCATCAACTACGATCGTCTCGTTGTCGTGGACGAGCTCCGCTGCACGCCGGGCGATCGCCCGCTTCTCCGCGGAGGCTTCCAACGCCCGCTCGGCGAGGGTACTGTCGGGCGCCACTTTCTCAAGCAAGATTCCGCCATGGGTCCGCCGGACGCCACGGGTGCCGGCCAGCCGATTGAAGTCGCGTCGCACCGTGTCTAGAGAGACGTTAAAGTCCTGGGCGACGTTGTCCACCGTGAGCGTTCCTCGCTCCCGTAGGCGACGGAGGATCGCCTCGAGTCGTTCCTCCGCGAGCATCAGCGGCCTCCCGTAGCCGACGCGGCATCCACCGTGGGGGCCGTGGCCAGGAGGCGTGCTTCCGCCTCTGCGTTCCACAGACCGCTGTGGCGATCAACGATCTCAGCGAGCTCCCCGTAGAGGGGGTCCCCATCCGGCCCATCCGCCAGTGCCGCAAGATCATCCAAGGCGACCAGCGGGATATCGAGGTGCGTGTAAATGAGCTTCTTTCCACCGGGAATCGCCGGCAGATTGAGAACAGTCTCTGGGACCACGTTGATCCCTCCGATGTGGGTAATCATAGAAGAGGGGTTGATCCGTCCCTCCGCCATGAGATCGATCGACTCCCGGAGGTCCTCGGTTCCGCCCCCGCTGGTACCTACCACGTGATGTCCGGAGTAATGCAGATCGTAGAGGTTGAGACGTCCGAAGATGTCCTTGCGGGACGGGCCGGCGAAAAAATTGAGACAGCCGTCATAGCCAAGCACGTCCCTCCCCTGTTCAAAAACTGCGGGGACCGGGGCGAAAACAAAGACATCGTCAAATCCGTCCGGAGCAAATCGTCGGATCGCGGCGGCGGGATCAGCTGAATCGGCGGTATTAACGTAGTGAAGCTCAACGCCGTGCCGGGCCGCATCTTCGGGAGTCAACAGGCGCTCGGCACGCGCCAGGCGTTCAGCGTCGATGTCCGTCACCACCAGAAGGCGCGGGCGACGATCCCGGTGAATCGCGTAGTCGATCGCACCCATTCCCATTGGTCCGGCTGCGGCCAGCATCGCCATCGCGCCACCCTCTTTGATGTCCATCTGGTGCTGGTAGACGTATTTCTCCGTGTGGTACATCGCGTGGAAGGTACCGACGATCGTCGAAACCGGTTCCGCCAGGGATCCCATGTAGTAACTGTCACCGTCGTATGGAAGTAGACAGCCGAGCTCCATGATTTCATTGGGAAGGATCATCGCGGTCGTCGTGCCACCGGTAAATGGATACGAGTATCCCGGCGCACCGTGCCCCTCCATGAGCGGCTTGTAGTTGATCGCCGGCTGAATAATGAACCGCTGCCCCGGGTCAAACTGCCCCCGCCACGTGGCACCAACCTCAACGATCTCCCCACAGAGCTCGTGACCAACCATGACGGGTGTGGTGGCGATGTCGTCCGGCACGCGTTTGTGGTCACTCCCCTGGATCGCCGCCTTGTGGGTGGACATGCAGATACTATCCGAGATGACGGTGGTGAGAATCTGGTCATCTGCGATCGGCGGCAACTCGATCGCTTCCACGCGCAGGTCGTTCTTTCCGTGGAGTCGTACGGCGACAGCGTTGACCGGCTCCTTCATCCATCTACCCCCAAGATAGTCTCGAGGACGAGCAGCTCCTCCTCCTCGATATCGAGTGATCCCACCGCCGCGCGACGGTCCGCAAAGAGGCGCACCTTCTCCTCCATAATCGAGATGACGCGGAGGCTGTTCTTCAGGTGCTGCAAACGATTGGACGCCGGCTGCGGTCCGAGCGCCTTCACATCGAGGCCAACATACTCACCGCGAGATCCGAAATCGTTGTCGACAAGGACTCGGATCTGGTTGAACGCCTGACGGAGGTTCTCGGCCCCGAACACCTTGTCCTGGTCATAGCGCAGACTGTTCTGATCATTGAGGTGAACTCCAAACAGGCGTCCGGCGGCGACGGCAAACGCCATTTCCAACGCCGGGTCCAGTCCTGCCAGCACCGCATGCGCAGACTCAACCAGCCCGCCGACCCGTTCGGGAGCTACGGTGAGCGAGGAAAGCGCGATCGCATGACCCATCGTCGGCGCGAAGCTGCGGTCTATCGGCTCGTTGGGCTTTGGCTCAATGAAGATGCGAATCGCCGAGTCCGCCTCAAGCACGGCGTTGAGAGCCTCCACGAGGTACCCGACGGAGGCGACGGGGTCCTTGTTCTCGACCACGACGGTTCCCTCCCGGGCAAACCAGAACCCGACAAGGTCACACCCCATCGCCTGTGCCATCTCGACACATCTAACCGACCGGTCGACGGCGGCTCGCCGCAGCGCCGGATCGGGGTTGGTCAACGCGCCGTTGCGAAACCGCGGCGGGTCCCAGAGACGAGGCGCGACAAATTCCGCCTCGAGCCCGAGATCGTCGAGGAAGGTTTTCATCTCTCGCGTCTCGCGCCGGATCTCGGCGGGGCTCTTCTCATCGATACGCGGCACGATATCGTCGTCGTGAAACTGGATCGCGTCGAAGCCGAGGGGCGCCACCCGCCGGATCGTTTCCCGCGTGTCCAGCGCGTCTCGTACGGCACCACCAAACATGTCGGTCCCGTCGTGAACGTTCCACGGTCCGACGGAATAGCGAAATCTACTGCTCATCTGGTCCTCCTGTCTGTTGGTACTCGGTGCTCAAAGGCGCCGTCCGGACGCATATGCCACGCCGAGCTATCTTCAAATGTCACCTCACTCCGGTGCGAGGCGGTCCGCCGGAACTCGTCCATCACCGCCAGTGGCTGCACGCTCGAGACGGCGTCGATCGTTGTCACCGCGTTGCGTCCCGCCACACATCCCATCTCCGCCGCTTCCAGCAGCGACCTTCCCGCCAGAAGCGCCGCCAGAAATCCGGCGATGGCAGTATCCCCCGCGCCGGTGGCGGAGACGATCTTCTCCACCGGATACGAGGGAACAAGAATTGCATCGACAGCGCCGGACGATCCTGACGAACCGGACGATCCAGGGGAGCCGAAATCTTCGGAGGAGACGGCCCCCGCCGGGAGCCGGTCTCCAAGCGTGATCGCTCCGGTATCCTGCAGACGATCATGGGCGGTCGGATCCCAACGGAACAGCAATCCGCAGCTCCCGAGCTTGACCGCAACGATCGCAGATCCCATGGCGACAAGCTCCCCGGCCAGCGCGTAGCCGTAGTCAGGAGAAAACGCCCCAGCCCCGGCACGAGTTCGTTCGCGCTCGAAGAATCCGCCGGGATCTATCATGAGACTCAGTTCTTCCACGCTGGGAAAACAGATATCGGTCAGCGGCATCGCCTCGGCGAGGATTTCGCGCCATGGCGCCATCGCTGCCTCACCCTCCGGATCCGGCAACGAGAAGTCGACGCTTACCGTCATTCCCCGCTGCCGGGCGGCAGCGAAAAGATCTCGGAGCGGCTCCGGACCGCTGCGGTACATCGATGCCACGGCTGTGGGATACCCGAAGTGCATAAGCCGCGGAGCCCCGTCCTGGCCCGACGGCGCACGGTCGACCCCGTCGCCTGTGCCCACGCCCTCGCCTGCGTCCACGCCAAGCCGTTCACACCCTTCGACCAGATCTCGCACGGAAAAATTGTCATTGGCTCCCGAGTCGTGGAGAAAAATTCGGTCGAGCCCGGGAATGGGAAGAATTACCGAATAGGAAGTGCCCGCCGATGGATCTTCCACCAGCACCAGCCCCGCTCGCACCCCGGCCGACGCAAGCTCGCTGCGCAGCATTTCCGCAAGAGGATCCGCACCGACTCGGCCAATGAGCCCAACATCCATTCCCATGCGGGCCAGACTCGCTCCGGTGTTAGATACCGCGCCACCGGGAGAGACGGTGAGACCGGCTACGTCTACGAGACCGCCGGGCCGCATCAGTTCGGCAACGGCTCCCACCGGGCGGTGCGCGTGGAACCCGGGCGTGAGATCGATACAAACATGCCCGATGACGATCGCGTCCATATACGGATTGTGCGCGCTAAATTCGGAGACGTCAAGCATGTTCGTGCATGTTAATGCGCTGTTATGCTTGACATTGCCGAATTCTCCTCGTACCGTAGGGGAATACAGGAGGAAGTATGGGAACACTCCAGGAGTCCGTCCGGACCACCCTCGATATCGAAACGATCGCCCACGGAATTCGCCGCCGCGCACTGGACCTGACGATCCAGAAGAACGGCTGTTACCTCAGCCAGGCACTCTCCTCAGCGGATATTCTGGCGCTGCTCTACGGCAAGCTTCTCAATATAGGGCCCAGCGCGGCCCCGGAGATTCCCCAGCCGTTCCCCGGCGTACCAAGACCGGGGTTCCATCCCCTCGGTGCCGACTACAACGGTCTCCGCGAACCACACCATGACCGACTTCTCCTGTCAGCCGCCCACTACGCCGTCGCCGTGTACGCGGCGCTTGTTGAGGTGGGGCGAATGTCGCCGGATGGACTCGCGCAGTTCAACGAGGATGGAAGCTCCGTGGAGATGATCGGCGGCGAACACTCCCCCGGCATGGAACTCACCACCGGATCATTCGGACAGGCGCTCAGCCAGGCCGGCGGAATCGCCCTCGCACGGCGGCTGCGCGGGGATACCGGCAGGGTCTACGTCTTCATGTCCGACGGGGAGTTTGAGGAAGGTCAGACGTACGAGGGCGTACAGGCGAGCGTTCACTACCAGCTGGACAACGTTACCGTCTTCGTCGATGTCAATGGTCAGCAAGTAGATGGCGCGATCGATGATGTGATGCGTATCGAACCGTTGGCGGACCGGCTTGAGGGCTTTGGAGCTGCGGTACAGGTCGTCGACGGTCACGATATCGAAGCGATAGAGCGGGCTGCCGCTGCGGAGCACACCGGAAAGCCGCTGTTCGTGCTCTGCTACACCGACACTGCCCGCGGGGTGCCACTGTTAAACGAGCGAAAGCCCTATCTGCACTATGTCAGATTCAAGTCCGATGCGGAAAAACGGCAGTTTGCCGAGTTCCTGGCAACGATGTGACAAGGAGCCGCCTGATGACAACTGAAACGCAAGTACACGAACGCAATCTGGTACGCTTCGCTGCAGACAAGCCCGAGGTGATCGTCTTCTCCGGCGATCTCACCGGATCCACTGAGATAAAGGCGTTCAAGGAGGCGTATCCGGACCGTTTCTTCTCCCTGGGCATGGCCGAACAGAACATGATGAGTTGGGCCGGTGGTATGGCGCGCGAAGGCTTTCTTCCGCACGTACACACCTTTGCGGTCTTTATGTATCGGCGCGCTCTCGATCAGATCGAGATGTCCATCGCCTATCCCAACCTGCGCGTACGGATGTTCGGCTTTCTGCCGGGCATCACCACCCCGGGCGGAGTGAGCCACCAAGCGATCGACGATATCGCCGTACTCCGGGGCGTGCCCAACCTCACCATCTTCGAGACCGGTGACGCCACCGACATCGAGTCGATTCTCGACCTGGCGCACGGCGTGGATGGCCCGGTATACGTGAGAATGCTCCGCAAGGAAGTCCCTCGTCTTTTCCCCGCCGATCACCCCACGCGCTTCGATACCGTGCGGGTTGTGAGCGAAGGCGGCAGCACCGGCTCCGACGTGGCGTTGGTCACCTCGGGCATCTCCACGGAAGAGGCGATGCGCGCCACCGCGTACCTCACATCGAAGGGCGTCTCTGTAGAGCATCTTCACGCCGCTACTCTCAAGCCGTTCACCGACGAGCAGGTGATCCAGAGCGCCGCAAGAAGTCGCTATGGGGTCCTCACCGCGGAAAACCACACCACGATTGGCGGTCTCGGCACCTGCGTCGCAGAGCTCCTCGCCCAACACGGTACCGCCGCGAAACTGAGGAAGTTGGGTCTATTCGACACGTACGCTCATGGCGCGAGCCACCAGTACTTAATGAAGGAGTACAACCTCGACGCGATCAGTATCGTCCGTGCCGTAGAAGAGATGGTGGGTGAATCGTTTGGCGTGAGTGAGGAAGAGATGGCCACGGTGCGGCTCTCTGATTTTGCTGCCGCCGGCCAACTCGACGCGCTCTGAACGGAGTAGTACCTATGGACAATACCGTCTTGCAGAACAATCGCAGGTATCTGAAATCACGATGGAGCGAGCTCAATCGCGATGAAACCGATCAACGGGCGGGCAGCCCGCGTCCGGCTATGCAGAAAGACTATGCCCCAACCGCCCAGCTGGTTGAACTCGCGTCTCCGGAATCATTAAAAGCGGCGTTTGGCGGAACCCCGTCGCTCGGCGAGGCTATCGCCAATCGAGTGAGCCAGCGAACGTTCTCCGATGAGAACCTCAGCCTGGATGAGCTGGCGTATCTTCTCTGGACCACACAGGGAGAGCGAAATCGGACGTCCAAGGCAAGTTTTCGGACAGTACCCTCCGGCGGAGCGAGGCACCCCCTGGAAACCTACCTGTGTGTGCAACGGGTGAGCGGCCTGGAACGGGGGCTCTATCGTTATCTTCCGTTGGATCACCGGCTCGTTTTTGTTAAACCTGAGCGTCAGTTCGACGGCAACCTGGAAGCGCTTCTCGACGATGCCTTGTTACAGCACAATTTCGGTGCCGCGGTTACGTTTATCTGGACGGCGATCCCCTACCGTTCAGAGTGGTCCTATGGGCATGAAGCGGCCAGACTGATTCTGCTGGATGCCGGACACGTCTGCCAGAACCTCTATCTCGCCTGTGAGAGCGTATCCTGCGGTACGTGCGCCGTCGGTGCCTACGATCAGCAAAAGACCGACCACCTCCTGGATGTAGACGGGGAGGAAGAGTTCTGCGTGTATGCGGCACCGGTGGGGAAGAAGCCGAGAGGGTGAGG
>JBBDTM010000019.1:0-51842 GCA_040904425.1 Alkalispirochaeta sp.
CCAGCTTCTGCTGGTACGGCCGCAGATAGTCATTGAGAAACCGGTTGACCGTGTCTCGGTTGTAGCGGTGCAGGTAGATCAGCGCCTGCAGCGTCCCCTTGGGAGAAGTGATCAGCCAGTAGATCGGACGTTTCTTGTAGCGCTTCACGTGGTCATCGTAAAAGCCTTTGAGAAAGAACTGACGGAGGCGCTTGCCGAGGCCATCTTCCAGGAAGCGCAGATTTTCTTCGTAGTGGTCGTCGCCAAAGGCGGCACGGAGAAACAATCGCCATTGAGACGGAAGATCATCAGCGAAATCGTTGTCGTCGGTGATTGGGAGGATACCGGATTCGTCCGGACGGAGGGTCGGTTTCGGTATCTGCGCAAGGTAAGTGTCAAAATCGTCACCGGCGTTGGCAAGAATGAGGCCGTCTTTGTCGAGGGAATAACGCCCGAAGATGCAGCCGACTCCATAAGAAACGAGTTGCTTCATGATTTCGGATTCTACGAACATCACTGACCCACCCGTCAGCGCATCTCGATCCAACTCGTTTTGAAGGATTGTTATCTCGGATCGCTGGACTTTTGGAGTTAGGTCTTGACTTAGTCCGTACGCGTTAATGAACTTCTCGTTGATCCTCTCTTCGACTGCCTTTAGTTCTTCAAACTCTTTGGTCCAATACTGGGAGTATTCTCGGTACGCGGAACGGAGTTTTTTGTTGCAGACTGGGTGAGAACGCTGCAGTTCGGAGCCAAATGGTTTCTCATCTCGGAGCTCCGTCTTGTATTCAAGATCAGCAAGCAAATGTGAAAATTGGAACTCCCAAGATTCTTCTCGGCTATTCCATTCCGTCCGGGATTTCGACAAAGCAATTTCGACGTAGCGCTCGATTTCATTGTCCTTTTTGTCAACGAAAGGTAAGGCGCCGATCATCCCTTCAGAATAGTGGAGTGCCGGTGCCATCAGATTCAGTAAGGTGACTGCCACCGTCGAATTTAGAAACCCGAGAATCCGTTTTCGTTGAACAGGGTCATCAACAAATGCAGCAGACCCCATACTCTCGAAACCGAAGCCAGCTGGGAGTAGACGGACACCAAAATCTTGACCACTCACGGAAGACCACGTCACCCCCGGAAGGAAGAATTTTTCGGTATTCTGTGGTCGTGAAAGTTGTTTGCCCGTTTTGTCTCGGTAGTTTTTAACCCTGTAGCCATCGTGTTCCCAATCCAACAAGTACGTGTTGTTCCCGTACCAGCGACGGAACGACCCGCCTTTCGTGCACGGAATCCATCTCTCGTTGGAAATGGGCTTGTTTTTTCCAATACTCGCGCGATCGTACGAAACCTCGTACCAAAACCGCAGAAAAAGATCATTGTTTCCCGTCTTGATACCCTGTCGTGGTTGCGCAACGGCGCGGAGCGGAGAGTATGCACTAAAGAGTTCAATAATTGGCTGGGACGCCCAATACGCAAAAATTTGACCCGGTAGATTCTTAAACTGCGTCGGATCAACTGTTTTTTTGTTGGCTTGTTTGAAGAACTCGACCTCTTTTGTTGCTGAGTCGCGGTATTTATAGAGACTGACAACTCTCATCGAGTGGCTGTCGGCACCGGAAACTTTCATCACCCACGCTACAGTTTGGACGACCTCACCACCGATTGTTTCGAATGCGTGTGGGCCCAGGTGAATCGCGTTCATTATGACAGAGTTACGCAGGATAGAAGCCCGAAGCTTTTCATACGCAGGAAGAAACATCCACGATTGTTGCGAAATAAGGGAGGTATAGCCACGATCATGACACCACAAAGTGTTCTTCAATATGAAAGCTGCGAACAAGTCACCCTTTCCGGATGCGTAGTTCTGTTGCACAAACGTCTTCAGCCGAAAGTTCGTATTCCCAGTCGTTAGGTAAGGCGGATTCGTCACCACACAGTGATACCGCCGCGCCAGATACCCCAGCTGCCTGAGGCCGCTGCGCACCCGCGTCATCGCCTGGTCGGCAAAGAGATCCGCGTCTCCCCGGGCGTCCAGTTGCGCCAGCAGCTCCTCAATCTCCCCCTGTACCTCCGCCGGTACCGGGATGAGAGAGCCGAAGTTGGTCGCTTCGCTCAGGTAGCCAAACGCCTCCTGCAGTTGCGGACTCATTTTTATATCCGCCTCCCGCAGGTCTACCGACACATCCTCCATCGCGACCACCCGAGGGACCACCCCGCGTTTGAAGAAGAAGCGGTCCTTCTCCCGCGCCTTCATGGTCAGGGCAAAAGAGGCCAGCTCCGCCGCGCGGGTATCGATATCTATCCCGTACAGGTTGTTGGTGAGGATCAGCGAGGGAATCTCCTCCGCGCTGTAGCCCGTCTCCTCGTACATCCCGTAGAGCAGATCAAAGGCGTAGGTGAGGATGTGGCCGCTGCCGCACGCCGGGTCCAGGAGGGTGATCTCCTCCGGCCCCTCAATAGTGAGAAACTCCGGCTCCGGGTCACCCTCGATGTAGTACTCCATCTGCTTTGAGAGACCCGTGTCGGGGCGGTTGTTGCGCCACAGACGGCCCAGGGAGTTTTCCACCATGTAGCGGACGATCCAGTGCGGCGTAAAGAGCTGCGTCGCCGCGGGGATATCCTCCTTCTTGATCTTCTCACCCTTGGGACGGCCGAAGACCTGGTCCTTTTTCTCGGAGATGTAAAACTGGTAGAGCCAGCCGATCACCTCCACATCCGCCACGTCATCCTCCCCGATCGCCCCCTGCACGCCGGTGAGGATCGAACTCTCGCTCAACAGGTCCGTCGGCAACAGCGCAACCATGTACTCATCCACCTTGCGAAAGAGAAACGGCAACGTCCGGCTGTAATCGTTACAGATACCCAGCAACGCCGCCGTATAGATTTCCCGATCCGGTTGATCCGAACCAAGGGTTCCGCTGAGATACCCGTCAAACACCGTCTGCAACGACCGGATCTCCGGGGGCGTCCGACCCTGCTTGATCTGAAAGAGCAGCTCCGGCTGCACCTGCCCCGCCTGCGGACTCACCACGCGTACCTTGTGGTAACCCCTGAGGTCCATATACCGCAGCGCCACAATCCGGTTAAACCACGTGTAGGCCACCTCCTCCACCAACTGCTCCCGGCTCTTCCTCTCCAACTGCCGCCGGATCTCCGCAATCTCCCCCTGGTGCGAGCGCACATACGCATCATCATGCCCCAGCACATAATCCAGCCGTGAGGCCACCTCAGAGAGCAACTTCCGCCGCGCCCCCTGGGCAAACTTCTTGAGAGCGTTGAGGTTCACAGCATCTCTCCCAGTTCGTCGGTGTTGCACACCCAGTCCGCGACGGCTGCGGAGTGCTGCGTCAGCGTGACATCATCCGGCACCGTTTTGTAGGAGAGATATTCGATGAGCGCGCACACCAACATGTCTCCCGCCGCGACACTCCGGACATCATCGTACATGTCCAGAACCTGATCCGACAGGATCGCGGTCTTCGTACTGTCCAGCGGACGATCCAACCCGAGGGCGATCTTGTGGACGATATGATTCACGGCACCCTTTGCCGATGAGAGAACGGCAACTGCATCGGGATAGGTTCCAAGCAATGGCTCCACCTGTGCCGCCAGAGGTGTTTCCACAATCTTGGCGACAAGTTCATTCCACAATCCATCCGTTGTCAGAACTGAGGATGCACCCGCCACTTCAAGCAAGGTCGCCAGCTCCACGACGCTCCGCTCAAACCGCGTCCCAATAATCAATGCCCTACCCAGGGCGGCGTGGAACCGTTCGGTAAACTCGCTCACCTCAAAAGGTTCAAAGTACAGGTCAGGATTCATCAGATTTCTCCTCGGGATCTTTCACCTGTTCTTTGAGGACTTCGTTGAGGCTCAGCGGGTAGGCGTCGTCGCACGGAATCCGATAGCGGTACTTACGCCCGTCAACGAGAAACCCGACCTTGATCATATGGCGGTCCCATACGGTACAAAAAAAGCCTCCGAGGCCCGTCCCTCCAGATTGTTAAGGGCGGGACACTCGGGGGCGCTATCGCCATGATCGTTACTAAAGATATACATCCCCTTCGATTTCCGGTCAATCTTTCCCACCGTCCGATTACGATTCATACGCCGAGGTCCGCCAACTGCTTCATCGGGATAAACATCCGTAGATGCCCGTTGTGAATACCCATATCCTGAAACCCGTATCGGGCGTAAAACGGCCGGGCATACTCGGTGAGACAGTCAACCACTACCGCGTAGGCGTGGAGGTAGCCGTTCACGCTCAATAGGTGGTCAAGCGCTCGTGCCAGGGTCACTTTTCCAAGTCCGTGCCCGTGAGCCTCGCGGTGGACCGCCAACTGGGCTATCAGAAATACCGGTACGGGATATCGTGGTAGCCGTTTGGCCACCGTTTGCGGCAGAGTTTCACGTTCCACGGAGCTTGGGGCGATCGTATAGAACGCCGCAATACGGCGCTTCCCGTTTTGCATACGATCCACAGTGGGCAGAACCATGGTGCGACTCACCCCGACTTTCATGTGTCGCACCGCCTTCGTTTTGATAAACTCGTTGAGCGGTGCTTCGCCGCAATCAAAGGAATCCCGGTCATGAGCTCCGGTATCAAGTTCTTCAAACGTGCGTGTCCAGGTCACCGATACCCCTGTTCCCTCGCATAGGAGACGGCACCACGCAAGGCTTCGTTTGGTTCCGACGCCTTCTCACACGCCTCCATGAACTGGTCAAATACCTCGTCCTGCAGAACGGTCTTGCCGTAGTCCTTAAGCACTTCGTTTGCTCGCTCGCTCATCGCCTGTATCACGAAATCGGTCAAACTATTCAGACCCAGTAACGCCGCCGCTTTCTCGGCCCGCTGTTTCACCGACTCATCCAATCTAATATCCAGTCGTGTCGTCGACATTTCTTCATCACTCCTCTCCCGGATTATACCACGATACGGAAATATTCCGTACACATACAGTCACAACCCGATCCTCTTTCCATTTTCCACGAGCGCCCGCCACTGGTTCCGCAGCTCCTCCGCGTAGGCGTCCACCTCTTCCGGCGTTGTCAGTTCTGTTTTGGAAAAGGAGATCTTCTTTTCCGCCGGGCGGGCGTAGGCCACGGGTTTCTCCGGATTGGCTTGCTTCTGGATCTCTTCGCGTACCTCCTGCACCGTGCGCGGTACCTGGATCTCGGCGATGTTCTGCAGAGCTGCCAGGGAGGCGGTGTCGGTGACGCGGCGGGGGAGCTCATCGGTCACCGGGCTCAGCACGCGCCGTCGTGTATCCTCGGCAAGCTGCTGGAGACTTTCATTGCCGGTAAGCGTCTCGGAGGCCTCCTCTACGGCGGATCGCGCGTGCTGTTTGGCGTCTTCCAATCGGGAGGCGATCTCTTTGCTCACCTCAGCGTAGCTGTCCAGGGCGTGTTTGGTGGCGTTGGCGGCCCAGGGGCGCGGGTTTTCCAGGTAGCCCTCCAACGCTCCTCGCGCATCGCTTCTGCCCACGGCGGAGAAGTTGTCGCGGTTGCTCTGCAGATACAGGCGAATCCGATCGTAGGACTCTCGGCCGCTGCCGTGCATAAACTGTATCAGGGGGTCCACCGTTTCCAGCTTCTCCATGAGGAGCTCTTCCTCGTCCCGGATCAGCGTCTCTGAAAGTGCCCGGACCTCCTGGGCGATGAGCGCCTGGTAGCGCTCGACGATCGGCGTGAGCTGCGCCAGAAACGGATACTGACCGGCCTGGGCCGTGAGTTTGACCAGGTCCGATCGCAGGTCCGAAAGATCCTTCTTGATCTGGATCACGAGCTCTTTTCCGCTGGTGGCGGAGGTAGGCTTGTGGAAGAACTGTTGCGAGAAACGCGCCAGGGCGTTGGTAACGCTACTGTCGATCGGTTGGGCGAGACGCACCGTCACCTGCTCATGGCCGTGGCCCCGGGAGAGGCGCTGCAGGACCTCCGCCGCATCCAGGAGGCGGGTACCCTCTACCATTTCCACCGCTTCCCGGGCAAAGAGCTTGGCCAGTACCCCTAAAACCGCCCACTCGTACCAGCCGTACTGTCCGGCGGAAAACTCCTCCTTCAGCGTGGCAATGCTGGTGTGGCCTGCCGCCTGCCGGCGGCGCTGCAAATACGCCTGCATCTCCGCCTCATCTTCACCCATTCCCACGGCATCACCGGAGAAGATCGCATCGTTCTCGCCGGGGAAGATGATCCGCTGCAGCGCGGCCTCACTGTATTTTCCCGACAGGAGCCGAAGGTTGGGAAAGGACACGCGCACCAGCTCCTGGAACGCGGCGATAAGCCGTTGTCGCGGTTCCTTTATCGTGATCGCGAGTTGGCGGTCGAGAACATAGAGCTCCGCGGTCTCGATGAGACCGGGAATCGCCTGGTCCTTGAGCCGCGTCTCCCGTTGCGCGTTCTGCGCCCGCTTCTCCGCCAGGATCCGCTGCTGGTAGGGATCATCCGGAGCCCCGGCCTGATTCAAATAGGTGTAGGTCTGGTGAAAGAGGCGCAGATCGGTATCCACGTGGGGCAGTACGGTGAGCATGATGAGTAGCTCCTTGCGGCCCATGCTCTGATTGAGCAGTGTCTGGATGTCACCGGCGTTGGGATGGAGATGCGTGATGATCCGCAACGCCAGATCGGAGGGGCCCTTACGGTACAGCTCCTCGTCCACGTACACGGAGAATCCATAGGGCTGTTCGTTATCCTCAAATAGCAGTTTGGGCTGCTTCAGGGTCCGATCAACTACCACCTGCCCGATAGTCCGGCGCATGTCGGAGTATTCCACCGGCGTGTTCTTGATTTCGATCTCCACATCCTTTTCGCGGTTGGTGAGATACTCATACGTCTCCCCAGATCGCTGGATGTAGGACTGAAACTCCAGCACGTCCAGCGCTTCCTGCACGCGCGTTTTGAGCGCCCCCCGGTCCTGTTCCAGGGATTCGACCATGAGCGTGGTCAGGTGCTCCACGGTGGCGGAGAAGTCGTTGACGTACTTGAGCATGAGCAGCGCTTTGATCAGGCGAATCGCCAGTGGATTGGTGATGTGCTGCTCCGCGGTGTCCACCTGGCGCAGGAGGCCGCTCTGCAACGTCTGCCGGATGCCGTCAAACATCCGGTCAAAGGTGGCAAAACTCACCAGTGGGGTGTCGGCCATCTGCTTGCCCACGTCCTGAAAGACCTCGAGCATGGAACGCTCACCGCGGGAGACGTGGCGGCCGGTAAAGGCGTTGTGTGACGACAACCCTTTGAGCGCCTCCTGCAGATAGTAGTACTGGTAGGCCACGAACGGATACGACAGGGAGAAGTGCCCCGCCGATGAGAATCGCACCTCTTTTACCCCTTCTCCAAACTGAAACACGGTGCGCAGATGGTCCGCGTTCTGTTCGTAGTAGCTGGTAAGGTTGGCGGTACCGGCCTCCGTCTTGGCCAGCAGCCGCTTCTGGATCACCTCTTCCACGTTGGCCGAGGTCAGCGGCAGCCGAAAGTGAAAGCGCGCGGTAATGCGGGAGAAGTCATTGCGCTGCTCCTGCGTGGCATCACCGATCACCGAGTCCAGGTCCTCCTGACTGGTGACAAATACCCACACCCGGTTCTCACAGATGGTGGCCAGCGTCTCCGCCACCGTCTGGAGGTTGAGCATCCGGTCCTGCCGATTGGCCACAAACTGCCCCACCTCGTCCACGAAAAAGTTGAGACGGTGGTGCGGGCTTTCCTGGCGGTCCAGCCATTCTTTAATGCGGCGGGCAAATTTCTCGGTGGAAAGACTCCGTGAGGCCTCATATCTATCCAGCAGCGCCTCCGCCTCACGCTCGTCAATATCCTTAAAGGCGGCCCACGCCCGGGAGAACAGATCCCGGTCCAGGGTCATCACCGCATCGCGTTTGGCGCTCCACGGTTCTCCCGTCACACTCTCAAAGCGCTCCTTGAAGGCGACGTACTCGCCGCGCATGTCCAGATCGCGTTCAAAATCGGCGATCACCGGATCGTCGTCACAGTATCCCACGGCGCGGTTAAAGACTTTCTCAAATACCAAGAGAATCAGTTGCGTCTGGTCGGTGGTCTCGGCGTCGGCCTGCTGGTCGATGTTAAAGAGGATACTCACCGCCGGGGTACGAAACGCCGTCTCCACCGCCGCGCGCAAAAAGCTATCGGAGATTTTCTCCAGGAATACCTGCCGGAGTTCGTCCTCCGCCTCCCGAGAAATCAGGTACGCCAGGATCTTGAGCAGGTGTGATTTTCCCGACCCGAAATAGCCGGAAATCCACACACCGTTGTACGGATAGACTTCAGTACTCTGCTGAACCTGGCGCTGAATCGCGTCCTGGTAGCCCTCAAACAGGCGCAATAGAATCTTGGAGATCTCTCCGGTGATTACATATTCCCGAATCTCCTGGGCGATGCGGCGATGATCGTCCGCTTTGACGACGCCCTCGATCTCTCGATTGATATCCTGAATTAATATGTCATTCAATGTCGCCACGGATTCGTCCTTTTTCGATGTAGTCTTCCAGACGGAAGGCTCGGTAGTAATCACTCTTGAACGTGTTAAACAGGCTGAAGTAGTAGCCTTCTCGCTCCGAACTGACGTACGTCCCCGGGAAAAACACCACCAGCGGGGTGTCGGTAATTACCGAGTGGAGGTTGTTGAGCAGGGTGTGCGTCCGCAGATAGGGAAAGACGGTTCCCAACTGGTGCATAAAGACCACCTGCCGATCGGGAACCTCCTCGAGCCGTCGGAATATCTCGCTCTGGAGCCGCTTGCCGGACTCCGGATTGGTCCACGTTTCCATCTCGGTAAGAAACGATCGGCGCCGGCTCGACGCGCCCGGCGTGGTGGAAGCGCCCCGCGACTTGGGCGTCTTTTTTTCAAAGGCAAAGACCGTATCCAGATCTCGGATCGTGCGCACCACGTCGATCACAATGTCGAACATCGGCAGCGTTACGGTGGGAATACCCTCCGCGTGGAGGCGCTGAGAGAGTACCCCGATCTGCTCGACTACCGCCCACTCATCGGTGGGGTCGTACTCATCAATGAAGAAAGGGACCTCATTGCCGAGACCTTTTCGAGACAGAAACCGTGAATGACTGACGATGCGATAGGTTTGCTCAAAGTGTCCGGCAATTTTCACATCAGGCACGGAGCAACCTCCGTATCGGACCACAGGAGATGGGCCAGGTCTTCTCGGTTTCCCTGATCACAGTACCGGCGTCGTAGTTCTGGGGAGAGGCGCGGGGTCATAATTCGATACGGTGGGCGCGGGCCGGCAATCAGCGAGGCCTCCCGCAGGGCCCGCAACGCCACCTCCGCCAGCTTTGCCGCGGTGGTATCGGAAATGTGAGCCAGCTCAGGATGGGCCGGTGTCTGATCCGCCACAAACGTTCGAAACATCGCGGTGTCCACCGTAGCCAGACCGCTGAGGTAGCGATCACGCACCACCTGGGTAACGAAATCCCCCACCAGCCGGTAGTAGCGCGTGAACACCGTATACAACACCACCGCTCGCTCCTCCGGCGAGGCGTCGCGTATCACTGCCCACTCCCACGGATAGGCGTGCTCCAGGCGCACCTTTATTTCGCGAACGTACCGTTGCGCGGTGCGCCGGCGCGTTTTCTGTAGCCCGTTCTCGTCGATCATGCGCCGCCGCACCGCCGACCAATCCTGCAGGCGATGGTATTCATCGGCAATTGTGTATGTCTCGGGAATAAGTAACCCACCGAAGGTAAAGGAAAGCTGATATCGGCCGGAGCGCGCATCGGGCGTTGGTGTCAACACGGTAGTTCCCCCTTGTAGATACGCCCAATTATTCACGCTTTGTACCGCTCCTCCAAGACAACGGTGTGGGTCTCTCCGCTGCCTATAGAACATCTTATCAGCGATTTTCATATACCTCCAGTTCTATTCACCAAACCAGCCGGGAAGATCGTCCTCGAATTGGCGACCGGCACTTCATTGCAAGGTCCGTGCCATCCGGAATGAGGGCGAATTTAGGGCAATTTCCGTACATTTTGGGGTGCGCAGTGGGGTGCCGAAGGGCAACGCGTGACTGTGGTTTCGATGGGGTGGTAACTCAGGTTACGTAGCGTCTACAACGTAATCGAACTCAAGTTGTTTCGTTCAACATGGTTTCTATTTTTTCAACGGAGAGACTGGTAGCGCGAGCAATATCCGGGGTGGTCATTCCTCGCTTAAACATCGATATAACCAACTCGCGACGCCCGGCCTCTTCGCCTCTACGGAGGCCACGCTCCTCACCCTCTTCGAAGCCCATTTTTCGCAACTGTTCCGCGGTTGTCAAAAGCCCCTCCCTGAGCGGACCGTTCGCATCAGCCACAACGCCGCCCGGGAGGCGGGATTCCCCCGAAGCGTGTCCGCGCTCGTCGCCGGCAGGTCCGAAAGGTGCTCGCGGTTCTTCCGGTCAATCCAGGTACCCGGTTCAAGCTTGAGACTATTCAGGTCCAACGTCGCTGTAACCTCCGCGGGCAACGCGTTGCGGATCAAAAATCGGAGATGCGTCGGTTGTGAGAAGAACGAGCGAAAAAACCGGTCGTGGGCGTGGTGGATTTCCATACAACCTCCACCGATACAGACACCCGGAATCATTACGGTGCTTCGGAAACATTGGGATCTATGGTGAACCATCCGGTTCTGGGGTGCTTTGGGTTGGGAAAGCTGGAAGGACCACCCGCCTCGGGGACGCCCCAGATCACATCCGAAAAGTGTTCATCCGTTCATACGACGTTTCAGAGAAAACTATTTGGGGTCAGCTATGAGAGTCTCAATATCCTCCACCGCGAGCCCGGTGAAATCGGCGACTTCAGCGACCGTCAGACCGCGATTAATCATAGCTTTGGCCATTTCCCGCCGACCCGCCTCTTCGCCTTTCTGGATGCCAAGCGCCTCGCCTTTTTGAATACCGATCTCTTCACCCTGCTGTATTCCTTTCCGAACCCCAATCTGCTCGCCTTCCTCAAAGCCCTTCTTGATCAACTGTTCCGCAGTAGTCAAAAGCCCCTCCTTGATACGTCGCTTCTGTATCAACAATTCAATTTTACCGTTCAATTCATTCATCGACAACTCGCCGGTTTCTAAAAGATACCGGCAAAGCGCCTGGTATTCCTCACTGGAAAGCCGGTCTTCAGCGCCGTGCAGCACCGCTTGTAATTCGCTCAGCGCCTCCTCGGCGCCCCGGCGGGACCGTGGTAGACCAGTACCGGAATAATCGGAGTGAGCGGCGGGGCACCACCTGATCGAACCTCCGCCGTCCACACCTGGACCATGTACCGTAGCAGTTGCAACAAGGCAGCCGGGTCCCGGTAGGATTTGTGTTCAACCAGGATGTAGATCTTGGCGGTGCTACTTCTCGGCTCAGAGTACTCAACCTCGCGGATATCGTCCGCCGTACGCCCGTCATCATTGCCATCGTGACCAACAACCTCAACCGATACCGCCAGGTCCGACAGGTGCTCCCGGTTCCGTTTATCTATCCAGGTACCCGGCTCCACCTTCAATGATGCCAGGTCCAGCATTGCCACGACGTCGGCAGGCACACTTGTCCGGATCAGGCCGCGCAGGTGGACCGGCTGCGAGAAGAACGAGCGAAAGAACCGGTCGTGCACGCGGTGGATTTCCATGACACCTCCACCGATACAGACGCCTGGAATCAGCACGGTGCTTCAGGAAGATCACGATCTATGGTGAACCATCTGTTTCTGGGGTGGTTCCCGCCGGAACAGCGGGACGAGCCACTCGCCTCGGGGGCGTGTGAGAACAGACCGCAATATGTCCGCGAGCTGGTTCAGAGAAAACTATTCCGTGTCGGTTATGAGCGTCGTAATATTCTCCACCGCGAATTCTCTGGAGCGGCTGAACAAGGAAATCAAACGCAGAACGCGCGTGATCGGGATCTTCCCCAATGACGACTCGATTACGCGTCTTGTAGGAGCGCTCGCTGCCGAGCAAGCAGAGGAATGGCATGTTACGCGACGATACATGAACCAGGGGGAAATACCCCCGTCGTTGACGGAGGATGAAGCGGAGAACGTAGCGTAGGAACGGTGTTCGGAGGCGGTGAAGTTACACCACTTGACAGGACACTACCGATCTCCTTGTCACCGGCGATTGCACCGACCAATTCCCGCAAGCCTAACTCTCCCGAATCGGTCAATAACGTGCTGACTGGGTCTGTGAGAGCTGCGGTGATCGGGTATTGTTCGTCGCGATGGCTGTTTTCCATATCTATTCCGGTGGCGATTTCTGTTTCAATCTCATGTTCCTCACATTTGTGATCGTAATCGATGGCGGCTGGTCCACCGATCTGCTCGACAAACGGACTAATCTCGTCGACGATTTTCTGAATTCCGGAAGTCGTGAAGTGTTCGGGGACCTCTTTGTCTGCGAGACTCATCGTGCCACATGTCTTGTAGACACTATTATCAAAAATCTCGGCCCCGGCCCCGAGTAACCCCTTTTGCTTGCGAAGCTCTCGATCATCGGCGGCACCTTTGCTGACAGACCCTACGTTAGGCAGGACATCCCGGTCGTTAAACCGAAGAAAGTCGTCCAGTTTCTGTTCCCAGTCCTGCATGAAAACGCGTTTCCGTCGCCGCGCCTGATCCTCGGCGTAATCCAGCCACATCGTCACGATGCGGTTGAGTTCGGTAACCTCGTCTGCGGCGAGGTAGTTCTTCGCGATGGTGATACCGCTCTTGCGCACCTCGTCACCCTTCCAGGAGGTGAGCCCCGTATTCGCTAATTCGGCGTTGGCTCGGGGTCGAATCAGCTCCGCGGCGGTTTTGCCGGTTGCGGCGAAATGTAGCTTGTTCTGGATGACGCGGAAGAAGCGGAGGGTGTCTTTGTCGTCGGGATCGTAGTCGGCGGCCATGGCAAAGATTTCTCGAACCCGGAGGTACATGCGCCGTTCGCTGGCACGAATATCACGGATGCGCTCGAGGAGTTCGTCAAAGTAGTCCGGGACGGCGGTGCCGGGGCCCGACGGATTGCGCAGGCGCTCGTCATCCATCGTGAAGCCTTTGACGAGGTATTCTTTTAGCCGTTCAGTTTCCCAGATACGGAACCGTGTCGCGACCTTGCTCTTTACGCGGTACCCGACGGAGATGATGGCGTCGAGGTTGTAGTGGCGGATCGAGCGGATAACCTGTCTGGATCCTTCTGTTCGAACTATCGAGAAATCCTCGGAGGTTGGCTCAGGATTGAGCTCACCCTCTTCGTAGATGTTGCGAAGGTGAAGAGAGATGTTATCGATGGAACATGCGAATAACTCCGCCATCATCGCCTGGGTCAACCAGACGGTTTCGTCCTGGAGGCGGACGTCGAGTCGCACTGCCCCGTCGTTGGTCTGGTAGACGAGGATTTCGCCGTGGTTGGTCATTGCGTTCTTACCACCACTATTCCTCGCGGAATACATCCACCGTCGTCTCACGGCACGGGCGGAGGTCCATGTCGTTGGCGCCGATCGTGTACCAGCTTTCCGGTGGCTGGTAGAGGTCCAGTCCCCGGCCAATTTTGATCGTCCAGCCGTTGGATAAGCGCACCGCCCGGTCGTGGATCGTGTCGCTGTATTCCCAGGTGAAGGTGACGCCAAGATCGCGGAGACTTTGAGCCAGGTCTTCAAACGCCGCATCCTGTTCGGAAACGGACCTGTCATCGTCAGAACCTGTGGTAAGGTGGATTTTCTTTGCCGGGGCGGTGTTTACGACCGTCTCACAGAAGCGCACAAAGTTACCGATCTGGTGTTTTGCCCGGATGTAGGGGTCTTCAACGATGATCTCCTTGGCACCGGGCAGGTATTCACCAAAGATCGATTCATAACTCTGTCCCATGTCGCCATACATGATCCGGTAGTGGCGCTCTTGGGGTTGTTCCACGTCCGGTTCAACTGATTGGGACGGCGCAACTGGTTCCTGCGGCTGTGCCGCTGTGTCCGCGTCCGGCGGCGTAGGTTCGGCGGCTGGATCAACGGTGGGATCTGCCTCCGGTGAAACTGTATCAACACCAGCGGCCTCCAGTTGACGGCGCATCGGGTTCTGTGTTGCCGCGGCGTTTTTGCTTTCCGGACAGAACACCTCTACTTCCGTGTTGTCCGAAGCGATATACGACAGGCGGATATTGGCAAACTCATCGTCACTCTTGCGCTTGTTGAGCTGCTCTTTAATCCGTCTTCGCCCTTCAACAGCGTACTCCACGTACTCGTCCAGTTCTTCCGGTGTCGGTTCGCCAACGGGATGCAGAATCTTGAGAAAGGCGGACACACTTTTCTTGACCGCGCGTTCGTCTCGCCCCTCAATCTGCGGCCCGAGGCGGACATGGGCATTTACCCATTCAAATCTGTTGTGGTGTAACGCAAGTTCACGAAACGCCGCAGCGAGGTAATCGGTGATAAAGCCGTAGCGGTCGGTCAAGAGTTCCGAGGTGTTCTTGGGCATCTCCCACCCGGGAAGGTACGTATGAAAGCGGTCAATCAGCGCCAGATCAAATGATGGCGGCATCGGCGCAAACAGGTCAAACTGGGCGCTGTTCACCACCTGGCGGATGGACAGGTCGATATTGCCGACAAAGGCGAAGCTTGCGTTGGCAATGTTGTCCTTGCCGCGACTGAAGCGCCCATTTGCCATGTAGTCTTTCATGATTTGGACCGAATCCGGGTCCTTGATGCGGATTCCCGCGACCTCGTCAAAGGCGACAACATCCCAATATCCGACCAATCCGATCTTCTGTTTGGCGTTGTTGTAAAAGAGAATCGGCGTAGTTGCCTGGCCACCGCTGATCAACGTGGAATACGGTGAAAATTCGCTGTAGCTGTAGGACTTTCCCGTCCCCCGAGGGCCAAGTTCCACAAAATTGTAGTTGGACTCAACGAAGGGAAAGAGCCGTGCGAGAAAGTGAAACTGTAGCCGCCGGTCCATCTTGGTGGGCTCCAGTCCGAGCGTCCGAATAATCGCGTGCAGCCACTCGTCGCGGGTAAACGACTCCCTGCCGGCGATAAACTCCTGGAAATTGAAGCGCGAGAGCTGAATCGGCCGGAGGTCTTCCACGTAGAACGCGTAGTCGTCGTCTTCAATACTGTTGTGTCCAACGGTGACTTCCGCCCAGAGCCCGCCGGAGAGCATCCGGTCGTGCTCTTTGTAATGCTTGTCGGCGATGGCGATCCGCCGACTGCCAAAGTTTTCCATCTCCGCCCAGTGGCGTTTCTCTTTTTCCACGTACCGGACGTGTACGCGGTCGATGTACTTGTGTTTACCTTTTTGCTGCACCGTGGACTGGGCGCGATTGGCCTCATCGGGACGAACAAAGTTGTTATCCAGTGTTTCCAGAACTGCCGCCTTGCCCGCCTCGATCTCTTCAGGCTCATCACTGGCGCAGTATTTGGCAAGAAGAAACTCAAGGACGAATGACGGCACGTTGGTGCCCTTCTTTACGCTGTGCAGGAGGTCCTTGCGGACCACACGGCCGGGATAATACTCGTTCAGTTTGTCGTCAAGATTTGGCACGCCTATCGTTCTCCTTCGGGAATTACTTCCACTCCAAACACCAGACACAGTCGTCGTTCGATCGTTTCCATCGTCGCGGTGTCGACTGAGCCTATGCCCTCAACACACCGCGTAGTAGATAGAGAGCGCACCTGAAACAGGTCGACCGCTGATTTCTTCTCCAGTCCGGCAATCCGGGGTAATTCAACCATCCACGGGACATCCTCGTATTCCGGCTTCCACCGCGTCACCGGGGCCATGATCCGTAGAGGTAAGGCGCCCACTGCATCGTCGTTGAGGATAACTGCGGGCCGGGTCTTTCGTATCTCTGCCCCAATCGTCGGCTCCAGATTTACGCGCCACACCTCACCGCGAGTCATCAGTTGGTTCCTCCGCAACCCATGGGTCGACCTCTCGAAACGTCCCGTCTTCGACTTCCGCGTAATACGAGGCCATCTTTTCCGCAGCGACGCTCATGGCGGCCCGATTCGCGTCGGCAAGACCTTTATCGATAAGACGACGAATGACTGCACCCGCAGAAGTTGATTCACTCTTCGCGATTCGTTTGATCTCCCGTTGCTGTTCCTCGGTTAACAGGACTTGTGTACGTTTCATACACAACTATTATACACCATCAATCCAGCACGTCCAGGGTGAGGCTGATCGTCTCCCAGGTGGTATCGGTGTCGGCGTTGATGGCGGCGACGGTGATGGCGCCTTCGGTGCCGTCGGTGATGTTGATGGGGATGGTGGCGATGGTGCCGTCGGGGATTTCCAGGGCGCCGGTGTCGGCGTCGAGGTAGTCGTTGGCGGCGACGGTTCCGACGGCCTCTCCGGCTGCATTGGTGATTTTGAGGCGGATCCGCGCTTTGCGGTTAGCCCACGATTCGTCAAACCCGAGGGCACCAGCGGGCTCCTCTCCGCCGACGGCCACTTTGATGGAGGGCCGCAGAACGCGCACGACGCCGGTTTTTTGCCCCTTGTAGGTGATCGCCACGGGGAGCTGAGCGGGGGCGGCAGGTTGCTCGTTCCGGGTGACGGTCATCACGGGGATGAGTGCCTCCTGCAGGGAGAGGCCGCCGTGAACGTAAAAGCCGGGTTTGCCGAAGGTGCCGAGCGTGCGGGGCAGCGCTACGCGCCCCGACGCGAGGCGGTAGCCCAGCTCGGGCTCTTCCATGCAGAGGAGGTGCTCCGCCGGGTCGACGGCGCCGATGGTGTAGCGCGGCTGTTTGATAAACTGGCCGCCGCTGGGCGGGGTGATCTCATCGCCGGGCTGGCGGTGCGGGAGGTAGAGAAAGCCGTGGTCGGTAGCGACGACGACGTGGGAAAAGCCGCGGTCAAAGGCGCGTTTGATTCCCCGGGTGAGGTCGGTGATAAGTCCTTCCAGGGCAGCGCGAAAGATCGCCTCGCTCCCCGTCTCTCCGAGGTTGTCGATGTCGGTGGTGCGGATCACCATGAGGCGCACTGAGTCGGGCACCTCCTGCTTCTTGCCCTTTTTGTTCCACTGGTCGAGGCGGGTGATGGCGACCTGGTCTCCTTTGTACTCCTGGTACCAACTGTCGCGGTCGGCGGCGGTGTTGAGGGAGCGCTCACCGAGGTGGACAGACCACTCCCCGCCGTCGACGGTCACGGCAAGGCGCTTTCCGTCGTCCGGCGCCAGGGCCGCCATGCCAAGGCGGGTCTTTGAAGGGAGTAAGGCTCCGGCAGAACGAAGTTCGATCTGAAACGCGGTACCGAGCTTGTCCCGGAGAGCCATTGCAAGGTCGTAGCGCAGGGCGTCCACGAGGAAGTAGGCAACGCGCTGGCCCGCGTCCAGGAGGGGCTCCACGGCGGTGCGGTACGTCTCGCTCTGCCGGGGAAGGCCGGAGAGGGGCCAGCCATCGCGTTCCACCCGAGCGATGAGGGCGTGCTGTGCAGCGTCCGCCCAGTCGCGATAGCGTCGGGATATCTCCTCCACGAGAGAGTCAAAGTCGGCAGACCATGGTTCGTCGTCGTCGCGGGTGCCGGCGGCAAAGATAAAGGCGCGGTAGGCGGCGTCTACGGGGACGCCGTCCTTGAGGTACCAGGAGACGAGGTCGCCACCTGCGGAACCGCCGGAGGGGACGCGGGCGTTCTCGATGCGGCCGACGAGCTCAAGAGCGGTGCGGATGATCGTCCAGGGGGGCTGCATTGTGCCCGCGTTGCGGTACCAGATGGAGCGCTCCGCCCGCTTCAGGATCTCCGTTACCCCGGCGGTGTCACCGCGGGCCACTCCGGAGATGGCGGTGCGGAGGGCGGCGGCGTTTTCAAAGGAGAAGGTGTCGATCTCGCCGTAGGCGGTGATCCCCCGCCCTGCCGTCTCCAGGTCCATGGCGGCCACGAGTGCTTCCGCGCGGTCCACGTACTCATCGGGGATCGTGGAACGCAGCCGGTCGCAGGTGCGGTAGACCACCTGTTGGCGCGCAGCGCTGGTGTGCGGAACGGAGGCAAGCGCGGCAGGCGGATCTTCCGGCAAGTCCAAGAGAAACTCGGAGATGAGGAGGCGCTTCCAGAGCTCCTCGCGGAAGGCACCGGCAGCGGCACTGCCCGCGACTCCGGCCCCGCCGTCCATCTCAAGCGACGCGGCAAGAAAGCGTCCGAGCTCCTCCCGCCCGGCGCCGTCGGCAACCACCCGCTCAAGGGCGTCGCGGTCGGACCGCGCCAGCTCTACCAGGATATCCACGGCGCCTTGGGAACCGGTGACCGCATTCAGAGCGGGCCAGGAGTCGCCGCTTGCCAGGGCGTCCAACGATGCCGGGGTGGGCTCTCCGGCGCGGAAGAGCTGGTCAACATCGTCGGTGCGGTCGGGATACGCAGCAACGGCCAGGTCACGGTAGCTGTCGCCTGAGCGGCGCAGGTCGGGAAAGACGGTACCCAGGGCGGCAAAGGACGCGAGGGGATCCCCGGGGAGCTGCCGCTCATCCGTCACCGGCTCAGCGGTGCGGTAAATGAGCAGTGTCCTCGTTGCGCTGCCACGGATTGCCATCCACGCCGGTGCCGCCTCCGCGCGAATATCGAGGGTTGTCTTGTCGCTGCCGTCCACCACGGTGCACTCCCCGCCGGCGAGGCTCAGGCAGATTTCGCGGTAGCGCCGCTGGGGGTCAAAGACGATGACCACCCGGTGGTGGGTCAGGAGGTCCGTCAGGCGTTGGGCTACGTAGCGGGAAAAACTCATTGCGCCTCCTCTATGTCTCTATGCCGTGGGCGATCGCGATGGAGCGGTCATCCCGCGCCTTCTCCCGCACCCGCTCTGGCCACACGGCGTAGGCCAGGTGCGCCCAGTCGTACTCCCCGGCTTCCAGCTTCTCCCAGATGCCGGTGAGGTACTTGGACCACTCCCGGTGGCGAAACATCGCGGCAAAGGGTGCGGCCAGGATCGGCACGCCGTCGTCGTGGTTGACGCGGTAGGGCATCGCCACGATCTGTTTCAGGTCTGCTTCCATCTGCGCCAGTTCGTCCTTATCTCGGGACGATAGATCGAACTGACGTTGTTGTCCCGGGCTCCGTTGCGCTGCAGGTATGGCGGCTACCGCCTCGTAGAGCTGCCGGACCACCTCCAGCCGCGGGTGGAGGTAGCGGTCGATGAGGGTGTAGATAGTGGAGTCGGTGAGGCGCGGATAGTAGATCCACGCGGTCCACCCCCCGCTGGGAGTAGAAAGGGGCCAGTAGATGGGGGCTTTGCGGCGGCTCTTGGAGTAGCGGCTCAGGTGGTCGGCAAAGAAGCCTTTGGGGTTGGCGATGTACTCCCGCAGGGTATCTACTCCCAGCTCGCGACAGAGTTCTGCTTCCGTCTCCTGGGCGGTCTCTCCGTGGAGCACGGTGAGCACCTGACGTATCCGCCCCACAATGTCGGCGTCGTGGTCAGGGTCGTCCACCAGGATGCCATCCCAGGGTATAGGGATGGGATACTCGGCGTCGGTGATGGTGGCCGTTGCTACACTGTCGGTGGGCGGTAAGGTGATCGCGTCGGGCCGCGCCCGGAGCCACTCTTCACTGACGATGGAGCCGGAGGTGGCCGGAAGGCCGTTGGGGCCGACGAGTGTGGCGGGAGGCACGACCGGGAGGGGATCGAAGGGATCAGGGAGCGCGGGGACGAGTTCAGGGTTGCGAGCGAAGCGAATGTCAAATGCAGCAAACGAGCAGGCTACCAGCGTGTCGACTTTGATCGGTACAGGGCGCGGAACGTCAGGGAGTACGAAATCAGCCGAGTCCCCAATACTTTTATTGATGTTATAAACAGACTCAACTATCCGGTTCACCTTTTCCGAAGCTACGTGGATTTTGCTTCGGCTCGACTCAGAAACGGATTCGAATGAGAAAAGAAGCGTGGACGGCTCAGAAAGACCGAGATGACGTGACATCGCTGAGCCGATTGCCGATTGTTCCCTTATTGACCGTTCTTCTGATTCAGATAGCACGGGAACCGGAAGCAGCTTCAAGTCACCTTGATCAAATTGAGGATGCCCTTCTCTACCCATTCCAAGTTTGACAAGTTGGTCCGTCAATTCGGAATTTGTTAGTCCAAGCAAGACGTACAGGTAGTTTTCTTCGCAGTACATCCCACTGCCGCGAACACTTATCACAACACCCGCATGGAGCGGTTGACCGCAGAGCCTATGACTGCGATAACTCCACGTCACCCCCGGCCGAAAGTAGTAGTCGGTACTTTTGATAATGCGGGACCAGCCGCTATTGCCGTAGAGGGGGTCGGCCCACGCCTTCATCTCTTCCCCCTCCCGATCCCAGTTCACCACCAGGTGAATGTCGCTGTAGTAGGGGCTGTACTCGCCGCCCTTGGCAAAGGGCGCCCAGCCCTTGCCTTGGTGGGTGCGGCGGCGGCACCACGCCTGAAAACCTTCCAGATCTTCCCGCCAGTCCGGCGCGCCGGCCAGTCCCGGATCCAGCCGCCGGGCGGGATCAACCTCCCACCACGCCCGGACAAAGCGGAAGTCGTCACTCGTCTGCAGCCCTACCCTGACCGTCCGCCCCTCGCTCTCAAAGGGCGGGAGCTTCACAAAGAGATCACGAATCTCGTCGTCCACCCAGTAGGCAAAGGGCGTGTTGGGCACTTTGGAGAACGCCGCCGGGTCTACAGTGAAGGTGCGATCCTCGTCCGGCGCACCGGCGCGCGTTGCGGTAACCGCCTCACGCAGGGCAGTTGCTTTGTCGGTGTCTTTCAGCAGGCGGTAGAAGGTGGTCATGGGGTCTCCTGAAGCGGCCGATTCTCATAGCCGAGTTGCGAGAGAAGCCGCTTGAACATTTTCTCAAAGCGGGTGAGGTGTTCCATGACGTAGCTGTAGGAAACAACGAGGAAATCCATATCGATACTCAGCCCGTCTGAATTCTCAATGTGCTTCAACGTTTTCTCTCCTTCGCTTCTTGTATCGCCTGCCGCGTGGACAATGCAGTTTCGGATGCGAGAAAATTCGGTCAGCCAGGATTTCTCATCGCCTGTCAGTTCGGCCAGTTCGTCGACCGAAAGAAAGCGGTCAATCTTTTGGAGGAGGCCACCGGCGAAGGCGGATAGATCCAGCTTTGCTCGTCCATCCTTGATGAGATGAGCAACCAAACGCTTGAAGGAAGCTTCTACCGTGGTAAAAACGAGGATCGCTCCGACGTAACCCGCCTGTTGCGGGAGATCAACCTCTATGATGTGTTCAAGAATCTGCAACTCGATCTGAAACTCGTGTTCGTCGGCCATTTTCCCCATATCGGTAAGACCCTCTTGCGATTCGGTACGGAGTCTCCCTTCTACATCCGGCCAGCTTTTTTCAACCTCTTCCAGATACGTCCGTACCGATGAGAACTGAGCTGAAATCTCCCAACATACCAGGCAGGCATTGAATTTAGCCATTGCGTTCTCCCCATAGTCCGTCTGGTTCCGTGGAAGATTCTACCGGAGGCAACGGTTCGCCCGATTCGATCAACGACGATACAGCAAGATCCACCGCTTCTCGCGCTTCTGCCAACGCTGTTTCCGGGCTTTCACCGACACCGGATATAGACGGGAGTTCGACGCAACGGGCAACCCACGCGGCATCATCCCAGTACCAGAATATGTGATATCCATAGCGGGGATCATTCACAGTGTTGTCCTCACAATCCTTTGTGTTTTGATGAATGCAATCCGGGTTTCCGGAGGTGGAAGGTTTATAGGCCTTTGGCAGCCCCGCTGGGGCTGTTTTTTTATTTCCGAGACCACAGTCACGGTAGCCGCCCTCCTCCATCCATTACTTCAGGTGGAATACCGAGCTTATCGAGGAACACCCGGACAAAAGAATCAGAAGGTGCCGGCACTCCGCCCAACACGGCCCGGATCGTTTCCTGCTCATCACTGGTGAAAAACGGACTATCAGGCGTCAAATCCAGATCATCAAGCCGCGCGATAATTGCGCTTTTGAGGTCCGGCAGGCCGATAGGATAGTGCAGGTCCTCGTAGCGTTCGATCTCGTCCACCAGACTTTCGCGACTCTTGGCTGCTTCACTCCCTTCAGGCGCGTCAAAGACTTCATCCAGAACCGCCAAGGCGTGTTCGTACTCGACTGCATTCATCATTGCCGGCTCTCTCCCTCGTCGGCCTGCAGATATCGCTTCAGGTGGTTGAACTTGCCATGGTCGATCACCTTATCGTGCTGCATCATGCCCACCAGGCTATCGGCGGGAAGCTCGTGGGCCTCTGCAGCACGAACAATCTTCGCCTCCGTGAGTGGCGGGTCCTGTACCAAACGCCGGTACGCATCCGGCGGAATCAACATCTCCCGGGCAAACCGGTCCGCCTCATCCTCAAGAACCCCCGTCGCCTCCGGCGTCTCCAGAATCTGTCGATCCCGGTGAAGCAGAATGTGGCCTACCTCATGAAAGAAAGAGAACCAAAGGTGATCCGCCGTCTTGAAGCGCATCGTTAACGCCAGTACCGCCTTATTGCGCCGGGGCCAGAACGCCGCGCCGCTGAGCCTGCTTTTCTCCGTAGCGGGCTCCACAATGAGGGCCACCCCCGCTTCTTTCAGCTCTTCCGCCGCACGGTTCAGCAGTTCCGGTGGATCCAGATGCAGATTCTGCCGCACCACGCGGACCGCAGCTTCCACCTTTTCCCGGTTGTAAGGCGCAAGGTCCCACACCTCTGCGCGGATCTCACAGATCCGGAGGTACGCAGCTTGAGATTTCCGGGAGGCGGCCAACGACGGAGACTCCCGAAACTGCGCTACCGGAACGTCGTGAACTGCTTCCCACTCTTCGATCCCGCTGACACCGAAGAACGAAAGGAGCTCAGAAACAGTTTCCCCGTTTACGCGCGGCTGGGAGACAAATCCCCTCGCTCGCAAATCTTTGAGAGGGAACCCGCGCGCCCAGTCGGTGTGGGCTGCCTCCTGCTGTCCCCGTTCCTGTTTGGCAACCCAGAGGCGGTGGGCCGTATCAAGATTGAGCCACAGTCGGGCGCTGCCGCCGAGGATACGCTCCGCCGCAAGCGCCATCGCGGCGGACATACCCACTTTGCCGGATACGAGCTGGCTGACGTGTTTTTCGGAAATACCGGCCCGCCGGGCAAACTGTGACTGGGTAATCTCCTGTGATTCCAGTGCCTCAAGGAGGTATTCTCCGGGATGTTCCGTTTCTTCCAGCTGAGCGTAAATGGGCTGATCAGCCATGATAATCCTCCACGGTAACGATCTGAACGGATCGGACATTGCGTTTGTCTACACCACCGTCTTTCAGAAGAGGCACCGGGTTATTCGCCGGCTCCAGAACGATGCGGAGCCCCTTATGAACGACGACTGCATAGGTCGGGACGGTGTAGCCGGATAACAGATGGAGGCGCGGTGGCGGCGTATGGGGTATGGCCGATAGCGTGTCGGCTTCCATCAGCATCCGTATCCGTTTACGAAGCCGGCGCGTAGCCTCGTCGCCAAACTGTTTCCTCGCAGCCTTCTCATCCTCGCATAGTCGTCTAGTTTTCTCGTTCTCGTATGTTACCTTCATGGTAAATATAATACTCTTTACCTATCTGGTAAACCTTTATTCCTAACCACATACGCCGCCGTCTCTACCATCGCATTGAGCACCCCAAACCCAAGGTCCGCCATCACTACCGGTTCACCGTCCTGGAGGAGCACCTCCTCCCGCCACTTTTTGTAGGTGGAGAGGAAAAAACCGGTGCGGCTGGTGATCGCCGCGAGATACCCGCCCGGTTTGAGACGGTGCAGAAACGACTCGGTAAAGGCGGCGTAGAGGTCGTTCTTGGTGCGGGGATAGTGGTTCTCGATGTACTTCTTGGCGTCTTTGGCGCTCTCGCCAAACGGCGGATTCATCAGAACCACGTCGTAGCGCTCCCGCAGGAGATCGACAAAGGCGAGGCCCGCCTCGGTGTCGTCGGCGAAGAGGCTGCGCTGGTATGCGGCGGTATCGGTTGCATGACCTCGGATGTACTCCCGCAGCGCCCCATCCAGGCGCGTTTCCAGCTCCTCCCAGTTGCCGTCAAAGGAGGCGATATCGGCACCGTAGGTGGCCGAGAGGCGCTCACGGTGCTGCTCCGGGAAGAGGCCGCCCTGCCCGGTCTCCCACTCCAGATACGCCTTCTTGGCCTTCCTGATCGCGTTGATCGCCCTCTCAGCGGTACCTTCCACCTTGAGCAGCGACCCCGCCACGCCGGCGAGCTTGAGCTCGTCCCAGACCTTGCGAGCGACATCCGCCAATACCGGCGGCTCCAGACCGGCGACAAACTCCTCGAAAAACTCGTCCTCTCCCGGCATCGGTTGCGCCGTGGCGAGCCGCACCCGGGAGAGCCGGGGGCGGTCGGCGATCGTGATCCCGTGGTCGTGCCACCAGCGGTGCGCGCGGAGCCACAGGGTAAGACCGGCGATCTGCACCGCCCGGCGGTCGATGTCGATCCCCATGAGGTTGTCCTCGATGATGTAGCGCGGAATCTCCCGGCGCAGCGCCTCTTCGTCGTCAACCGTCTCGCCAAGCGTGCCGCGTCGCCACGCGTCCAGGTAGATCTCCGCAAGCAGGTCAAACGCGTAGAGGCCAAAATGCATACTTCCGCAGGCGGGATCGATTACCCGCAGCTCGCGTGGATTCCGCGGCTCTTGCGGCGTCAGTTCGTCTTCGGGACCAATAGAGAGCATCTGTGCCGTACCGGACAAAGCCTCCCGGTCTCCGGTAATCTCCGTCCAGAGGCGCCCCAGACTATTGTCTACCAGAAACTCCACGACATAGCGGGGGGTGAAAAACTGGTTGCGCACCGCCAACTCGTAACTCGAGGAGATCGACTTCTTGTCCCGCATCTTCTTGCGCTCCGCCGGATCGTTGAAGAACTCGTAAATCCAGCCCAACGTCTCATCCTGCGCCCAGACGGACTCCAACTCGGGGTTGTTGATCTCTCCAAGGAGTGCCATAAACGCCTGCTCCCGGGGAACGATCAGCCCATCGGAACGGAAGCGATCAAAGAGTACCGGCAACTCCGTACTCAGTTCATCCAGAACGGCGTTGAGAAACTCCTGATACCACTCGTAGCGCGGGAGCGCGCTTTGCCCAAGGCTCAAGAGATACACTTGAAACCCCTCAGATTCCAGGCCCCCTGAGAGCGCCGGCGGGATAATCCCCCGCGCCTCGGCCATGCGGATCGCAACGACCCGGTTGAGCGCGGTAAACGCCTGCTCCCGCACGACGGTGCTAAAGGCGTCGGCGGGTTTCATGGAGGAGATGCGGTGTTGCACACTTTGGCGGATCTGATCTGCAATGCGGCGCTGATTGTCCGAAAGGTGATTCAGGCTTGTTTCCGGCAGAAACGTCCCGTTGGGCTGCACTCCGTAGAGGGCGAGCTGCTGCGTCACCTCCTGCGCCAGCGCGCTCCGCTGAGACGAGACGAGTCGTTTTATAGCCGTGACATGGTAGGCGTCCACGTTACTCTTCTCCAATCACAAATTGCACCGTTGCGTCCTCGTCCAGCTCGTCCACCGCCTTAACCAACTCAGTAAGCCGCTCCAGGGCGGATTTTTGCGACAATCGTTCCGCCGGAAGAGCGATAGACGTGCTGTCTCCGGCGGGCTGCGGCGGCACAACCTTTGTAGCCTCCGTGTCTACCGTTTCACTCAACTCCCCGAACAGGGTGATGCGGCTGATCCGTTCCTGGTGAAGCAGCTTGAGCCACTGATACGGATCGTCGTGTTCCGGCATGCCGTCGCTCTGCAGGCGCTGCAGCGTTGGTCGGAGCCGTTCCTGCACGTCTGGAGGCAGCTTTTTCCATTCGCTCTTATGTTCGATCTGCGCGGCCCACGTGGCCACTCGCTGGATGAGGTCGTCCCGCTCAATCGCGGCATATTTCGCTACCATCTCGGTGAGCTGATGCTCCAGCTTTTGTAGTTCCGTCTGAATGCCGCGAGGATCGGTACTCTCCAAAAGCTCCTCGGTTGCATCGAAGAACGGTGCTGCTTCATCCCGGAGTATCCGGTAGTTCCCTCCGGTAGCGAGCCGATTGATGAGATCTAGTTCGCCCTGCAGGCGTTCAATTATCTGTCCAAGGGTACCGCTTAGTTTGCCTTCTATCTCCCGCATAAATACCAATTGCGAGACGAGCGTCCTGTCTTCGTCAGCCACGGCGCGGAGCAGCGTCTCCTGGGCGGCACCGGTCAAGCTTTGGATCTCGCCGACCGTGTCTGTCAGACGGCCGGTAACGCCGAGCCCCAGGTGCGAGGCGGCGCTGCGCGCGGTACGGGCCTGTTCGGCCAGTTGGGGTAACGCATCCCGGATCGCTTTCTCCAGCTTGGCCGGGATCGGCATAATCGACGTGTCGCCGGTCAGCTCGATAACCGCTTCTTTTGCGCGCTTGAGGATCTCCTGATCCAGCGGTTTCGGCGGTGCATCAAGACCCACCTTGGCAAAGCTGTTATTGGACTTGAACGCTTCTGTTACGGCCGACTCCACCGTGGTATAGGGCCGCCCATTTATCCTAAGAGATATCCGGGAGGCCACAAACATCGCCGCTACCACGTAGCGCGTGACGTCTTTGTTCCACCCGTAGGGCTGTCCGGCAAAGTCATCGAGGAGCGCCCGCCCCTCCACCGTTCCCTTCCGGTTGATATAATCGCGGATATCCTGCACCGCCGGGTGCGCGCTCTGAAACGCCCCGGTGCCACCGGAGAGCAGGTCCAACGGGTCGTCCTGGGAGGTGATGGTGGTGTGATCTTTGGTTTTGAGAAGCTTCTCCGCGGCGGTGGTAGACGGCGTCACCGCCGCGTTGGGAAAGTGGTTGTACATGTCCTCGGCTACCGCCTTGATCGCCGTGGTCAGCGCCGCGTCAAACGAGGCTGCCTGAGAGTGGACGGCGATGTCGGTGCCGCGGTGGATGACACTTCCGTCTTCCAGGGCGACGCGTATACCGTCACTGATCGCCGATTCCGCATTGCGACGCCTGTCATCAAGGGACTGGAGGAACTCCGCCTCGTCGGCGTCGCGCGCCTGGGAGCGCAGCCGATTCTGCATTTTTGTGCACGCAAAGGCGTCCCGGACAGTGTCGAAGAGCGCCTTATTGATCCCCGCAACAACCAGAACCTGTCCGGTCGCACCTGGTTGCAACGAGTCCTGATTTGCACTTTTCCGGGCTGCGGCAAACTCGCTATCGGGAACGAGGCGAATCTCCACGTCTACATCACCTGCGGCACTTCGCAGTGTCTGCTGAGAACCGAGCACGGCGAGGGACGGTTTTCCCCGGATCTGTTTTGCTCCGTAGATCTGCGTTTTTGGGTCCTGCGGCAGGATGTGGTCTCGCAGTACATCGGCGATCGTCTGGCGCTGCTCATGACTGTTGGGTTGGATATCTCGCCAGTCCCGCTGGAGCTCTGCGGAGCGATCACTTAAAAAGCGCAGCCGACCGTCGATCTCCTCCAGCGGCACCGCCGGGTCCTGCTGGAGCGCGTCAACGGCGGTAGAGATCACCGTTTCGTTGGGATCCGCACCGACGTTGTCTACCATGAGCGCTGCCAGGTTATGTCGGGTGAGCGGAAAGTCGTCGAGAAGCTGCATCACCGCAACGCTCTTGGCGACCGCTGTCTCCATGGAGTCGGCCCCAAAGCGCTGGATCGTTTTATCCACCGCATCAACGACGTGTTTGAACGTGGCTGCGCCTTCGATGTCGTGGCGTAGCACATCAAAGAAGTCAACAACGGTCACCAGCGCCCCAACGCTCCGGGACGAAAACGCGCCTTCCTGCGCGGCAGCTCCAACCAGCGTCTCCTGGACCACCTTGATCGCGGAACGCAGACCGGTGCCGCCGGTGCTGCGGGCCAGGCGGGCGATGACGTTCATGAGCAGGTGAAAGTACTGGGGAAGAAAGGGATACAGATCGACAAAGCGGTCGGCGTCGAAGGACGTGGAGTATCCCCGCGCCTCTTCCAGCCGGGTATTTACCCGGAGCTTGTCCCCGTTCTGCGTAAACAGCTCATGGAGCTGAGTAGCACCATCACCTGATTTCGCCAGCAGGCGTTTATTGGTAATCGTCTCGATGTCATCAGCCTTCAGCTGGACCGAAATTGGGAAACGGTCCTTAAGTTTGAACAGGTTGGTCGTATTGCGCGCCTCCAAGAGCTCCGTGAGCGTTTGCTGGGCGGTGGCGATAATCCACGCGTTACCGTTTCCGATTGACTTAAAGTTCTGCGCCAGGCCTTGCAGGTTGAGCACCAGATCATCACTGGGAGCGACGTACTGCCCCGCCTCGTCAAGGATCACGATAAGGTTTCGCGAGCCGGTACGGCGCTCGATAAGGTCAAACATTCGCTTGACCTGCTGATCCATCGCCTCGTCGTCGGTTTCAATGCGAAGATTGGAAAACGACCTCTCGGTGGGAAAGAGATCCGGAAAGAGCTCTGATGCGACCTGGCTGGCAATCCCGCCACCGACGGTCGGATTGTCCCGTATCGCGTGCCAGTCTCTGTTTCGCTGCTGGACCGCGGCCAGAAAGTCGTCCAGTCGGCCCTCCTCTTCCACAAAGAGTTCCAACAGGGCGTGTTTGGTAACCTGGGCGTATTCCGCCCAGCGCAGCACCTGCCGAAACACCACCGCCGAGATCGGTTCTCCCGTCTTCCCGGCCGACTGCACGGTGGAGAGGTCTATCATCACCACCGCGGGATTCACGCGGGTAGCGACGGTAGAAAGGCGTTGCTGCAGCTGTACACTGGTAAGCTTGTTTTTCAATAGATCGCGAAACGGTGTGTCTCCAACCATCCGGCGCCCGTCGAGGGCAAAGCCGAGGTACTTGGTCATGGAGCTCTTACCGATGCCGTAAAACCCGTCCACCCATACACCGATCTCGGTGCCACCACCGGAGGAAAATCCGTCGTCCAGCACATCGAGCAGATGTTCAATGCTGCCGGCGATATTGTCGGTAACGACGTATTCGTCGATCTCCTGCCGGAGCCGTTCGTCTTCCCGGTCCTGGAACTGAATAACTTTCTCAATGCGGCGATCGATGGGCTGTGAAAACAGATCTCGTATGGTGCTCATGCTATGGTTCCTCCCACATGGCGTGACCGGTAATTGCCGTCCGGCGGATATAAGCCGAGGTACCGCAGACCAAACGCGCTGGTTCGCTTACCCGGATACAGCACAACCACCGGACACGCGACGTGTCCCTGAATCTTCTGTTCGACATATCCGATTTGGAGATACGGATGGAGCAGTTCCAGACCGTATACGACCAGTAGCCCGCCGGAGTCCGCCGCTGCGGTATGAATTTCGTCCTTTACCCATGCCTCCACGATCGTGCCATCGGGACCATCGTGCAGAAGCTGGCGAACACTCTGGTACACTTCCGTAGCAACCTCCGGATCATCCGGGTCATCACTGAGGCGGTCACGGATGAAGCCGTAGTCCTGGTGCTCGGCTATGTACCGTTCCAGCCGCTCCCCCAGGTCAAACTCCCGCGGTGTCCAGCCGTCATGGCGCAGTACCGTTGTCAGATCTCCGATACGTTGGTACATGTGAAGCGAGTCTCCCGGATCGTATACGAGAAAGAAGACCGGATCCTCACCCTGATCAACGAGCAGCGACCGGTGGGGCAACGCCCGCCGGAGATCGGTAAAAGACTCTTCAAGTCGGTCCATTGATGTACTCCTCTACTGTGGCGGAGAGCCAACTGAAACGTGCGATATCACCGGCGTATTGGAACTGAAACGGCCCCGCTGAACCGGAGGCCCGAAAACAGCGATCCACGACATCGGTGCGGTCCAAGCCCATGGCAGCCCAGTCATCGAGTGTCAGCAGTGCCGTGTCGCTCACGCCGTCCTGGTGCGCCTCTATCAGCGTATAGGCAAACAGAAAATCAGATACGCTCCAAAACCGAATCCGCCGGATCGGCGAGCGCCGGTCCTCGAAAAATCCAAAGTCGGCAAGGGTCTTGCCCAGGTTGCGGGCCACCCGCTGCATCACGCCGGCAGACCACGGCTCAGGCATCCGCGGTGTTCCCGCCACATCTTCCAGAAACGCGACGATCTCTGAACCCATGATCTCCGCATGCCCGGAAAACACCGCCGGCCAGTAGCGCTCTACCAAGAAATCTCTCACAAGCGGATGAGCCCGCATAGTGTACAGAAACATAAGGTCCCGAAACGCCGCCTGGTCAATCCCGGCGCCAAGGGCCAGCTTGATCCGCCGTGCCGGGCGATCGTCGGGAATGAGAAATCGTTGGGCGAAGGTACGGTTGACGATATCCTTAGCTCTGGTGGTAGAACTCCGGCCCAGCGCACCGGAATCGACCATCCGTTGGGTGAGAACAGCGCGCTCCAGGCCGGGCTCCCACAGGTGAAACACCTGGCGCAGTTCGTCCAACGCGCCAGTGGTCTTCTGGAGTTCCGCAGTGTACTGCCCGTCTGTCACCGTCGCACCTCGGCAAAGTAGGGATAGATCAGCCGATCATTTGTGAAGCCATCATAATAGTGAGCCGCCATATCGGAGACGGCATCGGGCGAGGTTTCCTGACCAAAGCGGCCAATCTGTACCGGACCGGGAGCCGCCGAAACCGTCTGGAGCAATAGGTTTTTCAACCGCTCAAGGGCCGTTTCCCGGTTGGCCACCAGCGCCATGATCGCGTCCGAGGGCGCGTGGAGTATCTCACGATGCAGATCCCGCTCCAGTCCGCCGTCAAAACGAAAGAGATGACGCACGCCAATCCTCCCGATTCGCTCATCGTGAACTTCCTGCGCCGCACGGACAGTACCGTTGACCGCCGCTGAGACCGACGTCTTGGGAAAGACACCCCGGAAGAAATCAAGACCAGCCTCGGTAAGAAACTGCGTGGGCCACCACGGCGTAGCGCTCGATTCGCCCAGGTAGGCGACAAGGATGCGAAGGGTAGACAATGGAGTCAGCGGCAACATGCAGAAAATCTTATCATACAACTTCGTGTATCTCCAGTCGTACATATGCTACAGATTCACCCGAAACAACTTCCACCACGCGCCGAAGTCGTCGTTGCAGTCTCCAGCGTCGCGATGACCTGTTTCATAGAAGCCTCCCGAACTGTGTCTTAAAGACTTCCCTGCAAGGTCCGTGCCATCCGGAATGAGCGCGATTTTTGGGTGATTTTCGTACGTTTTGGGGTGCGTAGCGGGATGCCGACGGGCAACGCGTGACTGTGGTTTCGACGGAGTGGTAACTCAGGTTACGTATCGTCTATAACGCAACCGAAATCAGTTCGGACCCTTCACCAGGGCTTCTATTTGTTCCACGAAAAGGCCGGTAACACGGGCGATATCGAGATCCGTTGTTCGCTCAGGATTCTTCTTCAACGAGAGCCTGTAATTCCTCCATGGTGAGCCGAGTATAGCGAGCGACTTTTTCCATCTCCTCTCCGGCGGTCAGCATCTCCCGGGCAAGCTCTGTGCGCTCGCGATATCGCCCCGCCTCTTCGCCCTCCTCAAAGCCTTTTTTTCGCAACTGTTCTGCAGTAGTCAAAAGTCCCTCCCTGATACGCCACTGGTGTACCAATAGTTCAATTTTACCGTTCAATTCCTTAGCCGACAACTCGCCGGTCTCAAAAAGGTACCTCGCCAACGCCTGGTATTCCTCATCGGATAGACGGTCTTCCGCTCCGTGAAGCACCGCCTGCAGTTCTGTCAACGCCTCCTCAGCACCCCGTCGCGCCGTTCGCATCAGCCACAGCGCCGCCCGGGAGGCGGGGTTCCCCCGAAGCGTGTTCGCGCTCGTCGCCGGCAGGTCAAAAATCTCCGCACCAAAGTTCACCTGATACCGCTTCAATACCTCTGGCATCTCTCGGGGGAACAGATCAGAAAAGGATTCCACCACGCCTCCAGCTGGGCCATGATAGAGCAAAACTGGAATGATAGGTGTCAGCGGTATCCTCCCGCCTGATCTCACCTCTGCACTCCACATCTGGACCATGTACCGTAGCAGCTGCAGCACAGCGGCGGGGTCCCGGTACGACTTGTGTTCCACTAGGATGTAGACCTTCGCTGAGCGGCCAAAATCGTCGTTGCTACCACTGCCGGTGTTGCTACCACCACTGGGATCTTGGCCTTCACTCGAGCGCTGACCAACGATGTCAACCGACGCCGCAAGGTCCGAGAGGTGTTCGCGGTTCTTCCGGTCAATCCAGGTACCCGGTTCAAGCTTGAGACTATTCAGGTCCAACGTCGCAATGACCTCTGCAGGCAACGCGTTCCGGATCAATGAAGGAAGATGGGTCGGTTGGGAGAAGAACGATCGAAAGAATCGGTCGTGGGCGTGATGGATTTCCATACAACCTCCTCCAGTACACACAACCAAGATCGCCACGCTGCTTCGGGAAGGTCGCAACGTACGATGTATGGCGTTATCGACCTATACCTTTCCAAACCACCTGGGAAGATCTTCCTCAATTTGGCGCGCGGCGGCACTCCCCCACAGGAGGAGCGCCGGTCGCCTGTCCTCGTGGTCGTGAGCGCTCGAAGCCGTGAGCACTGGTCGTCTCGCCCCCTCACTGCGCCGCACTCAACACCAGCACCGTCCACAGCGTGGACATGATGACCCCGGGGATCGCCGCCGATCGGCGGTTCTTGCGGGACGCCTCGTCACGGTAGCCGCTGCGGTAGCTCACCGGCTCCACGTCGTCCGGCACGTACTGCGGTGTGGGGCGGCTGCCGTTGGCGATGAGTACAGTCACGCCGGTACCCAGCCACGAGAAGAGTCCGCCCGCCACAAAGCCGCCCACACCCCAGCCGATGGCGCTGTGGTTGTCCTCAGCGTCCATGACACCCTGGTTGTACGACTGCGAGTTGGAGCGCTGCGTGGTGTCTTGCTGCCCATCCCCGGCAGAGTCCGCGGCCTGGGCAAAGATGCCGGCGGGGGCAAGCAATACGACGATCAAAACAAGAGCAATAGTTCGGTTCATAGGTTCCTCCTGCAGTCCATTTGCAAGGACCGTGCCAGGTGGGTTATGGGGTGCCGGGAGCCGAGATTCCGCATCTCGGCCGCGTTCGTCGCAACTTCGGTTGCGGTCGACCATATCGCCGTAACTGGAGTTGCGCCACTCGAGTTGTGCGGGCACGCGTTCTACCTCGGAACAAAAGCTTGAGCGATCGCTATAAATAGGATATATTCTATTCATGGGTTCAACCACGGTACACATACCCGACGACATGCTCCGTAGAGTCGATCAGGTGGCGCGCAGGCGCGGCATCAGCCGGAATCGGCTGGTGATGGAGTCACTTCAGGCGGAGATCACTCGCGATGGAGGTGAATGGCCCGCTAATTTTTTTGAACCTCCACCGGAGGAGGATTTGGCGGTAGTGCGCGAGGCGGTAGACGAGTTTGAACAGCACACCCGCACACACCGCCGCAATCGGGGAGCCCCGATTCTATGACCGTGACGGTCCTGGATACGTCCGCCTGCGCCGCAGTGATGCGCCGGGATCCGGCAATGGAGGCGTTTCTCCACGAGCATAATCCCGGTGATCTGGCGCTCGTTCCGCCGGTGGTAGCAGAGATTGAATACGGCATTCGGCGACTCCCCGCCGAGACCCGGAAGAGGACGTTGCTGGAGCAGGAGCGGGATCGTCTTCTCGAACTCCTGCGCATCCTGGAGTGGACCCCGGAGGCGTCTCGCACCTTTGGAACCGTCAAGGCGCAGCTGGAAAGCGCAGGAACGCCGATTGACGACATGGATGTGGCGATCGCCGCAGTAGCAATGAGCCACGGGGCATCGTTGGTCACAGCCAACCTGGTGCACTTCTCACGCATCACCGGTTTGGAGGTGCGGCACTGGTAGGGCGCGCCCATGGCGGGACCGTCTGATCTCACGGGGACAGACAGTACCCCCGGTTGCCCTTCGCCGGTGAGCTCCCTACACTCCCCGCATGGCGTATGAGGTGCTCTATAGTTTTGTGGGCAACCACGATCCGCTGACGCTTCCCGCGGAGGACGAGGACCCGGGTCCGGTATTGTCACTGCTGCGCAGCAGGTCTTTTGATCATTTGGTACTGCTGGTCACCGGGCCGCAGTACAGCGAGCGGGCGGTGGTGATTCAGCAGTACGCCGCGGGCCGGTCCCGGCCCTCCAGCAGCGCAGACTTCTCTCGCCGCTCCGGCCCTGCCGACGGCGCCAGCTCTCCCGGCAGCGCTGACGCCACCGGCCATCGCGGGACACCACACCGCACCCCCACATGTTCCTTCGTCCAACTCCCACTGGAGAGCGTCGTGGACTATGAGGAGATCTACAGCCGCCTCATGGAGGTGATTCCCAACGCCGAGGAGAAGCTTCCCGCCGGTGTTCGGAGTGATCTCCGGCGCTTTGTGCTGCTTGATCCCGGTACCCCACAGATGCAGACGGTGTGGTTTCTGATGGTGCGCTCCGGCGTGTTTGACGCCACCCTCCTGCAGGGCATCCCCGCCCGCTTCGGCGGCGGTGTGTACCGCGCCCGCGAGGTGAATCCGCACCCCCGGGCCGAGCGCTCCGCCGGGCCGGCGCCGCACCCCGCCGACGCCCACACGCGCGCCGCACCGCAGCGCTCCACCGCTGCCCACCAGCCCGCGACCGGTCCCGAAATCCGCGACGCCCTGAAGCCCCTCGGTACCCCCGAGCACGCCCGATCCGCGCCACCGACAACGGACGCCTGGACGGTACAATCTCCTACCATCATCGGCCGTTCCCCGGCTACCGAGGCGATGCGAACCCGCATGGAGAAGGTGGCCCCCTACGCCGAGACGGTGCTGGTCACCAGCGAGTCGGGCACGGGAAAAGAACTGGTGGCGCGGCACATCCATAACCTCAGCCCCCGCCGGGACCGCGCCTTTGTGCCGGTGAACTGCGCCGCCCTGGGGTCGGCAACGATTGAGAGTGAGCTCTTTGGCCACCGCAAGGGCGCCTTTACCGGCGCCGCGGCGGACCGGAACGGCGTCTTTCGCGCCGCCGCCGGGGGCACGCTGTTTCTCGATGAGATCGCCGAACTTCCCCTTCCCACCCAGGCCAAACTCTTGCGGGCGATCGAGTACGGTGAGGTGACACCGGTAGGCGCCGACACGCCCCTCCACGTGGATGTGCGCATCGTGGCGGCCACCAACCGTGATCTTGCCCAGATGGTGGAGGCCGGCGCGTTTCGGGAAGATCTGTTTGAACGAATCCGCCGGCTGGAGGTGCCGGTGCCGCCGTTGCGGGAGCGTGGCGATGATGTGCTGGAGCTGGCGGAGTGGTTTGTGTCGCAGTGGAGCACCCGGCATAACCGGGAGCACCACCTCACCCGGGAGGCGCTGGACCGCATCAAGCGGTACTCTTGGCCGCGCAACGTGCGGCAGCTGCAAAACGTGATCAATCAGGCGTGCACGTTCGCTGACGCCCGGGAGATCGGCGCCTCCCAGGTGGTAGCTCTCATTACCGCCGGGGGTGAGAGCACCGCGGAACCTTCGGTTCAACCTAACCCCGCCGGATCACCCTCGCCGGAGCCCGCGCCCGTTCCAGACCGGACGCCCGCCTTCCCGGTAGACCTCCCGGCGATTCTCACCGAGACGGAACGGGGGTGGTATCGCGCGGCTTTATCCACCGCCCACGGCAACCGCGCCGACGCCGCCCGCCTGCTGGGAATCAAGCCCCCGGCGTTTCGCAAGGCGCTGAAGGAGCGCTTTCCGGAGCTGGCGGACGAGGCATAGCGGTGCCACCACCAATCCCTCACCCCCCACTTGTTGCCGCGCGGAGCTTGCCCTATCCTTGTGAGAGTGGATAGGTTCTCGTATGCAGAGTGAGCGATTGAGACAAGCTGGACGAAAACGGGTCGTTATTGACGACGTATGGCCGCAGATCGACGCCGGGCGATTTCCCATTAAGCGCATCCAAGGCGATAAAGTGGATGTTTTTGCGGATATTCTGGCCGATGGCCACGATTTGATCCGCGCGGTTGTTCGATACCGTCGCCAAACCGGGCGCGCGTGGAAAGAAGCATTGCTACGGCCCGTCGGTAACGATCGCTACCACGGCACGTTCTCAGTTGCCGATCTCGGGTATCACGAATATACGGTAGAGGCGTGGATCGACCATTTTGAGTCGTGGGCCACGGGACTACGAAAAAAACACGACGCGGCGGTGGCTTCCGACATGGACCTCCGGATAGGCGCGGAACTCATTGCCGGGGCCGCGGCGCGCGCCAAGGGCACGGATGCTGCCACGCTGAAGCAGATCGCCGAGGAAATCGTCAGCCCGAAGGTCAATTTGGATCTCCGGGTGGCGCAGGCGCTCGATGAAAAGACGGAAGCCCTAGTGCAGAAGTACCCGGACCGGAGCCACGCCACGCGATACGACCGCGATCTGCGGGTGTGGGTAGACCGGAAACGGGCGGAGTTCAGCGCGTGGTACGAGTTGTTTCCACGCTCGGCGTCGGGCACATCCGGCCGGCACGGTACGTTCCGCGATGTGATCGAGCGCCTCCCCTACGTGGCGCGGCTCGGGTTCGATGTGCTCTATCTCCCGCCGATTCATCCGATCGGCCACACCAAGCGCAAAGGCGCCAACAATGCGCTGAACGCCTCCCCCACCGATCCCGGTTCACCCTGGGCGATCGGCTCCGAACAGGGCGGACACGACTCAATTCATCCCGAATTGGGCACGCTGGAAGAGTTCCGGGAGCTGGTGGAGCGGACGCGAAGCTACCAGATGGAGATCGCCCTGGATATCGCGTTCCAGTGTTCCCCGGATCACCCCTGGGTGAAGGAACACCCGGAGTGGTTCGTGCAGCGGCCGGACGGGTCGATTCAATTTGCCGAGAATCCTCCCAAGAAATACGAGGATATCTTCCCGCTCAACTTTGAGACGCCGCAGTGGGAAGCGTTGTGGCAGGCGCTCAAGGGAGTCTTTGACCACTGGATCGCCCAGGGAGTCCGCGTGTTCCGGGTGGACAACCCCCACACCAAGTCGTTTCCGTTCTGGGAGTGGCTGATCGAGGCGATTCACCAGGATCACCCGGAGGCGCTTTTCCTGGCGGAGGCGTTTACCCGGCCCAAGCGGATGTACCGGCTTGCCAAGGGCGGGTTCAGCCAATCCTATACCTATTTTACCTGGAGAAACTCGCCGGCGGAACTCAGGGACTATCTTACGGAACTCACCAACGGTGAACCGGCGGAGTTTTTCCGCCCCAACTTCTGGCCAAACACGCCCGATATCCTGCATGAGGACTTGCAGACGGGACGACGAGCGGCGTTTCAGGTGCGACTTGCCCTGGCCGCGTTGCTCAGTTCCAACTACGGGATGTACGGACCGGCCTTCGAGCTGATGGACCACGTTCCGCGGGAGAAAAAAAACGAAGAATACCTCAACTCGGAGAAGTACCAGATCCGGGACTGGACGTGGGACTGGGACGTGGACGCCAAGATCAACGATGCGGCTTCACTGGCGCCGTTCATTTCCCGGATTAACGCCATTCGACGGAGCAATCCCGCGCTGCACAAGAACTCCGGCCTGAAGTTTCACAATGTGGACAACCGGGCGCTCCTGTGTTTCAGCAAAGCGACCCCTGACCGGGACAATGTCGTGTTTGTCTGTGTTAACATGGATTACGAACACACGCAGTCCGGGTTTGTGGAGTTCTCACCGCCGGCCGTGGGCTTGCCACAACAGCCGCCGTTCGTGGTAAGAGACGTGTTGACCGGTGTCGCCTACACCTGGCGCGAGTATTGGAACTTTGTTGAGTTGGACCCGAAAAAGCTACCGGTCCATATCTTCACCCTGGAACTCCACGAAGTTCATTGAGCCGTGGCAGACGGAGCACTACCGGAAAGGAGGTACCTTGACAGATCGTGATGCGACAGATCGATTATGGTATAAGGACGCGGTCATATACGAACTCCACGTTCGTTCATTTTTTGACAGCAACAATGACGGGATGGGGGACTTCAAGGGGCTCACCAGTCGCCTTGACTATCTGGAGGACCTGGGCGTTAACGCGATCTGGTTGTTGCCGTTTTACCCCTCTCCCTGGCGCGACGACGGATACGATATTTCCGATTACAAGACGATTCACCGCGCCTACGGTTCGCTGCGGGAGTTCAAGACGTTTCTCAAGGAGGCTCACGCCCGCAACCTCCGGGTGATCACCGAGCTGGTCATTAACCACACCTCCAACCAACACCCCTGGTTTGAGCGCGCCCGTAAAGCCAACCCCGGCACCAAGTACCGGGACTACTACGTGTGGAGCGACACCCCCGACAAATATACGGAAGCGCGCATCATCTTCCAGGATTTTGAGACCTCCAACTGGACGTGGGACCCGGTGGCCAAGGCGTACTACTGGCACCGGTTTTACTCCCATCAGCCGGATCTCAACTTCGACAATCCCGACGTACAGCAGGAAGTGTTCAAACTGCTGGACTACTGGTTTGACATGGGAGTGGACGGACTGCGCCTGGACGCGGTGCCGTACCTGTTTGAACGGGAAAACAGCAACTGCGAAAACCTCCCCGAGACGCACGAGTTCCTGAAAGCCATGCGGACCCACGTGGAACAGAAGTTTCCCGGCCGCATGCTCCTGGCGGAAGCCAACCAATGGCCGGAGGACGCGGTTTCGTACTTCGGTGATGGTGACGAGTGCCATATGGCGTTCCATTTTCCGCTGATGCCGCGGCTGTTCATGGCGATGAAGATGGAAGACAGCTTCCCCGTTATCGATATTCTCGAGCAGACGCCCCGCATACCGGATACGGCGCAGTGGGGGATTTTTCTGCGCAACCACGACGAATTGACACTCGAAATGGTTACCGATGAGGAGCGGGATTATATGTATCGCGCCTTTGGGCGCGACCCGCGGCATCGCATCAATCTCGGTATCCGCCGTCGTCTGGCGCCGCTCCTCGACAACAACCGCCGCGGGATTGAGCTCCTGAATAGTCTTTTGTTCAGCCTGCCCGGCACGCCGGTGATCTACTACGGTGACGAGATCGGCATGGGTGACAACGTGTATCTTGGTGACCGCGACGGCGTCCGGACCCCTATGCAGTGGAGTTCCAACAAGAACTCCGGCTTCTCAACGGCCAATCCGCAGCGCCTCTATCTGCCGGTGATCATCGATCCGGAGTACCACCACGAAGCGATTAACGTGGAAACGCAGCAGGCGAACGGCTCGTCTCTGCTGTGGTGGATGAAGCGAATTATCGCCGCCCGCCGAAGATTTCCGGCGTTCAGCCGAGGCGAATTTACGATCATCTCCACCGACAACCACCGCGTGTTTGCCTTCGTCAGGCATGATGAAGAGCATGCGATTCTGGTAGTCGTAAACTTTTCGCGCCACACCCAGGTGGCGCACCTCGATCTGGAATCGTTCGCCAACCATATTCCCGAGGAAGTGTTCAGCGGAACGCAATTCCCCCGAGTGCGGGAGGAAGAGTACACGATCACGATCGGAAGCCACGACTACTACTGGTTGCTATTGGAGCCGGCGGAGGAATCCTCCGACGGCGGGGGGATTACCCAGCCGAAGATTCCCGTTTCCGCCAAAGAGTGGAGCTCGCTTTCATCGACTCTGGAGGCCCGCCTCACCGGCACCGTGTTGGGGCCGTTTCTGCGGCGGAGTCGCTGGTTTCGGGACAAATCGCTCAAGATCCGAAAAGTGACAATCCAGGATTCCTTCGCCTACACCGGCGACGATTCCACCGTGTGGATGCTTGTCGTCGGCGTAGCCTTCACAAGCGACCGTTCCGACTCCTACCTGGTCCCGATCGGCATCGCCCGGGGTGAGAATGCCGAGACGATACGGGCCGAGTACCCCGCCGCCGTCCTTGCAGACGTCTCCGGCGACGAGGAAGAAGGAGTGATCTACGACGGTGTGCTCGACAGGTCGTTTCGGGAACAGATGCTCTCGCACGTAGCGTCGAGAAAGCGGATTAACGGTCGGAATGGGGCCATCCTGATCGATCGCACCCGGCAGCTCAAGAAACAGGCCACTGCGATACTGGAAGAGCCCCAGTCCAAGGTTCTCGGGGTGGAACAGTCCAACACGTCGATCCTGTACAAGGATGCCCTGTTTCTCAAGTTGTATCGTAAACTGGAAAACGGACAGAATCCGGATGTGGAATGCCTCCGGTACCTGACCGAGGAACGGCACTTTCCCAACGTTCCCGAGTATGTCGGGGCCCTCAACTACGACAACGGCGAGGGCGATCCCGCTGCGTTGGGCCTTTTGATTGACTTTGTTCCCAACCAGGGAGACGCGTGGAGCTATACGCGCCATACGATTAACGACTTCTTTGAGAAGCTCCTAATTGCGGACGAAGAAGGATTCAAGCCGATCAAGGTGCCGCGGTCCCTCCTTTCGGTTAAGACCGCCGATATCCCCGACTCGTTTCTCGAGCTCGCCGACGGGTTCTTCCTGGATATGATCGAGCTCCTCGGTCGGCGTACCGGCGAGCTGCACCTCAGTCTGGGAGCGGAGACGGAGAACAAGGCGTTTGCGCCGGAACCGTTCTCCAAGTTGTACCAACGGTCACTGTACCAATCCCTCCGGAGTCAGCTGCGCAGAGTTCAGGGGGTGGTACGTAAGGCCAAGTCGTTTCATGACGAAGAGACTCAGGACCTGCTGGACCAGTTCCTCCAGTCCGAGGAAACGATTCTGGAACGGTTCGGGCGCATCAGCGGTCAGCGTATCGACGCCCGAAAGATCCGGATACACGGCGACTACCACCTGGGGCAGGTACTGTTTACGGGGCGAGACTTTATTATCATCGACCTCGAGGGCGAGCCCGCCCGGACGCTCAGCGAACGGCGCCTCAAGTTCAGCCCGTTCCGGGACGTGGCCGGTATGCTCAGATCCTTTCACTACGCGATCTACGGCCGCTATCTGGAAGCTACCGATGTCCGGCCGGAGGACGCCGCCCGGATCTCGCCGTGGTTGCTGCCGTGGTACACTTACGTGGGGGGCACGTTCCTTGAGTCGTATCTGAAGACCGTGGACGACGCTCCGTTTGTTCCCAAAGACAAAGAGAGCATAGCTACGATGCTGGATGTGTTTCTCCTGGAGAAGGCGGTGTACGAGGTGAATTACGAGCTCAACAACCGACCGGAGTGGATCCGGATTCCGCTTGACGGGATAGAGTTTGTGCTTGGGCGGGAGTGAGTATATATGAATAGCTACATCTCAGGACTCCACGTCCCCGGCCCCCCGCGCGAATTCCATGTGTCCCGGGAGGCGCGAGATCGCTACACGTTTGACCAGGAAGTCTTTTCAGTTCAGGGGCACGTCCTGTTTCAGAACATGCGCGCAGCGCGGGAGTTTGCGCACACGATCAATCTCACCCGTGACGCGGTCCGCCATCCGGAACGCGCCGTCTACGCCTCCGAAATTTACGGAATGGGATTTCTGGACGAAGTCCAGCATCTCCTCCTATCGCGCTATTTCGAACACGTCGGAGGCGAGCTACGCGTCCAGCTCCGCGATACGCTCACCGCTACGCTTGGACCGGAGAAACTGGAACAATTGCTGATTCGGTTCAGCGAAACGTTTCCCACGGTACGCTGCTATCGGGGGGAAGAAACGGCCCAGGAAAGCCTGGACCGGACGGTCGCCGGAATCGACGGTCGTGACGTGGCGATCGAGGAGTTGGTGGTGCTGTGGCTCGCCAATTCGAACTCCGCCTATGAGTCGACGCGGGAGTTGTTCGACGCCGCCCTCCTGAGAGGCGCGGCGGAATCCCAGGACGCATCCGGCGACTACGATCGGTTTGTGGAGACGATCGGTCGCTTCTTTGAGGATGAGGCTCCCAAAATCGATGATGCTTCTCTCGCCGGAGTGAGTCAGGGATCCAGTGCAGTGACCGGCCGGAGTCTCATAGATCAGTTACAGGCCCCGGCGCGGGCTCATCCTGAGAGTATCGCTGAGCAACTGGACTACGTCCGGACGCACTACGGCAGCGTGCTGGGTGAAGAGTTTGACCGCCTACTGAGAGCGGTAGATGTACTTCAGGAGGAGCAGCGACCACACTTTGAGGGCCCCGGTGACTCGCCGGTGCCGAGTTTTTCCGATGATGACGGCAAGGCGCGGTTCAGTCTCGACCGGGATTGGATGCCACGAGTGATTCTGCTCGCCAAGAGTACCCTGGTGTGGCTGGATCAGCTTTCCCGGTGGTACGGGTACGAGATCCGCACGCTGGACGCCATTCCCGACGCGGAGCTGGACGCTATCGCCTCCCGAGGCTTCACCGGCCTGTGGCTGATAGGGATCTGGCAGCGATCGGACGCCTCCCGGCGGATTAAGGAACTCATGGGTAATCCGGAGGCCGCCGCCAGCGCCTATTCGCTCTACGACTATGAGATCGCCGACGAACTCGGCGGATGGGAGGCTGTGGGTCGACTCCGTCATCGCCTGTGGCAACGCGGGGTACGCCTGGCGAGCGACATGGTTCCCAACCATACCGGAATCGACGGCCGGTGGGTGTACGAGCAACCGGACTGGTTTGTTCAGCTCGATCACTCCCCGTTTCCCGGGTACACCTTTACCGGAGAGAATCTCTCCTCCCGGGACGACGTCGAAATCTACCTTGAAGATCACTATTTTCAGAAAACCGATGCCGCGGTGGTATTCAAACGCGTGGATCGGGCGAGCCGCCGGGAGCGCTACATCTATCACGGAAACGACGGCACCAGCATGCCGTGGAACGACACGGCGCAGATGGACTTCCTCAACGCGGAAGTTCGGGAAGCGGTGATCCAGACGATTATCCACGTAGCCCGAAACTTTCCGATTATCCGGTTTGACGCCGCGATGACACTTGCCAAGAAACACATTCGGCGCCTGTGGCACCCCACCGTCGGACACGGGGGAGATATCGCATCACGATCGGAGTATGGCGTCAGCGACCAGGAGTTCAACAGGGCGCTGCCCACGGAGTTCTGGCGGGAGGTTGTGGACCGGGTTGCTCAAGAAGTACCGGACACCCTGCTGTTGGCCGAGGCGTTCTGGATGATGGAAGGATACTTTGTCAGAGCGCTGGGGATGCATCGTGTGTACAACAGCGCCTTCATGAACATGCTTAAGCGGGAGGAGAACGACAAGTATCGCCGGACGATCCGCAATACCCTGGAGTTTGACCCGCAAATCCTGAAACGCTTCGTAAACTTCATGAACAACCCCGACGAAGACACCGCGGTGGAACAGTTCGGCACGGGTGAGAAGTATCTGGGCGTAACCACTGTGATGGTAACGATGCCGGGGCTGCCCATGTTTGGACATGGGCAGGTTGAGGGTCTGACTGAGAAGTACGGCATGGAGTATCGCCGGGCGTACCGGGACGAGCAGCCCGATGAGTGGCTGGTAGATCAGCACCAGCGATACATCTTCCCTCTCATGCGCAAACGGTACCTCTTTGCCGACGTGGAGCACTTCCGACTCTTCGATGTCATGGATGAGCGGGGAGGCCTCAACGAGAACGTGTTTGCCTATACCAACCGCCACGGCGACGAGCGGACCCTGGTTCTATATAACAACAGCATGAACGAGACTCGCGGACGAATCGAGCGCTCGGTGCCGTTTGCCGTAACCGATCGTTCCGAAAGCACCCGGACACACACGGACGCGCTCGGGGAGGCGCTGGGCCTCACCAATTCCTACCGCCATTTTACACTCCTCAAGGAGATCAACAGCTCTCTCTGGTACGTCCGCAACAGCGCCGAGATCCACCGCGGTGGTCTCAATGTGCACCTGCGCGGATACGAACGGCAGGTCTTTACCGATGTCCACGAGGTGGCGGACACCGACGGCGCCCACTACGCCCGGCTCACGGATCAACTCCGGGGGGCGGGCACTCCCGACGTGGTGCACGCCCTGAAACGACTGGATCTTCAACCGCTTCTGGACGCCTTTGCGGGGATCACCAACTCCGGGACGTTGCGGGAAATGCGGGAGCTGCTGGTGGTGTCTCCCGGCCCCACTACCGCCACGTCCAGCGGGACGTCAAAAGCCACATCCGCCGCCACATCCGCCGCCACAACTACATCGGCAGCTGCACCCACCCCGGTGAGCGACGCAGAGCGCGAGGCTCGCTGGAGCCGAATCGTCGAGCGCTACCGGACGTTCCTGCGCGTCTCCGCTCAGTATGTGGATCCGCCGGTAGCGCCGGACAGTGCGCTCCTGGCGTTTGAACGCAACGGCGAGAGCCTGAGACGACTCGCCCGGTTTGCTGCCGGTCGGAGTCAGCTGGCACGCCGCGTGGCGACGACCCTGCAGAGTGACGCGGTCTGGCTGATAGTGGCCCTGGCGATCCTGCAGCCGTTGGACAAGCTACGTCCGCCCACTGCAGAGCTTCCCCTGGGCCGGTTGTTGGACGAGTGGATGCTGCCGGAGGAGGTGGCTCGGGTTGTCGCAGCGACCGCAGGTGGAGAGCGCGATGAGCATTCCCACCGCCGCGTGATCGAGATCCTCGCAGATCACCTGGAGTGGTTCACTCCCAAGACAACCACCGTGGAACTCGTGGACACGCTGCTGGCGGACGAGCGCGCAGCCCTGTATCTCGGCGTCAACCGGTATGACGACGTTCTTTGGTACACCAAAGAACCGTTGGAGACCTTAACGAACGGGCTCATTGTAGTCGCGGTATGGCGGGAGCTACGTACGCCAGGTGAAGAACGTAAGCACAGCAAGCCCGGTACGCTTCCCAAGGCGGCGGCGGAACGGCTCTCAACGATCAACAAAACGATCCACACAGCGCAGGAGCAGAGCACCTACCAGGTGGAGAAGCTCCGGCAGGTCGCCGCCGGAAAGAAAACGAGATCCCAGGCCGGTGCGAAACCACAGGCCGGCAGGAAACCCCAGGCGGGTACGAAACCCCAGGCCGGCAGCACCACGCGGACGCCGGAGCAGTAGTGTGACGTGTACGTGTGCGAACCAAAAAAAGCCGGTAGATCGCGATGACCTACCGGCTTTGATACCCCCTAGGGGAATTGAACCCCTGTTTTAGGAATGAGAATCCTACGTCCTAGCCTCTAGACGAAGGGGGCATAAAGCTTCCCGGGGAGGACTTGAACCCCCACTTTCAGAACCAGAATCTGACGTGCTACCAATTACACCACCAGGAATTATGTCTAACGCGGCGGATCATAGCGCTGCAAACCAGTTTGTGTCAAGTGCCGAGGCGGGATCGGACAGCACCGCCGGCGGCCCCTCACTCGCTGTGGTATTCGTGCAAATAGTCGATCTCGCGCCCCGCCAGGCGGGTGGCAAAATTGAGAAACGGCAGCGCCACCGCCGCGAAAATCCCCGCCACCTGCGCCCCGGCATCCTCCAGCAATTCGCACGCCGCTTCCACGGTGCCGCCGGTGGCGATCAGGTCATCCACCACCAGTACGTTACCCCCCTGCGGGACGTCTTCCGCGTGCACTTCGATCCGATCCGTTCCATATTCCAGGTCGAACTCACGGCTCATGGTCCGGCCGGGAAGCTTCCCGGCCTTGCGCAATAGGATCAACGGCAGGCCCTGACGGTACGCGAAGGGCGCAGCGAAGAGAAATCCCCGCGCCTCGATCGCCGCCACCGCCTGCAGCGGCCGGTCACGGTAGATCTCCACCATGCGGTCTACGGTGTGGGCAAACGCCTGTGGATCAGCCAGCAGGCTCGTGAGGTCATAGAACAGAATGCCGGGCTTGGGGAAATCCGGGGTCTTCCGAATCGCCCCATCCACCACTGGGTCGGTACGCATGGCGGTAGTATTGTGCGCATCAGGATCGCCGTCAAGGTTGCCATGTGTTAAAGTAGTGACGATGCAGTACCTCATACCGATTGCCAGTGGGAAAGGCGGTGTCGGCAAGACACTCCTGGCGGCCAATCTGGGCATCGCCCTGGCACAGCAGAACAAGACGGTGATTGTTATCGATCTCGACCTGGGCGGTAGCAATCTCCATACGGTGCTGGGAATCCGCAACCGGCATCCGGGAATCGGGCATTTCATCTATAAACAGGCGGAGTCACTGGAACAGTTGGTGGTAACCACCGGCCAGGAGCGGCTGTACTTTATCCCGGGAGACAGCCTCTTCAGCGGGACGGCAAACCTACCCTATTGGCGAAAGCTGGCGCTCCTGAAACAGATCGACGAGCTTACCGCCGATTTCGTGCTGCTGGATCTGGGATCAGGCACCACCTACAACACGCTGGATTTCTTTCTCACCTCCCCGGCGGGTCTTATGGTAACTACCCCGGACACCACGGCGATTCTCAACGCCTATTCCTTCCTGAAGTCCGCGATGTTGCGTCTGCTACAGCGCAGTTTCCCCAACAAGAGCGCCGAACGCCAGGCGGTACTGGATTTTGTGCAGCAGAAAGTGGAAGGGGAAAACCTCTCCCTGCAGCACGTAGTCGCCGCGATCGGTGAAATTAACCCGGAAAGCGGGCGTTCAGCGGAGCAGATTCTCGATGGTTTTCGTCCTCGGGTGGTAATGAATCTCGGCCGTAATGCGCAGGATATCCGCCTCGGCGGGCGTCTGCGGCAGGTGGTGCGGAATAATTTGGAGCACGATGTGGAGTTCATCGCCTACATCCCGCAGGACGAGCTCGCCTCCCGCAGTCCCCTGGAACGCACCCCGACGCTTCTCACGTACCCCCAAACTCCATACTCCAAGGCGGTGCAGCAGTGCGCCACTCGTCTCATACAGGAGCCCGCACCAAACCGACTTAAGCTGTTTCCGGAGGATGAGGATCTGCAGGAATTGGCACAGGGATTCAGCTCACCACGGTCGGGAGTGTAAGGCCGCGACCCTACTGACCGCGAAAAGCCGCTACCCGTGCGGAGACGCCGGTATCCCAGCCGCTGCGCTCTCCGGCGGCGAGCATGTGATACCCCAACCCCGCCACCATGGCACCGTTATCCACGCAGAGCTCCACCGGCGGGAGAAAGCTCTCCACCGGCCGGCCGGCCACCTGGAGGGTCTCCAGGCGGCGGCGAAGCTCACTGTTGGCAGCCACTCCGCCACCGGCGGCGATCCGGTAGATGCCCGTGTCGCGCACGGCGTTCTCCACGCGATTCATAAGCATCCCCACCGCAGCATCCTGAAAGGCAGCAGCCACGTTCTCGCGGGTACGGGGATATCCCGCCTGCCAGAACCGATCCAGCTGGTGAACGACGGCGGTCTTTAGACCGGAGAACGACATATCATACCGGTTGTCGGCACGGTTGAGTTTTGGCTGTGGGAACCGCGCCGCCCGGGGATCACCCTCGGCGGCAAGCCGATCGATTGTCGGGCCCCCGGGATATCCCTCGCCAAGGAATACGCTGATCTTGTCGTACGCTTCACCACAGGCGTCATCAATTGTCGTACCCAGCACCTCGAGCTCAGCGTAGCCGCGACTCACGGCGATCATCGTGTGGCCACCGGAGACGAGCAGCACCAAATACGGATAGGTAAGCTCATCACCTCCCACCGCCAGGTGGGGAGCGTAGGCGTGGGCGTGCATATGGTCCACGGCGACGAAGGTCAGCCCCGCGGCATAGGCGTAGGTCTTGGCAAAGGTAAGCCCCACCGCTAGGGACCCACTGAGGCCCGGGCGGTTGGTCACCGCAACGCCGTCCAGCCGACGCCGCGGCGGCGACCCAGGCGGGCTGGGCGGACCCGCTGAACCGGGGGCGCCGGCCACAGCCTTCGGTTCAACCTGAGCCTGCTCCAGCGCTTCCTGCACCACGGGCATGATCTGCTCCACGTGCGCCCGGGAGGCCACCTCCGGAACGACGCCGTGGTAGCGAGCGTGAAGCTCGGTCTGGGAGGCGATAACGAGTGAGTGGATGGTGCGGCCGTCCTCGACTACCGCCGCAGAGGTCTCGTCGCAAGAGCTTTCAATTCCTAGAATCAGCATCGGTTTGGTGCGCGTACTCCCCGTTGATCAGATCGCTGAGCGGGCGAAAGACAAAGCCCGCCTCAACGAGCTCAGCATAGCGTCCGATGAGTACCCGCGCAAGTTCCGGAGAGGTGACGTGACCGATCATCACGGCGTGTCCCTGCTCTTCCGCAATCGCCAGTCCCTGATCGAGCTGTTCGGAAATCGCCTCCTCCTCCCGGACGTTGTCGAGAAACACGTCCCGCTCCAGCGTGGGGACACCCGCGCTACGCGTGGTGTCGGCGGCGACGCTCAGGTGGGTGGTGCGGCTGTCCAGGAAAAAGAGTCGGTGCCGCTGTAGGGTGGCGGCCACCGTTTGCATGACGCGAACGTCGCCGGTAGCGAGGCTCCCCATGTGGTTGTTTACTCCCACGACGCCGGGCATTGTGGAAAGATTGCTGGTCAGAGTTCGACGGATTTGCCGCTCGGAGTGCGATGCCAGGATCGCCCCGGGCCCCGGATCGTTCCCGCCCAACGCCTCCATGGGCTGGTGCAGAATCGCCTCGTGGCCGAGGGCGATTACCATCTGAGCCACTTCCCGGGAGTATTGCAGACCGGGAAGTATGGCCACGGTAAACACACCACGAAATGGGATGAACTCCCGCAGATGATCAAGGTCGTGACCGGCGTCATCTAGGACGATATACAATCGCGGTCCGTCGGGTTCCGGCAGAGCGTCCGCGCCACTCCCGTCAGTGATGGGCCGGTCGCGCACCTCGGGAACGGCGGAGACCTCTAGAGGCGATATTGCGCCGGTAGGTCCAAACGCGGAGGGCCGCAAGAGCCACACCATTCCCGTGACCGTTGCCACCAACAGAATGAGAAGAACGATACTCGCTCGCCAACCGTGCATACCCCTCCAGATGCGGTCAGTTCACCATCATCTGCTTCAGATGTTCGGCATCGCAGCGGAGCTTCTTGATCGCTCGCATCTCTATTTGGCGTACCGTCTCCGGGGAGATACCCATCTCATCCGATATCTTTTTCAGGGTATGCCGTTCGCCGCCGTCCAAGGCGTAGCGGTAGCGAATTACGTCACGCTCGCGTTCCTTCAAGCGGTTCACGCTGTTCCACGTTTCTTGTCGAAGAGCATCCTCCAGGACAGTCTCATCCGGCGAGTAGGTATAATCCTCAAGAAGATCCATCATGGTGCCGTTTTCGTCATTAATCTCAACGTCGAGGGATACCGGAGAGATGGCGATCCGCATAATTTCCGAGACTTCTTCGGTACTAAGTCGGACCTCCCCGGCGATCTCCTGCGACGTGGGGGGCCGCATTAACCGTTGACAGAGATAGTTGTAGGCGCGCTGGATACGCTTGAGCGCGTCCTCTTTGCGGTGCGGGAGTCGAATCGCCCGTCGGCGATTGGCTAGCGAACGGGTAATCGCCTGTTTGATCCACCATGCGGCGTACGTGCTGAAACGCACGCCTTTGCGATAGTCGAAACGCCCGGCGGCCTTGAGTAGGCCTAAGTTTCCATCCTGAATAAGATCCAGTAACGACACGTCGGGGCTCACATACGCCTTCGCAATCTTCACCACGAGCCGGAGGTTGCTCTCGATGAGGGTGCGCTGTGCTTCGGTGTCTCCGTTCTGAATCCGACGGGAGAGATCTTGCTCCTCCTCCGCCGTCAGGAGCCGGGTCAACCGGATTTGTGAGTAATACGATTGAAGAGCATCAGACTGGGACTGGCTTGCGATTCGCTTGTGTGCCATACCATCCTCCTGGGTATTTTATAGCAAAAGCGGTGCCAACCACGAATGAATTCATTGTGCAGTCATAATTTGTTGCGTCACATACAAATAGAAAACCCGTCCATATGGACGGGTCCAGAATTCGTACACTATTTCATACACGTTGCCCTGTGCACTTACAGAAAAATATACACTTCGGGGGATATCTTCGTTTCTAAGTCGAACATATCACGCTCCATACTGGTTCACAATCATATCGGCCAATCCGAAGCCGGCGGTTTTAGACATGACATCAGCGTACTCGTCGTAGAGCATGTCCTCAAAGTAATTTCCCGCCATTCCGGTGTCCACCAGGCGGTTGTCTTCATTGAGCGTGCTACGCATGCTGTCCAGCATCTGCTTCACGAAGATCGTCTCGAAATCTTCCGCCACGGACCGAAGTTGCGAATTGTGATCTCCCTCGGGAATATTGTACCGGAGATTCTGAAGCTGAAGCTGCGCCATATTTGCCGAACTGTTGGTCGGATTAAATGAACTATTGCCAATCATACGCTACCTCCCGTACCGGTTATCGCTTGAGCCCGTTGGCTATGCCGAGCATTGAGTCGCTGGTCTGGATCGCGCGGCTGTTCATCTCGTACGCGCGCTGCGCCACGATCATGTTCACCATCTCCGAAACGACGGAGACGTTGGACATCTCCAGAAACTTGTGCTGGAGCCGGCCCATTCCGTCGTCGCCCGGCGTGTCTCCCAGCGCCTCACCGCTGGCGGCGGTTTCCTTATAAAGGTTCTGACCGACGGCGTTCATGCCGCCGGGATTCACGAATCGGTACAGCTCCATCTGTCCCACCTGGATCGGTGTCTCCTGTCCCGGCACCAGTACCGTGATCCGTCCGTCCTGGGTGATGTTCAGACTGTCCCGCTGAAACTGGGGAGGCATGATTATCTCGGGAACGACGCGGTGGCCGTTGTTGGTAACCAGCTGACCGTTGGCGTCGATCTTGAATGAGCCGTCCCGGGTGTAGGAGAACGTACCATCGCTGTCTTGTACCCGAAAGAACCCTTCCCCTTCAATCGCGATGTCGCTGATATTTCCCGTCTGCTGGAGGCTTCCCTGTTCAAACTCTTTTGCGGAGCCCGCTACTTTCACGCCGTGTCCCACCGTCACCGGTGTAGGTACCAGCGTCTGCTCGGTGGCCGGCGTGCCGGCGGTGCGGGTGGTCTGATACAGGAGGTCCTCAAAGTCGGCGCGGTTTCGCTTAAAACCGGTAGTGTTTACGTTGGACAGGTTGTTTGACACGGTGTCGATGTTGAACTGCTGACCGGTCATGCCGGATGCGGCAGTCCATAGTGAACGCATCATCTTTTGGCTCCTCTACGTGGCGTGGATTTCATTACTGTGCTCTCAAGACCTCGGCGATCAGCCGGGCCGTACTCTGGTCCTGGGTCTGGATCGCTTTCTGGTTGGATTCGTACGCGCGATTCACTTCGATCATCTGGGTCATCTCGGTTACCGGGTTCACGTTGGCCGTTTCCAGAAATCCCTGAAGCACGGCGGGGCGCTCCGCATCCAGCCGGTCTACGGCGTTTCCGCTTTCCCTGGTGGTATTCCAGAGATTTCCCCCTTCTTTCTGTAGGTAGCGCGGCTCATCCACCCCTACCAGGCGGAGCGTTCCGATTTGCACCGTCTCGTCCCAGCCGTTTTCGCGCATCTGTACCAGCCGGTCCGGATCGTTGAGAAATTCCTCATTGGCGAAGACGCGCCCCTGATCGTCCACGGCAAAGTTGTTCTGCTGAACTCGGATCGGGGTGCCGTCTTCCCCGAGAACCGGATATCCCTGCTGCGTCACCAAGAGACTTTCGGGGCCGATCGTGAAACTTCCGTTGCGCGTGTACCGTTCGCCGTAGGGTGTGTCCACGACAAAGAATCCTTCCCCTTCAAGCGCCAGGTCGAAAGAATTGGACGTTTCTTTCACCGCACCCTGTTCGAAGATCGTAAACACTTCGTTCTGCTCGACTCCGGTCCCCAACCTACCTACGATCGGTGCCTTATCGATGCTTCCCACCGGCTCGTTGCGGTAGGGAAACTGTACGACGCCGTCGTCGGTGCGCCGCAGGAGAAGCTCAGGAAACGCTTTGTGAACCGACACGTCACGCTTATAGCCGGTTGTATCGGCGTTGGCGAGGTTATTAGAGATCGCATCCATCCGGTGTTGTTGAGCCAGCATGCCGCTGGCGCCGGTAAACAGTCCACGTACCATATGGTGAATATCGGTAGCGTTCAGGCCAAGGTTGAGAAATGATCGTGGCGCGGCAGGGCCGTATTGCCTCACCTAGAAATGTTACCCAGGGAAAAGGGTGCCTCACGTAGGAAT
>JBBDTM010000020.1:0-10004 GCA_040904425.1 Alkalispirochaeta sp.
TACTCTCACGAGAGTCCGGTCAAGTCTTTTTGGTCCTTCGCGTCAGACATCTTCGATGGTTACCCGACAGCTCCGCCCTGGCCGGAGAGAGGAATCGATAAGTCACGCGCGATAGCGGGAACGCAGTTCTTTGAGGCTACTTGGGCCGTCGACCGCGGAAAGGTCGCCACGGCGATATGCCGCTATCCTGTCTTCGGCCTCCGCCGCCCATGCCGGCTGCACAGTGCGCGCGGCATGATCGTTAAGGAGTGCGCGGTCACGCACAGGCAACCGCATTGCTTCCTTCTCAAGAATCTTCTCGTCCATGAGCGAAGTATGTCGTACTATGCAAGAATGACAAACACGATATTCCGTCTCGAGCACGCGCCCATGATGGGGCGCGGTGGAGAGTAACAAGGAGCAGATTGTTGCTGCGGGCGATTGCGGTAAATCATGCCGTCTGCGAAACGCAACTGGCTTCAGGCAGCTTCCGCAGCGACTCACATTTTCGCATGCAGCGCCGCTGCCGAGGCGGTGTACGGCAGTACGGGAGACGCGAGAGCTATCCCATGGTAGATACCGGCGACGAGGGCCGGGATACGGGTAAGGTCGAACTGGCGCTCTCGGCCGGCGCCGTGACGGGTCAGGCCGGCGTAAGACCGCCCTCGAGGGGGTGGTCCGGGCACCGGTCGTGCGCGTACCGCTCACACACTCGCTTCGAAGGCACGAGACATCTCAAGGCGCTCCTCCTGCGAGAGCCCCAGGCGCCGTGCTTCTTCACGCCAGTCCCGTACGGCCGCCACCACCTCAGCAATCACCGAGTTCGCGGTAGTAGAACGGAGTCGATAGTATGGCGCCGTGGAGAGGACCGTTGACATTTCCGGTCGATTATCGATGTCATCGATATTGAGAACGTGCGCCTCTTTGTCCACGTTAGGATTGACGTCAAACGCGGGAGACAGTCTCCACCCACCGTTATCCAGGATGAACCCGTGGTTCCGCAAATGATCATCGCGGTTTCCGACGGCAACGTTAAACGCCACCCTCCGGAAGAGCTGCTTCAGATCATCTTCAAGGAATCTTGGGTCACCGTGATTGCTGAGAAACTCCGCCAGCTCGAGGTAGCTCGCCTCATCCCCTGCATCCTTGTCGAGAAGCGTCAACGCAGACGCGTAAAACCGGCGTGTTCCCCCGACGCGATCAAAACGACGAACGCGAAACGTATGGTACGGAGACGACCCAACGCGATCGATCGCAGCCGGTGGGACATCAACACCGGCTCGGCTCGCAAGCCCCCAGGTCACATACTCCCATGCACCTACGTTACGGCGGTCTTGATAGGCGGGGAACTTGGCGATCCAATACGTCCCGTCGTCGTCGATAACGTTTGCCTTGGGGCGCGCGCCCCCCAAAGACGATCCCGGCGCAATGAGGATGGCGAGCCACCGCTTCAATTGGGAGAGATCATCATGATCTGTCCGCGTAAGCTCAGTCGCGACATCAGACAGCGTATGAAGCGCGCTCACCGGCGGCGCCGCCAATGCATCGTGAGCAATGAACCGATCGGTTCCCGGCGGCTTGAAGCGTAAGGCACCCTGCCGCGTCTCGTCCTGGACACCTGTGAGGTAATCCCAGAGATACAGTTTGTGCGGGGCTCTGTGCTCGTCCTTCGCCGCCAACAACTCTCGACGGTTCATGAGCATCTGTCCCCACCTGTCGGGAGCGGAATCCAGGAAAACACTGAAGTTTCCCGATTCCCGGCGGGCGTACGCAGGACCGGACACGAGTTGCAGGCGAGGGTCTATCTGAAATGCCACCGGCGAGTTGAGCCACTCGTCCTCATAAGTAAACCAGACAGTTCCGCGATCATGGGAAAGCGTGCCGATCCGCTTCAGAGGGAGAACGTCGCTGTCTATCCATACCTCGAGCTCGGCGCGCATCGTCACGTCCTGTCCGGCATGAGCGCCAAATCCTGCAGTCGACGGCCGAGAGCATCATCCACTGCCATGCGATCTATTTCATCGCTCAATCCATACACCGCAAGGACCCGCACATACACCCCGAGAGTAACCGCGGAATCGCCCCGCTCCACCTTGTACAACGTCGTTCGCGAGATACCGGCGCGAGTCGCCGCCGTTCCAACGGAGAACTTTCGGCGCAGTCGCGCGAGCCGAAACCGCTCGCCAAGCTCTTGGAGTCGTCGTTGGTCGGAGGGAAAAAGCTGGGGTCCTTTTCGTTGCATGTTCATTATTGTAGACACATAATACGGTTTTGTCTATATAAATAAACACCAGCGGCCGAAACGCTGTCATGCAGAGCTTTCCGCCTGCGTATACGAACACCTCGGTTCGCTTTCTTTGAGACGTGTGCGTATCCAGCGTTGTTCTGGTGCGCTGCTCCTGAGGCTTGAATCCGTATCTCCACGGGTATTTCTCGGTCTGTCAGATTCCAGGACAGGGCGTGTCCCCGCTGGAACGCACCGACATCTCCGCTTCAATTCCTCGCACGGTGCTGCATGAAGCTGCCCCGTTTTCGAACTCTCGTTTATCGCTTGTGTATTGCCTGGTAGTGCTGGTCGAGCGCCTGCCGTAAGTAGGATTTGATAACTGCCTGACGGCTGATATTGAGATCACTGGCCACGGCATCAAGCTCGTGGATCATTTCAACGGTAAAATCGACGTTCACGCGCTGGACCGGCTTCCTCATCCTTCCGGAATTGGTGAAGTATTCCGAGATATCTTCACCTCGGTCCGCACGTTCGGCAATCTCTTCGGCAGTGGGGATATCAGGTGTTTTTTTCATACAGTGCCTGTTCAAATCCAATGCGGCGCTTGGGATTGTTTTGTAAACGCTCACTCTTTCCGTGATCAAATTCGAATCGCATTGCTGGTATAAGTGTTATACTTTCACGAGAGTCCGGTCAAGTTTTTTTGGTCCTTCGCGTCAGACATCTTCGATCGTTTCCGGACACCTCCGCCCTGGCTGGAGGTTGACGCATGATGCGCGCGATACCGGGAACGCAGTTTTTTGAGGCTACTTGGGCCGTCGACCGCGGAAAGGTCGCCACGGCGATATGCCGCTATCCTGTCTTCGGCCTCCGCCGCCCATGCCGGCTGCACAGTGCGCGCGGCATGGTCGTTAAGGAGTGCGCGGTCACGCACAGGCAACCGCATTGCTTCCTTCTCAAGATATCGTACCATGGAAGAATGACAAACATGATTCTCCGTCTTGAGCACGCGCTATCGACAACACGACGTCGTCACTCACATCGCGGTTCATGGCAGCAACATCGTAGACATCCATAATCCTGGCGAGGGCGGCGCTGTCGTCCCGCTATGCAGAGCGCTTTCCGATCTCGCGATACACCAACTCATCGAGGGCGCCGGATTCTTTCGCATGCTCGATCGTCATGCTCACGATGTTTCCGTGCTCGTCTACGTCGACATAGTTGTTCTCGTTGATTTCCTTGGTTTCCGCTATCGCTTTGTCAGTGAAGTCAATAAGTGCCGTGTCCGTATCGCTGAAATACCGAATAGTCATGTTTCGTCCTCCCGCACTCGAGGGCGGATTCACGCCCGACATTTGCGCCTTAGATAGCAGTCTGAGATTCCTACGCCGAGCGGCAGGGAGGTTGCGGGGTGAGTTGATACTCCATGGTCGTGAGTGGATCCACATTTTGGTCATATCGTATTTTCATGTTTCCTCTTCCCGATACTTGCCTGTCTTCCTTGTTCGGCAGAGATCTGACGGGAGAGGGTCAGTCGGGTTTTCCGTTTAGCCATTGGGTTCGTTCAATCCCTGCCTGACAGTGGCATTGCAGCCTACACCGCAGCTTGATGATACGGTTCGATGGTGACCCCATTAATTGTCGGGATCGGTAGATTCTTTTTCAGGCTAATGATCAACCAGCCTTCGATGACTTCTGATAGACTCTGCCGACAAGCTTCGAGAGTATCACCCGTCGCATAGACACCAGGCAGGGCACTTACCTCGCCGTAATACGGTTCGGGATCATCAATAATCTCGTAATGGGCGACATCAAGTGCAGCCTGTAAATAATCGACTATCATAAGAGTTCTTCCTCGCTGATTCCCATGCTAAGGCTAATCCACATTACGAATTGGAGCAACCTGCGTTTCCTGTCTCGTTCCGGTAGGGTTCGAGATAGATGCTCTTGCTGATCTCCGTGGACTATGCGCCTCACCGGCTCGGTACATCGTTCCAAACCTCATCCTCAGGGGTGTTCCAGACTGACGTCATGCTGCTTTCTTGAAAGAGCTGAGTGTCACGCGTGTCACCACCACGCCGCTTCGCGAAATCGCCAACCTCACTCATAATAATTCTTCACTTATACCGTCCTCATGGAAATCGAACTGGCGCTTTCGGCCGGCTCCTGGAGTCCAAGGAAAGGCGAAAGCCCGCCCTTGTGGAAGATATCCGGAGTACGTGCTCGGGACAGCAGTAGGGCAAAGCTGGAGTGTAACGACTGTCAATGACTGCAAATCAACTCGATGTTTTAATCGTGCATTCCTGCCGTGCAATAGATTGTGACAACCGGCGACGTTGGGACCATACCTTTCATTCAGCGATCGCACGCGATAGTCATGCTCACGATGTTTCTGTTCAACCTTTGTGTATCGCCTGGTAGTGCTGGTCGAGCGCCTGCCGTGAGTACGATTTGATAACTGCCTGACGTTCGGCAATCTCTTCGGCAGTGGGGATATCAGGTGTTTTTTTCATACAGTGCTTGCTCGAATCCAGTGCGGCGCTTGGGATTGTTTCGTAAGCCCTCACTCTTTCGGTGATCAAATTCGAATCGCATTGCGGTATAAGTGTTATGCTCTCACGAGATTCCGGTCAAGTCTTTTTGTATCCTGGGGAGGAAGCCGCACCGCTATGAAGACCGCTTTCCGATCTCGCGATAGACCAACTCATCGAAGGCGCCAGATTCTTTCGCATGCTCAACCGTCATGTTTTGCCCTTTTGAAAGGAACGATCGAGGAAGGCATCGTGCACCGTTTCCTCAGATTGCCGCTCAGCGACAACGGCCAAGTCGTCAAGATCTTCGAGCAGCGTTACCGTAAGCGGCGGGCGGAACCGGCACAAAGGGTATCGCCTCTACGCTGATCGCGCCCGGTGTGGACAGCGCATCCCGAAGGACAAATCCGTAGGCTTTCTTCTTCCATTTCGATTTCGTGTTTCTGACGGGGTCACCGGAGTGCATGTCTACGAAATGAAGTTCAAAATGCCGGAAATTGGTCACGGTCGGCGCATGCGTCCATTGCGTACGACCCGACATCCTCCACAGTTCATCCAGTTCGACCTCGTCACGCATGGGAAATGGTCGTAACTGCCACCACGAGAACGGCAGGCACACCGCTGTCACTTCCGTCAGGTATTCCCATTCAACGTCGTTGACAGCGGGAAGCCAAACGCCCGGTTTCCATTGCTCATCCGGCGATCCCCCGGACTTCAATGTTACCAGCTTGATGTGAATATCCTCAACGCGAAATACACCCTGTATGTTCACCGAAAGACCGTTCATCCGGGTAAGCGATTCGGTTCCAAGAAAGGTTGAAACAGGCAATTCTCCCAGTTCGTCGACGACGACGCTGCGATTTTCGGTTCCGATTCGCCTCAGAAATACGGCACCTTCCGGTATCACAGTGGTATCAATGCGCGTGTAGAATGGCCGCGGGATCAAACGATCCGGATACTCCATCACCGATCAGAGTCTATCGATTATAACAAAGGCGCATCAGCGCGGTCGTTACCTGCTTGAGACCACCAGTTGCCAGTCCCACCGAGGCGCCGTCTCTGTGGATGGAAACGAAGGCATCGTCATCACGATCCACCTGTATATTGGCCCGCAAGCCTCCATTGAGGACAACTTTGAAAAACCACGTGCCGTCCTCCGGACTCTCCACAACCCAGCGATCCAGCGGCAGGGTGGCGATTTTCTCGGAAATCCAGGGTATTTCCGGCGCACTGCCACGACGACTACCCCGGGCCACCCGCATTTTCTCTTTGACTTCAATGATATGTCGCTTCTGTTGAAGGCGTTGAGCATCCCGCAGCACTATCCGCGGAAGCTGTTTTGTAATGAAAAACGTATCATTCGGAAGCGCATGATCAGTCATCGTCACAGTCCTCCCATTCTTTGGTTGTCGTTGCCAGGAGTGCCGGTTGTACCAATGCAGCAAACAGACGCTTCTCGTATCTGTGGACTCTGTCCAGTTGATTGAGGATAGATTGACTATCCGAAATAGGAACGTCTTGTTCGGTCCATGCTGTGATGTCCAGGATAACTCCCCGTTCATCATTTGAATCAAACGTAACGCCATCACCAATGATCACCTCGTGGCCACATTCTGTTGCTGCACGTGGTTGCCATGCGTGACGTAATGATGTGCGATCACGACGAAATGATTCCGGCCAGAGGGAACTAGCGGTCACAACGTCCTCCATGGTAGCGGACTGTCGAAAATAATTGAGATAATTCATTGATATCTTCGTCACGGTGGCAATTCCGAGTACATCACGGGACGCCTTTTTGAGTACGTCGGACATCCGGCTCCGTACGGTGTCCCAACCGGGATACTCGGCCATCGTTCGTACCGCAATCATGGAATCATGGACGGCGACGCTCAATACTTCATCAAAGAAGCGAACAACCGGCACCGGCTGATCGTCACTGCTGGGGGTCAGATCCATCTGAGGCATCAGATCAGCGAGAACGGCTGTCCAGTCACGCATCAGAGAGGGGCGGTCCCGGTCACTGGCGTACTCGATACGAATCATCACATCGAACAGCGGTTGGGGGTCCATGACTTTAGGGACGTTCATCTATCAGAAAGTACCATGGTTGATCCCATATTGCCAGTCTACTTTCCTGCAGGTGTGTGCCGACACTTCTACCAGCTCCCGCAGGAAGCATTTCGATTCTTCCGTCGGCGTACACCATTACATCCGCCACAAGGGTGGCCCTGTCTATGCGCCGAGCGGATATATTACGTCGTTCTTGAAGACGAGAGCCGCGTACTCCAACGCCGCCCGTATCTGTTCGGGGTTCGATTGAATAAGATTTTCGATCGCATCATTCATACAATCCTCCCTGGCGTATCCAACATTGTTCCGCTGGACCGGTCCCGGCATCAAGCTCGTGGAGCATTTCAAAGGTCGAACTGCCGTTCTCGGCCGGCTCCCGGGGTGTCGGGATCGTTCCTGTCGGTGCGGTCCGGTGGGTCCGCACCTGAATCGCTACGCTGCGGTACGACCCGTACGTCCAAGGGAAGGCGAAAGACCGCCCTCGAGGGGGCGTCCGGATCTTCATCACGACGGTCAGTTCGGTGAACTGTCGTAGCGATAGAGCCATCCCCGACTCATCGCGAATGTCTTTAACTGCTTGGCTCGTTTCCGTATCTCGTTCTCTCCATACTCGCTGAAGTCAATAACCGCGTGTTCTGGAAACGTCTCCGGATCCGGCCGTCTCAGGTCTCACGTTGCGACTCCTCGATACGGTGCACCACCCATGCAATAGCATCGGACTCCTCAAAGTGAAGAGCCCTTACAATCTCGTCCTCGCTCTCGGAATTGTACTCGTGCCAATCACCGGTCTGTTCCGTAAGGTCGATCTCCAACGTGATCTCCATCGTACCAATGCTCCACTCGGCCTGTATGCCACCCTCCGGAGTTGGATACAGGAATGGAAGCTGCAAGTGGTTCGGGAAATGCGTCTCAAAAAGCTCCTGAACCCATTCGAGTGCAGCATTATCCGGGGCTATTCCAGCGCCATCCAGCCATCCGTCGGCGAGAAGTTTCAACTCGTCGATCCTGGCCGCAACGTCCAACGGGTCAAGCTCAGCCACATGGTCTACGGACTCTATCCGTTGGAGACGGTTGGCCTTGTCGTAAACGGCAACTCCCTGCACCGATATCTTCATATTCTCGCGATAGTGATTAAAGACACGGAGTATAACGCTTTCATGGGCAGGGTCGATATCCGCGCCGATCCTACGACCACCCGCAAGCTGCAATTGAAACGTCCGACGTTCTTGATCAACTTCCGGGACGGAGCCACGTAACGTAACGTCCTCGGAGTATTGCCTGGCCTTGTCGCTTGCAAAGACAAGGGACTTCCGGACGGGAGGGGTGAGACGAGCTCGGGTCGCTCCGTCTCGATCACCCAGCACCAGCGCTTCTCCTTCTCGCAAACTTCTGCCTATACGGTTGAAGTAGTTCAGGAGATTTTCCGGTAGATGATCCAGGATACGGCCAGACTGCTCGGCGGCGCCAATAGCTCCCAATACCGACTCACGTGCCCGCTCGAAATAGAGTTCAGTTTGATCGAATAGTTCTTCAGTTTTAACAACAAGATTAATGGTGGCCACCGCGCTTCCCGACTCTATCGCCGAAAGCGATAGAAAAACGGTGTCCGTAAATCCCTTTGGCACGCGGAGCCGATCCGGATGATCTTGGAGATACCGCCATTTCGCTGCTTCAACTACCAGATCCTCTATGGAAGAGAGATCTCGAAGCAAATCGAGAGGTATCGAGTGGTGCTCAAATCGTTCACCTTCGAGGTGCGTTTTAAGAAAGGTCTCTAATCGATTCATCCGGAACCTTTTCTAAATGGCGCATTACGGTTTCTCGACTTACCATGACTCTCATAATACTTATAGACAGCTCAATCAACCACACCGCTTCGCGAAATCGCTCAGCGCTCCCGGACCATTTAAAAGGTCGAACTGACGCTCTCGGCGGGCGCTGCGTTGGGTCAGGCCGGCGAAAGACCGCCCTCGAGGGGGCGGTCACCTCACTCAACTTACCGTCACCTGCAGCCCCGCCCGATTGAGGCTCAACTCCACGACCCGCGCACCGTGTCCATCGGTTCTTGAGGACGCTCGCCCCGCGGCCCACGCTTCCAGGCCATCTCGCAGGCGCTCGGCCGCCTCCATACTCTCACTGATAAAGAAGGCATATCCGCCGCCACCGGCGCCCAGTAGCTTCATCGCCTGGTAGTTTTCGGCTACGCCGGGAGCCGCCAACATCTCGTCAATTTCAGCGTTGGTGGTACTGGGGTGGATCAGCCGGTTCTCTTTCCAACTTTCGCGAACCACCCATGCCAGGCGGTCGATATCGCGCAGGGAGAAGGCGTCGCGGGCGGCATCGGCCAGAGCGCCGATCCGGCGCACGGTGAAGAGGCTTGCCGGGTTCATGCTGTTGTAGCCGTCTACCACCTCTTCGAGAATGTTCCGAGCCAGCCGCGTCGCGCCGGTGTAGAATAATGTGTAGCGCCCCACTGCCTCAGGGTCTTCAAAGAGCCACGGGTCCAGTTGGTAGACGGCCAAGTCGGGTCGCAGCCCAGGCGGGCTTACCGCATACTTGACTGTCGCCGCGTTCCTCGTTCCTGCGGTACGCGGCTTATGCCTCCGGCTACCCCACCGATTTGGTCCTGCCACCCGCCGCCGGTGGTGAGCATCTGCTCCATCTGCAGTACCTGGCGGTAGAGCTCACCGGTGTTGATGTGACGTTCGTCAAACACACCGAAGAAGCGCTCCAGCGCGGCTAACAGCACCGCTCCCAGGATACTCGAGGTCCCCAGGCCGCTACCCTGTCGTCGCGTTCCTCGCATCGGCATCGTGCCGCTGCGGTACGCGACTTTATTGGGTACCGCCGCGAGCAACGTCACTTCCACGCCGCCGCCGATCTCGCCGAGCACATCGGTGAGCGTCTTTCCTGGGTGGTTGGCTTGGGTAAATCCAAGGATACACAGCTGTCGCCGCGTTCCTCGAGCGCGGTAAAGCTCGTGACGCGCTCACCGTCGCCCAGGTCGATGGAGTGAAGCCGAATCTCCGGCTCTGCCACCGGCCGGCAAAACACTTGAATCGGCGGCTGGCCGTTAAGGTCGATCGCCACATTGCACACCCGCCCGCCTTCTCGCAGCGTGTACGGCGGCGTATCGGTCCAGCCGCCCCCAAAATCCATCCGCACTGGTGCTGGTCGCGACGTTACCGTCGCTGCTC
>JBBDTM010000021.1:0-51152 GCA_040904425.1 Alkalispirochaeta sp.
GGATCTGAAGGGAACGGCGGATACCCTCGTGTACGGTCAGTCGATCACCGACGCCTGTATCGGCTGGGAGGAGACGGTAGAATTGCTGCGCTGGACCGCAGGCGAACTGAAGCGGGGAGGTATCGGATGAGCACGATACGCGAACGGGTGGAGCGCGCCGCAGAGGCGGCGCTCACCGTGCGAAACCTCGATAGTGGCGCGCGCGACGGCGGGCTCGAGGCGATCGCCACGGCGCTTCGCGCCGGGAGTGATGAAATCGCCAAAGCCAACTCCGCGGATCTCGCGCGGGCTGAGGAGTCGGGCCTGGCGCAACCACTCTACAAGCGGCTTACCTTTGATGAGAAGAAGCTGACGCAGTCGATCACCGGCGTTCGTTCGGTGGCACAGCTTGAAGATCCGGTGGGTCGTGTATTGAGTCGTCGGGAGCTGGATGACGGGCTCGTGCTCACGCAGAAGTCGACGCCGATCGGGGTGATCGCCATGATCTTTGAATCGAGGCCGGACGCGCTGGTACAGATCGCAAGTCTTGCGCTGAAGAGCGGGAACGCGCTGGTCCTAAAAGGCGGCTCCGAGGCGGCGGAGAGCAACCGAATTCTGGCGAGGATCATCGCTGACGCTACGGCGGAGGCGGGCATTCCCGAAGGCTGGATTCAGCTCGTGGAGACGCGCGCCGACGTGGAGGCGTTGCTGGAGCTGGATGACCTGATCGATCTCATGATTCCCCGAGGGAGCAACGAATTCGTCCGCTACATCATGGATCACACGCGAATTCCGGTTCTTGGGCACGCTGATGGAATCTGCCACTTGTATCTGGACGCTGCAGCTTCGGTGGAGCGGGCGGTGCCGATTGCGGTAGATTCCAAGACGCAGTATGTGGCGGTGTGTAACACGATCGAGACGCTGCTGGTTCACGCCGATGCCGCGGAGCGTTTGCTGCCGCCGGTTGCCGCGGCACTGCGGGAGAAGGGCGTGGAACTGCGTGGGTGCCCGCGCAGTCGCTCTTACGTGGCGGACATGGAGCCGGTGCAGGAGGAAGACTGGTCCACGGAGTACCTGGCCCTGATTCTTTCGGTGAAAGTTGTAGATTCCCTGGAGGAAGCGGTGGCTCACATCAACCGGTACGGCAGCGGCCATACCGACGCGATCGTCACCGATGACGGCCCCGCGGCGGAGCGTTTTCTCAACGGCGTCGATTCGGCGTCGGTTATGTGGAACGCGAGTACCCGTTTCGCGGACGGCTTCCGGTACGGCCTCGGCGCTGAGGTGGGTATCAGCACCGCCCGGATTCACGCGCGCGGTCCGGTGGGGGTTGAAGGGCTGGTAACGTACAAGTGGGAAGTCCAGGGCCAGGGACACATCGTGGAGGACTACACCAGCGGTCGCCGTACGTTCACGCATCGGAACCTGCCCGCCTCATGAGATCCTTCGGCGACGTCCGTCGCGTTGTGGTCAAGCTGGGCACCAATGTGCTCACCCGGGAAGAGGATTTAGATCGGGAGTTCGTCTTTGACATAGCGCGGCAGGTGGCGGAGCTTCGAGACAGGGGCTTAGAAGTGTGTATCGTCAGTTCCGGCGCAATCGGTTTAGGGGCGCGGGAGCTACGGATTACCGGCCGGGTGCAGGACGTGGTACTGCGGCAAGCGTGCGCCGCGGTGGGGCAACCGGTCTTAATGCAGGTATACCGCGAGGGGTTTGCGGCTTGCGGCATAATCGCTGCCCAAACGCTTATAACTCGCGAGGCGCTGGACGGCCGCTCCAGTTATGTGCGGCTTCGAAATGCCGTGGAACGTCTGCTGGAGCTGGGTGTGGTGCCGGTCTTTAACGAGAACGACAGTGTCGCCACCGCTGAGATCGGTACTGCCTTCGGGGATAACGATCAGCTCAGCGCTTTGGTGGCCAGTAAAGTTGACGCGGGACTGCTGATTCTCCTGAGTGACGTTGATGGCTACTACGATCGTGATCCTCGCCACGACAGCAATGCCACCAAACGCGACACGGTGGAGGTGGTTGGAGCGGAAATGATCGAGGCCGCCGGCAAAGCCGGTACCTCCCTGGGTACCGGAGGCATGGCGACCAAGCTTAAGGCGGTGCGGATCGCTGCCGACGGTGGTTGCCGAGTGGTGCTGGCGCACGGCCGTGAACGCGATGTCCTGACCCGGATTATTGCGGGGGAGATGGTGGGCACCGTCTTTGCTCCGCGCCGAACCTTGCGAAACCGGTCCCGCTGGCTGTTGCACAGCGCACCGCGGGGAACGATTCACGTTGACCAGGGGGCGATAGACGCGATTCGACGGCACAATAGCCTGCTTCCCAGGGGGCTCGTCGCGGTGGACGGTAATTTTGATGCCGGGGAGGTGGTGTTGGTCAACGACTGCGCCAAGCTGGTAAGCTCCTTCAGCAGCCGGGAATTGAGCTTGGTTATCGGAAAGCGCTCCTCGGAGGTGGCCCAGATTCTCGGGCCCAGCGATGACCGTCGCGTCGTAGCGCGTCCGGAAGATATGGTATTTTTCGACGAAGACTGATCCACTGATTGACGGTCTTGATTCTCCTCCCTTATTCTGAGATAGTACCGTTTCAGCGGATTTCCGCCTTCCGGCGTTGAGATCGGCTAATCAGTGAGAAGAAGGAGGGTCGCGTATGGCAGGAAAAATTTCAAAGAACGCACGGCGCGAAGGCGCCCAAGAACTCATGAGTCGCTGGGGCGGCAAGATCGTAATGAAGAGTGTATTTGAGAACGGTAAGATGCGCCATTTTGCGGTCTGTGAGAAGACCGGCAACCAAGGCCGGCGTCCCAAGGACCTGATGTAATTCATACATCGTTGTAACGATACAATTGTTGCCCGCAGCACCCGCTGCGGGTTTTTTGCGCGCTCTCGAGGAGATTAGTATGGTTCTTTCAGGTCGAGAAATCCACCGGAATCTCGGTGAGCGGATCGTTATTGATCCCTTCGATCCCGCCCAGCTCAATCCGAATAGTTATAATCTTCGGCTCCACGATAAGGTGCGCGTGTATGAACACGACCAGCTCGATATGCGCACCGAGAACACCTCTCGGGAGCTGGTGATTCCGCCGGAGGGACTTCTCTTGGAGCCGCATCGGCTCTACCTGGGGCGTACGGTGGAATACACGGCTACCGAGGGCTTTGTGCCGATGTTGGAGGGCCGCTCCTCCGTCGGGAGGTTAGGGCTCTTCGTACACATTACCGCCGGATTCGGTGATGTGGGGTTCAAGGGTTTCTGGACGTTGGAGATGTTCTCCGTGCAGCCGATCCGTATCTACGCCGGTGTTCAGATCTGCCAGATTTTCTACCACACCATCGAAGGCGACTACGATCCGTACACCAGCGGAAAGTACCAGAATAACCACGGCATCCAGCACAGCCTGCTCTACAAGGATTTTCAGCGTGACGCGACGTGATTCCCGGTAGAGTCGGAACCTCCGGCCGCCGTTCCCGGCCGCCGGCCTGCGCGGCTACCGCCGGACGGACTCCCACCCGCGGGCCAGTTACGGTCGCCGATTAGCGCGCCGCCGGTCTCCACCGTCCATCGCTCAGTTCCATGTTGTACTCTTCACGAAGTACGGTGGCCAACCCTTCCGCCAGGTGTGGCGCGGTGGACTGAATCCGGCCCGCCTCTTCGAGAAACAGCCCGCTCGTGAGGAAACTCTCCAGGAGCATTTTGGCGGCGAGAAATCTGCGATACTTGTCGATACCGAAGACGACGATGTCGTCGAGCATGCCGATGATCTCCCATGTCACCTGTTCAGCCTGGCTGTATTTACCAGCGTCCTTGTTCTGATCGGAGATGCGCATGGGAAGATCTTTGACTACCCGATCGAGATTGGGCACCAGGTAGTCGAGATTGAACAGCCCGGTGGCGCAATTAAAGAGGATCTTCTTGCCGGAGTTCTCCGCGGCCAATACCTGGTCCGTGCTGATCGCCGGACCGATATCACCGCAGGTGAGCGCCCCATTATGATCGTACACGAGGATTCCGCCCTTCACGTCTACCGGTGTCCGAAAGGCGAAATCGAACCCCGCCTGAGCTCCCCGGAGGGCCAGTATCGCTAACGACACGGGCTCGATCGTGAATCCAACATTGTCGACGTTTCCCATGTAGATGAATCGCTTTCCTCGCTCTTTCAGAGAGCGATAGATCTGCGCCAGCACTTGGAAGTTCTGGCCGTGTCCGCCGGGAAGGCCCAAAGGCTCCCCGGGAGTGCCCCAGGCGCTGCGGAAGAATCGTTTCGGCCGGCCCTCCTCGGAGTGCGTCATAGCCGCCAGCAACGGCTGGACCGCGGATGCGGTCTCCAGGGCGCTGTTGCGGTGGGAGAATTCCTCCAGGTAAACGCTGTCCCGATACTGGTCATAGGCAGCGTGAATCGCTTCGTCGGTGAAGAGGCTGGTCATTTCTACAAAGGGAAGTCCTGGTTTCAGCGCGGCTCCGTCGTTCCCGGAGGGTGGGGCGATTCCCATCTTTTTCGCGGTACGCCGGTACCGTTCACCGGCGCGCAGCACCATGCGAAACTTGAGTTCGAGAAAACTGGCGCCCGCGGTTCCGTCGGGATTGATGTAGGCCGGCGTGATTCCCTTCGGTTTCCCCTGGACGTGATCACTGAACCGATTAAAGGGGGTTCGATACAGCTCAAAAAGATCTTCATCGTAGGAGCGGTTCTTATGGACGTCGGCGTAACTGGTCGCACTGCCGCCGTTGAGGACGCCATAGGAGAGGTAGGGATAGAGGAGAACTCCGATCGTCTCCAGATCGGAATGTGTCAGGTGCCGGTTGCTATCCTGCACTGTACCGAACCGATCTGCCGGGATCTCCGGGGCCAACTCGGCGAGTCGCGCGCGGTAGGCATCGTCCGAGAGGGCAAGATTCGAGTCTCCGCGCCGATCGATAATGGTTGACCCGTCCATTTCCGGTATACCATTTGCCTCCAGCGGCTCAATACCGTCATAGGCACCGCGGTTGAATTCGGCGAGAATCTTTTGGGAGCGGTCCACGTCGATGCCGAGGTCCTCCATTCGGCGTCGCGTGGCGGAATCTACTGTGTGCGCGTCGTTGGTATTCATGGGGATATTGTACCTTGGCACCGGTGGCGGACCAAGGGGGAAGGGTGGAAAAGGGCTTTTGCTTGAGGAATGGTGTGTTCTCGGGTACACTTTGCCCACATGCGGAGGAACTATGGACGGTGATAAAAAGTACCGGCTTGTCACGCGTAGTGATTTTGACGGTCTTGTGTGCGCAGTGCTCCTTAAATCCAAGCAGCTCATCGATGAGATCAAATTCGTGCATCCCAAAGATATGCAGGATGGGCTTATCGCGATTTCCGGTGACGATATCACCACGAATCTTCCGTATGTGGAGGGCGTCTACCTGGCGTTTGATCACCACTATTCCGAAGTTGCCCGTGTCGGTGAGAAAGACAATTACATCATAGATCCTGACGCACCGAGTGCCGCCCGCGTGGTTTACAACTATTACGGTGGCTCTGAATCGTTTCCGTCGTTGAGTGATGCGATGTTGGAAGCGGTGGATAAGGGCGACTCTGCCGATTTCACCCGAGAAGAAGTGTTGGAACCGGAAGACTGGAATCTGTTGAATTTCATCATGGATGCCCGAACCGGTCTGGGACGATTTCGTAACTTCCGGATCTCCAATTATCAGCTCATGATGGATCTGATCGACTACTGCATCGATCATGATATTGACGATATTCTTCGGCTTCCCGACGTGGCGGAGCGGATGGAACTGTACTTGGAGCACAAGGAGCGTTTTAAGGAGCAGATCACCCACGCTTCGCATATAGACGGTAATGTCCTGATCGTGGATCTCCGCGGCGAGGAGACGATCTACGCCGGGAACAGATTCGTAAAGTACGCGCTCTTTCCGGAGTGTAACGTCTCGGTGCAGGTGATCTGGGGATTCAAACGGCAGAACACGGTGCTCACCGTGGGTAAATCGATTTTTAACCGCACCTGTGACGTCAACATCGGTGCATTGATGCTGAGTTACGGTGGCGGTGGACATGCCGCCGCCGGCACGTGTCAGGTTCCCAATGATCAAGCCGAAACCGTACTGCCGGAAGTTGTTTCGGCGCTTAAGAACAACACATAGCGTTACAAGGAGCTCTCACAGTCATGGATGGTATTCTCAATCAACTTGAGGCGGAGAACTGGTCCGCCCGCCTCCAGGCCTTGGCCACCGTCGTCGCGGAAAACATCGGCGATATTCGCGATGTGGCTCCCTCGGAAGAGGTCAACAACCACGTCCACACCCATTATTCGTTCAGTCCCTATTCCCCCACCGCCGCCGCCTATATGGCGCGGAAGAGCGGCCTCATGGCGGTGGGGTCGGTCGATCACGATTCCATCGGGGCCGCGGAAGAACTCACTGAGGCCGCCGGAATCCTTGGAATAGGATCAACCGTCGGTGCCGAGCTCCGCGTTAGTTTCGCGGGAACTACGTTCGGCGAGCGTCGGCTGAACAATCCCGATTCTCTGGGAATCGCCTACATGGTGCTGCATGGCGTACCTCAGAGCGGAATCCAGCGTCTGCGAGCGTACCTGGAGCCGCTGCAGCGTGTACGACATGAGCGGAACCGTCGGCAATTGGAAGAGCTTAATGCGATCCTTCGAAGCGCAGGCGTTGAGATGCTGGACTACGATTCCGATGTGTTACCGCTGAGTTGGGCGGACCGTGGCGGAAGCGTCACCGAGCGGCATCTCTTGTACGCGCTGGCGATTCGGTTGGAGGAGATGTTCGGCCGGGGTGAGGCACTGGTTTCCACCGTGGAGCGAGAGCTTCAAGTGCCCCTCGACGATCGGCGGAAGCGCTTCCTCACCGATGCGGAGAACCCGCACTATCTCTACGATCTGTTGGGCGTGTTCAAGGGGGATTTCCTGCAGCGTTTCTTTGTGCAGCCCTCGGAAGCTGAATCTCGTCCGGTCCAGGAAGTAACTGCCTTAGGGCGGGAGATCGGGGCACTGCCGGCCTACGCCTACCTTGGGGACGTTACCGATTCCCCCACAGGCGACAAGAAAGCCCAGAAATTCGAGGATGATTTTCTCGATGAGCTGGTGGGCGAGCTTCCGTCGCTGGGATTTCAGGCGATCACCTATATGCCGCCACGAAACACGAAGGATCAGCTCCGGCGGGTGCAACGCCTGGCGGAAGCTGCCGGGCTCCTGGAGATCAGCGGCGTAGACATCAACTCCAGCCGGCAGGTGTTTACCTGTCCCGAAGTGATGATGCCGGAGTTTCGGCACCTCACCGAAACCACCTGGGCGTTGATTGCTCACGAGAAGCTCTCGGCTGAGGACCCGCGATACGGTCTGTTTCACCCGGAGAACCCGTTCCATCTGCGGCCGCTGACGGAACGGGTAGCGCTGTATGCGGGAATCGCGCGGCGGAGTGATCTCCACCGACCGGAATCGATGGTGGAGGCGGCGCCCGCTCTCAGCTAAGCCGCGATCACCGGCACCAAGCACCAACCACCGCCCGGAGTCGGGGAGGACGCCGCCGAGCGGGACCACCGGCGTATTTACGGCGGCTGCTATCTATCGCAGCATCTCCTGGCCGCCGGTGACCGGCACCGCCTGTCCCGTTTCGTACGGCTGCTCCACGACGTAGGCGATCGCCCGAACCACATCTGCTCCGGTACAACCGCGCTTCATCGGTACCCGCGCCTCGTAGGATGCGCGCACGTCCTCGATCGTCTTGGCCCCGGGAACCTTTCCGGCCCGTAAGTACTGCACAAAGAGGCCGCGCTCCGGATCGCTCCATAGGGGACCGTCAAAGAAGTTCCCCGGACAGATCGCGTTAACCTTTACATTGTCTTCGATAAGCTCCAGGGCGAAGCTCTGCACCAATCCGATTCCACCGAACTTGCTGCCCGCGTAGGCGCCGTTCTTGTTGCTGCCGATGAGCCCACTCTTGGAGTTGATTTCAATGATATCGGTCTGCAGCGGGGTATTCGGCTGCGCCGCGGCCGCGGCCCGATTCTGCGTTTCCAGGATTGCGGCGCTGTGCTTGGTCATGAGGAAGAATCCCTCGTAGTTGACGCGGGTGACAAACTCGAAGTCTTCCACAGCGAGTTGTTTCACGCTTCCCGCCTTCAGGACGCCGGCGTTGCTCACCACCAGGTCGAATCCCCCGTACTCGGCAACCACTGCCTCCACCATTTCGCGCACCGAATCTTCCCGAGTGACATCCACTTCAACCCCCCAGTGTACCTTGCGTCCAAACTGGGAGTTGAGGGTGGAGGCGGCGTTGCGCGCTCCTTCGAGGTTGAGGTCGGCCAGGATCACCTGCGCACCGCCCGCCGCGAGTCCCCGGGCGATCTCATATCCAAAACCTTGCGCTGCCCCGGTAACGATGGCGATCCTGTTGCGCATAACCTGATCCCGGGATGTGGCCGCCGTGGCAACGGGGTCTCCCCCGGTAGGCTTCGACTCAACCGGCGTTGATACGTCCAGCTCATCTGCGGCCGGACCGGCGAGAATTACCTGCTCGCCCACCACAATCCGCCTTGGATGGGACTGGGTGCCGGTCAGGTGCTGTTGATAGCGCCGGGCGATCTCTGCGGGATCGGTCACTTCCTCGTCAATAGAGAGGATCTCCGCAGCGTTCTTCGATTTCGTCAACGCTACTTTTTCTGATTCTGCGAGAAGCCGCAACGTCCGGCAGCGTGTACCGTCCCAGCCGGCGCCGCGGAGCGCCGGCAGCACTCGGGCTGCATCTATTTTTGATTCATGTTGCATCACACACCTCCCCGATATCGCTTGAGAAGCTCACCGTTGGTCTGCACGGTGGATACCGTATGTCCTGAGAGTGGCACGATCTGTTCGTGAATTGCATCTACAATCCACTCCGCCTGGGGGAAGAAGGAGTCTTCAAGTTCCACTGCCGGGGTGATCCAGTTTCGCGATCCCACCACCACCGGCGGGGCATCGAGATAGTCGAACGCAACACGGCCCACAGTCCCGGCGATCGTGTGCAGGAAGCTCCCCCGTTCCACGGCGTCGGAGGCCAACACCAGGCGACCGGTCTTCTTCACCGATTCAACGATCGTCTCCACGTTCAGAGGATTGATAAAGCGGGCGTCGATCACTTCGGCACTTATGCCGTAAGTGGCTTCAAGCGTATCCGCAGCTTCCAGTGCCCGATAGAGCGTCGCGCCGATCGTAACGATTGTGACGTCGCTTCCCGGTCGCTTAACGTCCGGTTCACCTTCCGGAACCTCGTAGTACTCCTTCGGAACTCCGCCCTCGTGAAAGAACTCACCGATGTCGTAGATGCGTTGGCTTTCAAAAAAGACCACCGGATCGGTACCGGAGAGCGCGAGGTTGAGCATTCCCTTGGCGTCATACGGAGTGGACGGAAAATAGACCTTCAACCCCGGAATGTGTGAGGTGATGCTGGACCAGTCCTGAGAGTGCTGGGCACCGTACTTGCTTCCCACGGAGACGCGCACCACCAGCGGCATCTTGAGCACGCCGGCGCTCATGGACTGCCACTTGGCCATCTGGTTAAAGATCTCGTCCCCGGCGCGCCCCATGAAGTCGTTATACATCAGCTCCACCACTGCCCGGCCTCCGGAGAGCGCGTAGCCGACGCCGGTACCAACGATGGCACCCTCGGAGATCGAGGTGTTGAACAGGCGGTGGTAGGGGAGCGCCTCGGTAAGCCCGCGGTACACGGCGAAGGCGCCGCCCCAATCACGATTCTCTTCACCGTAGGCCACCATTGTGGGATCCTTGTAGAAGCGGTGAATCATCGCCTCGAAGAGACCGTCGCGCAAGGCAAACACCTTCACCTTGGAGACGTCCTTGCCGTTGGCATCTTTTCCGAACCGTTCTTTCTTGGCGAGCTGCTGCACGCGGGGATTCTCCTCCAGCGGCAGGAGTACTTCCGGCTCGCGATCGTCGAACGCTTCAACCTTCTCATTGGAAAACATGTAGCTCGAGATTTCCTCTCCGTTCATCCGAGGGCTCGTCTCGAGATCAGTTGCGAGGCGCATCGCTTTCTTCAGTTTTTCCTTGATGCGCGCGTCCATCTCGTCCAGTTCGTTCTTCTTGGCAACTTTGTTCTCAGCGAGGTAAGAGCGATAGGAGGCGATGGCGTCGGCGTCTTTCCACAACTCAACTTCCTCTTTGGTGCGGTAAGAGGAGGCGTCGGAGGGGCTGTGGCCGCTGACACGATAGGTGATCGTGTCCAAGAGAACCGGACCGCGCCCCGCTTCAAGAATCTTCTTCTTGCGCGCGATCGCATCGGCCACCGCCAGGGGATTGTATCCGTCCACCCGCTCGGCGTGCATGTTGTCAGGATTGACTCCTGCCCCCATTCGTGCCAGAACGCGAAATCCCATCGTTTCACCGGTGGTCTGTCCGCCCATGCCGTAGAAGTTGTTAAAGAAGTTGAATAGCATCGGCGGGGCGCCACCGATCTCCTTGTCCCAGAGTGTCTGGTACTGTTCCATGGCGGCGATCATCATCGCCTCCCAGGTGGGGCCGCAGCCGGAACTGGCATCACCGATGTTCGCCATGACGATACCGGGCTTGCGGTTGATCCGCTTAAACATCGCCGAGCCGGTGGCGATATCGGCGCTACCGCCGACGATCGCGTTGTTCGGCATGCTTCCGAAGGGCGCGAAAAACGCGTGCATCGATCCGCCGAGGCCGCGGTTGAAGCCGTCCTTCCGGGCAAAGATTTCCGCAAGCGTTCCGTAGAGAACGAAATCTTCCGCCAGGTCGGTGATAGAATCCGGTCGGCCCTCCCGTTCCACAACGCGCAGCGTATCACCACCGAGGTAGCTCTCCATCGTGCTCTGCAGAGCACCGTCATCCAGCTTGTGGATCGCGCTGTAGCACTTGGCAAGGATCTCACCATGGCTGCGGTGGCTCCCGAAGAAAAAATCCTCAATGGTTAGGTTCAACGCCAGCCCCACCGCGGCGCTTTCCTGCCCGATTGAGAGGTGGGCGGGACCACCATGGGAGTACTGCATGCCCTCCCACTCACCGGTCATCTTGATGCTGTTCAGCATGTTTTCGAACTCACGGATCGTGGCCATGTCGTAGTACACCTGTTTGAGGGTGTCGTCGCCGTAGGTCTTGCGCTCTGAGGCGATATCCGGTTCATATTGGTTGACCGGAATCGGCGAAATCTTGAGCTTCTGACTCTTACGGACTTCTTTCGGGTCAACGGTTTGTGTCTTTGGCATCTTCTGCTCCTTATCCTGATATGCTCACTGTATGGCCCACGCCGCATCTCGGAGCGCTTCGCTCACGGTGGGGTGGGGAAAGACGACTTCCCGGATATCTTCAATCCGGAGTTCCTGTTCTATCATTGCTGAGGCGCTGTGGATGATCTCCCCCACACCGCTACCTAACATCTGTACGCCCAGCAGTCGCCGAGTTGCTCTGTCGGCGACGATCGTCACGGTGCCTCGCTCCCGGGGATGCTCCGCCAGGTAGCGGCCGCTTACCTGCAGGGGAAGCGTCTCGCTGATCGCGTCGTAGCCGGCGTCCGCCGCCTCTGTGGGATTGAAGCCGCAGCCGGCTACTTCCGGCGAGGTGAAGACCACCCAGGGAATCGCGTGGTAGCGCATACGATTGGGCCAAATGGAACGCCCCGCAGCGGCTGCTGCTCCGGTGGCCGGCGAAGGCGAGCCCGCTGCTGTTGCTGTCGCGTCTTCCCGGAACATATGCGCCACCGCCACTTCCCCCATGCGATAGGCGGCGTGGGCGAGGAGTATCTTGCCGGTGACGTCGCCGGCGGCGTACACGCCGGGTAGGTTGGTCTGCATGTACTCGTCCACGGTAACGCCGCTGCGGTCGTAGTCGAGGCCGGCCGCGTCAAAACCGGCGCCCTCCACGTTGGGTGCGCGTCCGGCGGCCAGCAGTACCAGATCGGTGTCGATCGTCACCGTGCTGCTGTCGCCTCCGGATCGGTCGGCGGGTGTGACGGCTACCTGGACGGTGCCGGATCGATCGGCTCCTCCGGAAACCTCCGTCACCCGGTGGCCAAGCTTGTACTCTACGTCGGGAATCTGCTTGCGCAGCGCTTCGGCGACGGTCGGCTCCAGCATGGGAATGATCTCGTCGGTCATTTCCACAACCGTTACCTTGGTGCCGACGGCGGCAAAGAAAGACGCAAACTCCATGCCGATGTAGCCTCCTCCCACGATGACCAGCCGGTTTGGAAGCTTGCTGAGCTCCAGAGCTTCGCTGCTGGTGAGTACTGCGGGATGGTCTTTGGTACCCGGAATCGGGGGCCTGATCGCGCGGCTGCCCGTGGCGAGAAGGACGTACTCACTGGAATGTTCCTCCCCGTCTACGGTGACTCGTCCCGGGCCCAGGAATGAGGCGGTAGCGTTTCGAATTTCAACACTGTGGTGCTTCAGCTGTGCAAGAATTCCCTTCTGAAGAGCTTTAATCGTTTTGGCTTTGTGGGCCATCGCTGCGATTAGGTCGTACTGTACCCCGTTGGCTGTGACGCCAAAGGTCTGGGAGTTCCGCGCCTGGTGGTACAGTTTGGAACTGTAGAGCAACGTCTTAGTGGGAACGCAGCCTTCATTGAGGCAGACTCCCCCAATCTGGCCGTGCTCCACAAGTAACACCTTCTTGCCCCGCGCTCCCGCGCGTTCCGCTGAAATGTAACCGGCGGGACCCCCGCCGATGATGATTAGGTCATAATGTGCCATTGTGCGTTCCTTTCCGATTGCTCAGCGGGCCAGCAGCAGATCGAACTCTGCCAGGCGACGACTAAGCGTCTGCAGGAAGCGGGCTCCCGGGGCGCCGTCCACCACCTGATGGTTGATCGTGAGCGAGAGCCCCATGTGCGGCACGTGCTCCACCGCCCCATCGCTTCCTTCCACCGCTTTCAAGTTGATCGAATTGACACCGAGTATTGCCACCTGCGGCGGGTTGAGAACCGGCGTGAAACGCTCGATGCCGAACGCCCCCAGGTTAGTCACGGTGAAGGTCGCCGGTGCCAGGTCATTACTGGTAGCTTTGCCGTCAATCGCGCGCTGCGCCAGTTCTTTCACCTGCCGACTCAACTGCGCCAGCGAGAGGGTGTGGGCGTTGAGCACGGTGGGAACCAGCAAGCCCCGAGGGGTGTCCACCGCGAAGCCCAGGTCTACCCCTGAGAAGCGGCGAATCGTATCGCCGGTGAAGTGAGCGTTGAGTTCCGGATGATCCTTCAACGTCTGTACCACGGCGAACATCAGCATGTCGTTGAGGTTAACGCCGTTTAGGTCCAGTTCTTCTCCGGACTGTTTAAAGCGGGCCCGGAGTGACTTCAGCGTCCGGGCATCGGCGGACGAGTCCAGTGTCAGTTGCGCCGTGTTTTGCAGGGAGGCGAGCATCCGGTCGGCAATGACACGACGGACGCCGGTCACCGAAATCTCCTCCGCTACAGCCGTGTTTCCGGTGGAAGTCCCGGTACCGGCGGAAGTGGAGGGGGGCGGTGTGCTTCGTGGGGAATCGGCGACAGCTACATCCTCACTGGTGACGCGACCTCCAATTCCAGTTCCCTGCGTTCCGGCGGCGGCCCCGCGGGCGGATGCCGTTGCCTCCGGTGAAGCGGAGAGCACGTCACGCTCAATGATGCGTCCTCCGGGTCCCGATCCCGAAACTGATGCCAAGTTGACGCCGCGTTCCGCCGCGCGCATCCTAGCCCGGGGACTTACACCGGCGGCACTCGTTGGAGTGCCCTCTGAGGGCGCCGCGTGGGAGGAGACCGACGACGCAGGGAGGTCGGACGAGGAATCGGAGGCGTCTGCGGAGGGCGTGGTTGGACCGCTGCTGCCCGCCGGTGAGGGGGTACCACCCGTTGCGGCGGATTCTTGAGCACCCTGGGGCGCGCTCGAATCAGGTGAGTCCTGCTCACCCGCTGCTCCGAGATCCAGGTTGGAAATATCCTCGCCGGGTTCTCCCACCACTACCAGTGGAGATTTCACCGGAACTTCGTCGCCGGCGGCGGCCAGTAGTTTGAGAACCGTTCCGGCGGCGGTGGATTCCACTTCCATCGTGGCCTTATCCGTTTCCACCTCGCATAGGACCGTCCCTGCGGTGACGGAGTCGCCCTCCGCAACGTTCCAGTCCAACAGGACCACTTCCTCAACCGAGTTCCCCTGCTGCGGTAGAACAACTATTTCTGCCATCTTTTCTCCTCCGTGGTGTGGGTCGTGAGGGGGTCAGTTCGGATCAACCCGAACGACTTCAACTCCCGCCTCTGATAGTTCCGTCACCGCGGTATCTCCGATACCGGTGTCGGTGACGATGAGGTCAATTTTCTGGAGCTCCAGGACGTGCACGAAACCGGTATGGTTCCACTTGCTGCTGTCGGCAAGGACCACGACGCGGTCCGATTGGGCCGCCATTCTCCGGACGATCTCCGCTCCCTCTACCAGATGGGTTGAGAGGCCACCGGCTATGGAGAATCCGTCGGTTCCGACGAACGCGGTCTTCACATGGAACTGATCAAGAATCGAAAGGGCTAACGGTCCGACGATGCTCTCGTTGGCCGGACGATACTCACCGCCTACCATGTTGACTCGCAAACCGGGGTTGCCCCGGGCGTGGGCCATGGCCAGGGCGTTGTTGGTGACGATACTCACGTCCCGTTTGCCCAGCAGAAACCGCGCTACCATGGCGGTAGTGGTACCGGCCTCGATCATAATCGTGTCACCGTCTTCCACGATGGAGGCGGCGTATTGCGCAATCGCCCGTTTCTCGTGTTGTCGGGTCTGTTCCCGTTCCACGATTTCGGGATGGATCGTGGGAATCGCGCCGCCTCGCACGCGGTAGAGGTAGCCCTTTTCCGCGAGAGCGTTGAGATATCCCCGCATAGTTACCGAGGACACATCCAGTTCGCGGGCCAGTTCCGTGACGCTGAGGTTCGGATCGCAAACAAGGAGTGTCAGGATTTGCTGTTCTTTCTCATTGAGTTGGGGAATCATTGGTTCAACGCAAGCCTTTCAAAACCAAATATTAAGATATAAGAAAGACTTACGCAAGCAAATCCCGGGATTAGGGCGCAAAAAACCCCGGTTTCGAAAGAAACCGGGGTAAAGCAGCTATTCCACCACACCCTTCTTCAGAATGATGTTTGCATATAGTGCGGTTTCACCGGTGGCTACCACGGCGTACGCACTACGGGTACGGTCGTAAAAGGCGAAGCGCTCGACCATCTCAAAGCCTTCGGAGATGCGTTCCGGCTGAAACTTTTGGATTACCGAGCGATAATCCTCCCAGATGGTGGGCTTGGTAGTGTCACCGGCCACCACCTGCATTAGCGCCGCCGGTTGTGACACAAACCGGTCCAGTGGAAAGAGCGGCAGCAGTCCTTCAAGAATCGCCGCAACTCCGTGGCCGTCGGCACGGACCAGCCGCTGCGACATGGAGGCTGCGGGGAAGTTTCCGTCGCCGATCACCAACTCATCGCCGTGTCCCATTTCCGCCACGATCTTCAACAGTTCAGGACTGAGAATCGGAGATATTCCGTTTAGCATATCAAGCTCCTTTATACAGAGGACCGAAATTCTCGCAGGCGCGGAAATCGCTGCCTTCGAGGTCCATGCCGAACGCCGTCCATGCACTTGGTCGGAAAAGTTCTTCCTCCGGAATGTTGTGCATGTACACCGGAATGCGCAGCATACTTGCCAAGGTGATGAGATCCTTGCCGTAGTGTCCGTAGCCGATCGCCCCGTGGTTTGCACCCCAGTTGGCCATGACCGTGTACACATCGCGAAAGCGAGAGTTATCAGCCAGACGCGGCACGAACCACGTCGTAGGCCAGGTGGGATTGGTTCGTTGGTCGAGGATATCGTGCATCTTTTCGGGAATATCCACGGCCCAACCTTCGGCGATCTGCAGTACCGGACCGAGACCTGCCACAATATTGATCCGACTCATCGTTACCGGCATCTCACCGCGCGTCAAATAGTCGGTGCTCCATCCGCCACCGCGGAAGTATCCGGTGTCTCCCGGCCGCCACACGGTGGCATCCAGGCACTTCTCCGCATCCTCGGGAATTATGTCCCACCACGGCTTCATCGCCGGTTTACCGTCGATCTCCTGCTCGCCGGTTCCATCCAGGGTGGCTGGTCCCGAATTGATCAGGTGAATAATTCCATCCGCGGCACGGCCGGAGAGCTTCTTGCCGGTGACTCGCTTCACCGCTTCCGGACTCCAGTAGGTGCGAACGTCGGCAAAGATCTGCGCGCCGCCGGTGATCAGATGACCGAACGTCATAGACATCGCGTTGAGATTGTCATTCTCGGTGGCCACCATGTACGGCTCCCGAATGCCGTTCCAGTCGAAACTGCTGGTGAGGATCGCTTCCATGAAGTCGCCGTTGGGCATAAAGTCGGTCCACTGCCGTTGTCCCTGAAATCCGGAGGCCAGGGCGTTATGACCGAGGGCTTCCTCCCCATGTCCCATTTCTGCGAGCTTGGGATTGCCGTTCATCAGGTCGCGGGCGATGAGCGCCATTTTCACGCTGGTCTCCCAGTCCTTATCCTTTTGCTCCCGGGTGCGCTGCATTTCGGGGGCGTTGTCGTCGGCTCCTTCCGGGCAATTGGTCTTGGTCCAGCTCAGTGCGCGGTCAAATTCTTCGTGGTCGTAGATCCCGAGTTCGATACGGCGAATGAATTCACTCATGTCGATGTACTCGTTCCGCATGCCCAAGTAGTCTTTGTAAAAGCTCTCAGTTACGTAGCATCCGGCGATACCCATACTGGTGCCACCCATGGAGAGATAGCTCTTGCCGCGCATGTACGCTACGGCCAATCCCGCCCGGGCGAAGCGCAGCAGTTTTTCCTGCACGTCTTCCGGTACGGATCGGTCGTCTCCATCCTGCACGTCACGCCCGTAGATTCCGAACGCCGGTATCCCTTTCTGGTTGTGGCCGGCGAGAGCCGCCGCCAGGTAGACCGCCCCGGGACGCTCCGTCCCGTTGAATCCCCAGATCGCTTTGGGAATCAAGGGAGTCTGATCTATCGTCTCTGAACCGTAGCACCAGGACGGTGTTACCGTGAGCGACACCCCCACGTTCTCTCGCTCGAACTTGGCGGCGCATTGGGCGGCTTCCGCCACACGACCGATCGTTCCGTCGGCGACTACCACCTCAACCGGATTGCCGTTCGGGTATCGCAGATTGTCCTGAAACAGCTGCTTCGCGGCGCGGGCGAGATTCATCGTTTGCTCTTCGAGGCTCTCGCGGACCCCTCCTAGACGTCCGTCAATAACGGGTCGGATGCCGATCTTCGGCAAGTTCCCGTGGAGTCGTTCAACACCTACGTGCGATTGTAATCCTGACATATCAGCCAATGCAGGCCTCCTTCATGTAATCGTTTACATCGCTAGTATACACCCGATCAACGCCGGCGGCAAACCAAAACACGGAGCACCGGCGGAAACGGGTCTCCGGGAGAAACTCTGCTCAGGACGAAACTGTACGGCGGGGTGGATCGGCCGGGAGTAGACATTCCTCCGGCGGCCTGCTACTACCTGCAGGCATGATACGACGACGCTCCTTCCCGTTCGGGACGCATACACTGATCGTGGCCGGCTTGATCGCCGGGATGCCACTGTACGCTCAGACGGTCACCGTTTCCCGTATGAACACGCCCGGCGATCCGCATACCCATTTAGGGGTTGATCCCCCGGGATTGGAGTATGCTCAGGCTGCCGCACTATTAGAGGTGGAAACCGATACGGTGCTCTTCGAGATGCGCGGTGGAGAGCCGTGGCCTCCGGCGTCGCTGACGAAGCTGGTCACGATATACACCGCCCTCAATGCGGCGGAGGAGGGACGCTTCGACCTGGATCGGGCTGTTGCAGTAAGTCCCAGCGCGTACGCATCCGCAGTACCCCCGGGGAGTTCGCTCATGTTCCTTGGTCCGGATCAAATGGTAAACGGAAAGGATTTGCTTCGTGGTCTGGCGATATCGAGTGGTAACGATGCAGCCGTGGAGGTGGCGCTGCGCGTGAGCGGCTCGGTGGAGGAGTTTCTATCCGAAATGAACGAGGTGGTCCGGCAGCTCGGATACCATTCGTTCCATTTCGAGGACGCCGCCGGGTTGAGTCCGGCCAACCGTGCCACAGCCGTGGGCCTCGCTCGTTTCGCTCGAGACCTCGTCCACCGATGGCCCTGGCTGACGGAGGAGGTGTTCAATCTGGAGGAGTTCACCTATCCGCAAATCCGGCACTATCCGTCCGGCGGCGGCGGCGGGGCGATTCGTCAGTTTAACCGGAACGGACTGGTCGGCTCCATCGACGGTGTGGACGGATTGAAGACAGGATTCATCGAGGAGAGCGGATACAACATTGCGGTTACGGTGGAGAGGAACGGGACGCGGCTGATTGCGGTCGTTCTTGGGGTGGAAGGCTCAACCCATAGCGAAGGCGGGGCTCGTCGTGAGTCCGATGCACAGCGACTGCTGGAGTGGGGATTTGCCGGGTACGAGAACACCGAGCTCGCGGTGCCCGCTGCGGATCCGATCACCCTCTGGGGTGCGGACCGCCGGCGTGTGACGCCTGCCGCGGAGTTGCCGGAATTGGTGACGATCCCTCGGGGACGGGCGCCTGCGATTTCCGGAACCATTGAGCAGCCCCGGGATATGTGGGCCCCGATTGCGGAGGGACAAGCGGTAGGGACGATTCGCTACACGTTGGAGGGCACAGTCTTCCACGAGCTTCCGCTCACCGTCGAGCATGCGGTCTCAGAGGGAAACTTGTTCCGCCGCGCCTTCGACCGTGTCCGCTGGTGGCTCCGGGAACTCTTCGGCTCCCGGGATGCCGCCTAATCAGTTTTCCAGGGAACTGCTCAAACGACTCTCGCTCAGTATTCCCCGCACGGCAAAGAGAGAATCTGCCTGCTGGTGGCGCAGCCATCCGTCCAGGGCGGTGTGAAACTCCTCAACTGTCCTGGTGGTGGCCGTGGGATCATCGCCCGCGATCGGAATCACGCCCACCGTCGCTCCGGCGAGCAGCGCTTCTGCGATCGATTCCGAACGGCTGGAGGGAAGCTGCAGGCCGAGATGCGGGGTCACTCGGCGATACAGTGCGCGACATGCGTTCAGTTGCAGGAGGAACAGTGACTCCCGCGCGGCGCCGTAGGCATCTACAGCCTCAAGCGCGGGGGAGGTCAGGTTGAACGTGCCAACCCCGGTGTTCGGGCGGATCGTAATTGCAGCGGCATCACTATCACCGAGAGCCTGGACCAGTGAAATCAGCCCGTAGGTTCCCGCCGGGATGCGCACCAGCACCGGAATATCGATCCGTCCCGCCACGGAGGCGGTAATTCGCAGCAGGGCCTTTTCGATCGCATCGGACTTCTGCGTCCGCGACAGTTCCTCCACCGACGGACGGATTTCCACAGCGGTGGCGCCCGCCTCTCTCAGCTGTTCCGCCAGAGTGAGCCACTCGGCACTCCGCTCACAGGCGAGAGGAGCGATTATCGGCACGTCTACTTCCCGGGCCAATTCCGTTATCTCGTCGAGATAGCTCTCTATATTCAGGCGGCGAACGATTCGGAGAGATTCTCGGCGACTGTCATCGTTCTGATTGTTGTCGGTGACCTCTTCCGCGTCGTCCCGGTTTTTCATACGGTCGGCATCGAGAGGAGGGGCATACACGGCGCCGACGCCCGCTTCCACCGCGGACCGGGCAGTGGCAGGGGTAAGCACCGTTCCCGTCGGCTCAATGGTGATGGGGCTAACAAGGGGAAGCCCCGCAAAAGTTACGTTGATGTCCGACATCGTTGCACGAGTATAGAAGGGCATGCTACATTCAGCAAGGTGGAGGAAGGAGCATCGATGAGCCGTACATACGACGTAGTTGTGGTAGGGGCCGGTGCAGCCGGGCTTGCTGCCGCTACTTCCGCCCGCCAGACTGACCCATCCAAATCGATTCTGCTCATTAATGATGAGGATCGGTTACCCTATAAACGCACCAAAGTCTCAAAGCATCTGGCCCAAGGGTTTGACCGTGATCAGTTCGCGCTACATCCCGAGGAATGGTACCAGGAACACGGGATCGAGCGCCTCGACGGAACAGCTCTGGAGCGGATCGATCGTGGTTCCCATCGAATTGAGCTTTCCGGTGATAACGAGCCGGTAGAATACGGGCGGTTGGTCCTGACGCTGGGTAGCGATCCCCTATTGCCGAAAGTGGTTCGGCCCCACGAGGATGGCTCTTTTTTTGTTGTGCACAGCGCCCGTGATGGTGAAGAGCTGCGTTCCCGCGCGGGGCGTGTAAAATCGGTTCTTATCGCTGGAATGGGGGTGCTTGCCGTGGAGCTGGCCCACCAGCTACGGAATATGGGCAAGCAGGTTACTCTGGCGGGTGCGACACCACAGCTGATTCCTCGGCAGCTCAACGCCCGCGCGGGAGAGATCTTGGAAGATGTGCTTTCCCGTAACAAAGTGAAGATGTTGTTCCAGGAGGAGATTCTTTCCTTCGAGCGAAACAAGAAAAACTGGACCGTGCAGATGCTCAAGCACTCTGCTCACTACGACCTGGTGGTGTTCTGCATCGGGGTGACTCCTCGCACTGCTCCCGCCCGAGACGCGGGGCTCACCGTCCGCACCGGTATCGTTGTGGACGAGATGTTACGCACCAGTGACCCCGATATCCTTGCCGCCGGTGATTGCGCGGAGCATCCCGATGGGATGATTACATATTTGTGGCACTCCGCGGAGGATCAGGGACACGTGGCCGGTGCGAACGCGGTCGGTGGTGATGCGGTGTTTGACGAGCTTCCGCATCGGCTCAAGAGCAACGTATTCGATCAATTCCTCTTTTCAATTCGCAAGCCCCAGGAACCGTGGGAGTATGAAATTGACGAGTTTGAGAACGAGAACCAGTTTTACGCACTGTATTGGAACGAGTCCAGACAGCTGCACGGGGCGGTGATGATTAACGATGAGCCGTACGCCCCCACACTGGAGTCCGCTGTGCGCGAAGGCTGGACGAGAGATCGAGTGCTGCAAACGCTCGAATTGGATGATGAATGAAGTGCATGAAGACAGGAGGCGCCGGATGCGCGTATATCGGGTACTGATTGTTCCGCTGCTGATCGCCGTCACGATTCCACTGGTGGCGCTGGGGCACGGCGAGACCGAAGTGCAGGAACGGCGGGACGTCTCGGTGGCGGCGTTGCAGGGGCCCACCGGGGTCGGTGTCGCTCCGTATCTGTCGGAGTCCGTCACCGTTACGGACAACGGCAACGTCACGTTTGAGATCGTGTCTGATCCGAGTGTGATGGTGGGGCGGCTTTCCAGTGGTGAGACCGACGTGGGGATGCTTCCTTCGAATGTGGCGGCGCAACTCTATAACAGAGGCGTTCCGATTAAGATCGGAGCGGTAACCCTCTGGGGAGTGTTGTATCTCGTCGGTACGGATGAATCGATCCAGGACTGGGAAGACCTCCGAGGACGATCGGTGCAGTCGATCGCGCGCGGTGCGACTCCGGACATCCTCTTTCGCCATCTGCTTGCCGAAAACGGTGTGGATCCCGAATCCGACCTTACCTTGGACTACCGTTTTGCTCCGGCGGAGCTGGCGCAACTTGTGGCCGGGGGAGAGATCGACCTGGCCGTGCTGCCGGAACCGTTCGTGACGCAAGTCTTGAGCCGACGGGACGACCTCTCGATTCTCCTCGATTTTCAGAAGGGGTGGAGCGAGCTGTACGACGGTGCATATCCGCAGACCGTGGTGGTTGTTCGTGACGCGGCGTGGGAGCGATCGCGCGTCGCCGTGGCGGAAGCGCTCTCACTCATAGAATATGGGTGGAAGATCGTTACCGACAATCCGGAGGCCGCGGGTGAGCTCGTCTCCAATTCTCCCCTCAGTCTGCCGGGACCGGTGGTAGCGGCGGCGCTGCCGCGCTTCAACGCCCGCTATGTACCGGTTGTGGACGCCCGAACCGCGTTGGACCGCTACTTCCGCGTTCTCCACGATTTTGAACCGCGCACCGTGGGAGGTGAGCTTCCCGACGATGCTATCTATCTGCGATGATCTTTCGCGGAAGTTCGTTGCCGGAACGCCCGTTTCATTAGTAGGTTACTAAGATAGGAGGAAAACGATGGCTTTTAAGACACCGGATTTACCGTATGCATACAATGCACTGGAACCTCATATCGACGAGGGAACGATGAAGGTGCACCACGACAAGCACCATGTGGGATACACCACAAAACTGAACGCCGCGGTGGAAGGCACCGAGTACGACAAGATGGGCGCTGAAGAGTTGGTGGCCAAGCGCGATTCGCTACCGGACAAGATCAAGACCGCGGTGCGCAACGCCGGCGGGGGGCATGTAAACCACGCCCTGTTCTGGACGATCATGTCGCCCAACGGTGGAGGCGCTCCAAGTGGTGAGTTGGCCGACGCGATTAACGCCGCCTTTGGGAGTTTTGATGCGTTCAAAGAACAGTTCGATGCGGCGGCGAAAGGCCGTTTCGGCAGCGGTTGGGCATGGCTCGTCGTAAACAACGGCAAACTCGAGATTATGAGCACCCCCAATCAGGACAGCCCCCTGAGCGAAGGCAAGACTCCGATCCTGGGCTTGGACGTGTGGGAGCACGCGTACTATCTCAAGTATCAGAACCGCCGTCCGGAGTATATCCAGGCGTTCTTCAATGTGGTTAATTGGGATCAGGTCGCCAAGAACTTGGCTTCCGCCAAGTGACGTTGCCGCGTCGCATAGGCGCGGACCACAGACACTGAGAGAATATCCACAACGGGTCATGGAGCGTCTTCCGCGAGGAGACGCTCCTTTCTTTTGTCCGGCACTTTCAGTATGCTGTAGGTATGATAGGAATCTCTGATATTACGCAGGTGCGTTCACAATTTCCCGTGCTGAGCCGAAAAATGCGGGGCCACGACCTGGTGTATTTTGATAACGGAGCAACGTCGTTGAAGCCGGAATGCGTGGTGGAGGCGATCACCGGTTACTACCAGGAATACAGCGCCAACATTCACCGTGGTGTCTATGAAATGAGCGGGTATGCCACCGCTAAATATGACGCCGCCCGGGAGAGTCTACGGACGCTCATCAACGCTGATCCGGCGACGGGCGAGGTAATCTTCACTCGGGGCACTACGGAATCGGTGAATATGGTGGCGCACGGATGGGGGCGACGCCATCTGAAGCCTGGCGATGAGATCGTGCTTACGCCGTTGGAGCACCATTCCAATATGGTCCCGTGGCAGCAAGTGGCGGAGGCAACCGGTGCTACGGTTCGCTATATTCCGCTCACCCCGGGCGGCAGCGTTACGCCGGCCGCGGTGGAAGCAACAATCGGGCCGGCCACCCGGATCGTGGCAGTCTCGGCGATGTCAAACGTTACCGGCTATATGCCGCCGGTCGATCTCATTACCGCCGCTGCGCACCAGGTTGGGGCTGTGGTATTGCTTGACGCGGCACAATACGCCTCCCACCATCCGGTGGATGTGGAGGCCCTGGGGTGCGATGCGCTGGTGTTCTCCGGACACAAAATGTGCGGACCCACCGGCATTGGCGTACTGTACGCCACGCGCGCCCTGTTGGACGAGATGGATCCGCTCCTTTATGGCGGCGACATGATTGAGCGGGTCAGCCTTGAAGGTTCGAGCTGGGCGCGAATCCCGGAGAAATTCGAAGCGGGAACGCCGAACATCGCCGGAGCGATCGGTATGGGGCGAGCCGCGGAGTTTCTCATGGAGACCGGCCTTGATCGTATCGCTGCGCATGAGCGCGATCTTTACCGTTACATGAGTGAGCGTATGGCGGAATTGGACTACATCGAGCCCTACGGAGACGCCCCGCCCGAGGAGCGAGGGGGGATCTTCTCCTTTGCAATGGCGGGGGTGCATCCCCACGATGTGGGCAGTCTGCTCGATCAGCAGGGCATCGCGGTACGCACCGGGTTCCACTGCGCGCAACCGCTTATGGACCATTTCGGAGTGACCGGGACCGTTCGAGCCTCATTTTACCTGTATAACACGCGGGAGGAGATCGATCGGTTTGTCACCGCCTTGGAGCGGATTCACTCAATTCTCGCGTAGTGCGACGATGTCGTGGGAAGACACGCTGCGAGAGGTTGTACGGAAGTACTATCGCGCCGGATCGAGTGATCCGCCTTCGTGGGTGGCCACGACCGCTACACAGGAACCGGTGACCCTTTCCAACGCTACCTGTGGCGACCGTGTGGTGGTATACGTACGTCCCCAACCCCGGTCGACGGGTGAAAGCGGATGGATCTGGCTCGACGTTGCGGGCTGTGCGATCTGTAAGGCGTCGGCGGAAATGGTGGTTCGCGCGGCAGACACCTTGGATGTGGTCGGCCTCGAGAAACTCGCCCGGGAGATGCTTTCCAATATGGCGCAATCTTCGGATCCTGACGGCCCCGTGCCGCCGCCGACGGCCGCGCCGTCGATTACCGCGGGAACAGTTCCCGGAGAGGATGTCGCGGTGATTCTCAGACTTCGGGAAGTGCCGGGGCGTCGTCGCTGTGCCTCTCTCCCATGGGAGGCGGTCCTGCGCACCCTAGAGTCACGTTGACAGCTCAGGGGTCATTCGCTAAGCTCGACCCGTCACACCAATCAAGGAGACCAACCATGTACAAAGTCGTCCTACTTCGTCACGGCGAAAGTGAATGGAACAAGGAAAACCGCTTCACCGGATGGACCGATGTGGAACTCTCGGAAAAGGGAATCGTCGAGGCTACCTCCTCCGGGGAGATCCTAAAATCTGAAGGTTTCATGTTTGATATCGCGTATACGTCCGTTTTGAAGCGAGCGATTAACACGCTGCACCTGGCGCTGACCGCGATGGATCAACTGTGGATTCCGGTGATTAAGGACTGGCGTCTCAATGAGCGCCACTACGGAGCACTCCAGGGCCTGAACAAGGCGGAAACCGCCGCCGAGCACGGTGAAGAGCAGGTCCAGATGTGGCGCCGAAGCTATGACGTGCCTCCGCCGGCATTGGATCCACAGGATGAGCGCTTCCCCGGGAAGGACCCTCGGTATGCGGATCTCACCGAAGATCAGCTGCCCCGCACAGAGTGCCTCAAGGATACGGTAGAGCGTTTCCTCCCCGCCTGGCACAATTCGATCGCTCCTACGCTCAAGACGGGGAAGAAAGTGATCATCGTCGCTCACGGAAACAGTCTTCGGGCGCTCGTAAAATACCTGGATAATATCAGCGATGAGGAAATTGTGGGGCTCAATATTCCCACCGGAGTGCCGCTGGTGTATGAGCTTGACGATGAGCTCAAGCCGATCAAGCACTACTACCTGGGCGACCAGGAGGCGATCGCCGCGAAAGCCGCGTCAGTAGCCAACCAAGGTAAGTCCACCTAAGGATACGCCGATGGCTGTCGAAGTCGAGCTCAAAGCGTGGGTACAGAACCCGGACGAAATGAGAGAGCGACTCCGACAGCTTGGTACGCCCCACCGGAGGTATGTCAAGGAAGATCGATACTTCGGAGTGGGGACTACACCCGAGGATGCGCGGTACCGGCTGCGTTTTGACGACAACCGTTGGACGTGCACCTTCAAGCAAAAAGAGATCCGCGATGGGATCGAAGAAAACCATGAGACGGAGTTCGACGTCTCTGACGGTGAGGCGTTTGAATCGTTTCTGGTGTCACTCGGATTGCGGTGTATCGTCACCAAGAGGAAGGAAGGAGAGTCGTTCCGGGTCGACGGCGTTCTTGCAGAACTGAGCCACGTGGATTACGTGGGTTGGTTTGTTGAGTTGGAGGTGATCCTCACCGACGAATCGCAACCTACCGCGATCTCCGGTGCGCGCTCGGCGCTCACGCAGCTGTTCCAGCGCCTCGGCCTCTCTCTGGAATCCGTCGAATCCCGGTCCTACAACCGGATGATCTATGAAGCAACATCTCAGGGCCGGATCGTTTCGAGCGATTCTGTTTGATATCGATAACACCCTCTACCGCGACGATCGGTACGCCCAATGGCAGATCGATGTACTGATCGAATACTTTGCACGCTACCGACAGCTTGATCTCGCCACGGCGCATCGCATGATCGACGGCACTCGAGAGGTGATCACAACGCGCACCGGTCGACGTCCGTCGCTGGGCAATACGATGGAAGAGCTGGGAATTTCAATTTCACTGGGAGTTGACTGGCGGAGAGAGCTGGTTGATCCCCACAGGTTTCTAAACCCCGATCCGGAATTGGCCATCCTATTGCAGACACTATCCGCCCGTTATCGACTTGCGGCACTCACCAATAATCCCGCCGACGTGGGGTGGGCCAGCCTGGATGCCCTGGGAATCGCTGAGCAGTTTCCCCTCGTTGTGGGACTCGATACCACCTGGCACAGTAAACCGGACTGGGAACCGTTCGAGGCCGCCCTCGCCGCAGTAGAGTGTAGTGCGGAAGAGACGCTTATGGTGGGCGACCGCTTTGACGTGGATGTGGCCCCCTTGCTCGACCACGGCGGCTCGGGGATTATCGTGGAGTGTCGCGAAGACGTGTTCCTGATCCCCGTGATACTAGACGAGGCGGAGCGGCGTACCTCACCATGAGCCGAGCATATCGAGCCGCGGTGGAGTGCATTGCGCGATGGACTGGGGAGCGTCTTCGGCAGCAGTTTCCACACCATCCTCAGATATTCATCTGTAACGGGGCCGCGGGCACGCGGCACCGGCACCGTACCGTTCGCGCGGTCGCCCGTCGGCGCTGTGGCGGTGGTGGAGACCCGCCGGAGCTGTGGTGGACCGTCTCCGGTGAAGAGGCGCGGCAGCGGGTGTCGTCCCGACTCGAGCAACGGGGCTCACCGGAGCCGGTGATCGTCAGTATGGGTGGCGACGGGACGCACAACCATGTACTTCAGGCGGGTGTAGATCATGGGGGACGCGGGGTGTTCCTGCGGCTCCCGCTGGGTAGCGGTAACGACGCCGCCGGTGTGGAATCCCTGGAGGACGCACTTGGCGACCTGGAAGGAATCGTTACGCCCCGGTGGAGCCCCGCGGTTCGAATCAGCGGCTCCCGATGGAATCAGTACGCTTTTAATATCGCCTCGGTGGGGCTGGATGCGTACGTAACCCTGCTTCACAACCGGTGGCGCGGAGTGCTTCCGGGAAACACCTACCGATTGCTCGTGGATCTGGCGGTGCTTCGGTTCGATCAGGCACTGCATGTGGGGCCGCTATCACTTCTCGGTACCACCTGGGGAGGAACGACGCTGGATTTGGGAGCAACTCCCCGAAGCCTGGTTGTCATGGGAGTCAGCGGAAATCGAACCTATGGTGACCACATGTGGGTGCTTCCGGGAGAAGACAACGTCTGTATTATCGAGCGAGCGGGACTCCTCGAAAAGCTGCGCATGAAGCGCCTGTTCTACAAGGGACGCCATGTTGATGAGCCGATCACGGCGATGTACAACCTGAAGCGGCTAGTGGGCAACTACGCCGGAACGTTTCCGCTCCAGTACGATGGTGAGGCGTGTTACGTGACGGCGGAGGACTTCCCGGTGACGATGGAGGTTGTCCGGTCTGCCGTGCGCGTGCTTGCGGCGGACCGAGTATAGACGGTCGTAGCGCGTCTCAGAACTGGTAAATGACGCCCTGCCGCGCGAATCCGGCGAATCCCAGGTCATCGACTCGACGCTGGTGGTCTTCGTAGTTATCTCCGTAATGCACGAAGGAGACGCGTTTTCGGAGATGCTCGGGAATGCCGGTCATCTCCTCCAGTGAGGCGTGTATCCCGCCGGGGAACAGCTGCACATCGTGGAAAATGTGTTCCGCCCCGCCTTTCGGTTCCACATCACCAATCAAGTCGGCATCGAATTGTGTATCACCGGAAATGACCACCCGTTCATCAATTACCAGACCGACCGTGTACATCGCGTCGTTCCAACTCTCGGCCTGTTCCGGATAGTGTCGCGTACGGAACGTGCGAATGCCAATGTTTCCCACGGTGAAGTGGTGGGCATCGCGAGTTCTCTGGGGAATCGGTAGCGGGCGATGAACGTTCCAGTAGTCTGAAAACTTCAAACCCTTTCCACTGTGGCGCTCGTTCATTTCCGCGCCACCGCGCAGTGACTGGTTCCAGAGAATCCGCTGATACCGGGGTGTGATATAGATGCGTGGTTTCTTTTTGGCGACGTAACGATTCATCAGCATCAACTCTTCCAGCCCACCCACATGGTCCGCGTGAGAATGAGTGACGAGGACGTTATTGATATCCAACACTGTGAGTCCTGCATCACGAAGGGCGCGGTTACAGGAAGTACCACAGTCTACCAGGAGATGATCTTCACCTTTGACGATCAGCAGATTGGTCTGGTAGTGTCGGCGGGAGAACGCACTCCCGCACCCCAGAAAGTAGACCCACAACTGACCGTCGTTTTTCAGAGTAACCGACCGGTCGATAACTTGCATATTACCTGCCTAACAATACCTCGAACGGTCGGGAATCACAAGGTACGCAATCAGGCCAACTCTCCAGGGTAGCAAACTCCGCGAAAACACCAACTTGCCGGCTCGCCGCGCAGAAAGACCGTGTGCAACGGCAATGACCTCCAATCGGGAGGAGATGGATGTTCCACAAAATACCATTCTCCAGTAGCTACCGCCACTGCGATGTTTGAGAAATCCGATTGCATTTCTGCGCGAAGCGGCGGTGTGGGAGCTACCTCGCCTGACAGCAGCGCACTTCGCTGGAGGGCCATTTCCTTTAAGCCGAGCGGAGAAGGGGTAGGACTGTCAAAATCATCCGCAGGGATCGGAGGCACATCCGGGATGAGAGACACCGCCCAGCCGTTCTCGCTGTGAAAACGGTGAATCGCTTCCTCGTTCCGGCTTATAGCCTCCCGGAGCGCATCCCGATCCGGCGGAGTCTCCGCCTCCTCCAGAAGGTACGTCTCCAACAGGAGTATCGCCGCATAGTCCTCGAGAAACTCATGGTCGTTCCGGGTAGCGCCCAAAGAACTACGAATCCAGCGGTGGTCCGGAAGTTGGTTGCAATCCTGCAGCGCCGTGTAGAGCGATCGCGCCCGGGCGAGGAGTCCGTGATCACCGGTGGCGCGCCACGCCTCGACAAGAGCGATTCCGGCCAGTGCGTTCCAGCTGGTAATCACCTTGTCGTCGCGGTCTGGTTGTGGACGCAGTTTCCGCCGCTCCAGGAGCTGGACTCGGATCTCATCGGCGGTGGAACTCAAGGGAGGATCGGTAGCGAGTATCAGATGGTGCTGTCCCTCGAAATTGCCCTCGGGCTGAAGCTCGAAGAGGTGTCCCGCGTTATCACCGATAATCGAGGTGAGTTCGTCAGGATGCCAGAGGTACGTTGCGCCTTCCTGGTGTTCCGTATCGGCGTCATGGCCGGAGGCGTATGCGCCGGAGGGAAGCTGAAACGTCTCCTCCAGGGCGTCCACGACGCCGCGGGCTACTTGGCGAAAGCGATTGTTATCGAACAGACGGGCCGCTTGGGCGTAGACCCACAGTAGCATCGCCTGATCATAGAGCATCTTCTCAAAGTGGGGGATCGTCCAACTCCGGTCAACGCAGTAGCGAAAGAACCCGCCTTGCAGGTGATCGTGGAGGCCGCGGCGGGCGATGACGTCCAGCGTATGGCGGAGGAAGCGCGCGGCCCCCTCATGGCGGTAGGCCGTCACACCAAAGAGGAGGTACAGCAGCGATGAGTGCGGAGGAAACTTTGCATCCAGGCCAAATCCTCCCCACTCCTGGTCTCCACGTCGAACCAGGTTGTCCAGGCGGTGGATAAACTCGTCCGTCTCACCCGGGGGTGGTGGGGAGACCGAATCCGACGAACCCTGCCAGAGATCAAAGGCGGGTAGATCGTGGCGACGTTTCGTGTAGAACTCCGTCACCCGTTGCAGTATTTCCACGAATCCCGGCATACCCCCGCGCCCTTCCACGGGCATGTAGGTGAGTGCCAGCATCGGCTTGAGTTCCGGGGTGAGAAACACGTTCAACGGCCATCCACCGTGGCCCCGCGTAGCCAGCAAAAACTGCATCAGAAAGTGATCGATGTCGGGCCGCTCTTCGCGATCTACCTTGATGGATATGAACTCCCGGTTGAGCGCGGTCGCCACCTCTTCATCGGAAAACGCCTCCGCCGCCATGACGTGACACCAGTGGCAGGTGGCGTAGCCCACCGATACGAAAAGGGGCCGTCCCGTATCCCGGGCCGCTTCAAGCGTTTCCTGGGACCACTCCTGCCACCAGACCGGGTTGGATTGGTGCTGACGAAGATACGGTGATGCTGCCTGATCCAGTGCGTTTCGATCAACCATGCAGCCAAACTCGTAGCAGACTATGAAAAAGTCAAACGGGAGCCGTATTATGGAGTCCATGAGGTTTGCGTTGTGGGCGCTGATCGGCTGGGTGGCTCTGGTTGCGTCCGTTCCGGTGTTTGCGTTTGATTTTATGGAACGTCCGGCGGCGGTATTGCTCTCCCCCGAGCCCGAGCAGTTTGCCGTTGGTCGTGGTGGGTTCGCTCAGAGCACCTACCACGCCAACATATTTCTCGACACGGAGATAGATCGATTTCAGGTGGGAGCCTACGCGCATCACGGAATCGTTGACGTTCCGCGGGGAAGGGTGGGGCTGTTCTATAGCACCTACATGCTCAACGGACCGGTGAATCCCGGAGATTCGCCCGGGGCCGAGGCCGCCCAATGGATGATGAACGCGGTCCAGTTCGAGTACGGTTTTGTCGGAACCTATGAGGTGACCCCCAACCGGCCCCTCCGGGCAGCGCTGGTGGCGGAGTACTCCCGACGCAGCTACCATCCGCTGCGAAGTGGCTTCGAGGATCCCGCCGCCGATATACTCAGAGCGGGTGTCGTCCTGCGAGACGTGACGGGGCCCGGTTCCGATCGCCTCACCACCGATTGGGCCGCACGGTTCTCGTGGTCCGAGCTATACGAATTTTGGGGCGCCCCGGGTATTGATCAGCCCCGGGCGCTGTATACCGTGCATCTGGGTGTGGAGGCAACAGTGGAGACGCGGCTCGCCGCCGTGAAGCTCTTCGCCGTTGGTATGCCCGACGTCATTCTGCTCCGGGATGGTGGTGTCGAGGTTGACCTCGCTCTTCAAGGAGGGGTGCGTCTCGGCTCCGGGATAGGGTCAGCCGGTGGCGCCGGACGGGTTGAGCTGTTCCTGGACTACTATCGTTCCGACGATACGGAGCAGCGCGTCGAGGCGAGCCCGGCGGAGCTACTCGGCTACGGGATCCGATTCGTGCTGGAATCCGACTGACCGGGTCGCCCGTGGGAGGAGTCGGTAAGGTCCTGGAGCTGCACGTTGAGGGCGCGGATCGAAATGCTCACTTCGAACACGAGAAACGCCATGGATGCGGAGAGCAGAGCCAGGGAGAGGACAAAGACAATTTCCGCCGCAAGCACCTGTCCGAAGAACAATAACACCATACACAGAACCGCCGACAGGAGGCTCAAAGCACCGGAGACTTGCATATCGCGGATTAGGCCGATGCGCCGGTGCAAGTTTTGGATTTGCATCTGGAGGGCGGGGCTGCCGTCGGTGCGCCACCGCTCGTGCAAGCGACGCACAAGGTCGGCGTACGAAATGAATCGGTTGGTGTAGGAAATGAATAGAAGCGATATCGCCGGAAACAGGAGCGCCGGAGTTGAAAAGGTGAATTCCATGGCGCATCGTACCGCACTGACCGCTACGTGGGAACGGCGATTTCAGCGCGGTTTCGACCGCGCTCCTTAGCCAGGTACAGCGCGTGGTCCGCCCGTTCCCTGAGGGTAGTGGCGGTGCGGCCATGCTCGGGGAACGCCGCGATCCCCTGACTGCAGGTGACGGTCGTCGTCGATCCGCCTCGTTCGCGCAGAAACGACACGTGTCCCACCGCGTCCCGAAGTGCGTCGCACAGGGGCTGCGCCTCGGTGGGGGTGGTTGCCGGGAGCACGAAGGTGAACTCATCGCCGCCGTAGCGCACGAGGATATCCGTGCTGCGAAACGCGCCGGTGATAGCGGGGGTCACCGCGGCGATAAGCTGATCTCCCACCTCGTGGCCATGCTCCTCGTTGATGGTGGTAAAATGGTCCAGGTCCATCATCACCACCGTCAGGGAGGTCCCCTCCTGATCGGCCCGTGCGAGCTGGTCATCCAGATTTTGATCCAGGAACCTCCGGTTGTACAAACCGGTGAGATCGTCGGTGAACGCCCGGCGCCGCGCTTCCTCGCCCCATTGCACCATTTCCGAGAGCAGGACGCTGGTGTTATCAAGGCGCTCCGCGGTAATCGCCAACATACGGTACATGATACTGATTGCCGCGGTGGGCTCTGCTGCTATGAGCGAGGAGAAATCTGCCTCGTCCAAACGCAGTACCGCAGAGGATTCCCGCGCTCGGCAGGTGGCGGAGCGCGGGGCGTGGTCGAAGATCGACATTTCCCCGAGAAAATCCCCCTGTTGAAGCGTGGCCACGGGAACCTCCTCCTGTGGCCCGGTCCGAACCGCGATTTCTATCGAACCGGATCGGACGATGTACAATGCGTCTCCGGGATCCCCCTGACTGAACAGTACGTGCCCTTCCGGAAGACGCTGCAACGTGAGGCGGGTACTCAGAACGCTTCGTTGTTCATGGGAAAGATCAGTGAAGATTGCCACGGCTGAGAGAAAATGAGCCGTATCATTCATCGGAGGTCATCCTTGCCGGAGATCGTTTTATCGCCGCGCGCCTCGCGGGCGGCGAACATTCGTTGGTAGGCGATCTGTAGCAGGTCATCGCCGGAGGCGCCATCAGCGGTAGACTCGGCGATTCCGATACTCACCGTGAGCATTACTGGCTCTCCGTGGGCGACTCCCGAGATGTCGATCTCGTGTACGTGTCGGTGAAGGTTCTCCGCCAATTCGGATGCACCCTGAAGAGAGTGGTGGGGAAGCAGACCTACCATTTCGTTTCCGCGGTACCGTACGGCGTGGCCCACCGGCGAAACTGCCTCGCGAAAGACGCGGGCCAATTCACGAATGGCGTAATCTCCCACTTCGTGGCCATAGGTATCGTTGATTTCCTTGAATCGATCCGGCTTGAAAGACAGAATCGAGGCCGATTCGCCGGAACGGACGGGAAACGAACGAAGGGTGTCCTTGAGAAATGCCATATTGTACAGACCGGTCAGTTTGTCAGTATAGACCTGGCGACGAAGCTCATCGAGCCACACACTGTTCTTGCCCAGAAGGTCATTGGTGGAGCGAATTCGTCCCGCGATGTAAGCCACAAGCTTCTGGAGAATTCGCGCAAAGATCACCGGTTCCTGGTAGATGACCGAGAGGAACGTCTCGGGAGAAGCGGGAAACATAAGAAGCGTGGTATCTACCGGAGCAAGAGCGCGGGCGCTCCGTTTCGAATTACGGAGGACATCCATTTCACCGAAAGCATCACCCGCCACGAACCGCGCCATATCCTGGGCGCGGCCCTCGTCCTCGATCTTCTGAATAATCGCTTCTCCGTGCGCTACGATATAGAACGATCCCGCGGCGTCACCGGGAGAGAAGATCACCGCATCCCCTGGAAAGTGACGAACGTCGGACCAGCGAGCCACAGCCTCCCGCTCTTCGGTATCGAGGGACGAGAACAGTTCCGTTTGTGACACGAGCGCATCTATGGACTCGTGAGGTGATCGGTGTGTCACGGCTCTCGTAGTATTGCCGCGGGACCGGGGAGAGGGCAAGACTTAATTAGACCGTCCGGAGCCAACTCCCACCACATGTGGGCCGCTGGGATACCTCTAGATTCTGGCCGAAGTGGAAGGTTCCGAGAAGTCCCGCTACCTCCTCCCTCAACTGCGCCACGGCACCGGAAACGAGTTTCGGCTCGAAACCGCTTGCGCTCAGGTGTTCGTTCCATTGGATCGCGACTACTCGGCTCAACGCCTGTCCCAGGTCTACCTTGCGCCGCTGGGGAATTGCGTGATCCACGGTGAAATCAAAGAGGTCTCGGACTCGGGTGATTCCATCGGAGGTCAGAGGATGGCTCTCGAGAAAGCGGGCGAAGTTGGTTTCGCCGCCGCGCTTCATCGGGTTCAGGAATCCATCCGCAATCTGTTGATAGATGACGTCGTTGGATCCTTCGAAAATCTGAAACGGGCGAGAGTCGGTGGTGGCGCGGCCGGCGAAGTGGTCCTGGCGATAACCCTTGGCCCCGACAAGCTGCAGCAGACTCTGAGATGCGCGCTGCATGTAATCGCTCATGACCGCTTTGTGGATGTTGGCGGCAAGGCCTTCCTTTACGAGATTTAGTTCAATTCCTGAGCGAAGCGCCGCGTCACGACAGAATGCTGCTGCAGTGGTAAACCAGCCCTGCAACTGAGTCAGGCGTCGCTGAACCTGATCATATTGGAAGAGCGGTTTGCCGCCGATCAGGCGGCCGGTGCAGTGCTCCCACGCCTCGTCGAGGGTGCGCCGGATGAATCCCAAGGCCATTCCCGGGAACCGCATCCGGCTGCGGTGCAGCAAATCCTGCATCAGACGCACGCCGCTCCTATCGAATACCAGCCGGTGATTTTCAGGAACGGTGAGGTCGAGTTCGTTATGTCCGTAGGGAATCATGTACAGGCCGAGATTATTGTAGTACTCCTTGACGCGGATGAGCTGATCCGGTCGGCGGGAGTCGATAAAAAAGAAGCCGATATCTCTGTGAAGCGACCCATCTTCATTTTTGCGTCGCGCGGTCACAAGCCAGTAATCGGCCCATCCCGTAAGGCCGGCCCAGTGCTTCTCTCCGCGGATCGCGTAGCCCCCGTCGGTTATCTGGTAGTAGGTGCGCATGTTCAACGCGTCGGTACCGAAGTCGGGCTCGGTGATCATGAGCCCTCCAAGGGCTCCCTCGTTTCGCAAACGGACGAATACGGGGCCGGCAACGGTGGGATCTGCGTATTTCGCCATGGGCTCCGCAAAGAGGGCTCCGCTGATACCCATCATCAGGGACAGAGGTAGCGACTCATACGCAGCCGCCTCCAGGACGGCAAGAATCTCCGCTGCATCGGCGCCGCGACCGCCGTGTTCCTTGGGTATGGAGGCATCCAGCGGCTTCTGTGCCAGTACCTCCTTGAGGATAAACGGGGGGATACCCCGGTGAAGATTCTGACCGTTCTGGTCGATACGGTCCCGAAAGAGAAACCGTACCGTCTCGGAGAATCGCTGGAGGTACGCTGTAAATGGCTCGGCCTGGTTCATACTGGAAGTGTAACCTGACACCCTCCATAATGAATACGGCCGCCAACCGAGATTCGTAGCTATTCGGGCTACGGCTGTTTCCGTAGGTCCCCTTTGCGCTGTGCCGCGGGAAGTATCACCTTACGCAGGCGGATTGACTTCGGAGTTACCTCTACCATTTCGTCGTCCTTGACGAACTGGATTGCGCGCTCCAACGTCATTGGAAGGATCGGTGTGAGGATAACGGCATCGTCCTTTCCGGAGGCGCGCATGTTGGTGAGCTTTTTGGTCTTGCACGGATTAACGTTGAGGTCGTTTTCTCGGTTGTGCTCGCCTACGATCATGCCCTCGTACACCGGCTCCCCGGGTGCGACGAAAAGCACGCCCCGTGGCTCCAGGTTGAATAGGGCATAGGGGATCGTTTCACCGGTACGATCGGCCACGAGAGATCCTGTGTGACGATCGGGAAAATCGCCGCGGTACTCTTCATATCCCAAGAAGGAAGCGTTAATTATTCCCGTTCCTCGGGTGTCGGTAAGAAACTCATCCCGGTACCCCAGGAGTCCCCGGGAGGGTACGCTGAACTCCAGGCGGGCGCGGCTATCCTTGTGGCTCTCATATGCCAACATCCGTCCTTTACGCTTGGAGAGTTTTTCCGTGACCACGCCGGTATAGACCTCGTCGCATTCGATGTAGAGATGCTCGACCGGTTCCTGTTTTACTCCGTTTTCGGTACGAAAGATGACACGGGGACGGCCCACGTTTAGTTCGAAACCTTCCCGGCGCATCGTCTCCAGGAGAATCACCATCTGAAACTCGCCGCGGCCCTTGACCACAAAGCCTTCCTTGTTCTCGGTGGGCTCTACCCGCATTGAGACGTTAAGCATCGTTTCCTTGTCCAGCCGTTCCCGGATCTTGCTCGACTGCACGAATTTGCCTTCCCGTCCGAGCAATGGTGACGTGTTCGGGGCGAAGTACATCGAGACGGTGGGCTCATCTACAGTGATCCGCGGAAGCGCCTTGGGAGCAGTTTTGGAGCAGATCGTATCGCCGATGTGTACATCATCCACCCCGGCGAGGACGATGATGTCACCGGCCTGCGCGACGTCGGTGTCCACCAGCGTGGGGCCGGCGTACGCCTGGAGACGGGAGACGTTCAGAGGATTCTGGCGCCCGTCTGCTCCGAGGCATACCAAAGACTCGCGACTTCTGGCCGACCCGTGCATCACCTTTCCCACCGCCAGGCGGCCGAGAAAATCGGAGTACGACAGGTCCGAGACGAGCATCTGGAACGGCTCGCTGGAACGATACGCCGGCGGCGGAATCTCCTCAAGGATCGTATCCATCAGGGCGTGGAGGTTGTCGGTTTCGTCCGTCAGGTTGTGCTTGGCGATCCCGGCACGGCCGTCGGCGTACAGAATGGGACATTCCAGCTGTTCGTCGTCGGCGTCCAGATCGATCAGCAGATCGTAGATCTCGCTGAGAACTTCCGCGGGGCGGGCGTCGGTGCGGTCGATCTTGTTGATAACTACGATAACGCGAAGAGAAGCACGGAGCGCCTTGTCCAGGACGAATCGGGTTTGAGGCAGCGGGCCCTCCGAGGCGTCTACCAGTAGTATCACACCGTCCACCATCGAGAGAGCTCGTTCCACTTCTCCCCCGAAGTCCGCGTGTCCCGGGGTATCGAGGATATTGATCTTGACGCCTTTCCAGACGATGGCGCTGTTCTTGGCGGCGATCGTGATTCCTCGCTCCCGTTCCAGGTCCATGCTGTCCATGAGGCGCTCTGCCGTATCCTGACCTTCACGGAACACGCCGCTCTGACGAAAGAGGGCATCTACAAGGGTTGTCTTTCCGTGGTCGACGTGAGCGATAATTGCCACGTTCCGCAGAGAATCATTGGTTGCGTCCTTATGCATGGAATCAAACGTATACTACCTGTCCCCAAAGAAGATAGTGCTTGACGCGATCTTCTACATGAAGTAAAGTGTTCCCCGACCAGTCAGTTTTCGCGTTCACTTCTCTGTATTCCTTCTTCGGTAGGTATAAAGATAGTAAAAGCATTTCGGACCACGGTTAACTATTTTTTCGCCCAGAGCAGAAGGAGAATTCCATGGGTACAAAACTTTACGTAGGCAACTTGAGCTTTCAGACACAGGAGCTTGATCTCCGCGACCATTTCGCACAGCACGGCGAGGTTATTTCCGCCAGCATCGTCACGGATCGTGACACCGGCCGTTCACGGGGCTTCGGTTTCGTTGAGATGGCTGATGAAGCCGGTGCGCAGGCCGCTCAGAGCGGTCTTGACGGACAGGATCTCGACGGTCGCCAGCTGAAAGTGAACGAAGCCAAGCCTCGCACGGACAATCGTCGCGGTGGCGGCGGCGGCGGCGGATACAACAACCGCTGGTAATCGCACTCCGGCATTCTATGTCGGTATGTGGTTTCTACACAAAGGGCGGACCGCAGGGTCCGCCTTTTTTGCGTCCCTGCTCCCTGCGAACGCTCTGTTGTCAGGCGATCGGTGCTGCACATGAGCACCAAAAAATTAGATCATGAAATCGGCATCCGTCGTGGCAGCGGTCTGAAGACGAATTAGGTCGCCCAGGGATTGCGTAAGGTAGGTCCGGATGTGCTCCTGCATGCCGTCCCAGAGAAATGCCAACGGTTCTCGTCCCTGTTGATTGGTAGCCACCACCAGCGGGCCTTCCAGTTCGGTCATAATATCCAGAAGTACAATCGTGTCGGGATGGCGGATGAGCTCGTAGCCTCCTCGCGCACCCCGGTAGCTGCGGACGATACCGGTCCGTTTCAGTGCGCTGAGAATCTGTTCTAGATAGTGCTGAGGAATCTCATGGCGCGTAGCAATATCTCTGATCTGAATAGGACCCGATCGATAGTGGTGCGCAAGCTCCACGAGCGCCGTAACTCCATAGATCGCCTTTGAAGAGAGAGAGAACACCCCGTTACCCTCGTTCCCGATCCCCGGTTAGGGCTTGATCAATATCGGTAATGATATCCTCTACATTTTCCAGACCGATCGCCAGGCGAACCGTTCCCGGGAGAATACCCAGTTCCCGGCGAGTCTCTTCGGTGAGCTTGGAATGCGTCGTCGTTCGCGGGTGTGTGGCGATCGATCGCGAGTCTCCCAGATTGGACGAACGGCTGATCATACTCAGCCCGTTGATGAATCGCATCGCGGCGTCCTCTCCTCCGCGGACGTCGATTGTGACCAGCCCGCCACCGCGCCGCATCTGCCGGTGTGCTAACTCACACTGCGGGTGAGTTGTGAGAAACGGGTAGCGCGTCTGTTCCACCGCGGGATGCCCCGTTAGATGGGTGGCGATCGCCTGAGCGTTGTCGCAATGGCGATCCATGCGTAAAGAAAGCGTCTCCAGGCTCTTGGAGAGGACCCACGCATTGAAAGGGGAGAGTGCGGGGCCCGTCTGGCGAGCGAAAAAACGGAGTTCCGCAATTAGGTCTTCCGGACCGAGGATCGCTCCGCCCAGAACGCGGCCCTGTCCGTCCATGAACTTCGTCGCTGAATGCGTCACGATGTCCGCCCCGAGGAGCGCCGGCTGCTGCAGCCAGGGAGTGGCAAAACAGTTGTCCACAATGAAGATTGCCCCGGCGGCGTGGGCGATTTCGGCGACCGCCTCAATATCAATCAGTTCCAGCCCCGGATTGGACGGCGTTTCCGCAAAAAAGATCTTCGTCTTCTTTCGCGTTGCAGCGCGCCACGCCTCGGGATCATCCGGTGGTACGAAGGTTGTCTCGACGCCCCACCGAGGCAGAATTTTGGAAAGAATCTGCGAGGTCGAGCCAAAAACGGCCCGGGAGCAGACCACGTGGTCTCCCGCCGACACGAGGCCTGCTATGGCGGCAAACATCGCCGCCATCCCCGTGGCGGTGGCGATTCCGTCGGCGGTGTGTTCCATGGTGCAGAGCTTCTGCACCAATTCGTCAACGCTGGGGTTGCCGTACCGGGAATAGACAAGCCCCTGCTCATCGCCTGCGAAGAGATCGCGCCCCTGCTCGGCGGAGTCAAAGACAAAGCTGGAGGTCAAATAGATCGGAACGCTATGCTCGCGGTGGGAGCTGCGCGTCGCCTGTGTGCGAATCGACTGCGTGTCGAAACCGTCGGTGTGTTTCATTGTGGGTCCTCGTGAATGGTAACTGTCCAGGTGATTTCGACGCTGCAACTGAGCATCGCCCCTACGGAGCAATACTTGAACACCGCCAGATCAAGCGCTCGGTGGGCTGCTGTCTCGTCGATCGCCCCCCAGAGATCAAAGTGCAGATTGATCGCAGTGAAAGGGGACGGCGTGGCCCCTCCCCGTTGCCCCGTGGCAATCACGCGCATGTCAGTAACAGTCTGGCGTTGTTTAGCGAGAATCGGACCCACATCCAGGCTCGCGCAGGATGCTAGTGCCGTCAGGGCCAGCTGCATCGGCCTTAGGCCCAGATTCTCGCCGCCGACGGCGGGGGATCCGTCTATGGAGACGGTGTTTCCATTGGCATTCCGCGCCTCGAAATGGGACGACTGATTCATCCTTTGGAGTTCTACCCGCATTTCCATAGGCTATCCTACCAATGCGCTGTTCACAAATCAAGATACTCAACTTATATTACGGGTATGAGATACTTTACCATCGAAGAATGCATCGGCAACACTCCGCTGGTCCGCATCCGGCGCCTGTACCAGGGATCAAACCTCATTCTCTGCAAACTTGAGGGGGATAATCCCGCCGGTTCGGTAAAGGATCGCCCCGCCTATCAGATGATCGTCGCCGCCGAGGAGCGCGGCCGCATCTTCCCCGGGGATACGCTCATAGAGGCAACTAGTGGCAACACCGGTATCGCTCTGGCGATGGTGGCCGCCGTCAAGGGGTACCGGCTCATTCTTGTTATGCCTGAGCATATGAGTGCGGAGCGGCGGGCGCTGATGAAAGCGTACGGGGCGGAAGTGGTGCTGACGCCGAAGGACAAGAGCATGGAGGGCGCGATCGATCTGGCGCGCGAAATGGAAGCCGACGGGAAGGGAGTGATCCTGGATCAGTTCTCCAACCCCGACAACCCCGATGCGCACTACCGTACCACTGGGCCGGAGGTGTGGCGTGATACCGAGGGTACGGTAACGCACTTCGTGGCCTCCACCGGAACCACCGGGACGCTCATGGGGTGTTCCCGCTACCTGAAGGAGCAGAATCCGAAGATTCAGATCGTGGGAGCTCGTCCCGACTCTCAGGGGGGAATCCCCGGTATCCGGGCGTGGCCCGAGGCGTATCTCCCGGCGATCTACGAGGAGGAACGCCTCGACGATAAGCGCGAGGTCTCCCGGGAACGGGCGATCGCCACCATGCGGGATCTTGCCTCCAAGGAAGGAATTTTCTCGGGAATTTCCTCCGGAGGAAACGTGGCAGTAGCGTTGGATGTTGCCCGGGAGCTGGAGGATCAGGGCGTTCACGATGCAGTGATCGTGACGATCATCTGTGACCGGGGCGATCGCTACGTCTCTACCGGGGTGTTTCCGGCATGAGACGAACTTCTCATGATTGGGGTACGAGGACGCGACCCCACAACGGTGGTATCGGTACGTCGGAGGCGCCGGTTATCGGCTCGTCTCCGTTGAGGGCGTCCCGATAGGCACCGGCGGGGATCCCTACGTATGCCTCCTGGTCTGCCGCGTTTACGGCGACCACCGTGGTGGTCCGGCGAAACACGATCTGTCGGTCGTCGACGGAGAGCGGGGCGTACTCCGTGTCGGCCAGATCCGGGAGCGCGTGCCGCACCGCGGAAAGCTGGGCGATGGCGGTTTGCAGATCCGGATGAGCCCCGCTGTCGCGTAACGTGTGAGGGTGCAGCTCCGGCCGGAGAGGCCAGTCGTCGTCGCCCTTGACCCCGGGAACGCCAACTTCGCTGCCGTAGTAGATAGCGGGAGTTCCGGGTATCGTGAACAGCAGCACGTGTAGCGGATACAGGTGCCGCGGGTCCGTAAGCGTAGATGCGATTCGGGGAACATCGTGGTTGTCGGCGAATGAGAGAAGTCGCAGTCCACGATAGATTCCGCCCGCGGCGAACTGCCGCTGCAGGGAGTGAGCGATTTCGTGGTAGTTCGCGTCGTTGTGGGATGAATAGAGGCCCTTGTACACTTCGTAGTTCGTCGTGCCATCCAGCCCCTGGGGACCGCAGATTGAGGCGTAGTCTCCGTGAACCATCTCGCCGTTCAGCCAGAACCGTCCCCTTCCAAAGGGACGGTGTGAGCGATAGTGGGTGTCCACAACCGTGCGGATATTCGGCCAGAGCGTCGGATCGATTACGTCGGCGGCGTCGAGCCGCAATCCGTCGATATCGAACTCGTCTATCCAGCGCGCCACGGCGTTCAGGACGTAGCTCCGCGCTTCCGCTTCGTCCACGTTCAGCTTCACCAGTTCCCCGTGGCCGTCCCAGGTGGCGTAGTCCACTCCATCGCAGGCGGGGCCGGGCCGATCGAAACGGAGTCCGGAGAACCAGTTTCGGTATGGGGAGTTCTCCCGGCGGTCGAGTACATCCTGAAACGCAAAGAACCCGCGCCCCACGTGGTTGAATACCGCGTCCAACAGAACGCTAATCCCCTCTCGGTGGAGCTCTGCCGAGAGGGTGGCGAAGTCCTCGTTGGTTCCCAGCCGAGAATCGATGCGGTACAGATCGAGAGTGTCGTATCCGTGCGACTGGGAGCTGAAGATCGGGCCAAACAGGACAGCCTCAACGCCCAGCTCCCGAAGGTGAGGGATCCACTGCGCCACCGCTTGAACGTTCGCCGATTTCTCCGGAGCGACCGGATCGGCCGTGCGTGGGTGCCGGCGAGGTGCACCGAGCAGGCCTAGCGGATAGACGTGATAGATCGGGCCGGCAAAGAGCGGGCCCATGGCGTGTGGTGAATGGGACATGGAACTCTCCTAATGAATGGGTATCTCTAAGAGACAGACTATACCTACCGGTCGGTATAGTCAAGGCGAGATCTCAAAAGACTCCATAGAGAAAGGTCTGCGCCGCCTGAACAACCTCCGGGCTGTCCGGATTCGGTGGATCGTGGATGTTAGAGAGAAACATCGCCAGCGCGATCGCATGACCCACAAAAACGATCGCCAGGAAACGTTCCTTTCCCACTAGGTTTCCGTGAGCAGTGGCGGCAGAGGTGAAAAACTGCGCCAGTGATGCGTAAATTCGGTTAAGTTCCGGTTTTCCGATCTGCCCGAGTACGCTGCCCGGGGGGGGATACAGCATCTGCAGGATGATCTGAAAGCGAGCGGGATGTGTTCGGGAAAACCACAAAACTGAGGCGAACAGAGATCGAATATCGGCAACGAGATCGCCGGAGAACCGCACCTCTCTAGAGGCGGTATCGATCCCCGTGGTTGGTCCGTTAACCAGGGCGTGCAGAAACCGGACCGCCGCGTCACCGGCAACCTCACCGAGGAGCGTCTCCTTGTTGCTGAAATGGTAGTATAGAGAGGGTTTGGTGATTCCTGCCGACGTGCAGATCTGCTGAACTCCCACCGCCTCGTAACCGGCTCGCGAAAACAGATCCAGGGCGGTGGCGAGAATTTCCCGTTTCGTGTCCATAGTATTGTGGTGAGTCTAACACACCCGTGGTGAGGTTTCTCCTTGACATCGGGGTGGAATGGGCACAGGATTTGTTCAATGAGTGAATTAAACGGTCCGCGAAGATGACCGGCAATCAGGCCTATCAGAAATCGATCAACGTGGCTCTGGTGATGCGAGCGATTCGTGATAATCCGGGCATCAGCCGCACGGAGATCGCCACTACTACGGGACTTACCAAGTCCACCGTGGGCAATCTGGCTCGGCAATTATGTGCGCGCGGTCTGATTCGTGAGTCCGGTTCCGGCGGCGGGGGCGGTGCGGGACGTCCCAGGGTAGGGTTGGTTCTCACGGAACGTGCGGCCACCGTGGTCGGGGTTGAGCTGCGCCGGAACGAGGTTTTTACCGTAACGATGGATCTCGCCGGAACGGTACTGGAACGGCGCAGTTCCCGGGAGTACGGTGGGCAGGGGCCGTTTGATACGTTGCAGGAGGCGTGGCACGCGACGGGGGAGCTGCTGCGGGAGACGCCCATCCCGCGTTGTGTTGGGATCGGCGTGGCGGTACCGGCTACCACCGACCCGATTCACGGTACCGTGATCGAATCGGAGGACTTCGATGTGCGTGGGTTCAATCTGGAGTCACTGACGGTGATCGATGCCGTTGTGCCGGTACTGCTGGAGAATGATGCCAATGCCGTAGCGTGGGGAGCGATCGGACGTGAAAATGGAAGTACCGCGGTCCGGACGGGGGAATTGCTGGTGGTTACCGGCCGATTCGATGCGTCCAGCAAGGCGCTGCGGATCGGGACCGGTATCGTGCTGGAAGACCGCGTCTTCTACGGGAAAGATTTCGGCGCCGGTGAGTTTCGATCGATTCGGTGGCGTCAGGGTATGACGGGCGAGTTGGCAGAGCGGGACGGCAGCGGCCGTGCCGCGCTGGTGGAGCTGTGCGAGAACTTGACGGTAGCGGTTTCGATGCTTCGTCCGCAGCGGGTCATCGTGGCGGGAGATTTGGTGGAGCGGTTACCGATGATTCGGGACATCCTGAGCTCTGAACTGGCCGGAGCGTTCGTCGATCCGCGCGTCGGCGGAGTTCCCTTTGTTGCGGCAGAGGACGGCGAGCACGCAGTCGCTTCCGGTGCGGGCCAAATGTTTTTGGAGCACCTGTTCGAAATTCCCGGTGTCGATCGCCGTCGGCCCCAGGGAGTACCGGAATGGCAGGATCTCACAGGGAATTCACTGTAACCGAGCTAATTCCCCCAGTTGACAGAGTTTCTTTCGTGAGACACTATTAGTAAGTGCAGTGCATTAATTATATTGTGACACACGGTATGAAGCGCAAGGGGACGCAATGCAGGGGAACATTCTGATAGGACAGTCCGGGGGGCCCACGGCGGTGATAAACGCCAGCCTGGCAGGCGTGATACAGGCCGCCCGTGGTGCGGGCTTCGGTGACGAAGGGACGATCGCCCGGGGTGGGCGCATTCTTGGCATGCGATTCGCCATCGAGGGATTCATGGAGGAACAGATCCTCGATCTCAGTTCTATTGGCCACCGCGAACTGCACCTCTTGCAGCATACACCGGGATCGGCGCTGGGCTCGTGCCGCCATAAGGTACGGGATGAAGACTTGCCGATTATCCACCGCCTGCTGGAGAAGTACAACGTCCGCTATCTGTTCTATATCGGAGGAAACGATACGATGGACACGATCCACCGTATAACCCGGTACTGCGCGGAACACGGCTACGAGGTTCGAGGGGTGGGGATTCCGAAAACGGTGGACAACGATCTGTTTGCCACAGACCACACTCCGGGGTATCCCTCGGCGGCGCGGTACGTGGCGCTGTCGGTGGCGCAGGCCGGTAGGCTCGCACGTGATATGCAGCGGGTGGATCGCTTCTTGGTGCACCAGACGATCGGCCGGGATGCCGGGTGGCTGGCGGCGGCGGCGGCGCTGGCGCGAAACACTGCAGAGGACGGGCCGCATCTGATCTACGTGCCGGAAATGCCGATTGAACGAGATGCGGTACTCTCCGCCGTCGAAGGGACGATCGATCGCTACGGATGGGCGTCGATCGTGATCGGCGAGGGTACCACCTGGTCCGACGGGACTCCGGTCTCCGCGGCGGGCACCACGGATCGCTTCGACAACGTGGAGTTTGGAGCTATGGGGGGTTCGAGCGCAGCGCTCAACCTGCATCGCCTGATACATAGTGAGACCGGTTATCGCGGCGAGTTCCAGATTCCCGAGTCGATGCCGATGAGTGCCTCCGATCGGCGGGGACCATACGATATGCAGGAGGCGTACGCCTGTGGTGTAGAGGCGCTCCATCGCGCACTCCGCGATGAAGGGGGCGTGATGGTGACGATTCAGCGAGACGCGGCGAGCGGGGCAGACTACGCGGTTTCCTACGGATCCACTCCCCTGGAGGAGGTGGCCGTTCGCGCCCGCCCGATGCCGAAGGATATGCTTGTTCCCGGTTTCGTAACCGACACGTTCCTCGATTATCTCCGGCCGCTGGTGGGTGACCTGGAGTCATTTGTGGATCTCAGCGATAGACAACTAACGACCTAAGGAGTACATGATGGAGGATTCCCCACGCTACAATCGATTTGCGCTGTGCCGGGAGATGCTGGAGACCGCCACGGTAGTAACGAAACTGAACCGTTCCGCGGTGGCTGACCACGTGCCGGCATCCGAGCAGGTGATGCTGACCGGTGAGGGGTCAAGTCGAATCTTCCCGGCCAAGAGGCTGATCGCTCACGCGTTGCGCGCAGGGTGGCGTCACCAGCTGGTTACCGAAGGAGCGTCTCAAGCCCGCGAGTATCAGCTTCAAGACTACCACGTGTACGTGGCAAGCAATTCCGGCAAGACCGCTGAGGGAGTGCAGCTACTGCGGAGCGTCAAAGCCACTCGTACGACGGGGCTGGTGGCGAAGGGAAGAACGCCAATCGCCACAGAGAGCGATTCGGCGTTCATCCTCGGATGTGGTCCGGAGCACGCCGTGGCGGCGACCAAATCGGTTGTGGAGCAGGCGTTGTTCTATGATGAGCTCTTCCGCGTGGCGAACGGTGCTCCACCGGTTGAGCTCGACAGCCTGGGGGTGGCGATCGACGGTGTTTTACGGCAGACGATTCCCCAGGAGATCATCGATTCCGCGGTGACCGCTCCGGTAGTGTACTTCGCGGGGCGAAACGATGGCGTGGCGGAGGAACTCACTCTGAAAACCAACGAGATCACGCGAAAACGTTCAGATTTTCTGGAAGGGACGTATGCGGTCCACGGTGTGGAAGAGGTGATGCACTCTAGTGAGTTGGTGGTCCTGGTGGACCCGTTTCCGGAGCAGGAAGAGAAGTTTAGAACGGTCCTGGAGAAAGGGGTGGGCATGTCGGTGGTGGCAATTGCCGACCGGGACACCACCTTCCCAACGATCAGGATTCCGAAGCACAGCTACGACATGATGCCCTACCTCCAGCTGATGGCGGGGTGGAATCTCCTGGTGGAGATCGGAATCGCCGCGGGGATCGATGTGGACAAACCGGACCGCGCCAGGAAGGTGGGCAATGAGTTCAGCGAATAAGCGAATCGCCACGCTCCGGAGACGCCAGCCGGATGGAACGCTCGCCCAGGGGAGCCTGCGGGCCACGCTCCCGGGAGCGCAAGCCGATGAACGGTGGCTGTTCATCTCGCCCCACGATGATGATCCAGCGATTTCCGCGGGAATGTTTCTCGCTGCCGCCGTGGCGGAGGGTGTGGAGATACGCCTCCGTATCGCTACCGACGGCAGCATGGGGTATACCTCGGCCGTAGGCGTTGGTGAGGTTGTGGAGCGACGTCGCCGGGAGACTCGAGACTCCTGCGGACAGCTCGGCGTCGAAGACGTGGAATGGTACGACTACCCCGACGCGCGGCTGCACCGCTGGCAGGGACGATTTCCGACTGCTGAAGAGTCCACTCCCAATTCCGTGGGAGGAGCGGGCTCTCACATGCCGCACGCCGTAGCGGGCTACACGGGATTGCAGAATAGCATCACCGCCGAGGTGCGTTCATACCGACCGACGCGCATTCTGGTGATGTCCGGGCGCGACTACCACCCAGACCACCAGATCGTACACCAGGAGATGATGATCTCGATCTTTCACGCCCAGGGTGATGTCTGGCCGGAGCTCGGCTCTCCCATCGGTGAGCTCCCCTGGGTTCACGAGTTTGCAGCATACGCGCCCTTTGCCGGTGATCCGGATCTTGAGCTCACCGGGACCGACGAACTCTTCCAGCGGAAGCTTCAGGCGATCGCGACGTTCGCCTCGCAGACGCAGATCGCCCGGTTGGTGGACGATCTCAAGGAATCGGGGCCGTACGAGTACATCCGCAGTTTCCCCTTCGAAACGTACTCGCCAAAGCGCTACGCGCACCTCTTTTCACCGCAGTCATCGCCGGCGAGCGGCGAAGCGACACAAGACGCCCGGTGATGATCTGGATTCGTGATCCTTCGGGTAGCTCCGCACAGGTGGATCTCGCCTGTGGTGGTACCGTGCGCCGAATTCGGTTGCCGGGGGATCTACTCCATGACCCTGAGACTTCCGGTGGCTGTGATACTGAACTTTTCGCCGGGCGGCTGCTCCTTCCCTTTGCTGACCGCATCTCCGGAGGGCGCTACCGGTGGCGAGGAACGGAGTATGCGCTTCCCGTGAACGACGTGCAGATGGGTGATGCGATCCACGGTTTCCTGTACCGGCAGTCGCTGAGCGTGGTGGATCACGCTCCGGACTGTGTGACGCTCCGAGGTGAGCTTGAAGGGCACCCGGGATATCCCTGGCCGCTGACGGTGACGGTATCGTATCGAGTGGCGCCGGGGGCGTTCTTTATGAGGGTGGAGACGCTCAACCGGGGGGATTCCATTGCACCGCTCACTGTGGGATGGCATCCGTATTTCGATTTCGGTCGCGCCGCGGTCCTGCAGATTCCCGCCTCCCGCTATATCGAGGCTGATGACCAGCTGCGCCTCACCGGACGACGTCCTCCGGTGCGGGGAAGTTCTTTCGATTTTCGTCGGGGTCGGGCGATCGGCGAGGACGTACTGGATGTGGCGCTGGAATTGGACATCGCGGGAACGCGTTCGGTGGCACTGGCCGACTCCACCCGGCTCATGACGATGACGCCGTCGGGGATGTTTGTCCGAGTCCAGGTGTTCACCCCTCCGCGAGGACGGGGGATCGCGCTGGAACCGGTGAGCGCCCCCGGTGAGGCGTTCAACGATCCCGCACTGGGAGTTACGGAGCTTGAGCCGGGGGCTTCGGTGGCGGGATCTGTTGTGATTCAGAGCGAGCCACGGTGAGACGGGGGGCGCTCGGAACGCGGCCGAGGAGGCGTCCCACGGCGTCGAATCCCGCCGGCGCGCCGAACCCTGCCGCCGCTTGCTCTGCCAGTACGGCCGCTCCCACCACGTTGGCGTTGAGTCCGCGTTCGTCAACCGCACTGGGGCGCAGGTAGTTGAATAGACCAAACTTGCCGAGAAAGCGCTGCGTGCTGGGCCCGAAATAGGGGAGGGCGTAGCTCGGTTTACCCCCCAGGCAGATCGGTACGCCCTCGGCGAGGCCGTCGCTTCCGGCGCGTTTCACCATGTACCGAGTGGCGTGGGCCAAGATCTTTCCGTACAGTCGATCGGTGTTGATGGCGGCTTCCACCCGCATACTGGAAAGCTTGGAGATGTACTTGCCGGCTCGGGACGGATCTGCCATCTCATCGAGCTCGTTCATGTCCAGGAATCGTTCGTAGAAGTCGTCGTCCCCCACGACCGCGCGGAAGAGGCGTCTTCGTCCGGGCCCACTTAGAATAACCTCCGCCCGGAGACTCTCAGTATCTCCTCCGGGGCCGGTGAGCGCTCCGGGATTGCCGTGAAACTCCTCCATCAGGTGAAACTCAAGACGCTCATAATTGGCGCCGACCTCCGTAAAAACCTCCCGGAGCATCATCTTGGACAGGGGAATCGCGTAGCCGGGTTCGCTGGTGGGATGGAGCGTCGCGTCATCGCCGTTCCAGTCGGTGGCGGGAAACATCACCCGGCCATTCCGGGAGATCCACGCCCCGCCCCAGCCACCGCCGAAAACCCAGTACAGGAGTTCGACCTGGAGCACGCTCCACTCCGCCAGCCCTCCGGCGTTGGCGTCATTGTCTATACCCACCGGAACCCCGTAGTGGTCCTGCAGCCACATTTTGATGTTATGACCCTGAAGCACGGGCACGTTGGCGATGAGAACGAACTCACCGGCGGAACCGAGGATTCCGGCGGTGGCAACGCCGATACCCCGCATCCCCGCCGGCTTGGCGCCAACCGCTACCATCACGTCGGTGATCTTCCGGGTAAGGGCTGTTGTGTACTCTTCAAAGCTTGTACCGTACTCCCGCAACGGCAGATCATCCTCAGCCACAACCTCTGATGGAGACGCGCACAAGGCAACCTTCGTGCTTTGGCCCGCCCCGATGTCAACGGCGATCGTGTAATCCATGGCGCTCAGAAGTGTACTGCCAAGAGCCTACTCAAAACTACCGGGGTAGACGGCGTATCCGGCATAACGGAGGCGATCTCTCAACGTCTGCAAGGAATCGGTGAATCGCTCGGCGTCGCTCCCGGGCGCCCCCGTCCATAGTCCCTGGGCTACGGCGGCGAGCCGGAGAAACGCCATATACTCGACCTCACGGTGAAACCGTACTCCCTCAGTCCACAAGTTGGCCTGGCCCCCGATAATCGTTCCCGATGCAGGCTCTCCGGTGCGATGGGTCTGCACATATGGTTCCGGAGCAAAGGATGAACTGTCGTTTACGGTACACACGCCCAGGCGTCCCGGCTCCAGAGGCGAGTCGCGGTGCCTGTGATCGAGATAGGTCGCGCGGCGTTCCGGCGCGAGAATGAGGTCGTATCCGCGGCGGAGCGCGTTCATCGCTCCCTCGGGACCGCGCCAGTTAATGATAATCGTCTCCGCCGGCAAATCCAGAGCGGAAGCTTCATCCCAGGCTATCGGCCTGCGGCCGGCGGCGATAACCTCTTCCGCCATAACTCCGACGATCGTCTGATAAGGGTCTTCCAGGGCGCTGCAGTGGGGGCACTCCTCCCAGGGTTTCGTGGGAACCTCGTCTCCGCCGACATGGATAAACTCACCGCCAAAGATCTCGGTGAGCGTGCGGTAGACCTCGGTGAGAAAGTTTCGAACCTCGGAAGAGTGGGCGCAGACCACGGCGGGGAAAATGCCCCAGCGCGTCTCCACTCGGTGTTGGGCGCCGGAACATGAGAGTTCCGGGTATGCCGCCAGTGCAGCAGAGGCGTGCCCCGGCAGGTCCACTTCAGGCACCACGACAATTCCCAATGCCTCCGCGTGACGATCGATCTCGCGGAGTTCGGTCGCCTCGTAGCTGCCGCCGGTCCATTGATCATCGCTGGTGCCGGCGGGGCGCGTCCCGCCGATCTCCGTAAGTCTCGGATATCCGGGCACCGGTAGACGCCATCCCTGGTCATCGGTGAGATGCAGGTGAAACCGGTTGAGTCGCAGAAGCCACAGGAAGTCGAGGATGTGGTGGAGCGATTCGATCGGGAAGAAGTGCCGGGCCACGTCGAGCATGAACCCGCGCCACGGCGATACCGGAGTGTCGGTGATGTGAACAGCCGGAAGCGACCGGTCACCACTCAGCAGTAGCCCATAGGTGAGTGTGGCAAGCGCATGAGCTCGCCCTGCGGTGGAGGCGCACCGGATCGTAATATCCGAAGAGGTGACAAGCAGCTCATATCCGTCTGCCGGTGTACTGCTTGCCGGGACGGCTGAATCCTCGATCAGCAGGGTGGATTCCAGCGCGTCCGTCGTTTCCGAACCCACCACCGTGAGGAGCGGGAACGGCAGGGACAGCAGGCGCGATGCGGCATCGTTAATGCGACGCACCCACCGGGAGTCCTCCGAATCCGGCAGGACCACGCGGAGGGAAGCGGTCACGGTAAAACGGCCGGAAGCGGGGCGAATTGTGCGCGGTTGCGGTACGATTTGGTTCCACATAGTGGTGCGTGTTACTCCTTGATGGCGCCGGCGGCGAAGCCTTTCTTTAGCTGTTCGTGGAAGAATATGTAGAACAGTATCATCGGGACGGTGGCGATCACCAGCGCGGCGAAGAGGAGTCCGTAGTCACGGGACATCCCCCCGGCAAAGGCGTTTACCCCCACCGGAAGGCTTCTCAAACTCTGTTTGCTGGTGAGGACGAAGACAAAGACAAACTCGTTCCAGTTGTTGACGAATGAAAAGATCGTCATCGTCGCCACCACCGGCGCGCTGATAGGACGGATCACGTGCCAGAATATCTTCAGGTAACCGGCGCCGTCGATTCGCGCGACTTCCTCCAGGG
>JBBDTM010000022.1:0-4178 GCA_040904425.1 Alkalispirochaeta sp.
CTCAGATTATCGAAATGGCCAAGCGCTGCGCCGCTCCCACCGAGATCGAAACCGCCTCGAACGTGGGCGGATTCGCTCACGCCCAGGAAACTGCTCTTGCCGACAAAGTGGTGGATGCAGTCAAGTCCGGCGCGATCAAGAAATTCGTGGTCATGGGCGGTTGTGACGGTCGTCAGAAGGGACGGAGCTACTTTACCGATATGGCGGAGGCCCTTCCGCAGGATACGGTGATTCTCACCGCCGGCTGCGCCAAGTATCGCTACAACAAGCTCAACCTGGGAGACATCGGCGGAATTCCCCGTATGCTCGATGCCGGCCAGTGCAACGATAGCTACTCCCTGGCGGTGATCGCCCTGAAACTGCAGGAGATCTTCGAACTGGAAGACATCAACGACCTGCCGATCGATTTCGATATCGCCTGGTATGAGCAGAAGGCGATCACGGTGCTTCTGGCGCTGCTGGCACTGGGATTCAAGGGCGTAAGAATCGGACCCACGCTGCCGGCTTTTATCAGTCCCGCGGTAGCGGACGTCCTGGTGAAGAACTTCGATTTGAAGGTGATCACCACCGTGGAGGAGGATCTCAAGGCGATCACCGGGGCGTGAGGCCCAGGGAGGGAGTCGTCGCGGGAGCACCGCACCTCGGTGCTCCCGCCCTCCATGGCCAGGTTACGGCTCAGCTCCAGCGAATCACACCCTTGATGTAGCCGTTCTCCTTGGAGAGGCCGTCCTTATAGATTTCAGGTGCCTGCTCCGGGGAGCCCACATGCGTCACCAACGGGGCAAGATCCACCCGGCCGGAGGCAATGAGGGGAACGCTTCGCATGAAGCAATCGGTGAAGTTCGGTGACGCCGCCGGTGAGGTGTTGAGCACGGTAATACCGTTTACGTGCCAATAGCCGAAGTCGAAGGTGATGTCATGGTGGTGCCAGGAGAATATTCCCAACGTTCCGCCGCTTTTCACGAGCCGATTGGATAACCGGAACGCCGGCTCCACCGCGGCCGTTTCAAAGACCAGATCGAAGGTGCCTTCCAGGTCGCCGAGGTCGGGGTTGGCGTTCAAATCGTACACATCAACGAGCCCTTTCGGGCCCACCGTACGGGCGTAGTCCAGCGATTCCCGTCGGAGATCGAAGACACTCACCTTGGAAGCCGGCGACATCGCCAACAACTGCAGCAATATGCTACCCATGAACCCGCTTCCCACCAGCGCAACCCGGTACCCCGGTTTGATCGGCGCTAGGTCGATGGCGTTCACACAGCATGCCACCGGTTCAATCATCCAGTGTTCAGCGGGTTTACCGTCGTGGGGAAGCGGTATGATATCCTGCTCCTGCTGAATAGCGTATTCCGCCATATGCCCGGTCCCGATCGCGCCGATATCGCGGCTCTCTCGCAGCGCCACCCGATCCCCGGGCTTGAAGCGTTGCACCCCGGGGCCCACTTGTTCCACCGTTCCTACCCCTTCATGGCCAAAGTAAAAAGGATAGTCCTTGAAACTGCGAAAGCCACCACTATAGATAAACAGATCCCAGGTGCACACTCCGCAGGCATTCACCTTAACCAGCAATTCATGCGGTCCGGGCTCAGGAATCTCTACATCCCTTAGTTCCAACTGTTCCGGCGCCACATACCACAGACTCTTCACGTTCATCGTCGCCTCTCTTTCAACTCATTCATTGTTCACGCAGGCGATCAACATAGACCGCAAGAATGATAATCACGCCGCGGACCAGTTCCTGGAAGTACGGCGAAATGCCCATCAGGTTCATCCCGTTGTTGATAACCGCGATCAGCAGCGCACCGATGAGCGATCCCCAGACGCTTCCCCGACCGCCGCTGAGGCTGGTACCTCCGATGACTACCGCGGCAATAACGGTAAGCTCATAGGTAAGCCCCGCAGTGGGCCCCGCCGAGTTCAACCGGGATGTGAGGATTAGGGCACTAATCGCGGCGGTTGCCCCGGAAATAACGTAGACCATCGTCTTGAAGAAGTCGCTGTTGATTCCCGATAGCTTGACCGTCTCCTCGTTACCGCCGATGGCGTACGTGTAACGTCCCAATCGCGTCTGTGTGAGCACCGCCCACCCTGCAAGAACTACCAAAAAGAAGATGATTATCGGAAATGGGATTCCCAGAATGTCACCACCGCCGATAAAGCGGAACGTCTCCGAGAAGCCGCTGATGGGATAGCCCTTACTATAGATCAGGGTAGCGCCCCGGGCGATACTCATCATTCCGAGGGTCACCACGAAGGGCGTAATCCCGCCCTTGGTGACCAGGAATCCGTTCACCAGACCGGCGGCGATTCCGACTCCCAGCGCCACCACAATCCCCAAAAAGATGCCGCCACCGTTCTGCATCGTGCCGGCAGCGATCATTCCCGATACCGCCATAACGGAGCCCACGGAGAGGTCGATTCCGCCGCTGAGAATCACAAAGGTGACACCCACTGCCATCACGCCGATAATGGAGGATTGCCGAACCACGTTCAGCAAGTTCGTGGGTGTCAGGAAGTGCGGGGTCAGAGCCCACATGACTAGACAGACCAACACAAAGGCGATGATCATGCCGTAATTTTTCAGGATGGGAGTAAGTTTCTCCTTCATCGTCGTTGCTTCTTCACTCATGAGGCGTCCTCCGCGATACCGAAGGCGGCACGCATTACCTGCTCTTCAGTTGCTTCTTTCCGGTCAAACTCGCCGGTAATTCTTCCTCCACGGACGGCGATAATCCGGTCCGGGATGTTCATGATCTCCGGCAATTCCGAGGAGATCATAATGATCGCCGCCCCGTCTTGGGCCAGTTTCTGCATAAGCTTGTAGATTTCAACTTTGGCTCCCACATCGATTCCACGAGTGGGTTCATCGAAGATGTATATGTTGGCGCGGCGCACAAACCACTTCGAGAGCACCACCTTCTGCTGGTTTCCCCCGGAGAGGTTCTTCACCTGCTGTTGCAACGAAGGAGTCCGGACCCCAATCAGCCGAACAATCTCCTCTATGACGGTGCGCAGCTTGGAAAACGTGATACGTCCCAAGCGACTGAAAGAGTTCAGCACCGGCAGCGCCACATTGTCAAAGACGGACTGCCCGAGCACGAGCCCCTGTTCTCGGCGCTCTTCAGGGATCAGGGCGATTCCGTTATTCACCGCGTCCCAGGTGTGGTCGATCGATACTTCCTTTCCGTCCAAAAAGATGGTACCGCTGTCCTTTTTCCGGTACCCGAAGATCAGTTGCGCGATTTCGGTCCGGCCCGCTCCCACGAGTCCCGAAAATCCCACGATCTCACCCCGTTTGACGCTGAATGAAACATCCTCGCAGATACCCGCTTTTGTCAGATGCTCTACGCGGAGCGCTTCCTCGCCGTGCTCGACTTCGGCCTTGGGATACTGCTCTTCAAGGTCCCGACCCACCATGTCCTTGATGAGGCTGTCGATGGTGACATCTTCGAGAGGTCGTGATGAAATGTGCTGGCCATCCCGTAGTACCGTGACCCGATTGGCAACGCGCCAGATCTCCTCGAGGCGATGCGAGATATATACCAACGACACCCCATCTCCCTGCAAGCGTTGGATCAGCTCAAAGAGCCGATCCACCTCGTGACCGGTAAGTGCCGCCGTGGGCTCATCCATCACCAAAATCTTGGCGTTCAGGGAAAGCGCTTTGACGATCTCCACAACCTGTTGATAGGCAGGGCCGATCGACGAAACCTGCGTAAACGGTTTGAGAGGAACATCAAAGGGCTCGATCAGTTCATTGAAATCTGTCCCCATTTTCTTCCAGTTGATCGCGCCGGTCCGTAGTAACGGCTCCCGGCCCAGGAAGACATTTTCCGCGAGGCTTAAATGGGGGACCAGGTTCAGCTCCTGATATATGACGCCTATCCCGGCGTCGATCATCGATCGCGGCCCGGTGGGTTCCACCACCTGATCATCCAGTCGCAAAACGCCGGAGTCGGCGCGATAGACGCCTGAGAGGATTTTCATAAGGGTCGACTTTCCCGCACCGTTTTCGCCGACCAGTGCATGGACGTCCCCACGTTCCAGATCGAAGTCAACTGCGTCCAGCGCTCTCACTCCCGGAAAGGACTTACTGATCCCCTCCATGCTCAATATCGGCACGTCCATACCTCCTCGTATGTCCGCAAGCGGAGGGCCGATCGTGAGACACGATCGGC
>JBBDTM010000022.1:4188-50691 GCA_040904425.1 Alkalispirochaeta sp.
GCCCCTCCCAGTCTTAGCACCCAACTGTCTTGGTCCAGATCATTGACTGGTTACGGGCTCAGGATTGATGTAAACAACATCGTTTTCCGGCTCGGTACCGTTGTTGATATAGTCCACCAAGTACTTCAGCGCTTGACCGGCCTGGTCTCCGGGGAACTGGTCAACCGTGGCGTCCAGCAGACCGTCCTCGATATAGGAGAACGCATCCGGCGTGGCGTCGAAACCAACCGTCACGATATCTTCCACCGCAATGCCGCTTCCGCGCATCGCCTCGATGGCACCGATGATCATTTCATCGTTGGCTCCAAAGACTGCATCGAAGTCAGGATTGGACTGGATCAGGTTCTCCATGACCGTCTGCCCTTCGGCGCGATTAAAACCAGCCGGCTGACTGGCGATGATCTCTACGTCCGACTCATCCATTACTTCATTGAAGCCGGTGGAGCGGTCGATTGCCGCTGAGGATCCTGGAGTTCCCTCGAGTTCGATCACCCGACCGGAACCACCGAGCTGCTCGATGATGTAGCGAGCCGCGGCGCGACCACCGGCAACGTTATCCGCACCTACGTGAACCAGGATATTGTCCGTGTTCGCTTTGCGGTCTACCGATGCCACGGGAATACCCGCTTCCATCGCACGCTCCATGACCGGAACCTGAGAGTCTACCGTGATGGGGGAGATCAGGATCGCGTCCACACCGCGGGAGATAAATCCCTCGATGTCAGCGGTCTGTTTGGCTGCATCGTTCTGGCCATCGGCAAACGCAATAGTTGCGCCCAACTCGGCGGCGGCCGCTTCAGCCTGGTCGCGCATCGTTACGAAAAACGGAAACTCCAAACTAGGAACCGACATACCGATAACGAGCTCGCCGTCCTCGGCGGTTTCTCCGCGTCCAGCGGCGAATGCGCCGAGCGGAACTAATAATGACACTACAATTGTGAGCAGAAGAATTTTCTTCATAGCTATCTCCTTTTACCGTGTGTGATGTGAAACATGCCGTTCCACCTGTCTGTACCGCAATCCAACGGTGTATACCGCTACGGTTTCCTGTGGTCGATCTCCCGCCGACATCACCTCCTTGCTCGTTAGATTGAGCGATTCATACTCAAGCCCGTGGCTTACACCGCAGGCCCAAAGTGTTTCAACATAACCAGGTTCTCGTACTCGCTGGTATTCGTAATGCGAACTCCTCCCCGGGCGGCCTCAGCCGCAACGAAAACCTCATCTTCAGTCATTTCCCCAAAACGGATCATCGCCGGTGACGACACAGACAGAGGGCCCATTGTGCCCCGTCCCTGCACGACGATCGCTCCGTAGGCTCCGTCGTCGGTGATCTCCACGCTCCGTCCTGGGAAGACCGTGAGCTCCTTGGCACTGAAGTATTCACTCTTGTAGGTAACCCACATCTCTTCGTAGCCATCCTCCCGCATCTCGTCGGTGTCCCGTACCGGCTTGGGCGGAGAGAACCGGTTTCGGTACAGGTCCGGATCCACGTTGAGATCCCAGTCGATGAGACTCATGATAAAGTCGAGGTCCTGCTGCTTGTCTTCCGGCACGTTCTTCACGAGAAGCTCCCACGGCGTGTAGGCGTCCCACACGATCGACTGGAACATCGCAAACACATCGGAGGCACGCTGCGGTTCGTAGGTGAGAAACGATCCCGGTGCGTGCAGCAGTCCCGGCGGCACGTCCCAGCCGGTGCCCGGCTGCAACTTGTACGCCCGCGACAACTCGAGAATCCCGTTGTCACCCTTATGCCAGTCTTCCAGCGTCTTTCGCACCTGCGCCGGGGTAACTCCAGGGTTCAGTCCAAAAAAGGTATACGGGAAATACCCGCGCTTGTTGTTGAGCTGCTTGGGGAAGTAGTACGCCTCCGGCTTGCCGCGCATGCCTACCAGGGAGGCCTTTTCGTCGGAGTGGTGCAAGTGGTGCGGCAGCGGTTCCAGGTTGTCGAAAAACTTGCTGTACATCGTCCAGCCGCCATGAACTCGCATTACGTCGGAACCGAGAATCTCATCACCGATTTCTTCGATCGCGTTCTTGAGCAAGACTTTGTCGCGTTCCTCCGTCCCCGTGACGATGTAGCTCAGGCCCTCGTCGTCGAGAGTCTCCGGGCCGTTGTCCGCCTTTGTGGTGGAAGCAAACCAGCGCTCATCGATTCCGCCCCGGTGCGCCCCAAAGGCGTAATAGTCATCGGGATGCAGCTTGAGCCGTTTCCCGGGGATACAAAACGACCGTGGAACCCACGTTGGCGCGAGCCGCAGGACTCCTTCACCACGTTTCAGAGCTTCTCGAACCTGCCCACCTTTTCCAGCCATCAATGAACTCCCTCGTGTTTCGGTTTCCCGAAACTGTTTGTGAAAACGATACCATTACCTGATGCAGCTGTCAATTTTTTTTGTTTTCGTATCATGCACCGTTGTCCACATCACCCATCATACTCCGAAACCAGGAAATCGCGGCGCGCACCTGGTCGATGTCTTCCTCGCCGTTTCGGTTCCACATCTCCAGCAGAAACTGCCCCGCATACCCTCCGCGCTTGAGGATGCGCAGCAGCCGCGGAAAGTCGGTACAACCGGTACCAAACGGCACATCCCGAAACTGCCCCGCTGCCGTGGCGGTAACCGGATAAGTATCTTTCAGGTGCACCGCCGACACGATTCCTTCTCGCAGACCCAACTCCAACTCCTCAGCGGCGTTGTCATTCCAGGCGGAGAGGTTTCCCAGGTCGGGATACACGGTGAGCCAGGGGGACTGAATCCGCCGAACCAGATATAGCACGCGGGAAATAGAGCTCATGAACCGCGTGTCCATGACTTCCACGGAGAGCGTCACCCCCCGGGCGGCGGCATAATCGACGGAGCGTCCCAGGTTCATAACAAACCGTTCCCGCGTTTCCGGGGTACTTTCCTCTCCGTAGTACACGTCATACCCCGCCACCTGCACGATGCGAACACCCACTTCCGTGGCAAAGTCGATTGCGCGACGCATGACCTCCATCCCGGAGCGAACGGTATCGGGAAACGCGCTCCCCAACGGGAAGCGTCGGTGCGCGCTGAGGCAGATCGAGGGAACGCGAAGACCGCTCTCGCGAACCGCTTCGGAGAATGCCCGACGCTGCTCCCGGTTCCAGGACAACCGTTGCAACCGCTCATCGGACTCATCGATCGACATCTCCACAAAATCGAAGCCCAACTCTGCGGCTCGCGATAGAATCGTGGGCCAGTCTCCCGGAGGCAGCGCCTTCTCATAGATGCCAAGCGGCAACTCGCTAAGTTTAGCCATAGTGCTCCCACACCGGAGCCATGGCGGCCACGAGTTCCTCGAACCGCCGCTGCTTCTCGCGGAGCGTGGCTCCGGCGGTGGGGTCAGGCTGGTACGTCTCACGAACACCGGTCATCGCCACGATCGCATCGTGGTAGCTCTCGTATGCGCCGACTCCCACTGCAGCACAAATGGCCGCCCCCAGCGCTCCCAGCTCCTCCGCTTTGGAAACGGCAACGGGAAGGCCCAGCGCGTCGGCGAACATCTGCATCCACACGGCGGACCGGGTGGCTCCCCCGGCAAATCTTATCTCCCCGGGTGTATCAGTCACCGCCAGGAGACGATTCATATGGCGAACATGCTGAAACACCACCCCTTCGTAGACAGCGCGGATGATCTCCTCTCGGGTTGTGCCGGGGCGTAGACCAAGGAACGTGCCGGAGGCGTCTGCCCCCAGGTCGCTACCAAAGAGATACGGAAAGAACGACACCCCCGTCTCCGGTGTTGATGCCACCGCTTCATTACAGTAGTCGAAGCGCCGTTCCTCAGGAATCTCCGGGAGCAAATTCGCCGTGAACCACTCCAGATTTCCGGCGGAGGTAGGACTGGCCTCGTGAATCAAATACATGCCGGGCACGCTGTGCGCCTGGATGACATAGCGATCCCGGTGCTCCGCGGCGCGGGTGTAATCCGCGGTCACGAAGGCGCTGATACTCCAGGTACCCACCACCCCGGTGAGTTCATCGGGTCGCTGCACCCCGGTAGCAAGCGTACAGGCGTTGACATCGAAGAGACCGCCCACAACGGGAGTTCCCTCCGTGAGGCCCGTCAGGCGCGCCGCCTCCGCGGTCACATACCCCGCGATATCATGAGAATGAACCACCGGGGGAATCGCTTCGGCGATCTCAGGGATACCCAGGCGATCAAGAATCGTCAGATCAACCGTGCCGGCGGTGTTGTCCCAGAACCCGGTGCCCGAGATGTCGGTAAACTCCACATTGATCGCATCGGTGAGAAAGAAGCGAATCAGATCCTTAGCCAGCTGAATCGAGCCGATCGCATCGTACTCCTCACGGCGATTGCGCTTGAGCCATGCCAGGATCGGCGCGGTGTGTCCCGGCCAGAGCGGCTGAAACGTCTTGGCATAAAACACTTCATCATAGTCCGGCTCAGCCATCATCTCCGACCCGATCTTCCCGCTCCGGGTATCGGTGGAGACGATTCCGATGCCGGGAGACCGATCCCGGCGCAGCGTATAGACCCCTTTGCCGTGGCCCGTTGTGGACACCGCGGCGACTTCACCGGGATCTACGTCGGCGGTCGTCAGCGTTTCGCTGATCGCCTCGTACGCTAGTCGCCGGGTCTCCGGGATATCGCGTTCCGCCTGTCCCGGCTCGTCGGTGATAAGCGGGGTCCGGCGACCGGCACTTGCCATCTCACGCCCCCCTTCATCGAAGAGGGACGCTTTGACGACCGTACCGCCCAAGTCTACGCCGAGAAAGTATCTCATCGTCGTATTACTCCTTACAGTCCGTTGCTCATGTCCGGTTTGGCGTTGTCCGGCCCAAAGTGCTTCAGCATCACCAACGGCTCATTGAGACTGCGGTTTTCCACTTTCACGCCGGCGGTAGCTGCGGGATAGGTAATGAAGAACTCGTCGGAACTCATCTGGCCGAAGCGAAGCATCGTTGCCGATTCCGCGGCGACACCGTTGAGCGCACCATGGCCCTGCACAACGATCGCCCCATAGGCGCCGGCGTCCTTGACGGTGACGGTGGTCTGCGGCGGCACGGTGATCTCCGTGGCGGAGAAGTACTCGTTGCCGTAGACGATCCACCGTTCGGTGAAGTTGGGGCCCTTCTGCTCATCCAGGACGGGCGGCCGGTAGTAGTGGCGGCGATAGTCCGGATCGATGTTCTTCTCCCAGTCGAGGAGACTCATGATGTAGTCCATGTCGCGCTGCTTGTTTGGGGGGCAGCTCTCCGCCAGCATGTCCCAGGGGTAGATCTCACCGGCGACGATATTCTCATGAACGGAGTTGACATCGGCGTTCCACTGCGGTTCGTAGGTCAGGTAGCTACCGGGGGCGTGCGCCACACCGGGAGGCGTATACCAGCCGGTTCCCAGCTGCAGCCGGTACGCCCGGGACAGCTCGGTGATCCGGTTGTCTCCCTTTTCAAACATCTCCAGCCGCTCGCGAACCTCGTCCTTGGTGACACTCATATCGTAGCCGAAGTAGGTGTGGGGAAACGTTCCCGGATGGTTGTTGAGCTGCGGCGGAAAGTAGTACGCCTCCGGTTTTCCCAGGAGCCCGATCGTCTCTGCGTCGGCAAACGAGAGATGCAGATGGTGAAACAGAGCGTCGTTGTAGTCGAAAAACTTGGAGTACATCGGCCATCCGCCGTGCTCCTTCATCAGCGGCTCTCCCACAACGTCCGCTTTGCCTTCTTCAACCACGTCACGAAACAGAACGCGGTCCTGCGCCGTGTCATCCAGGGCGACGTGGCTGAGTCCCTCATCCGCCGGAGCCAGGGGACCGTTATTGGCGGGAATCGTCGCGGTAAACCAGCGCTCCTTCATCGCTCCCCGCGGCATACCCAGCGCGAAATAGTCGTCGGGATGCAATCTCAACCGTCCACCGGCGGATCCATTCCGGCGAGGAACGAAGGTGGGCACCATGCGCAGTACGCCGGAACCGTTGTTCAGTGCTTTGTCAATTTTTGGATTCATATCCAAGGCCTCCTTATGAGCCGTATTCGGGATTCTTACGTGAGGTTGCGAAAACTCTCACGAATAACAATACTCGACGGTATCTGCACCAGCGTTTCCGGTGGCTGATACGTCGGATCTTCCAGTTGTTCATGAATGATGTAAAACGCCCGGCGACAGAACTCCTCGAAGGACTGATCCACGGAGGTCAACGCCGGCGTTACCATCTTCGATACGGGAACGTTGTCCATTCCCACCAGCGACACATCATCCGGAACGCGAACGCCGGCAGCCTGAAACACCTTCAGCAGCCCCACGGCGATCATGTCCGATTGCGCCCAAATGGCGGTGGGAAGCGACTCCAATTCCAGGAGCTGTTTCCCCGCCAGAACGCCGCCCTCATATTCGAAGTTGCTCTCCACGTGGTATTCGGGGGCTACCGTCACCCCGCCCTTTTCCAGCGTTTCGAGAAAACCGCGGTCCCGGTCTCGGACGAGCTTGACGATCTGCGGCCCGGTAACGGTCGCAATCCGTCGATGCCCCCCCTGCAGGAACATGTTGGCCACCATCTTGCCCGCGCCGTAGTTATCGGTTTCGATCGAGGGAATCGAGTCGTGCTCGATTCCGCGATCAATAACTACGATCGGCAGTCCCCGTTCTCGGACGCGATCCGGTAGATGGCTGGCATCCGAAACACGGGAGAAAATGATTGCATCCACATGACGCGCCAGCAAATCCTGGATGAAAGCACGCTCCCGTTCCGGATCGTCGTTGGTATTACCGATGATGAGGCCGTACCCCATGCGGTTGGCTTCTTTCTCCGCGTGGTGAATGATCGTGGCAAACGTGTCGTGAACAATCTTTGGCAGTGCCAGCCCCACCAGTTGGCCACTTCGTGACCGGAGACTGCGGGCGTTGAGGTTTGGGCGATACCCGGTCTCTTCAACTACCTGAAGCACACGGTCCCGCGTACTTTTTTCAACGTTGGCGCTGCCGCTGACCACCCGAGACACGGTAGAAATCGAAACCCCCGCCAGCCTCGCTACATCACGAATCGACGGCATGGAACACTCTTGAGAACGAACTTGACAACGTTTTCATACCGGAAGCATACCATACTTCCGTCGATCCGCAACGTACCATGCGGTTATTCCGCGAACACTGTTTCCAGCGCCGTTCGCATCACGGTGGGATCGGGGTCGATACCGGTCCAGTACTGGATTCCGATACGTCCCTGGTTGATCAGCATGCCCAGTCCATCGATCGTCCGGCAGCCCCGCTCTTCGGCGTGGCGCAGAAACGGCGTATGCGGCGGATTTGGGATCACATCAGCCACCACCGTCGATGAGGACAGGGAACTGAAATCGATCGGCGGACACCCGGACACATCAGGATACAAGCCGATCGAGGTGGCGTTGATCAACACATCCGTACCTTCCGGGACTGCGATAGAGTCGCCCCAGGGAGCTCGCTCGATATCGCACTTTAGCCGTTCCTGTAAGTATTCTACCAGGTCCGCAGCGCGCTCCTCCGAGCGGTTAATGATCGTCACGGAAGTAGCACCGGCCAGGGCCAGTTCCACGGCGATCGCCCGGGCCGCACCGCCGGCGCCGATCATCGTCACCCGCGCCCCCTGAGGATCAATGACCTCCCGCAGGGACTCGAGAAACCCCCGGCCGTCGGTATTCTCTCCGATCAGTTGGTCTCCACGACGCACCACGCAGTTCACTGCGCCGATCACTTTCGCCGATTCTCCCAAACCGTCCAGATGGGGGATGACCGCCACCTTGTGGGGAATCGTCAAGTTGAACCCACCAAATCCCATGGCTCGCGCCCCGGCCACTGCCGCAGGCAGATCCTCCGGAAGCACCTCCACCGTGAGATATCGCCAGTTTAGGTCGTAGTGGACATAGGCGGCCTCCGCCATTACCTGGGTTGGATTCTCCGCCACGGGGTGCCCAAAGACCGCCGTGAGATCTTGCTTGAAATTCAGCGCCATACCGTACTCCTCTGCATTCTTCGACCGGGTTCGCCCGCGATGAGCGTCTCAACGGACTCGTAGCGCCGCGGAGCGTTCGTGCGGTCATGAATTCGTCGCCTCAATCGTTTCTGAAATCGATTCCAACGCGTTCTCTGATGATAAAATCGGAATCGGTCGTTGTCAAATCGTTTTTTGGATTGGCCTATTTCTGAAGCAGTTGTTCCAGCACCGACACCACCAACTGGTGATCTTCGTCCTGTGTCAGTCCCGACACCGTCACCGTTCCGATCACTCCGGTACTCCCCTCCAAACGCACGGGAAAGCACCCGCCGTGAGGACTGAACTCCATCCCGCTCACGAAATAGCGCTCTTCGATTGAGAGGCCCTCAGCAGCAAGCTCACGCCCAACCCGATACGAGCTCTTCTGTAAACGATGTACCACGGCGCGTTTACGATCGATCCAGCGGTCGTTGTCCGGGGCGGTTCCGGGCATCGCCACGTGGAAAACCGTCTGGCCAAAGGCCGATACGTCGATCGTCACCGACAGTTGCTGTTCCTTGGCGGTCCGGTAGATCGCCATACCCACTTCGACGGCGCGCTCGTGATCGAAGGCGGGAAATTTCAGCCGTTTTTCCTGCTCGACAAGTTGTGAGATCAGTTTGTTCTGTTTCATACTGATAGGATATCACGAAATCGGGGCCCGCGACTTCCGGCGGATTGCGAAATGGGACCGTCGTGAGCTATTCTGTATGGTGTGGACATACTATGCGCCGATAGCGCTCCCCGCTATATCCTTCTGGTGGACGATGAACCCTCGATTCTCTCTTCATTGCAACGCCTCCTGACGGATATGGCCGAGGAGCAGGGCCTATCGCTCCTAACGGCGGGCAACGCGGATGAAGCGCTGGAGCGCATAGATGAAACGGGGAGCCTCATCCTGGTGATGGTTACCGACCTCCGTATGCCCGGGCGCAGCGGGGCGGAACTGATTCGAGAAGTCCACCGGCGTGCGCCGATTATTACCTCCATCGTGCTCACCGGGTACGCGGATATCGCGGAGATCCAACAGGCGATAGGAGCGGGAATCTTCTCGTACGAGATGAAACCCTGGGACAACGAGCGCCTTCTTCAGACGGTGACCCAGGCGCTGGACCACGCCCAGGTGAAGCGGGACAGGGAGTGCCGCACGCGACAGCTGGAAACTGAGCTTCGATGGGCCGGAGAGTTGCAACAAAAACTGCTCGAGTCGGAGCTTCCCAACAATCCGGCCCTTTCAATCGGTGTACGGTATCGACCTCTTCCGTGGCTGTCATGCGGTGGAGATTACTACGATGTCATTCCGTTTGGTACTTCCTCGGTGATCGCCCTGATAGGTGATGTGGCGGGGCACGGAATTCAGGCCGCCTTCGTAACCGCAATTCTCAAGTCGATGATCTACCGGGGCTTTATACGTCCGGCGCTGGACACGGGCTTTTCGCCGGGGGCGTTTTTGGCGTGGCTCAACGACCAATTCTTAAGGGAATTCGAGGCTGTCCCCGATCTGATTCTCACGTTTTCTGCGACGATGATCGATCTGGAGGCGCGGACGATTACCACTTCCTGCGCCGGGCATGAACCGCTGTACATTCTCCGGGACAACGAGTGTCTGATCGTCGCCGACCACGGACCGGTTCTGGGGGTGACTACCGGAATCGAATACTTCGACCGGACGGAGCCCCTGCACCGGGGAGATCTTCTGACACTGGTCACCGATGGCGTCACGGAGTATCCGCGGAAGAATGCCAAGCTTTCCTCCGAACAGATGAAACGGATCATCTCCGAGCACCCCCGGGCCGCGACCGGCCTGGATACACTCGTTGCAGCGTGCCACGGTGAATTGGGAATGACGATTCAACAGGATGATGTCACTGTACTGAGAATCGGGATCTCGCGGTGAAACGGGTACTTCTCATCGATGACGCGAAGTCGACGCACCTGTTCATCCGATCGATCCTTTCTCGAATGCAGATGGAGCTTGAGAGCGCATACTCCGGCAGGGACCTTCCCAACCTGACTACCCCCGATGAGCACGGAGAGCGTCCCCGATTCGACCTGATCATCATTGACGTCACGCTGGAGACGTCCCGCGACGGGATTCCATTAGCAGAACGTATCGCCGAGGCCGTGCCAACACCGATCATCTTTCTCACCGCCTCCGATGACAGGGAAACGATGGAGGAAATCTCCCGGCTTACGCACTATGGCGTGATACTGAAGAGCTCCAGTAGCTTCGTCATCGCGGAATCGGTTCGCATGGCGTTTCGCCTTCATGAGACTCATCGGAAGCAGATCGAGCATGAACTCAGATACAATTCGCTGGTAGAAGCGATTCAGGAAATCGTCCTCACTCACGATCCACAGGGAACGGTGGAGTACATCAATCGTCACGGAGCGGAGACGCTGGGGCGCCCGGCCGCGGTGATCGTCGGAACGTCGGTGAGCCAGATCTTTCAGCAAAACTATCTGGTCCGATCCCGACTTCTGGCCGATTCCCACGGAAGGACATCCGGCCGATCCTTTGACATGGTATCGACACTCACCGACGGAGACGGCAGCCACATCACTGTAGGTATCCGCTCCTCACCGGTCATTCGAGATGGAGAGTACCGTGGTGAATTGGTAGCCGCCCGCGATATTTCCCAGAGCGAAGCGGATCGCGCTCGCCTGGAACAGGTAAACCGTCTTCTCCTCTCGATTCGGGAGGTTCACACGGTACTGATTCGATCCAACGACACCGCGGAGCTTATTCAAGACGTGTGCGATGTACTGGTGTCCAATGGGGCGTACAACGCGGCATGGATCCTTATAGACCCCTGGGAACTGGATGATAATCGAAAAGCCGGGGCCGCCGGTTTCTTGGACTCCGGTACGGAGCTCTTGCGCATTCTGGGGGAACACGCACCCCAATGCGCGGCACCACCCGGAAGCCCGCCCACACACCTTTTTACCTGTGCTCATCCTGACACGGAGTGCCCCAACTGCCCGTTGCACCCGCTGTACGGATCCAACGCGGCGATGTCGGCTCACCTGCACTATGCCGGCCGCACGTTCGGCATGATCACTGTAGCCGTCCATCAGCAACGATTCCGGGATCTCGACGTGCAGCAGATCTTCAAGGAACTTGCGGCGGATCTCTCCTTTGCGATGCACTCGCTGATGCAGAGGTACCTGCGGAACCGGGCGGAAGCGGACGCCTTCGCCCAGCAACGTCGGCTCCAGACGTTTTCCGACTACTCTCCCCTGAGCATCGTCACCCTCGATAGGCGTGGGCGTTTCATCGAAGGTAATCCCTACTTTTACCGATGGACGGCATACTACGCTGCGGATCTACGAGATACCGATTTCCGTGCGATCCTTCGCGAGGCGAGCGTTAACCTCGATGCCCTCTTCTCATCCACGGATGATATCACCTCCGAGGCATCCCGAAACCTGACGCTACACCTCCGGTCGAAGCATGGGGAGCCCCTCTGGGGAGAGGGGGTTATCGTTCCAATACCGGCAGACACTACTCAGGACGATTCGATGATCATCGTCCTCGCCGATATTACCTCTCAGCATGAAGCTGAAGAACGTTTGCGCCAGGCGCACCATGATCTTCATAGATCGGAGGTTCGCTATCGATCACTGTTCCGGGATTCCTCGGACCTGGTCTTCGTCTCATCGGCCGACGGAACGCTGATCGAAATCAATGACGCCGGGGCGCGGATGCTGGGCTATTCGGAACCGGATGAACTAATCGGTCGCGCCGTGGACGATTTCTATGCGCATCCGTCGGCGAGAGAGCTCTTTCTCGAGGAGATCACTCAGCGCGGTTTTGTGAAGAACCATGAAATCGTCCTGAGGACAAAATCCGGAGAATTGCTCTTCGGATCGGAGAGCGCCACCGTCGTCCGGGAAAGCGGGAGCGGCAGCAACGACTTCGACCGCCTGTTTCAGGGTGTGATCCACGACATTACCGAACGCATTCGTTCGGAACAGGAATCGATCCGGCGCTCAACAGAACTGAGCAAAGCCAACGAGGAGCTCCGACAGGCGCAGAACGAACTCGTTAAGCGCGAGAAGCTCGCCTCTATCGGGGAACTCTCAGCCGGTATCGCCCATGAAGTCAACAACCCGCTGGGCTTTGTCCGGAGCAATTTCTCCACACTGCGACGCTACGTGGAACGGTACCTGCCATTCTTCACGGCGTACCGGAATCTGCCGCCCCCCAAGCCCAAACCGCTGGAGACGGTGTGGCGGGACCAACGCATTGAACGAACGCTCTCCGACATCGGCGACCTCTTCCGCGAGACTGAGGATGGGATCCAACGCATCGTGGCGATCGTGACCAATCTGAAGGACTTCTCCCGGGCCGGAAACAACGAAGTCATGGACGACTATGACATCAACCGCGGCGTGGAGAGCACGCTCACCATCGCCCGAAACGAGTACAAGTACGTCGCTGAAATTCACGTGGAACCGGGCGACGTCTCCACGGTGGCGTGCAACGCCAATGAGATTAATCAGGTCCTGCTTACGCTCATCGTCAACGCGGCACAGGCGATCAAATCGCAGACAACCGAGCGGGGAACGATCACGGTCCGCACCTGGGAGGAGGACAACGCCGTGAGCTGCAGTATCGCCGACAACGGCCCCGGAATTCCCGCCGCGATCCAGAGCAAAGTCTTCGAGCCGTTCTTCACGACAAAGAAGGCCGGAGAGGGAACCGGCCTGGGGCTCAGCATCGCCTACGACATCATCGTCAATCGCCACGGTGGCGCGTTGCTACTGCAATCGGAAGAAGGACGGGGAGCTACGTTTATCCTGCAGCTTCCCAGGGAGGGGGTACCCGATGAATAACGCGTCACTGTACAGATTACTTCTGGTGGACGACGAGCCAAATATCCTGAACGCGCTGAAGCGGCTCTTCGATGAACTCCCCAAGACCCAGGTGTTTACCGCGGAAAGCGCCGTGGCCGGTACGGCACTCCTGCGGAAACATCGCATCGATGTGCTTATCTCCGACGAAAAAATGCCGCAGGTGGAAGGTCACAGATTCGTGGAGTGGGTGAAAGACCGCTATCCCGAGACGTTGCGGATCATCCTTACCGGACACTCCGACACGAACGCGATGCGCCTCGCCGTCAATCGGGGCGACGTGTACCGATACCTCTTTAAACCGTGGGATGATAACGAACTCCTGGTGGTCGTCCGGAACGCGCTGGAACACTCGCGCACCAGCCGCGAACGGGAAGAGCTGGTCACGGAGCTTACGCAACTGGTGGACCGACGAACCGCCGAACTGAACAAGGCCCTTTCGCAACTCGAAGCGAAGCAGCAATCCACCGAGGAATCACTAAACAACACCTTCGCTTTTCTCGACAGCGTGATCGCGATGATTAACCGGGAAACCGGCGGCCGCACCATGTCACGCCGCGTTTCCCAGCTGGCACGGAGACTGGCGGAGGACCGGGATGCCGGAGCGTCTCACGTCCGTCTCTGTGAAATGGCGGCCTATTTCTTTCCCCTGGGGGCTCTAAGCCTGGACATCTCTATCGAGGATGCGACAGATGAGGAAGGAGAGATCTCATCGGAGGTGCTCCAGGCCGGCGAGCATCTGCTGGGGAGCACGCTCAACCTGCCGGAACTGGCCCATGGCATACGGCACTTGAGCGAGCACTGGGACGGGACCGGAACGCCCGACCGTTTGGCAGGTTCAGAGATTCCCTTCATATCTCGAACGGTGCGAATCGCCTTCGACTACATCGTCACCAAAGAGGTGAAGAAGACCGACCACGCCTCCGTTCGAAAAACGCTGAGCGCGCGATCCGGTACCGTCTACGATCCGACGCTGGTGGCCCGCCTCTTCGATTTGCTCTCGTGGGATGACGCGGCGTCGGTCCGTGAGGTTCCCGCCGGCCGACTGGTGGCGGGAATGGTCCTGGCCCACGATCTAAAATTGGATAACGGAATGACATATATCACCGCGGGCACCACGATCACCCGGGAGATGATCACCAGCATTCTCAACCGAATCGAAACCAGCCTCTTCCCACTCACCGAAGAAAGCCCAGTTCACGTGTTTCGAGAGAATCTGTAGTGACCGAGAGCCGACCATGGCACGAGGTAATTCCGTCTCATAGCGAGTAGACGGAAACCGGCACACGTCGCCGACAACCTGCGGGCGGGATTCGATCTCTTGGGATTTGGCGCGTTTTTCCGCTTTGTTGAGCGGCCGTAATCCCCTCCATTTCGTAGTATGATATACGGGTACATATGAGGAGGGCCCATGAAGTACCGCTGGAATCGGTCCCGGCACACCGCAGCCCGGATTTTCGGGAGCCTATGTCTCGCATGCGTAGTCGTGCTTCTCGCCGCCTGTGACATCATCACCTACGACTACTACAACCCGCTCGATCCGCAAGAGGACGCCACAGTGGAGACGGCGCTTGCCGGGGTGGTGGACCCGGAGCTCCGCCGGGCGATCGTAGATTCGGTGGGCGGAGATACGGAGCGGTCCAAGCGTGAGGTGCACTGGGTCCACGCGTCGTACTGGGAGCCCGACGGGTACAACGTCTCCACAGTGGCGGGCATCGAGTTTTTTCCGGAAGTCTCCGGTCTCGAGTTGAGCGGGACCTCGGTGGACTGGGAGGCGGACGTCATCCACCTCCAACGACTGCCGCGCCTGGACCATCTCAACGTCGGTGACACCGGGGTTACCGATGCGGAGGTTGCATATTTTGCCCAGATCGATCAGCTGCGCTGGCTGGGATTGAACGGCAATGCCCTTACCGTGGAGGGCCTGAACCATCTCGTCAGTACAAATATCGATGGTATCGCCCTCTCGGGCTACGACGAAACCGACGGGAATCCGGGATATCAGCTGACCACGGGAGCCTCGATATTCGAGGAACTCGGCTCCTCCGGTCTGGCAGATCAACTGTGGGGAATCGATTTGGGACGGTTTGGACTCACCGCAGCGGACCTCACCGGGCTGCAGGTGTTTCCGCACCTGGGCTCATTCAGCTTCTGGGACAACGACATAGCGTCGGTGGCGGAGATCAATGATTTTCTCCGCAACCACAACGGGGCAGACCATCCGGTCCATCTCGGTCTCTGGGGAAACCCGATACCTGAGGCGGAGCTGGCCAAGCTGGACCTCACCCATATCTCCGGACTGGATCTCGGCCACATGGGAGACGGATCGCTTCTGGAGGCGCTTCCCGCCTTCGCGACGGAGGGCTCCCAATTGAACAATCTGGGACTACAGGATAACCGGGCTCTGTCCTCACTGGACGGTCTCGAGCAGCTTCTCATGGATTCCAGGATCGAGCACCTGAACCTGTCCAACACGGCGATCACCGATGTGGAACCGCTCCGGGCCGGTGACGAACTGCGCTGGATTTATCTCACCGATATCATCACGGAGTTCGGATTACCGGTGGCCAACGTGGAACTGCTGGCAGACCTGCCGAATCTTGAGCAGCTGATCTTGCACAACACTCCGCTGTCGGATGACGACGCGGTTCGGGAAGCCTTCGATGCACGACCAGATATCTACGTGGAATACCCCGACGGAACCACCAATCAGCTGTAATCGATTCGCGGGGTGTGTGAGGCGGTTCAGTGCGAGGCGGTGAATAACAGTGAGCAGTTCTGCCCGCCGAAACCGAACGAATTGGACAGCGCCGAGCGCACCGAGGCCGACCGCGCCGTATTGGGCACGTAGTCGAGATCGCACTCGGGGTCCGGGGTCTCATAGTTGATGGTGGGTGGCATAACCTGGTGCTTCAAAGTGAGCACCGTCGCTACAGCCTCCACAGCACCGGCAGCCCCCAAGGTGTGCCCGATCATCGATTTGATCGAACTCACTGCCACCTCTCGAGCCCGATCCCCCAAGGCGCGCTTGATCGCGATCGTCTCCGTGCGATCGTTTGCCACCGTAGAGGTTCCGTGGGCGTTGATATAGTCCACCTGATCGGCGTTGACGCCGCCGTCCTCCAACGCCATCTGCATCGCTCGGGCGGCGCTAGTCCCGTCCGGCTCGGGAATTGCGATGCTGTGGCCATCGGCGGTCATTCCGGCACCGTCGATATACGCCCAGATCTCAGCTCCCCGTCGGCGGGCGTCCTCTTCCCGCTCGAGGATGAGCACGCCCGCCCCTTCTCCAATGAGGAAACCGTCCCGATTCGCATCGAACGGTCGCGACGCATGAGTGGGGTCGTCGTTCCGGCTCGTGAGAACACCCATGCACCCATAGGCGTCGACCGTGAGGGGGCTGATCGCCGCCTCGGCACCGCCTGCTATGACAACATCGGCGCTTCCACTACGAAGCAGCATCGCCCCCATGGCCACCGCGTGGGCCCCGGAGGAGCAGGCGCTGGTTACCCCGAAGTTGGGGCCGGAAACACCCAGGTCGATCGCGATATTGGCGGAGGACATATTGGGAATGATCAACGGAACCGAAAGGGGAAAGCCGTTACCCGGCCCCTTTTCCAGCAACGTTTGGTGTTGTTCCTCGAGATGGTAGTAATCGCCGGCGGCGGTTCCGATCACGCATCCCACCCGCGTCCGGTCGATTCGATCCATATCTACTCCTGAGGATTCCATCGCCTGGATAGCCGCGAAGGAGGCCATCTGCGAAAAGCGCGCCATGCGGCGAGTCCGCTTGCGCCCGACCACCGGCTTCGGATCGAAGTCGTGGATTTCCGCGGCAATTCGACATTGGTGACGACCGGCGTCGAAGAGTTCTATGGGTCCCGCCGGTGATCGCCCGGCGGTGAGCCCATCCCAAAAATCGGCGATACTCTGCCCCACGGAGGAACAGATCCCGAGACCGGTTACGGCAATTCTCTCTCTTCGGTACATGCCGCTACTATGGACCACTTCCGCCCCGTGCTACAATAGTTTTGTCGGTTGCCGGCCGCTTTCAAGCTCAGACCTTGCACTGATCACAGATTTCTACAACACTCGCTGTATGATCCCGCGCGAGTTTCAACTGTTTCCGGAACACCTGTACCCCTCCGAGGAGTGGGCGATTGTAGAGCAAGGTTTCGACCTCGAATGGATGGGAAACGCCGAGACCGTCTTCTCCCTGTCAAACGGATTCCTGGGTATTCGCGGTACGTTTGAGGAGGGTCGTCCCTTTATCGAACCCGGTACGTTCTGTAACGGCTTTCATGAAACGTGGCAGATCGTTCATGCGGAAGAGGCCTACGGATTTGCTAAAACGGGGCAGACGATCGTGAACGTCCCGGACGCGACGATTCTGAAGCTCTATGTGGATGACGAACCCCTCTACCTGCCTACCGCCCGGGTGACTGAATACACGCGCACGCTGGATTTTCGTACCGGGGTACTGGTGCGAGAGATGAACTGGTCAACTCCCTCCGGGAAGCAGGTTCAGATCGCGTCCCGTCGTCTCATTTCCCTCGAACACCGTCACCTGGGCGCGATCAGCTACGAGGTAACCACCGACACCGATGCGCCCATCGTCATATCCTCCCAGGTGCTCAATCGTCAGGACAGTCGCGCCGACGACGAACCTCAGGCATCCAACGGTTCCGACCCGCGCCGGGCCAGAGCGTTTGCCAAGCGGGTGCTCAATGCCCGAAGTCATAGCGAAGATAACATGCGTATCGCCACCGGCTATCGTACGAGCAACTCCCGGATGAGCCTGGGAGTGGGAATCGACCACCTGATGGACACCGAGAATCACTGGTATACGCAACGGAGCTGGTCCGACGATCTTGGGAAAGTCGTGTTTGTGATCGACGCTCAGGCCGACCAACCGACCCGAATCACTAAGTTCTTCTCCTACCACACCTCCCGGGCGGTTCCCTCCACGGAGCTTGTAGATCGCTGTAGTCGTACCTTGGACCGGGCGATCCGCACCGGCTACCCAACGCTTGAGCAGCAGCAAAAGGCGGCTCTCGACCACTTCTGGAAACGGTCGGACATCGTTATCGATGCAGAACCCCGCGTGCAGCAGGCGGTACGGTGGAACCTGTTTCAGCTGTGCCAGGCGTCGGCGCGCGCGGAAACAACGGGGATTCCCGCCAAGGGACTTAGTGGTCAGGCGTATGAGGGTCACTATTTCTGGGACACGGAAATCTACGTAGTGCCGTTCCTGACGTTCACGGAGCCGCGCATCGCCCGAAACCTGTTGCGGTTCCGGCACAGCATGCTGGGAAAAGCGCGCATGCGGGCGAAGGAACTCTCTGAAGATGGGGCCCTCTTTCCGTGGCGAACGATCAATGGAGACGAGGCATCTTCGTACTACGCGGCCGGTACCGCGCAGTATCACATCAACGCCGATATCGCCTACGCAATTAAACACTACGTTCAGACCCGCAAAGACTACGATCTGTTGGCGGAGGTCGGCGTGGAAATCCTGGTAGAAACAGCCCGGATGTGGAACAACTTGGGCTTTTTCAGCCCCGATACGGGCCATTTCCATATTCACGGGGTTACAGGCCCCGATGAGTACACCACGGTGGTAAACGACAACTTCTTTACGAATCTCATGGCCCGAAACAACCTGCGGTTCGCTGCAGAAAGCGTGAGCTGGCTCAAACAGGAGCGCCCGGACGCGTACTCTCACCTGCTGCACCAAACGGATGTTCAAGACCATGAAGTCGAACGCTGGCTGCGCGCGGCGGACAAGCTGTACATCCCCTATGATGAAAAGCGGGGCATTAACCCACAGGATGACAACTTTCTGGAAAAGGAACAGTGGGACTTTGCCAATACGCCCCGCGACCACTATCCGCTGCTACTCCATTATCATCCACTGGTTATCTACCGGCACCAGGTAATCAAGCAGACGGACGTGGCTCTGGCACTCTTTCTCCTGGGCGACGAGTTCACGCTCGAACAGAAACGTCGAAACTTCGACTACTACGACCCGCTCACCACCGGTGACTCATCGTTATCGGCGTGTATGCAATCCATTCTGGCGGCGGAGATCGGCCATGAGCAGAAAGCGGTTGAGTATTTCCAGTATGCACTGTTCATGGATCTGGCCAATGTCGCCGGTAACGTTGTAGACGGTGTCCATATCGCCTCCACCGGCGGCGTGTGGCTTGCGCTAACCCACGGGTTCGGTGGTATGCGGGCGTACCAGGGTGAATTGAGCTTCGACCCGCGCGTCCCCTCGGCGTGGGGAGCGATGCGCTTCTCGATTCGATTCAACGACAGCTATATCGATGTGGACCTCACCCATGACAGGTATCGATTCACACTGACCGACGGCCATCCCCTGGAACTCAAGGTATGCGGCAAGCCGTATCACCTGACGGCGGAAGGCCCGTTGGAAATTAAAGGGTGCAATCTTCTGGAAAAAGAGTAGCTTGGCGTTCAGCGCAACTCGAACCCCTGGCGGCGAGCGGTTTCGCTCTCATCGATCCGTTTCGGTCGACTCACGCGACGCGCGCTGTGCTCCATCCACCCGTACTCCTCTTCGGGAAGCTCCTGCGCAGGGAGTCCTTCGGCGGGTGTTCCCACAACGTGTCGACCGCGATACACGCCCGACGCCTGCATCACCCGGTCATATTCTTTGAGGGTAGCGGGGGCAACCGGACGATAACGCTCCCAGTGGAGCACTGCCGAGCGGTCGAGACGGGGCCGCGGCCGGCTCTCCCGGGCCGCCACCCCCAACGTCATACCCGCCACGGGAAAGACGCGGGCCGGGAGCTGCAGGAGATCGACCACTTCCGCGGTATTGTTACGCAGTCCCCCGATATAGCAGGTGCCGTAACCGAGCGCTTCCGCGGCAACCGTGGCGTTCTGCATCGCAATCGCCGTGTCCACCACAGCCACGACAAAGCTTTCGAGATACTCCGTGTTCTGTTGGTATCCCTGGAATTCAGCGGCCATATCAAGTCGGTTCCGGTCGGCGCACCAGGCGATAAACACCGGCGCTTCGCGAATGTGCTGCTGACCACCGCAGAGAGCCGCCAGCCGCTGCCGGATCGACTCATTTTCAACCACCACGGCGGTCCACATCTGTAGGTTTGAGGAAGTGGCAGCTCGCTGAGCCGCACTCACGATCCGCTCAATATCTTCCCGAGAAACGGAGCCGCTTCGATAGGAGCGGCAAGAAGCGTGGCTCTCGAGTACGCGGAAAACGCTCTCAGCCGACATGCGACCCTCCCTGACTGCCGGAGTTCCCCGCCAAAACCGCGGGCTTGCCGAAAAGATATCCCTGAAACATCTCGCATCCCAGGTCGCGCAGAACCTCCGCCTGCGTTTCACCTTCGAGACGAATCTGGTTGACGCGTCTGAGCTGAATTAGGATGGTGGCGAACACAAGAACCAGGGTGGCTCGTCGCGCGTGGAATAAGGTCTCAGTATCCATCGATCCCGAACGGCTGTTAGATTTCCACCACGTGGTGTCCGTGGTACGCGTGGTCTCGCTGCCGTTTCACATCGTCACTCGCCAGATACTCGTCAAAGGGCATCGTTCGGTCGATCGTACCGGTGGGAGTAAACTCAATGATACGGTTCGCCACCGTGTTCACAAACTCATGGTCGTGGCTGGTGAAGAGAATTGAGCCTTTGAAATTGATCAGGGCATCGTTCAAGGCGGTTATGGATTCCAGGTCCAGATGGTTGGTGGGCTCATCCATGATCAGGGCGTTGGGTCCGGTGAGCATCAGCTTGGAGAGCATGCAGCGCACCTTCTCTCCTCCTGAGAGCACGTTTACCTTCTTCAGTGATTCCTCGCCGGTGAAGAGCATCCGTCCGAGAAATCCCCTCACGTAAGACTCCTCTTCCACGTCGGTGTATTGTCGCAACCAGTCCACAATGGTGGCGTCCGTATCGAAGTAGCGGCTTGAGTCTTTGGGGAAATACGCGGGAGTGATCGTGGTTCCCCATTCATACTCCCCGGCATCCGGTTTCATTTCACCGGCAAGAATTTCATACAGCGCGGACTTGGTGTTGTGAAAGGGACCCACAAAGGCGATCTTGTCGCCCGGTTGTACCGTGATCTCAAACTTCTGCAACCCCGGTTCGCCCTCCACCGCCTGGGAGATGGAGCGAATCTCCAGCATTTTCTTGCCGGGCTCTCGGGTCATGTCAAAATTAATATAGGGAGAACGGCGGCTGGAGGGGCGAATATCCTCCAGGGACAGTTTCTCCACCAGTTTCTGCCGACTGGTGGCCTGTTTGCTTCGAGCAGCGTTGGAGGAGAAGCGCTGAATAAACGCCTTTAGCTCGGCGACTTTGTCCTCTTTACGCTTCTTCTCGTCGCGCATCTGTCGCTGCGCCAATTGGCTCGAGTGGTACCAAAAGTCGTAATTGCCGACGTAGAGCTGAATCTTGCCGAAGTCTATATCGGCGGTGTGCGTACACACGCGGTTAAGAAAGTGGCGGTCGTGACTCACTACGATAACGGTATTGCGGAAGTTGTAGAGGAACTCCTCCAGCCAGCTCACCGACTCAAGATCCAGGTTGTTGGTAGGCTCATCCAGAAGCAGAACGTCGGGCTCTCCAAAAAGCGCCTGCGCCAGCAGAACACGTACTTTCTGGCCCCCATCAAGATCCGCCATCTGCTTCTCATGAAGTTCGTCGGGAATTCCCAACCCCGCCAGAAGGCGGCCCGCTTCACTTTCCGCTTCCCACCCGTTGAGTTCGGCGAAGTCTCCTTCCAACTCGGCGGCTCGGATTCCGTCTTCCTCGGTGAAATCCGCTTTCGCATAGATCTGATCCTTTTCGATCATCACATCGTACAGGTGCCGATATCCCATGATCACCGTGTGCATCACCGAGTATTTGTCATAGGCGAACTGGTTCTGCTGGAGTACGGCGATTCGCTCACCCTTACCGACGATCACTTCTCCGGAATCCGGCTCCAAATCGCCTGACAAAATCTTCAGGAAGGTCGACTTTCCGGCACCGTTGGCTCCGATGACACCATAACAGTTCCCTGCGGTGAATTTAATATTTACGTCTTTAAACAGCGGTTGGCCGCCAAAGGACAAGCTTACGTTCTGTGCACTAATCATATATCTATGTGGCTACTATAACCGGTGGCGGGTCACCATGACCAGATCTCGCCGGAGGGTGTCGCCGTTGGGCCCAAGAGTACATAGCTCATTATTCGGCCACCATCGTTGATCGCGAGGCCCGCACTGAGCTCTCCCAGCACGGTATCCAGACTGACGCCGAGCTTTCCCCCGAGTCTCGGTAACTCAAACTCGTCGGGCGTGACAATTCCGGTAAGATTACCGCTCCATATGCGAGCGCCGTCCATTCCGGCCACAAGATACGCCCATTGACCGACGCCCAGGGGAAGGCGAAAGATCCGCCTCCGTGCGGCCAATCCTGCTGTCAGTGCATGCCGTCCCGAGAGCTCGCCGAAATAGAACCCCGATACTCGCTCGACGCCACCTTCATAGAATTGATCCTGTGGCGGCAGGCCGGTATCCAGATCGGTGCCGGCCGACAGCTTCACCTCAAGCGTCGTCTCCGGCGACACCGGCACGTAGGAACGGTGATCCATTTCCGCCCGTACCAACGGCTGAAGCGCGTCCGGCTGCCACCACAGGCGTCCGGAAACGCGGGTCTCCGTCCCTCGGGTGGGATGGATTGCCCGGTCCAGATTGTCGTGGCGAGCAAGACCGGCCACTCCCACTCGGAGCTGCGCATCGTCGTCCAACACGGAAGCCCCCTGGATGCGGTCGACCCACGCCCATTCTCCAAATCCCGTGACATCGAATCGCCATTCGCGACCCGGCTGGAGTTGCAGGCCCAGGTCAGCTCCCGCGGACCGCTGAAAGTAGAGCGCTTCCACCGTGGCGGAGTCATAGAACGGCACCGGGGTCGAGAGGGAGTAGCCGCGACCGCGGAAGCGGAGGGACGGGGCCAGGGGAAACGATAGTCCCACCCGGGCACTGGCCACATCGCTGATCCACGCTTCCGCGTCGAAGCGCGGTCGCCGGTCCAGCTCTCCTCCGAAGACGGTGGGAGGTGCCAGGGCAGTGCGAAAATCGGCGTAGAGAATCGAGCGAACGTACGTGCTCTCGAAGAGCTGGCTTCGGACGCCGGCCCCTACATGCAGTTCAGAGGCGGCACTGTCGCGGGGCATGAGATACAGATCGAGATCAAACTGGTTGTCCTCCACGGGCACCAGGTCGTACGTAACCGAGTGGAATCCCCCGGCGTCGTAGAGGTTGTACACCGCCTCCTGAACCGCCGACACTGACGTCTCTCCATCGGCGAAGGCCGATTCCACATTCCGGACAACCTCCTGGGTACCGGGAAATTCGACAAAGTGGGGAACGCGGGGGTTCACCGAGCGGATGCGAAGCGAGACATCTTCCTCAGGTCGTATGTCGCGGGAAACGTGGTGCTGAATGGAGGCGTCTCTGATTTCGAGCAGCTCCGGTAGCGCTTCGAGCGCCGCGGCGCGTCCGCGCTGGACAAGCGTCTCCCACTCCCCGAAGTCCGCCGGCGTAAAACCGGCAAGCTCGGGGGTGATCACCACATCCGCCCGGGCCAGATTCTCTTCGATGCTCACTTGCCGAACGATCCTCGAAGACTGGTTGAGAATAGCTGGAATGTCCTGCAGGTCCTCAGGTCCCACGTTGAGCAGATTCAGGTTCACTGCGATAATGTGGTCCGCTCCGCCGGTCCGAGCCACGTCCACCGGTGTATTGTTCACCCATCCGCCGTCAATCAGGAACCGTCCGTCGTAAAAGACCGGTGTAAACGCGCCGGGGACCGCCATGCTGGCGCGCACGGCGTTCTTCACGTCACCGCGGCGAAACACCACCTGCTCGCCGGTTACCAGGTCGGCAGCAACCACCGAGAGGGACCGCGGCAGCGCGTGAAAATCCTCCACCGGTGCGGCACTCCGCAGAAGATCATCGAGCAGTTCCATGATCGACTGTCCCGCCGACGCACCACTGAGCAGCTGGAGCCGGCCGTCGGTAAATGAAAGCCTCCCCCGGGAGAGCCGGTCTGCGCGGCGCTCGTCAAACGACGCCTGGCGACGATTTACCTCATCGAAGAAGATGCCGTTCCAGTCGATGCTCTCGGTAATCGCCAAAATCTGGCGGGGGGTGTATCCCGCCGCATAGAGCGCACCCGCGATCCCCCCCATGCTGGTTCCGACCACGATCTCCGGGGAGATACCGTACTCCTCCAATACCAGCAACACTCCCACGTGGGCAAACCCGAGCGCCCCACCCCCGGCCAGCACGAGGCCGAGGGTGTTGTCGGAATCCGAGTCGGCTTCGGCCGCGCCGTCCGTCACGTCAGCCGCGCCGTTCGCTACGTCAACCGCAAGTTCCTCCTGCGTGGAATCCGCCGGGGGAACCACATCCTGTGTCTGAGCCACCACCGACGGTACCACCGCGACCAGAACCGTACACAGCAGGACTGGCGTCACTATTCGAGCCATGAGCCTATTCAACGGTGTTGCGTTTGATCTTCTTGGTAGAGGTCATCTCCATTTCCTCGTCGCGCACCGTGACACGGGAAACCCGTTGGTATGGCTGGAGACGCTTGTTCACCTCCGCCACGATTTCATTGATTCGCGCCTCGATCTGGTCCGGGGGCACGGCGTTGTCTCCCTTGAAAAAATCCTCGTTGGGGTGGACCAGCGCTTCGATCTGCTCAACCCGGTCGTGGCGATTTTTCTGGTAGCCTCGTACCATAATCTGGTTGATCTCCTCGTAGAGCTGAAACTCGTTCTCGATCTCCTCCGGATAGACGTTCTTTCCGCCCTCGCTCACTATCAGGTTTTTGGCGCGTCCCGTGAGATAGAGGTAGTTCTCGCCGTCGAGATATCCCACGTCGCCGGTGCGGAAATATCCGTCTTCAGTAAAGACCGCCGCCGTCTCCTCCGGCATTTCGTAGTACCCCTGCATCACCATGGGACCCTTCACCGCAATTTCCCCGGCGCCCCGCTGGTCCGGCTCGAGAATCTTCATGTCCGCCTCCGGAATGACGCGCCCCACGGACTGTTCCTTATAGTGGTCGATCGGATTCAGGGTGAGGATCGGCGAGGTCTCGGTAAGACCGTACCCTTGGACGAAGTCGATTCCGAGTTGGTTGTACTTGCGAAAAACGCTTGGCGCCAGGGGTCCGCCGCCGGAGATACAGATACGAATCGTTGCGAGCGACGCTTTATCCAGCACCGAATGGAAGAGTTTCTTGCCGGGATTGATGCCGGTGAGCTTCTTGATCAGTCCGCTTGCGCCCATGAGCGTCCGGATGATCCCGTAGACCAGGATCCCCTTCTCTCGAACTCCCCGGAGTATCCCGGCGATAAGCTTGTTGAAGAGCAACGGTACGCCGAGGAACATCGTTACTCCGGCAGTTTTGAGATCGTGCATGATCTGGGTAATCGCCATCCGCTTACCGAACACCGTTTCCGCGCCCACGGAGAAACTTTCGATGAACACCGCCAGCATGCTGTAGCTGTGGTGAATCGGAAGCAATGCGTAGAACACGTCGGTGTGGTATATCGACAGGTTCGCCTGCGCCAGAAAACAGTCCGCCACGAAGTTCTCATGGGTGAGCATCACCCCCTTGGGATGACCGGTGGTTCCGGAGGTATAGAGAATCGCCGCCAGGTCCGACCCCGCGCGGGAGACGGGAACCAATGGAGGCGGCGCCTGACCCCAGTCCTCCGGCTCCGATTCGCGGGCGGTTTCCAAGACGAAGTCAGCATGTTCCGGCGAAAGACTCAGAACTCGCTCCACCGGCAGCTGGGAAAGCGTCTCATACCGCTCCGAGTCCACCGCCAGCATCCGCGCTCCGGAAGCGGTGACCAGGGTTTTGATCTCATCATCGTGAAGTTGGTAGTCGATGGGAACTACGACAGCTCCGGCAAAGAGCGTAGCCAGGTAGGTAATCGCCCATTCCGGACTGTTCTTTCCGGTCACGGCGATACGATCTCCTGGAGAGATGCCGGCACCCACAAAGACGTTTGACAGGCCCAGTATGAGGCGCAGCGCCTCCCGATAGGTCAGCGTCGCCCGAGCGGGATCGTAGGTGGTAAAGCACGCGCGGTCCGGATACCGGATCGTCGAAATGCGAAAGAGCTCCGGCAGCGTCGGCCACGTTCCCGAAAACGCGTCGCCACGAAATTGCTCCAAGAACTCCCAGGGAGAAGAGAAATGGTTCTGATCAGTTTCCATAGTGATAAGTATACTATAGTGGTGGCGGTTAATCGACCGAATTTATGCGACGAGTTGAGACGTCCGGCACCTCTACCTCCATAAGGTAATCGCCGTCGACGGTAGGGGATTGGCCGATCCGATCCCCGTCATCGTCCACCACAAAGGCGGGACCCTGCCACAGGAGTTCCAGGAAGCGCCCGTTCAGGCTGGTGCTCAGGCCCAGGGGCACCGGGGATTCGGCCACGCGCTCCGGAAGCGCCGTATCGAACCGCCGACGCACCGCCGCGGTATACTCCTCACCGTTGGCACGGACATCGATCCACGCATCGGCATCGGCGAACTCCCGCTCCCAGGCGTCGAAGTAGGAGTCGCGGCAGATCGTCACGGCAAGATCTATCCCCTCCACCGCAAAGGTATCCGCCTCACGTATCGACCCGGGGACTAGACCCAGCTTCTCGCGCTCGAAAGCGGTGAGAAACACTTTGTCCTGTTGATACCTGATCTCCCCGGAACGGTCGAAAACCCACACCCGGTTGTACACACCCCGATCCGGAGCCGGCACAAATCCGCTTCCCGCTACGATCCATACCTTGTGGTCCGCCGCCACCGTAGACCAGACGTGCATGATCCGCGCCCCGAATCGGCGCGCCCGTCGACGAATAAACCGGTGGGCCTCGTCCCGGACACCCACCATCTCATTCTCCCCGGAGTCCATCAGGGCAACCACATCGGGGGAGACGCCTTCCAGTGTGACCTCGCCCCGCTCGGTGATGAGGTCGGTGAATAACGCGAAGACTGAGGCATATTCCGGAAAGACGATCAGGTCCGGGTCAGATTGAGCCACCGCGTTCCCCACAATCGCATCGATGCGAGCCCGGAAGCGCTCCAAGGAAGAGTAGTCCTGAGCGTTCACCTGGTACTGCACCAGCACCACATCGAGCGGCTCGGAGGCGCTCACCGCCGACAGACCCAACGCACCCGCCATGCTGACCCATACCACTAATAATCCGATCCGTGGCATAACACAACCAGACTACCGCACCTGCGGGAAGATCGTCCACTCGACCTTGACAGGCTCCGGAAATCCCCCCTACGCTACCTATGTTCATTGATGTGGTCAGTTTAAGCTGGGTCAGGGACCCGGCTTTTTTTTGGGCATGTCGCTCATTGGCCACATGAGGAGGAAATGAAAATGAATATTGAAGAGAATGCGGTAGTTACGATCGCCTACACCCTGAAAGACGATAAAGGAGAGGTCATCGACTCCTCCGAGCAGCACGGTGATCTGGCGTATGTCCACGGTCACGAGAACATCGTCCCCGGCCTGGAACAGGCCCTGACCGGAAAAGCTGAAGGCGAGGAAGTACAAGCGTCCGTGGCTCCCGAAGAGGGCTATGGCGAACGTCAGGACCAACTCGTATTTGAGGTACCCCGGGAACGGCTCCCACAGGATGAGGAGCTCCAGTTGGGTATGCAGTTCCGTGCGCAGTCAGCCGAGGGCCAGGAAATGGTGGTGACGCTGGTTGATGTCGGCGACGAGCAGGTCACACTGGACGCCAACCATCCCCTGGCGGGACAGACGCTGAACTTTGATGTCGAGGTAAAGGAAGTCCGCGAGGCCACGGCGGAAGAACTCGACCACGGCCATGTCCACGGACCGGACGGCCACGAACACTGAGCCTTTCGCGGGGGATCCGGTTTCCACGCCGGTGATCCCCGCACCGCTCATCGGTGAGCTGGCGTGGCATCTCCGTGGCCGCACAACTACGGTTGTTACCGGCGCAGGGATGAGCACCGACTCCGGCATTCCCGATTATCGTGGTCCCCGGGGGTCACTCAAGAAGCGTTCTCCTGTGACGATCACGGAGTTTCTTCGCTCCGAAGACAATCGCCGACGCTACTGGGCACGGGCGTGTCTCGGCTGGCCGTTCATGGTCGAGCGCAAGCCGAACGAGGCCCACCGTGCGGTGGCTGAAATGCAATCGGCGGGTCTATTCCTTTCCCTCATCACTCAAAATGTAGATGGTCTCCACCACGCCGCCGGCTCTCGTCGTGTCATTGAGCTCCACGGCGGGTTATCACAGGTGGTCTGTCTCGACTGCGCAGCGCACCATTCCCGGAACGATATTCAAGCCCAGATGCTTACCGCCAATCCCGGATGGATGGATCACGCCGCCGAGATCGCCCCGGACGGGGACGCAGAGCTCCCCCGCTCCATCACCGATCACTTTATCGTTCCCCCGTGTCCGCGCTGCGGAGGAATCCTGAAACCTGATGTGGTGCTCTTTGGAGAGAACGTACCTCCCCCGCGAGTGGCGGAGGCGTTCCGCGTGGTGGATGAGGGCGACGCTCTGCTGGTGCTGGGGTCCTCCCTGGCGGTGTACTCGGGGTTTCGCTTCGCAGATTACGCCGTGCGGCGGGGAATTCCGCTGTTGATCGTCAATCAGGGTCCCACTCGGGCGGACTCGATCGCCACCCTCAAGGTGGACGCCCGGCTCACGTCGGTATTACAAGCACTGACGGACCGCCTTATTCCCCGGTCGGACGCCGTGGACGCCATGAGACAATGAGGATCACCGTCCACACCGCTGCCGCCGCAGCCACAACGCCGTACGCCATCCAACGCTGCTCCGAACCCAACACTTCCAGGACGATCCCGGTAAGCAGATAGCTCACCGGCGCTACCAGAGATGTGGCGGCCTCGAGGATCGCAAACACTCTCCCGTGAAACTCCTCACCACTCCGGTGCTGGATCCACGTGATCGTATAAAGGTACACGACCGCCGCGGCGCCGCCGGTGAGAAACGCCGCCACCGCCAGCAGCACCGGCGTGATACTTATCGCCACCGCCGCAAAGACGACCGTGATTACCGCGTACGCGGCGATCGGGAGCCTGAACCGCAACAGCCCCTCCGCAGAGACGCCGCGTAACGCGAGAAACACCCCGATTCCGCCGGCGAGGGCCGCGGCGAAATACACGCCGAGCGCGTGCTCGCCAAGATTCAACTCGTCGATTACCACAAACGGAAGGGACAGCATCAGCACCGGAGAGATCGCGAACAGTCCCGCCTGCGAAACGACCAGCAGGCGGAGCGCGCGGTCTGAACGTATCAGGCTGATCCCGGCAGCGGCGGACGATAGAACTCCCCGAAGCGCGGCGGCCCCACGCGCCGTCGATGCCCCGGGTGCCGACGGCACCCCGTCGTCCGGCGCTACCCCTTGCCCCAGCGGCACCCGATCGTCCGGCGCTACCCCTTGCCCCAGCAGAACGCGGGGCACCGCGTTACCGTCAGCTCGAATGCAGTGCTCCTGCCACGCCGAGAACAGAAAGGTGATGCCGTTGAGCATAAACAGCATCGGCGCCCCCAGCAGAACATAGAGCGCCCCACCGGCGGCATTACCCGTGAGATTTGCCGCCTGACTCGCCCCGGCCCGAAGCCCGTTGGCTGCGGGGAGGCGCTCCGGGGGCACCAGCGACGGCAGAAGCGCCTGCGCCGCGGGAACAAAAAACGCGTGGCCGATTCCCGCCGCCAGAGACAGGGGCAACACCAGCCACGGCGTGCGCAACGCCGGGATGAGAAGCAGCGCGCCACCACCGACCATGAGCACTCCGCGGTACAAATCTGAGAAAACCACCACCTTCAACCGCGAGGTGCGGTCGATCAGCGCTCCGGTTATCGGACTGAGAAAGAAACCCGGGGAGAGTGCCAGAAACTGAAAGACCCCCAGCACGAAAGCCGACTGCGTGAGCTCTTTCAGGAGGAGCGTTACCGCGATGAGGTAGAGAGAGTTTCCAAAGGTGGACACCACATTCCCCGCCACCAGCAAATGCAGATCGCGATGTGCACCGGATGGTGGTGGTGACGCGGAGCGAGACCTCCGGTTCTCGTCGGAGGAAGCGCTCATATCCGCTGTCCCGAAAGCCTGAGCGCCCGATACTGCAACACCAAGTCCCACCCGAAGGAGACCAGCTGCATTCCCAGAACCAGCATCAGCGCGGTTGAGCGAACCGCGGGGGGCACGATCGGCGCCACTGCGGCGATCAGAGTTGCCACGATTGCAGCGGCGGCGATTTTGGCAAAACGCTTATACGCAGGAGAGACGGTGACCGGATCCCGGTCGAAGCGCCACACCAGGACGTAGAGATAGCGCATGAGTCCCAAGAGAATCAGGAAGGGAGCCACGCCGTACCGCAGATACACGAGGAGCGAGAGACTCAACGTGAAGAGCGCATCGTTTTCCATGTCCCACACCGCACCAAAGGAGGACGCTCCGAACCGCCGGGCAAGACGCCCGTCAAAGAAGTCGGTCACCTCCACGAGAGCCAGTACCGCCCCCACGATCCATATCGTCATAGCCGGCCACCGTTCCGCTCCGGGAAGCACCCAGAACAGGACCACTGCGGCCACACCCCTGACTGAGGTGAGAACATCGGGAATCCAGTACCCCCGGCGGGGAGAGTCGAGACGGCGAGACGCCCAATACAGCCCCAGCAACGCCATTCCACTCCACACGGCGATCGCTTGCAGCGGGACAGACCACGCACCGGCGAGCATCCCCTCCTCGCCAATCTGGTGCACTGCTACCACCGCCACCGTGGCCACGGTGAGCACCGCCGCGTGGATGAGGTTCCACCAGTGATAGGCTCGATCGAAGGTCATCGCTGCACAACGAAATCGATTTGGTGTGCCTCAAAGAGCAACGCTCCGCGATGCAGCTGCTCCCGTCGGAGACCGATCCACCGGGTGAGCTCATTCACGGTAATCGAGCTGTCATCCTCGCCGGTAATCTGTTCAGTCACCGACCGCTCCATCATCTCCAGGATCGTCTCCACCAGAATCCGTTCATCCTCCGATGGCCCACCCCGCCGCGGGGGAATGATCCAGTCGGAACTACCCACTTCGCACATCTGAAATCCGGCATCGTACAACGCCCAGACGTGACGCCGGGCAAACCCTTGCGTCATGGATCGGTGATAGAGCTGCAACACCTCCGCATCCACCGCCGGCTCGATCGCCGGTTCCATGAGGGTTACACCGTCGAAGACGATCGAAGCGTACAGCAGACCATCCGGCGCCAGCAGCGCATCCACCAGCTCAGCCACAGCATCCGGTGAAAACAGGTCTAATACCGCATTGGCAATAACGAGATCAAATCGCTGCCCATCGTCCCGTTCACGGACATCTCCCACGTGAACCGTCCCTTTATGGATATCCGCACTGGCTTCCACTCGTCTGCGCAGTAAATGTGCCGTCTCCGGGTTGATCTCCCAGGCGTCGTATTCCACTCTTCGATCTCCCACGACGGCCGGGTCAAAACCTCCCCACTCCCGGAAGCGATCGATCATGGTGCCCGTACCGGCGCCGATCTCGGCGATCCGCAGGACATCTCCTTCACCCTGTGATACCGCCTGGAGCACATGGTTCCACACGGCGTGATTGATCGATCGGTCATCGATCGTTCGTTTTGCTTCCAAATAAGCTGCGTGCATTGCCCCAGAAAGTACCATTTCCCGGCGTCCCTGTGCACGATCCGCACGAGAAAAGGATACACTGGGTGCCATGGAACAGCTGAGCCGGAAAATTAAGGCGGGATACGGGGTAGGAGATCTCGGGGGCAACCTCTTCTTTACGATGGGCGGATTCTACTTCCTGTTCTATCTGACCGACGTGGTGGGGCTGGCCGCAGGCCTCGCGGGTACGGCGCTTATGATCGGCAAGATCTGGGATGCCGTTACCGATCCGGTAGTGGGGTTCCTCTCGGACGGAACCACCAGCCGCTTCGGCCGACGCCGTCCGTGGCTCTTTGCGGGGGCGTGGATCGTCTTCGGAGGCATGGTCATGATGTTCTATCCGCCCCTGGGCGCGCCCTTCGTCTGGGTGTTGGTGGCGACGCTGATTCTTAACACCGGCTACACCCTGATCAACGTACCCTACGGTGCGCTTACCCCGGACCTGACCGAGGACTTTCACGAACGCACGGTTTTGCAAGGGTGGCGCATGAGTTTTGCCGTGGTGGGAACGTTCATCGGCGCGGGGGTAGTACTGCCGTTGGTGGCGCTCTTCGGGGGAGGAACGGGAGGCTGGACCGCGATGGGAATCGTGGTTGGTGCGATTATTGCGATCTCGCCGTTGATCGTAGTCCTCACCGTCCGGGAGAAGCAACACGTCCCCAGCGGTCCTCCGCGAAACATTCTGAAGTCTTACGGCGAGGTTCTCACGCAGAAGCCGTTTCTGCTGGCACTCATTCCGTGGTCGCTTCACATCACCGGAGTCAACATCATCCAAGGAGGCATGCTCTACTATTTCCGGTTCGTCTACCAGGATGAGGCGGCGTTCCAGATCGCCCTCCCGATCCTGCTGGGGAGCGCGATTCTGTGGATTCCCATATGGGTCCGCATCTCCCGAAGTATCGGAAAGCGCGCGTCCTACAACATCGGTATGTCGATCTTTGCCGCCAGTGTGCTGGTATTCTTCCTGATCGGCCATCTCTCGGGACCGGTGATCGCCTATATCATCATGGCGATCGCCGGAGTGGGGTTTGCAACGCAGTACGTCATGCCGTTTTCCATCGTTCCGGACGTGGTGGAGTATGACTACGCTGAAAACGGAACTCGCCGGGAGGGCGTGTACTACGGATTGTGGACGTTCATGTCCAAGATCGGTCAGGCCTTCGGGATCGCGTTAAGCGGCTTCGTCCTTCAGGCGTTCGGATATCGCGAGACTGTGGCCGGCGTAATCGTCGAGCAAAGTGAGGCTGCGATCATCGGAATCCGGCTTCTCGTGGGACCGGTTCCGGCGTTCTTCTTCATCATGGGAGTGGTGGTACTCCGTTTCTATCCGATCACCAATGATTACTACCAGCAGATTCGCGCCAAGGCCGAAGCCCGGCGCCGGAATGAAGTTGCTCCGTGAGTCTCCGTATCCCCGCAACGCGCCAGGTGTGGTAGGATAGGCGCCGGAAGGAGCGTACTGATGGATACTGCAATTGCTGGAACGGGATGTTCCCTGATGGACTACCTCTCCACCGGCATCGATTTCTCCGGGCCCGCCTTCGATCGCTATCGATCGCGCACTCCCGGGGATGGTGGTCTGGTACCGGGCAAGCTGGTCTTTGCCGAGGGACTGGAACAGTTTGCTGGAATTCCGTACGAGGATGTGTTGCGGGAGATCACCGGGGGAGTTCCGCCGGCTTCCATGAATCTGGGGGGGCCGTCGGTAGTGGCTCTCGTCCACGCAGCACAACTCCTGCGGCCGGCGGGCGTGCCGGTAAGCTTCTACGGCGTCCGCGGAGACGATACGGTCGGAGGCGATCTGGCCAACATCGTGTCGAAAACGCCACTCCACTGGGACCATTATCTCCAGGAGCCCGGTCACACCCCGTTCACTCACGCCTTGTCCGATCCCACGTGGGACAACGGCACCGGAGAACGGTCCTTTGTAAACAGTACCGGAGTAGCCGCCGATTTTCGTGCGGCCCACATCGACGACTCTTTTTTCGATCATCAGATCACCGCCTTTGGAGGGACGGCCCTTGTGCCGGCGTTGCACGCGGAACTGCACGAGCCGATTCGGCGCGCCCGGCGCAACGGGGCCCTTACCGTCGTGAACACCGTCTACGATTTTCTCAATGAGTCGCGCGATCCCCACCGTCCGTGGCCGATCGGCGACAGCGACGAAACCTATCGCAATACGGATCTGCTCATCGTGGACGCCGAGGAGGCGCGGCGGTTGAGCGGCTCCGAAACTCCCGAGGGCGCCGCTGCACGATTTGTTGAGGCCGGCGTCTCGGCGGTGATTATCACGCGAGGAGCGCAGGACCTGTACGCCGTGAGTCGCGGTGGGCGCTTCGTCCCACTGGAACCGGCGTGGTTTCCCGTGAGCGAACGGGTCGGCCGTGAGCTCCGGGACGGAGCCGGTGCTCACGGAGATACCACCGGCTGCGGCGACAATTTCGTGGGAGGGGTCCTCTACACCCTGGCCGAACAACTCCGATCCGGTGAGCAGAATCTGGACATTCATCACGCGGTGAGCTGGGGTGTTGCTTCCGGCGGGTACGCGTGCTTCTTTCTGGGAGGAACCACGATCGAGCATCAGCGAGGAGAGAAGCTTGCGGCCATTACCGAGTATGTCCGGGACTATCGGCGGCAGCTAGGGGCGGGGACCGGTGATGCCTGACACCTCATCCCGAGAAATTCTCATCTTCGGTGCGGGAAATATCGGGCGCTCCTTTGTGGGTCAGATCTTTGGCCGCGCCGGATACGCGCCGGTTTTTGCCGACGTGGACCGAGGTCTCGTGGACGCTCTGAATCGGCAAGGCACATATACGGTGGTGCACCGCCATCCGGACGGCCACGAGGAGCGGCTTTCAATACCAGACGTATCGGCGGTTCGTGCCGATGACCCCGACGCGGTGGAACCGGTGTTGCAGCGCGTTCGATTCGTTGCCACCTCCGTGGGAGCAGCGATACTGCCGAAGATCCTCCCGACATTGGCCGAGGAAGCGATCCGCCGTTATGAGAGCGGCCGGACACCGTTCAATCTGATACTTGCAGAAAACATTCACGGCGGTGGTGAGATGGCACGCGACGCGATACTCGCCCATTTTCCCGGCGGCCCCGGGGAGGTGCACTACGAAGGGTCCACGCCCCACGGAGGTGTTCCAGGAGTGGTCGAGTGCAGCGTCGGGAAGATGGTTCCCATCGTACCGGAAGAACTTCGTCGCAAGGAGCCTACGACCGTGTACGCGGAGGCGTTCAACACGCTCCTGGTAGATGCGGACGGCTGGGCCGGACCTCTTCCGGACGTTCCGCAGATCCGGCCGGTAAGACCGATTCAGGCGTGGGTGGACCGAAAACTTTACATCCACAACCTCGGCCACGCCGCCACTGCGTACCTGGGACACCTCTATCGCCCGGAACTCCGGTATATCAAGGATGTGATAGACGATGCGTCGGTATACCGGGAAGTCCGAACCGCCATGGAAGCCGCCGGTACCGGCCTGCAGAACGAGTATTCCGGCGTCTTTTCCGACAACGACATAACCGGCCATATCGAGGATCTCCTCTATCGCTTCGCCAGTCCCATTCTTGGAGATACCGTCTTCCGCGTGGGCCGCGATATCCGCCGCAAGCTCTCCGCCGGCGACCGCATCGCTGGAGCTCTCCATCTTCTGCGCCGCCACCAGCTCCCCACCGACGCCGTGGAGCGCATCTACCGCGCCGCCCTCCACTTTCGCGCCCAAGATGAGACGGGGAACCTCTTTCCCGAAGACGAGCGATTTCACCGCGAGCTTCAGGCTCATCCCGAGCCAACCACGTTTCTCGCCGAACTCTCCGGATTCGATCCGTACACCGACGCCCCCCTGCTGGAGCGTTTACTCGGAGACGGCTGAGTTCGGCGGTCAACCTTCTCGGTGTCCATGTCGCTCAGATCAGCTTTCGTCTCTGCGGAAGCGAGAGCCGGTGCGCGCGGTGGCATCCTCGCGCAATACGCGTGATCGGCGTATGATGAGGAGATGAACATACGATTAAAACTAAAAGTGGTGGGGCTGCTGCTGATCGCGGTGGCCCTGGTGGGATGCAACACGCTCGACTCCATGGTCGGAGAGGCGCTGGGCAGTGCCGTCGCGGGCCGGTCCGCCGGTAGCACTCGTAACTCCCAGGCTCCCCCGGAGGACAGCAATTCGGACAGCCCCTTTGGGGCCGGTGATGGCTCGCTGATGATGCTGCCTCCGGGCGCGGCGTTTCAGATTATCCACGCCCAGACTACGTTCTTTCAGGGGTTCGGCGGAGACTCTGCCGATTTTGAAGCGGGCGAAGGAGTGCACTGGCGTCTGGTGTGGAGCGACGGTGAAGGCGCGAGCGACGAAGCGTTCACCGAACATGCTCGGTTGACCGCGGGAGAAGACGGCTCATGGTGGTACCTGAAGATGGAATCCGATGACTACGCCGTAGAATATGAGTACTTTCGGCAATCCGATGGAATGGTGGTTGAACTGAAGTACCGGGACAGTAAGATGAACTCAACTCGCACCGCGGAAGTTGCCGTTAACCTCGGAGCATATGAGGAAGATGAAGAGTACGTGTCGTTCTACGAAGCGGTCGAAGCGGACGAGACGGGGGAATACGATGTCCAGCGCAGCTCGGAGCAAGTCAGCGTTCCCGCCGGGGAGTTCGATGCGGAGCGGGTAGATGTTACCGGTACGGATGAAGATACCGGGGAACGGATGGATATTACGTGGTGGCGCGTTTCCTCCGTCCCGGGAAAGACGGTACAGTTCAGTTTTCGTGGTGACGAGGGCGACCAATACGACGGAGAGCTCATGAAATACCGTTCTGACTACGCACCGCGGCTTTAGCCGGGCGGGTAGTAAAGGGCGATCGTATTGCCTCACCCACAAATGTTACCCAGGCGATTGGACAACGTCCCGCAATCGCGATACAGTGGACTCATGATTGAAGCGATGACATCGGCTTATATGGGTATGCAGCAGGCACAGCTTCAGCAGGAAGCGGGTACCGCCGTTCTCAAGAACAGTATCGATCAGGCTGCCCGACAGGGCTCTGAAATGGTCGGGCTCATTGAGAGTGCCGGCGCGGGGTCAGCTGGGGCAACTGATGTGCAGGTTCAGCAGGGCCTTGCCATGACTGATCCGGACCTGGCCCAGAACGTCAATCTCCTGGCTTAGACCTCTCGGGCTCCTGGCGTAGTGCCCCTCGGGCATAGCTCTACTCCTACAGCCATTTCCGTCGGTGGAAGTACCAGACCATTCCGCCGGCGATAATCGTCATCACTCCCAGTACTACCGGATATCCCCAGCGCCACCCTAATTCCGGCATACGAACGAAGTTCATCCCGTAGATTCCCGCAACGAAGGTGAGCGGAATGAAAATTGTGGCGATGATCGTCAACGTTTTCATGATTTCATTCATCGCGGCACCGGAAATCGCCGTGTACAACGGAATCAGCGACGCCGCCCGCTCCCGGCGCGTCTCCAGACTATCCTGAATCATCTCAGTGTGCTCCCGCACGTCTACTGCAAAAGGTAGAACAGACTCCACGAAGACGCCCGCCTCAGGCGCCGCGGCGGCGGAGATCTCATGCTCAAGATTGGACATAAGCCGGCGCACCCACACGCTGACAAGCCGGACATCCTGAATCCAGCGAAAGAGCTCCCGGTCGGTACGTCCTTCCAGAATCTGTTCCTCCATATCTTCAAGCTGTTCCAGCAGAAACGCCGACACCCCACTCTGCGTATCGACTACCGCGTCAATAACAACGTACGCCACATAGTTGGCGGGCATAGACCGCACTCGACCGGCGCCGCTGCGAATACGATCCAGAAGCACGGTCACCACCGGAGTCTCAGTATCGTAGAACAGAACGATCGTCTCTCCAGACTGGACCAGTGAGATGCGGCTATGAACGATTTCGCCCCCGACGGCAACAGCAAAGGGGAGCAGTAGCAGCGCGCCCGGATCGGTTCCGGTGGATTCCCCCGCGAGAGGCGCGACCTTCACCTGGTGTCCCACGCTGAAGAGATCCTCCCGCTCGAGCGCCGTGAGGGGCATCATCGCGGCGGCGGCATCGTGAGCCGGACCGAGCGGGCGTCCCGCCACCGTAATGAGCCGGACCGCAGCGGTGGGGCCTCCAGCCGGCGCCGGTAGACTGCGGAGCTCCTCCACATTGAGCTCCTCCTCCCTGCCCACACCCTCGGGACCAAAATCGTAGACGGTGGCACGGGCAACGCCGCCGCGGCTCGTAGTGGACTCGCCGGGAGGGGTATACTCCCCGCGCCATTCCACGTGTCGCTTCCTGAATAATCGTCGAATCACCATGGTATTCATCCTTTCCGAAAGCGTGCCATTCTCCCGTTTCCACGTATGGGGTAGAGAAATCTCCTCGAACGGCCGATTACTATAAGTGTGTAACTGGGGGCGCCGATCCCCGGTAAAAGGCCCTGTCCTGAAGAAACACTGGCCGAACGACACAAAAATATGTTAGCAACGGGGAACGGGGAACGGGAAGGAACGCTGCATGCTCGCGACATTGTAGCGCAATTGGGTGGAAATGGGACATCTTCTGCTGGTAGATAACGATCCGGATATACTAGAGCTCCTGGAAATTGGTCTCGTCCAAGACGGGTACGAGGTAAAAGCCGCCCGGAGCGGCGTCGAGGCACTGCGCTCGATCGAAACATCGATTCCCGACGTGCTCATAACCGACTTGATCATGCCCAACATAGACGGGGAGAAGCTCCTGCGCATCGTGCATTCGATGCCCGAGTGGCGATCGATCAAGACGATCGTGGTGTCGGGAGTGGCCATGGAGGCCCCGGATCTGCGAAAACGAACCCCCTGTGACATATACATCGCCAAAGGACCGATCGCCTCTACACTGCAATACATCCGTGACTCCCTGCGCAACTTCGAGCGAATGAGCGAGATGACCCAGACCAATACGATCGGCCTGGACGGAATTTACTCCCGCCATATCACCCGGGAGCTGTTGGATTTCAAGCACGATGTGGACCAGATTCTTGACCACATCTCAGACGGGGTGTGCAAGGTTGATGAGTCCGGAGTGGTGGTTTGGCTTAACAGATCGTTCGCCCAGATGGTGGGAGCCCCGGAAGAGGCGATTCTGGGGCAGCCTCTCTCCTCGATACTTAATGTGGCGGAAGCGGCGGCGGTGATGAATCTCACGCACAGTCGGAAGGATACCGAACACCGAGTCATAGAGGTCTCCCTGGACGGTGCCCGAATCGCCCGGGCCACGCTGTTGTACTCCTTTGAAGAGGACGCCGGATACGGCGCAATCCTCTGGGAAGACGTGACGGAGCGGCTGCTTTTGGAAGAACAGTACGAGAACATCGTGGAAAGCGCCAACGACGTGGTCTGGACCACCGACCTTTCCGGAGTGTTCACCTACGTGAGTCGTGCGGCACGCCGTATTATCGAGTTGGAGCCCCGGGAGTTGATAGGACGCCCCCTGTGGGAAATCGCCGACCGTGAGGACCGGACTCAGCTGGCGGACGAAATCGGGGCTCTCCTGCGCGACGCCCGGGATGGCACTCTGGATACGCTCACCGTAGCGGACTGGCGGTTCAGAACGCCGGAGGCAAACGTGCGGTGGGCGCAGTCCCGCACGTCGGCTCTGAAAGACCGGGCGGGACGCATCATTGGTCTCCAAGGGACGCTCTCGGATACCACCGAACAGCGTGCTCTGGAAGATGAGAAAGATGCGCTCCTCCACGAGGTACACCACCGCGTTCGGGACAACCTGCAACTCATTGCAAGTCTCGCTCGGCTCAACAACCCCGATGCGCTGGAATCACGGATCTCCGCGCTGGGTGAGGTGTTCGACGAGCTCTACCGGGAGCGCTCTTTCTCGGAGATCTCCGCTCGACCTCTCCTGGAGCGAGTGGCGTCCACTGCCATCGCCAATTCCGGGTGTGAATCGATCGGAACAACCACCTTTGATGTATCCCTTGCCGTGGTAGAGATGCGCCGGGCGGTGCCGCTGGCGCTCCTGATGAATGAACTCGTGCAAATGCTCTGTCATGCGATTGTCGGGACCACAACGCATAACCTGGCGGTCTCACTCCGAAAGGAGGGGGCGGGGGGCGTGCTCACGGTGGAAACGATCAGAAGTGGCGCGGATCCGCAGGCCCTCTCGGACAGTGATGGCGGAATTGGGCTGGAAGAGGACCGCATCGCGTTCCTCCTTACCGACCAGCTCCGGGGCAGCGCTACCTATCATTCCGCCGACGGCATCAGCCGCTACATCATAACGTTTCCCTGATTGTCCTTAACCACGTTGCGATACCGCCGTTCCACCATGCCGTGCAGATGTCGCCCCAGGCGCGTGGTGAAGCGGGAACGGCTCGTTTCAAAAAACTCATCCATCCGAGGATAGTCGGGAAACGCCTCGGCACCATCGGTTTCCTCGTAGCGACCATCCCGTTCGTAGAGAAACGCCTGTAGCGTCATGTCTATCAGATTCATGTCACGGACGAATCGCGCCGAAGCGGAGGTGGCGGACTCATACTCCCGCCACAAATCGTGAACCATGTGGAGACTCACCGACGCCCCGCTATCATCGGCGACACCATCGGTAGCGGTGAGGCGCATAATCGCGGCGGACTCCAGCCGCGTCTTTTCGCGGCTACCCGCCCGGTCACTGGTACCCTGCTTCTCGCTGGTTCCCGGCCTCTCGCTGGTTCCCGGCCTCTCGCTGGTTCCCAGCGGCGCCATTCGTCGCGGGATGTCGCCCACCTGCACCTCGGCAAGATCGTGAACCAGCGCCATGGAAACGGCCCGGTGAGGATCGATCTCGGAAAGGTCAGGGTCTATCGTGGCGTATGACGCGAAGAGCAGACACAGTTGCGCCGTTCCCCAAGAGTGATCCGCCACCGACTCCGGATCGTCCACGCCGCGGAGAACCCATCCGGTACGCTCCACCTCTTTGAGTTCGGTGAATTCTATTGCGCGGTCCAGTAGTTCTCCCAGGCCGCCGTGCAGGTGTTCCATGCCGCCACGCTACACCCGAGCGTTCAGACAATCAATAGATCTCGTTCAAACTTCGTTCATACCTCTCCGGTAACTTACGGTACATACTAATCACGCAGGAGGCGTAAGATGAAGAAGACAGTCGTAATAATAGCGAGCATGGTTGCTCTCGTAACGGTAATGGCCAGTGCCCAAACATGGAACGGACGCGGCCCCGGAATGATGGGCGACCCCAGTGGCACCTACGGCGGCTATGGGCCGATGCATGGTGGCCGGCACGGGATGGTTCTCGATGACGTGGAAGAGGCGACGGTAGCCGGTCGGATTCAGTTGCAGGAGGGAGAGCTACCCACCATCAGCAGTGGCGGAACTACCTACTCCCTGCACATCCCGTGGGTTCTGACCGAGGAGCTCAGCATTAGTGACGGACAGCAGGTTACCGTGGAAGGCTACGTAACCACCGCCCGCTCCTTCGATCTGATCGGTGAGGAGACGATTCTCCGTGTCCGCGCCATGGAGTCGGACGGGACGCGGGTCGTACTGCCGTCGCAAGGCGCGGACCGCTCATCGTTTCGAGGGTCAGCTTCTCCCCACTCATCGACCCGCGGCCGCTGGTAGAGCTGCGAGTCATAGGCGGTATATAGAATCGTGTTACGAAACGGCGTCTATCTTTCGCTCCAACAGAGAGATAGGCGCCGTTCACCGCGCAGAACTGCACCGCCGCACCCAATTGGTCGTAGTGTCGAGTCTTGGCCATGATTGCGCAACACGATTCTCGATACAGCTGACGCTTACGCTTCTTCCCACTCCTTGCTACTATACCTACCATGCAGACCGTATTGGTCGTTGAGGATGAACCGGACCTCAACCAGATGATCGCCGATTTCCTCACCCACAAGGGCTACACCACGACCCAAGCATACGACGGGAGCACCGCCATGCGGATGATATTCCAGTCGCCGCCGGACCTAGTGATCCTCGACCTCAACCTCCCCCACGTCGACGGTATCGATGTGGCCCGGACGATTACCAGCCAGACCTCCGTCCCTGTGATTATCGCCACCGCCCGCGGCGAGGAAGAAGACCGGTTGCAGGGATTCGAGATTGGCGCGGACGACTACGTGGTGAAGCCGTTCAGTCTGCCGGAACTGGCGATGCGGGTAGCAGCGGTTCTCCGCCGATCACAGAGCGCGGAGCAGCCCACCGACGGCGGGGTACTCACGGTGGACGACCTTATAATCGACCCGGAGCAGTACACCGTTCACATCGCCGACCGTCCGGTACACCTGACCGCAGTACAATTCGCCATTCTCCTCCACCTTGCTCGCAATCAGGGACGCGTCTATTCCCGTCTGCAACTTCTTGAAAGCTTTCAACAGGACTCCTTTGAGGGATACGAGCGGACAATCGACGTCCACATCAAGAACATCCGGAAACTCATTGAGACCCACCCTCGCAATCCACGACGCATCGTCACCGTCTGGGGCGTGGGCTACCGCATGGAGCGGAGCTCGTGAGAGTGGGAATCACGCTGCGCGTGGCTGCAAGCCACGTGATACTCGTGGTAGCGGCGCTGGCGGTCTTTTCAGGAATTGTCGTGACCGTCACCGACACCGAGCTCACCGCCACCGGTACCAACGTGGATCGCGCCACGGCGTTGCGCCTGGCTCCATGGATCGAGGACCTCTACCTCCGGCGGCACAGCTGGAGCGACGTGGACCGGGCACTCCGAGGATCAGCGCAGGAAGGACCGCAACACACCCGGCGCGCGCCGATGATGATGGATAACCGGGGAGCGATGGTGCGCCCCGGCGACCGGGCGGCGGCACCCTTTCTCCAACGGGCCGTGGTGGTCGTGGACCGCTCCGGTAAGATCCTGGCCTCTACCTTCGCCGCCGATCCTTCCCGAGATCTCAACGTGGAACGAGGCGTGCCGCTCGGGTCCGGGACGACCCCGGATGCGTGGGTGTTTGTGGGATCCATGATTTCCGACCAGGACAACCCGATCCGGCGGGCCATCATGCAAAGCTTCCTCCGGGCGGGAACCGCCGCGGCGCTCATCATCTTGCTGGGAGCGATCACCGTAAGCGTTCTGTGGGCGCGGTGGGTCCTTCACCCGATTCGGAACATCGAAGCCGCCAGCCGCGCCATGGAAGACGGCACCTACTCCGTGATCGTCCCGGTGCCCGCCGGAAACCATGAGCTGCGAACGCTGGCCCGGAGCTTCAACGCTATGGCTGCGGAAGTAGCGCAGCAGGAAGAGACGCGACGACGGTTTATCGCCGACGCGGCCCACGAACTACGTACGCCGGTGAGCCTCCTCTCGGGACGGATCGAGCTCCTCCGGGACGGAGTCTACGAGACGACCCGGGAGCAATGGAACGCGCTCCACCAGAGCGTCACGCGGATCGCCACCCTGGTTTCGGATCTGCAAACGATCGCTCGCCTGGACGCCGGCCGCGTCACACTCGATGCGAGATCCGTGGATCCGGCGCAGATGCTTCGGGAGGTGGTGGAGGAGTTCGAACCCGCCGCCCACGCCGCATCGATCACCCTGTCCATCGATCTTCCGGAAAACGCCCAGGCCCCGGGCTCGCCGATGTCGGCGACGACCCACGCAACGGCGCCGGCCCGCCTATCGCCGGTTACCGCGGACCCTGCAAAACTTCACCAGATTCTGGGAAATCTCCTCTCCAACGCGGTGCGCCACACGCCGGCAGGGGGCGCCGTCGTGCTCTCAGCCACCTCCAGTGCCGACGGCGGCATCATCTTTGCCGTGGAAGACAGTGGGCCCGGCGTTCCACCGTCGGAGCGGCAGCGCATCTTCGACCGGTTCGTCCGGATAGACTCAGACCGCGGCCGAAACCATGGCGGAAGCGGCCTGGGCCTCTCCATCACCCAACGTCTGGTAGCCCTCCACGGCGGCACGATCCGCGCCGTGGAGCCCACCGGCGTCGGCGGGGGCGCGCGGTTTGAGGTGGAGCTGCCGCGATGAGCCACCCCGAGACCGCGATCCTCTGGCGCCATCCCGCACCGGAAACCACCGCCATGCACGCATTTATGGAGTCCGTTGCCGCCACGGCGCCGGGTATCTCCAGCTACGAAGAGCTCCACCACTGGTCCGTGACACACCCCGAACAGTTCTGGGCGCTATGGCTTGAGCGCTCCGGCATCATCTACTCCGGTACCGCCGATCCCGTCCATGACGGTGATCCCTTTCACCGGCGAACATGGTTTCCGAACGTCGCCCTATCGGTAGCCGCCAATCTGCTGCGGTGGGGCCTCGCCGACGATGCCCACCACCGGGAGGCGCTGGTGGCGTATCGCGAGGGGTCACCTTCGGCGCCATCTATGCCGCCAGAACGCCTCACCTACGGCGAGCTCATCGATGCCGTTCTCACCGTCCGGGAGCGCCTGACCCCGCTTCTTTCCCCCGGTGATGCGGTGGTGGCGGTGGTGCCCAACGGGATCGACGCGGTGGTGGCGATGCTGGCCACCATCTCTCTGGGGGCGATGTGGTCCAGCGCATCCCCAGACTTCGGCGCGGCGGCGGTGGTCGAGCGATTCCATCAGGTTGAACCCAAGGTTCTGCTCGGCTGCAGCGGCTATCGCTACGGCGGAAAACCGTTCGAGGTGCGGGAGCGGATGGAGGCGATTCTCGCCCGCCTGCCCTCAGTGGAACTGGCTCTGGCCATTCCCTCCGACCAGGGACTCTCGCCGCCGCGGGGATTTTACCCTTTGTATCCGGGCGGCAGCCGTAACACGATTCTCGATACCGAACATCGAGACCCGGCAGCGCGCCGCGAGGCGGTTGCGGCATTTTCGCATTTCGCTTTCGACCATCCGCTGTACGCGTTGTTCAGCTCCGGTACCACCGGCCCGCCGAAGGGTATTATTCATGGCGGTGGCGGGACGCTCCTGCAGCACGCCAAGGAGCACATCCTCCACGGCGACCTGCGCGAAGGTGACCGGATCCTGTACTTCACCACCTGCGGCTGGATGATGTGGAATTGGCTTGTGTCGGCGTTATTCGCCGGCGCCACGGTCGTACTCTACGACGGCTCTCCCACGTGGCCCACGGCGGACCGGCTGTGGGAGATCGTTGGGAACGAGCGGCTCACTCATTTCGGCGTAAGTCCGCGGTACCTCTCGGCGTGCCGCGCCCGCGGCGTCTCAGCTCGGAAGCGCACCGAGACGCTGCGAGTACTCTTCTCCACCGGGGCCCCCCTGCTGCCGGAGAATTTTGACTACGTCTACCACCAGCTGGCGCCCCGCGCCCAGCTGGCGAGTATTTCCGGCGGCACGGACATCATTAGTTGCTTCATGCTGGGAGTGCCCGTTCTTCCCGTACGCCGGGGTGAAATCCAGGCGGCGGGCCTTGGCATGGATGTAATCGCCGCCGACGCTGAAGGTCGACCCACGCTGCGACGGCGGGGTGAGCTCGTCTGCCGGACCCCGTTTCCGTCACGGCCGGTGGGATTCCTCGGAGACGACGCGGAGGATACTCGCTACCGCCACGCCTACTTCGAGCGTTTTCCGGGCTGGTGGACTCACGGCGACTACATCGAGATCACCGGCTCCGTGGGAACGATCGGCGGAATCATCGTCTACGGTCGCAGTGACGCCACGCTTAACCCCGGAGGCGTACGCATCGGCACCGCCGAGATCTACCGCTACGTGGAATCGCTGAGGGAGATCGACGACAGCCTGGTGGTGGGTCGACCGATACCGGGAGACGTGGAGGTAGTGCTCTTTGTGGTTCCTGCATCCGACACTACGGTGGACGATGCACTCCGGAGCCGCATTCGCAATATCCTCCGGGAAGACGCAAGCCCCCGACACGTACCGAAGCGCATCTTCTCCGTGGTGGCAATTCCCTATACCCGCAGCGGTAAGAAGGTTGAACTGGCGATACGGGATATTCTCCAGGGAACGGAACCGGCTAACGTGGACGCTCTGGTCGATGTGTCGGTCCTCGCGGAGTACCGGCAGATCGCGACCGAGCTATACAAAGGAATTAACTCCAGATGATGACCGATCCCGTTGTAATACTCATCGCCGCCGCCGGAGCGCTTGTCCTGGGCGCGGCCAAGACATCGTTTCCCACTGCCGCCATGCTGGTGATCCCGATTCTCACACTTCGGTTGGACGCGCGCATGGCACTAGGAATCCTCATGCCGCTGTACGTCTTCGCCGACGTGGTGGCGATTACCTCATACCGCCGCGGTCTGAACATCGCCACCGCGCTGCGGCTCCTGCCGGGAGCGGCGGCGGGAATGCTCATCGCGGTGGTGGTTGGGCAGCACCTCAGCGCCGAGGTTTTCAACCGTGTTCTGGGAGCGCTGATCCTCACCACTGTGGGACTTACCGTGGTCCTCCGCAGCGGCGCGAACGGGGCGGCCCGCAATCTGCCACGCTGGAGCGTGCCCATTATCGGTGTAGCCGCCGGATTTGCCACGATGATCGGTAACTCCGGCGGACCGTTGGTCAGTATCTATCTGGTACTCGGTGGTCTGGCAAACCAGAGCTTCGTCGGTACCGCCAGCATCTTTTACCTCCTCGTAAACCTGACGAAGATCCCCTTGCACTTGGTGGTGTGGCAGTCGGTTACGTGGCAGCAGATGCTAACCGTGAGCGCCATTGTCTTTCCCGCCGCCCTGGCGGGCACGGTAATCGGACGCTGGGTCCTACCGCGCGTGCCGGAGGAGGCGTTCCGTAGAATTGTGCTGACCCTCACCGCCGTGGCGGCTGTACGCCTGGCTATTTAGAGAATCATGTTACGGGAAGCAGCATAGCTCGTGGACCTGTAGAGAGATATGGAACCGGATGTGTAAGCATTCGGATCTTCCACGGGATTTCCCGCTGATCAACAGAGTAGCTGCTTG
>JBBDTM010000023.1:0-9738 GCA_040904425.1 Alkalispirochaeta sp.
CGGGTGTAACTAATGAGTCTGGAGATGCGCTGGAGGAAAATAAGGTCTGGACCTTTACCACTGGAACGGAAGTGGACACTACTGCACCGACGGTGACCAAGACAGATCCTGCCAATTTAGAAATAGATGTTGACAGAAACCGCACCGTCACCGCGTTTTTCAGCGAAGCGATGAACTCGGCGACGATCGTAGCGGCCAACTTCACCTTGGTTGATGACGCAACGTCGGTGTCCGGGGCAGTCACCTATGACATACCGAATGAAGCCGCGATGTTCGCACCGGATTCCAACCTGAGTGCAGATACCACCTATACCGCGACAGTTACCACGGCTGTAACTGATGAAGCAGGGAACGCAATGGAAGCGGACAAAACCTGGACCTTCACGACCACTGCGGCAGGCGATGGCCCTGAGCCGGTGAGCCTTGGAACAGCCGGTAACTTCGCAATTCTGGCAAAAACCGGAATATCGACAGTCCCGGATTCGGTAATCACCGGTGATATCGGCGTGAGCCCGGCCGCTGAAACGTACCTGACCGGTTTTTCACAAACCAAATTTACTGGTTATTCGACATCCACCCAGGTGACCGGCTATCTCTATGCGGCCGACATGACGCCCCCGACACCTACAATGATGACAACCGCAATATCCGACATGGAGACGGCCTACACGGATGCCGCCGGGAGAGTAGCGGACGACACTGCCTATGACACCACCCTCAACCTGGGTGCTGGCGAGATCGGCGGAGAAATCCTGGCCCCGGGCCTCTACAATTGGGGGACGGGTGTAACGATATCGACGGATGTCACAATTTCCGGAGCGAAAAACGACGTCTGGATCTTCCAGATTGCCAATAACCTTGCAGTGAGCAACGGAGTCGAAGTGACTTTGAGCGGCGGTGCGCAGGCGCGGAACATCTTCTGGCAGGTGGCCGGCGAAGCAACGCTGGGAACGACTTCCCACTTCGAGGGTATCCTGCTCAGTCAAACCGCGATCGGCCTTGCAACCGGTGCTACGACAAACGGGCGATTGTTGGCCCAAAGCGAGGTAACGCTGGACCAGTCCACTGTTACGGAGCCCGCCCAGTAATCGCGTAAGGATCCATGCAGCACCGGATTTCCGGTAACGGCGTCGAGGACTGCCACTCGGCGTCGTTTTTTCGGTTCCATTATGGTTCAATGAAGTCGGGCAACAGGCGGTCAAACTCGGTTTTGACTACCTCGTAGCATTCGCATACCCGATCCTCCAGCCCTGGTCGATCCAGGACGGTAATGAGCCCGCGATGGTAGTCAATCAGCCCCGCTTTCTGCAGCTTCCCGGCGGCTTCGGTTACACCTTCCCTCCGGACACCCAGCATATTTGCGATCAATTCCTGGGTCATGCTCAATTCGTTGTTCGGTAGTCGATCCAGGCTGAGAAGCAGCCATCGGCATAGTTGCTGATCCACGGAGTGGTGCCGATTGCAAACCGCCGTCTGTGCCATCTGGGTGAGAACGGCCAGGGTGTATCGCAACAGAAGGTGTTGCACCGGGCCGGAACGGTTGAACTCCTGGTTTAGTAAGGTTCCTTTCAGACGGTACGCGTGGCCGGCGGATTGCACTACGGCGCGATTCGGCATGGTCTGTCCACCTAAGAACAACGCGATTCCTACGATGCCCTCCTTGCCGATCACGGCGATCTCGGCGGACGAGCCATCCTCCATAACGTATAGGAGCGATACGATGGCGTTAGTCGGAAAGAAGACCCAGTCGAGTGTTCCTCCCGATTCATACAACACGTGCCCGAGAGGCAACTCAACTATCTCAAGATGAGGAGCGATCCGCTCATAGTCCGCCTCCTGCAAGACGGCGAGGAGACGATTTTCTCGAGGATCAAGATTCTGTGCGTGGGTTTGACCAGTCATCTGTGACTCCTCTGAAAAAATAGCAACTGGAAGAACCACGGTCAATATGCCCTGCGCGGTTACGCGCTCGCGGTCGGTCTCGTCGATACTCAATTCAGCGCTGCCGCAATACGCCCTCGCTCCGTACCACCGCAGAGGCCACACGCAGCGAAACGGTTACATAGACCACCGCCCACAGCGCCACCACCTCCGAATAAAAAGAAGCACCGGATACTGAAGCTTTAATGGCAAGCCCCAAATTGAGCAGTGGTACGTGCGCGTACCATCCGGGAGCGTTGGAAAGCGACACCGCGCCGTAGCCTGCCGCCGATGCCAGAATCAGAACCGGCAAAAAGAGCGCCTGCGCCGCCTTTGCTGATCGAGCGCTCAAACTGATCGTAAGCTCGACGGCTGAGAACACCGCCGCGGTGAGCCCCGCCAGTAAAACGGTCAGGAGGAGCGACGGCACCTGCAGTGCGAATTCCAGTTGGGCGGCCTCGTAGAGGATAGGCCCGGCCAGATAGGCCAGTGCCGCGCCTGTAAAAAAAGCTGTCACTCCAATGAATGCCATTACCGTTACCGCGCCAAACTTTCCGAGAATCACCGCGGTCCGGTTGGCGCAGGTGCCAAAGAGCGGCTCCAGGGTGTTGCGCTCCTTCTCGCCGGCGCCCAGGTCGCCGGCGGCGGTAATCGGACTAATCGCCGCGGCAAGCAGGGTGAGGATCGGCACCAGGAGAGTCAACGCCACTGTTCCCGCGGCGCGGGCGCTGCCGTGGAGCGGGAATTGCTCAACCAGTAGAGGCGTCAGAAGCTCACGAGCAAGGCCGCGTTCCTCGAGCGTTTGCTGTGCAAGTCGGGTAGAGTACTGCTCGAGCGCCGCCCCTATCGTCGCGGCGGCCTCTGCGGAGCTCACGTCGGCGTTGTTATGAATCAGAACGACTCGGGTGCCGTCATCTCTAAAATGCAACGCCGCCGCAAAATCGCCATTGGATACACCTGTCTCAGCAGTGCCAAAATCGTCAACCGGGACCACGGTAAAACGGTCAAGTGATTCTAGGAAGGGCACCACCGATAACCAGTCCTGCCCAGTGACGGCAACCGTGGCGTCTCTGTCGGGGCCACCGTCGCGTGCGGCAAACGCCAGCGAAACCAGCAGCGGAAAGAGGAGCAGTGGAACTGCCACAGACACCACCAGTGTTCGCCAGTCACGAAAGAGTTCGGTAAGCTCTTTGGCGGCAACGGTGCGGACTTGGACGGCGTACGCGCGGATCACACGCCCTCTTCGCTGACACGAAGGTAAAGCTCGCGGAGCTCGCCTGGCGCGATATCGACGCCCGGCCTCGTCTCGAAGACAATGCCCCCGCTTCGGACGATTATGACCCGGTCGCAGACGCGCTCAAGCTCACCGGTGTTATGGCTCGATATCAGCACACTCCGTCCTTCCTCCCGGCAGCGCAGCACAAACTCCTGTACCACTATCGCGGCGGCAATATCTAAGCCGGTTGTGGGCTCGTCGAGAATGAGCGCCCGGGGGCGATGCACCATGGCGCGGGCCAGTGCCGTTCGCTGTTTCATTCCGCTGGAAAATCCGCTAACCATCCGATCGGCGAACTCCTGCATCCCAAACAACTCTACCATCTCTTCAATTCGCCGGGGAATCTCCGCACGGGAAACGCCGTTGAGTGCGGCGAAATAATGGATGTTCTCGCGCGCGCTGAGTCGCTCGTAGAGCCCGGTGGCACCGCCAAACAGCGCGCCCACCGCCCCGTGGACCGCGGTAGCATCGCGCACGGTATCAAGTCCGGCTACCGTTGCAGTTCCTTTGGTTGGACGCAGCACTCCCGCCAGGATGCGGAGGAGGGAGGTCTTGCCGGCACCGTTGGCACCGAGCAGTCCGACCACCTCCCCGCTCGCAACGGATAGCGAAACGTCCCTCAGAGCCGGTACCGGCATGCCGCGATACTGTTTGGTCAACCCCCGCGTGATCACCGCGGAATCCACAACCGCGGCGGGCGGGGCGACATGAGGCGTGCCCGAAATCATCGTTGATTGTTCACCGTGTTTTGTGGCGTGTCAACGCTCCGCCCAGACCATGCCGCTCAGACCATGACGCTCAGACCATGACGCCTAAACTATGGGTGTGTTCGGTACCGCACAGATGCCGGCGCTGGTTCGTGCGTACCATATAAGTAGCCCGAAAAGTAGGGCAATCATGTCCGGATACGGACGAGGAGTAACAACATGAGTACGGTAGTTGGTGTTTTGGTAGTAGTCATTTTGGTAGTGGTTCTTGTGTCCATTGTGTGACGCGCATATAGGCCGCCGACCGGACGGTAGCGGCGGTTTAGGTGCGATCCCGGTGTCTCGAATCAAAAGGAGCAGGTAATGTCGTTAATAGAGTTGATCATCGTTCTGGCCGTCATAGGTGTCGTGCTGTGGGCGATCAATAACTACATCCCGATGCAGACCAATATCAAGAAGATCTTGAATGTGGTCGTCGTAGTTGCAACGCTGCTGTTCGTGCTGAATGCCTTTGGAGTCATAGGCTCAGCACCGCGGTTTCGAATAGGCCGCTGGTAAAGACGCCTGAGCTCGATCATCTATCCTCGCTCTACCGACAACCTTTGTACCTTCAGTCGTTCCCCCGGTTCGACCATGGTGTGTTCTTCAGAACGGATTCTGTCACCCACCTGAAGGTGTAAGGCCCGGGCAAGTCGGCTCGGGACGTCCACATACACTTCCGATCCGTCGGCTCGGGAGACGGTCAGAATCTGATCTCCCTCGGCGGTGGTTTCAATTTCGGTAATGGTGCCTTCCATGGGTCCGGCGGATTCGGGTTGCTGAGTGTGTTCCTGGGATCCGCCGGCGGAGGCGTCGTCTGGCACGCCCGTCAGAATCAGGAAAGCCCCACACAGAACCAGTAAAAGGTGAACTCCGGAACGACGGATCGACGATGAGATAATCATCCTGATAAGATACCGTACGGAATCGAGTTCCGCCACTAATCGACGGATCTGCCCACAATGGGGACCACAAAGACGTGACATAGAGACATAATGGTAGGCATATGGGATCATTGACAGGATCAGGCAGTTGTGAGGTCCAACGTGAAATCGAAAACGTCTACACACACAAATACCACCGCGAATCCGGATGCTACGGCGGAACCACAAGGATTTCCGGTGGTTGGAATCGGCGCATCCGCGGGCGGTCTCGCGGCCTTCGAGGCATTCTTTTCTGGAATGCCTGCAGATTCAGATCCGGGAATGGCGTTCGTGCTGGTACAGCATCTGGCACCGGACCACAAGAGCATGCTCAGTGAGTTGATCGCTCGCTACACCCGCATGGACGTTCTCGAGGTGGAAGACGGAATGGTGGTACGTCCCAACTGCGCCTACATTATTCCGCCGGGTTTCGATATGGCCTTTCTCAACGGGAGCCTGCAACTGCTGGAACCGACAGCGCCGCGCGGGCAGCGCTTACCGATAGACTTTTTTTTCCGGTCTTTGGCGAAAGATCAGCGAGAACGGTCGATTGGTATCGTGCTGTCGGGTACGGCGAGCGACGGAACCTTAGGGGTGCGGGCGATCAAGGGAGAGGGTGGCATGGTCATGGCCCAGTCGTCCGACTCAACGGAGTTCGACGGTATGCCTCGGAGCGCATTCGCCACCGGTTTGGTCGACTACGTGTTGCCTCCGCAGGAGATGCCGGCGGCGCTGATCGCGTACGTGGAGCGTCTGTTCGGAAATGCACCCTATATCGAAGCAGCTTCGACGCCCGGAATGGAAAACAACCTGAAGAAGATATTCGTGCTGCTTCGATCCGAGTCCGGCCACGACTTCTCGCAGTACAAGCCCAATTCCATCATGCGACGAATCGAACGCCGAATGGCCATTAACCAGATCGATTCGATGGACAACTACGTTACGTATCTTCAGAACCAAGCCGAAGAAGTGACCGCGCTGTTCCGGGATCTTCTTATCGGAGTGACTCAGTTCTTTCGAGATCACGAAGCATTTCAGGCGCTCGAGGATACGGTGATTCCCAGGCTTGTTGCGGCAAAAACGGACAATAGTGTTGTGCGCATCTGGTCGGTGGGATGTTCGACCGGCGAGGAAGCGTACTCGGTTACTATTCTGCTCAAGGAAGCGGTGGAGCGGCTGGATAAGCATGTCGGATTGCAGGTGTTTGCAACCGACATAGACTCTCATGCGATAGCGGTTGCCCGCTCCGGGGTCTATCCGGCGAGTATCGCAGCGGATGTCTCCCCGGAACGTCTGACGAGGTTTTTCACCGCTGAGCCCAATGATTCGCAAGAGATCCCTCACCATTATCGCATCAACAAAAGCGTTCGCGACACTCTGATCTTCTCCGAGCAGAATGTGATTAAGGATCCGCCGTTGTCCAAAATGGATCTCATCATCTGTCGTAATCTCATGATCTATCTGAGCGGGGATGTGCAGAAAAAGCTCATTCCGCTATTTCATTATGCGCTGAACCCAGGAGGCTTCTTGTTTCTTGGCTCGTCGGAGAGCATCGGTGAGTTTGACAATCTGTTCTTGACGCTGGATCGGAAAACAAAAATGTACGAGCGCAAGGAATTGATCCTTCGCGGACAATCCGTGGCGTTGGGAAGTTTCCTTCCGCCCATGAAATCGAACGTGCCGGTCTTATCGGGCCAAAAGCCGACCGCCAAGAAGCTGTCCTTTCGGGAATTGGCCGAAAACGCGCTTCTGCAGCACACTGCGCCGGCAAGCGCCCTGGTCGACAGGCAGGGAAACATTCTCTATCTGCATGGCCGAACCGGCAAATTCCTTGAGCCGGCCACCGGCGAGGTTGGACCCTACAACATACTCAAGATGGCAAGACAGGGTCTGCAACCCGCTTTGAAGGTAGCCCTACACAAAGCCGCAAACGGCAATGATGGTATCCACTCCCGGAGACTGAACGTCAAGACGAACGACCATTTCACTCCGGTTAACCTAAGCGTTTACCCTGTGGAGGCACAAGCCGATCACGATTTATCGCGGCCGCTGTTTCTGGTGGTCCTGGAAGAAGGGCCGCCGGATGTGCCCGATCACGGCTCACCGGCATCCGACGGTGCCGGAGAAGGGGCGGAAGGCGTTCATGATACGCTGGTTGAAGCACTCCGAGATGAGCTGAAGGCAAAAGACGAGTATCTACACACCACCCACGACGAGCTGGAAAGAAGCAACGCAGACCTCATGTCATCGGTGGAAGAGATGCAGTCGATGAACGAGGAGATGCAGTCTACCAACGAGGAACTTGAAACCTCCAAAGAGGAATTGCAGTCGGTCAACGAAGAATTGGCTACGGTTAACGTGGAGTTGCAGACCAAGGTTGCAGACCTGTCGCGCGCCAACAACGATATGAATAATCTGCTCGCAGGTACCGGTATCGCCACAGTATTTCTGGATCATCAGCTGCGGATTCTACGATTCACACCTACCGCGAGCGCTCTAATTAACCTTATTCCCGGCGATGTAGGGCGGCCCTTCGGGCATATTCTCTCTAACCTGGTCGACTATGACCACATGGGAGTAGATATTCAGAAAGTATTGGACACTTTGATTCCCACAGAGGCGGAGGTTCAGACCAGAGAGGGGAACTGGTTTACCGTGCGAATCCTACCGTATCGCACCACGGACAATGTGATCGAAGGTGTTGTTATTAACTTCGTCGATATCACCGATCGGCGCGCCGCAGAGCAAGAAACGAAGAAACAGTTGGCGGAAAAGGAAGTCCTGCTTCAGGAGGTGCACCATCGAATCAGGAACAACATCGCCTCAATCGGTGGGCTGCTGTCTTCGCAGGCTCAATTGGTTACAAGTCCGGAGGCGTTACCTGTTCTGCACGAGGCGCTTGCTCGGGTGAATTCAATGAGCCTGCTTTATGACAACCTGCTGATTCGGGACGAGTACGAGTCGAGTTCCGTCAAAGACTATGTCGAGCGCCTGATCGATTCGGTAGTCGATGTGTTTCCTTCCGATAAGGAGATTACGATCGAAAAACAGATCACCGATTTTGCCCTCCCTCCCGCACGTCTGTTTCCACTGGGGATCATCGTCAATGAGCTGTTGACGAACATCATCAAGTACGCCTTTACCGGAAAAAACGCCGGGTCCATCACCGTCTCGCTAAGAAAGGTGAACGATCATGTAACATTGACGGTGCACGACGACGGCATCGGGCTTCCCGAGAGCTACAATGTCGGTACATCAAAAGGATTCGGTCTGACGCTGGTGAGTATGCTGAGCGAGCAGCTCAAAGGGCACTTTTCTATCGATTCCAACGATGGGACTACCAGTGTGGTGGAGTTTGACCTCTGACAGGTGATCTTGGTCGACATTCCCACCGACGATGCCGGCGCAGTGTTCGTGAAACAGCGATTGCATTGCGGATGAGGAGCCGGATAGGCGCGCTTTCTGACTCCCGCCGGTAATCCGGTGAAAAGTACACTAATTTTCACATTAAGACTGGTATAATTTACTCTAAGGTTGTCATGCACGACATGTGGTGCGAATGCCCAGGCGGATAAGCGGACGCGGTAGAGAAGGCCTTCTCATTTGACGGCGACAAAAAGGAGCTGAAATGAAAGTGTGTATCGTTGGCGCGTCGGGTAAACTTGGTCGCTATATGGTTGGGTACGCCCTCGAGCGTGGATACGAAGTCGTCGGGGTCTGCCGCGAGAAAAGCGTCGCCAAGCTTGACGAGTATAAGGACGGAATGACGATCATCCCCGGCATGACCGACGACCGGGAGGTGATCAGGAAAGCGGTCTCCGGGTGCGACGCTGTGCTCACCGTGCTCGTGCCCTGGGGCATGCACCACTACTCAAGCGGTACAGCGCGAGCCGTACTCGACTTTGCGCCGGAGTACGCGAGGCTCGTATTCTCGTGCGGCCGGCATATTTCCCGCGACGGCAAGGACGTCTATACGCGAGGGTTTCTGCTTGTCGGCCGCATTCTTACCTTGGCCGTCCGGGCACTCCGGGTTGCCGATGTCGACGATCAGGTCGAAGCATGCAGGCTGATCTTCGCGAGCGACCGCAATTGGACCGTCGTCCGCGGCAGCGACCTTGAAGAGGGCGAGAGCCAGGGACTTCCCGTCTGGAGCGCTCATGTGGGGGATCCAATCCTCGCGAGCAACCGCACGCGGCGGGTCGACTTCGCGCTCTTCATGGTGGAGGCGATTACGAACGACGATCTGCTCCGGCAGGCGCCGGCGATCGTGGGCCGGCTCACACCGTCGGCAGTTGCCGCGGGCGCGTAGCCGCAGGTGGGCACCCATCAACGGGGCGATCGTCTACGCGAACTACGGACCACCGGAGGTTCTGCAACATCTTGAAATACACGTATGTACGTGTTACGTTTTTGCGTGTAGCGTAGTAACGTATCAAGGAGGGCATCATGCGAAACATCACGCTTTCGTTTCCGGATGACGTCATCAAACGGGGTAAGGACTATGCCCGCCGTCGGGGTATATCACTCAACGCGCTCGTCCGCGACGCGCTTCGGCGGGAGATCGAGCGGGAGGAGTAGAATTCCACCGGTGTACTCCTTGATGTGATAGCGTCCACCGGAGGCCGGTCCGCCGGGTGGCGGTGGAGTCGGGATGAGCTCTACGACCGCTAAATCGTTTATCGACACCAACGTTCTGGTGTATGCCGGCGACAACGACACGCCGGCCAAACAGCATGTTGCCCGCACGCTCATCGCAGAGCACAGTGGGCGGGCGGTTCGATCCTGTGGCAGGTATCGTTTTGGGACGCCCTCATTCTCGCCTCTGCCGAGGATGCAGCGTCGTAGGATAAATCATTGCTCTTGTCCCGGCGTG
>JBBDTM010000024.1:0-50050 GCA_040904425.1 Alkalispirochaeta sp.
GTCGTTGCGTTCCAGTGGGTACGCAACGTATATGAGCGAAGCGAATGACCAGGCCAGGTTGCATGGCCGAGCAACAACCCGGAGGGTTGTGACCAGGCAGGTAGTGCACGTTGTGCGCGTTGATCCGCCGCATCATCAGGAAGCCTTTGTCGGGGAGGCGCTTGAGGATGGCGTTGGTCAGTCCCACTGACATCCCCAGCGCCCGCGCGATGGAGCGTTGGGAGAGGTGGCCGGTGGCGGTGGCCTGGTCGGGGGTGTCGGCCGAGGACTCGTGTGCGTCGGTGCTGGTGCCGGTGTCGGTGGCGGTCCCGGAGGAGCTACCGGAGGCGGTCGCCCGGGCGCGGCGCTGGTCCACTACCTGATGGACGTGGGTGAGCACCTGCAGTTCACGCTCGTCGGGGGTGGCCTGGGCGTCCGGTGTGTCCGGCGCGTCGGTAGCGTCGGGGGCGTCCGAGGAGCGGGAGGCGAGTTCGTCGGCGGTGCCGTTGAAGTCTGCGTCGGGGTCTGATGCGTAGAACATGAGTCTGGGGCACAGCGGGGCCAACGGCACCGGTCTGCACGCTTCACCCGGTGGGCTGAGCCGCGGCAGGTGGCGGGTGCCTGAAGGCGATTGCCGGTGAAACCTGAATGCCGGCCGAAACTCGGTCATTCGGGGGAGCACTGCTGCGTCGGGACGCTGTGGGCGAACCGGCGCGCGATGGCTCCACATTCACAGGGCGTCTGTTCAACACGTGAACACGTCAATGCTGCTTGAGTTCTTGAGTATATCGCAGTGGTATAATTGTTCAAGGTCTGAACACGGTGAATGGGAAAATTTATCGGGGTGTAAACGTTTGCGTGAGAATACGTCCTCGCGATCAAGATGAAACGGTGCGCTTCCCTGTGCACACATCTTCTGTTCCGGCCCGAACACGACCAATTCCATGAGTGTCACAGAGAAACTCTACGGTTGGCGCCATGCTTAAGAAGAGTCTCCTACCGGACCGCCGGTTGCGACCGGCGGTACAGCACACGCCCCACCTGCCTGATGTGATCGATGAGACCGGCATGGTCGAGATAATCACGGGCTACCACGTCCACATGGTAGGGGATCGGGGCATGATTGTTCAGATACACCGCGAGCTCATCGGCAACCGCCGGCGTGACATCGTCACCCGCGATTGCAATATCGATATCAGACCCGTTACGAGCGGTACCGATCGCCCGCGAACCGAAGAGAACCACCGTGCTGATCTTCGGGCGCTCGCGAAACGCGGTGATGAGCTCCTGGTACGAGCGAGCGCTGATGCCGAAGCGTTCATCGGACTGGATTGGGCGTGGCGATGTAGGTTTCATTCAATGCGTCGCAGTGTCTCTACGAGCGTGGCGAGAGCCGGGTAATAGCGGGTGCGCACGTTTTCAATCGCCTGGGTAAAGGTCGTTTCGTTGTACGTATAAGACAGTTGATTGCGTCGATCGAGCATTTCAATCCATGTGTCACCGTCCGTGACGAGCCCGGACTGAAACGCTTCTTTGATCACATCACGGGGGAACGTCGCGTCGACTCCGCGTGACATCAGGAGGTCCTTGAGGGTCTTCCAGGCCAGTTCAAAGGTGTACTCAAACCGTTGAACCATTCCTTCTTCCTCGAGACGCGACAACCCATCGCGTTCCACCGCCTCCTGAAGCAGCTTGAACGCTTTGAGAAGGTTTTCGAACCGTTGTTTCCACCTGATATCTGAACTCATCTCTCCTTTGACGATACCCATAGGAATCCGGGTGCGTCTACCGGTGCGCTCGCTAGGCCAGTTCGCAGATTCTCTTCCGCGACGGCGCGGTGATGGATGACCGATCCGCAGCAGCCGACGCCGACGCCCACGCCGGCGCCGACGACGAAGGCCGATTCAAAACGCTATGTGTTGAGATCGGCCCATCTGGAAGCCGGTGTCCGGGAGGCTAAGGAACGCGGGGTGCTCATGGCTGGTGTCGATGAGCAACTGATGGCCGGGGTGACACCTAAGACGGGTCGCCGGGAGCAAGCAAGACCCCGTAGAATTGTGCAAACAATTTGTGTTGCCCGGTGAGAGCCGGTGCAACGGGGTGCAACCTTTTTGTTTGCACTTCTCCAGGGGACACGCGGTGCGGGCACACCGCCTACCCTCAGGCTCGAATCTCAATTCTTGCAGGGAACATGCGGTTGTGGCTGGTGGCGGCACTGGTCCCTGGTGTCGGCACCGGTGGCTGCTGGCGGCGGTGGCTTGTAAACGCGATAGGTGCTAATCGGAGGACTCGGGCCAGGCTACTACGATCTCCCGGGCAAACTGTCTGAACAGGTCGAGGCGATCGGTGACCACATGGTATACCCGGTGCCAATCGATTTTGTCGTATTCATGAACTGAGATATTCCGGAAGCCCACGGCGCGCTGGAGATTACCGGCCAACTCACCACTAAGTGCTTCATTGTCCGCAAGCGTTTGAAACGTCTCGGCCATGGTGCTTGGTGTGTTCCAACCGCGTTTTGATATGAGGTACCCACCAAGGTCCACACAGATCTGTATCGCCCGCTGCAGGTTGACGGAGATGATGTCCTGACTGTCGTAGTCCTGCTCCAGTTCTGACGCTGAGGAGGGAGTATGCGACTCAATTCTGTGGACGCAGTGCTCGAGGGATTCGATCTTGGTATCGAGAAGTTCATTGTCCGGCAAGGAAGCGCTCCCGTTTGCTTCTTCTGATCATTGAGACGATCGGTTGAAAGTCTTCGACAAAATCCAACATGCGGATGATCAGTCGGCCTCGAATCTCCGGGTCTCTCTGATAGATGACCACCCCTGTGGTGAGGACTTCTTTCAGGAATAGGCCTTGAGCTCTCGCCAGGTCGCGCAGCTGAACCTCCCGCCCGGTCTGGAGACTGGATGCAACACTCACGTCGATGAGCGTCTCCTCATTGAGCGGAGTTCGGTCATCTGCGGCGACGGCGAGGTCGATGTCGCTGTCGGGCCGTTGTGTCCCGCGCGCTTGAGAACCGTAGAGGATCGCGAGTCTGATGGCTGGGTGCCGTTTCACTTCCGCGGTGAGGATCGCGGTGATTTCCGCGGCGGACGGTGAATCGGATGCAGCCTGCGTGGAGCCCATATGTGTACAACTGTATAGCGGGGGACGCGCCGTTGCCACCCCCTCGAGGTGGTCTCAAGCACTGCTCGGACCTCGGGGACGCGGCAGAACCGGCCTGGCCGCGACACCGCTTTGCGGTCGTCGCTGCTCGGCTTCAGGTGCGGACCAACTGGACCGCACCGCCACATGCATCATGGACGGTTCATCAAACAATTTTACTTGACATATGTTACGTGTGCACGTATTATGTGCGTATGAACATTACGCTGTCGGCGCGGGATGAGCTTATTGAGCAGGCGCGGGAGTACGCCACGGCGCACGGGACGTCGCTGAACCAGTTGATCCGGGATCACCTGGAGCAACTTGTAGGCGTGACGCCCAGGGATCAAGCTGCGGATGAGTTCATCGCGGTCGCTCATGACATGGGTGGGGATTCCTCGTCGTCCGGAGCTGCGTGGACCGGTCGGGATGAGCTGTACGCGGATCGGCTCAACCGGGTCGGCCACCAATGAGCGGGGGTGGCGAGATTCAGAGCCGACTCGCAACGGGCAAGTCGTTTATCGACATCAATGTCATCGTGTATGCCAATGATCGGGCGGATTCGGCAAAGCAGGAGCGATCGTTGGCGGTGGTGGCGGAACTGATTCGATCGGGACGGGGGGTTATTTCTACCCAGGTCCTGATGGAGTACACGGCTGTGGCGATCCGTAAGCTGGGCCAATCCCGCGCGGCGATCACGCGCCAGACGATATTGCTTGAGCGGCTGGAGGTTGTCGGCATTACCGGCGAGCTGATACGAACGGGCCATCAATTGGCCGAGGAGCACTCGCTATCCTTCTGGGACGGCGTGATCGTGGCGGCGGCGGCGGCGGCCCGATGTGACCGCATCATCAGCGAGGGTTTTGATCCCGGCCGGCTGTATGCGGGGATAGCGGTAGTGAACCCGTACGTGAAGTAGCCCTGCGCGGTGCAAGTAGCCGGCGCCGGATAGGGTACATCACGGTGACCAGTCGGGGATTTCGATTCGGTGGTCGGCGACGGCGGTGGTGTGGAGGCCACACTCTTGGGCTCGGCCGGCGAAGCGGGTGGCGTGCGGGTCGCTGTCGTCCCCCGACGCGGGACGATTTAGGTGCGCATCTCCCACGTGAGTGTAGCCCTGGTCGCTGAGGGGGTGCCGCGGCAGGTGGTGCTCGTCGAAATACGCCGCCACGTCGGCATCGCTCCACTCCAAGAGCGGATGGATCTTGCAGATCTGTCCCTGGCGCTGGGCCACCTGCAGCGTGCGCCGGTGGTCGGTCTGGCTTCGGCGAACCCCGGCGATCCAGGCCGATGCTTCGAGTTCGCGGAGCGCCCGGTGCAGCGGGTCCACTTTGCGGATCTGGTGGTAGCGGTCCAGCGCCTCGGGGTCGTCCTGTTCCCACAACTTGCCGTAGAGCGCCTCCATCCGCGCCGGGGACAGTTCGCTCTGGTAGGTGTGCAGGTTGAGGTCGAACTCACGGCTCAGCCGATGCGCATACTGGTACGTCTCCGGGGGGAGATAGCCGGTGTCGATCCAGACCACGGGGATTCGCGGGGCGATCTGCCTCACCATGTGCAGCAGGACCGCCGACTGCGTCCCGAAGCTGGTGGTCACTACCGCCCGAGAGCCCAAACGGGAGACGGCGGCCTCTATAATACTGGCAGCGGGGGCCCCGGCGAATCGTCGCTGAAACCGCCGCACCGAAATCGTGCACCATCGCATGCATACAGGTGTGGCATCCGCGGCAGCAAATGTGCAAGGGGCACGGCACGGGCCGGGGCTCACGGCGGGGTGCGCGCTTACCGGATGGCTGGGCCCGCCGCGAAATGTGCCGTTTCAGGCGCCAAACGCCCCAAAATGGAGCTATGTGATGAGTGAACCGATTGAGAGTTCGGTTCACTTCTACACATCACGTCCGCCGACGGACGAGGAACCAGGGATTGTGCAGGTCTTGCTTGTTGTAGGTGAGCGGGCCGGCGTGTGCCCCCGCCGGCCCGCCTGCCTGCCCGCCTTGGGCATCCCAGGCCAGCACCTCACACCCCGCGGCCCGCGCCACGGCGTCCCCGGCGGCCGTATCCCACTCCATGGTGGGCGCAAAGCGGGGATACTCGTCGGCACTGCCCTCAGCCACGCGGCAGATTTTAATGGAACTCCCCGCAGAGAGTAGCTCCAGATCGGGATGGTCGGCGCGGAGCGTGTCGATGTAGGCTTGCGTCTCAGGGCTCAGGTGGGAGCGGCTGGCCACCACCGTGAAAGGACGGTCTGCGTATTCGAGCACTGCCGGCAGCGGCGTGCCGTGTTTGGCGATGTGGGAGAGGTCGGGCGTCGCCCGGGCGCCTGACCCGGTGAGTGTCGTCCCATCGGGTTCAACCTTGATGCTCCAGGCTCCCTTCCCCACCACGCCGACGTAGAGGATGCCGGTGGCCGGTACGAACACCACACCTGCGGCGGGGGCTGCGGTGCCTGCGGACCCAACGCCGGACCCGGGCGCCGTGCCGGCGGGGGCAGGCGCGGCGGGCGCGTCTGGGGCGGCCATGAGCGCAATATTGACGGTGAACTCGTCGTTCTTCTTGATGAACTCCTTGGTGCCGTCCAGCGGATCCACGAGCCAATAGCGCTGCCACACCTGGCGCTCGGCAGCGGGGATCGAGGCGCCTTCTTCACTGAGGATCGGTATTTCCGGTGTCCTGTCCGCCAGAACCGCGTCGATTTCGGTATGTGCCCGGGTGTCCGCCTCAGTCAGCGGGGAACGGTCTTCCTTTTCTTCGACGGAGAACTCGCGCGCGTAGATGTGCATGATTTCCGCCCCAGCTCTAAGGGCGGCGGTTATGGCGGCGTCCAGTTCTTCGGCGGTGGCCGGTGTGGGGGCGAGCGAGGGTCCGCCGTTGTGCTCGTGCTCGTGTGCGGAGTGTGCGGGTGTTCGGTGGTCGATCATGGCGATCATCCTAACCCGTACCACGCCACGATCGCTACCACTCCAACCACCAGCGCCAACAGGTTCATCGGCGCCCCCACCTTGAGGAAATCCCGGAAGCGATAGCCGCCGGCTCCCTGCACGATCAGGTTCGTCTGGTACCCGATGGGAGTGGCGAAGCTGGCGCTTGCGCCGATTGCCACCGCGACGAAGAACGGAACCGGATCGCCCCCATACCCGGCGACGGCGGTCCGCTCGGCCGTGGCCAAGGCGATGGGAAACATGAGCGCTGCCGCGGCGTTGTTCGTGATAATCTCGGTGAAGATGCTTGTGGCCAGGTAGACCGCCACCAGGGAGCCCATGGGGCCGAAGGGCGCCATGACGTCAACGAGGCCCTGGCCGATGAGATGGGCCGCTCCGCTATTGATGAGTGCCTGGCTGACACCGAAGGCGGCTCCGATCGTGATCAACACATCCCAGCGGATAGCTGAACGCGCCTGCCGCCCGGTGATGGTGCGACCCGCCACCAGAATGAGGGTGGCGGCGGCGGCGGCGTAGAACATATCGATAGTGTTGGTTCCGATCTTTGGGAGCACGTCGCCCAACGCCGCCGCCGCCACCATGCCTACCACCACAAGCACCGCAAAGGTACCGCGGTTTTTCACCTCCGGTTCCACCGGCTCTAAGTCACTTACCAGGTAAAAGTCGCGGGAGAAGCGAAACCGTCGCGCGAATCCTGGCCGCGTAAGCAGAACCAGGGTGTCGCCGGCCTCTATGCGAACGTCCCCCAGGCGGGAATCCACGCGTTCTCCGTCTCGGCTCAGCGCGACCACCGCAGCTCCATAGACGCTGCGAAAACTATACTCTTTGATCGTGTTTCCCACCGCCGGTGACGAGGAGGACACAACTACTTCCACCAGGTGTCGTCGAATCCGGTGGGCATCTTCGGACAGAGTCCGTGCGTCCACCGGATCCAAACCGGAGATCGTGACGAGGTCTTTCATGCCGTGGGTCTGGCCGGCGAAGAACAGGCGGTCCCCGGCGGCGAGACGGCGATCCGGCGTCACCGGTCCCAGATGCAGATCACCCCGTTCGATATCAGTGAGATACACGCCGGGGAGATTACGCAGTCGCGCCTGCTCCACCGTACGGCCGATCAACGGCGAATCCTCGGGGACGGTCATTTCAACAAAGTATTCCCGGGGGTGCTCATCGAGATCGGTCAGTGCGTCATCTCGTCTGGGCAACAGGCGCTGACCGATTAGGCTCAGATACAGATATCCCGCCAGAGCGACGGGCACGCCGACCTTAGCCAATTCGAAGAATCCGAATCCTCGCAATCCGTTTTGAAGCATCAACCCGTGCACCACAAGATTAGTGCTGGTGCCGATCAGGGTGCACACTCCGCCGAAAATCGCCGCATAGGATAGCGGAATCAGGAACTTCCCCGCCGCCAATCGATTAACGGTGGTCCACCGTTTCACCACCGGCGTGAAGATCGTCACAATGGGGGTGTTGTTGAGAAACGCCGAGAGCACCGTCACCGGTACCATCATGCGAAGCATCAACCCCGCCGGTCGTGGAGTTCGACGCCGCTCCCCTCCAACCTGACCGAGAAAACGGTCCGCAATGATCTGAAAAACCCCGGTATTCTCCACCGCCTGGCTCACCACGAAGAGCAAACCCACCGTGACCATACCCTTGTTGGAGAAGCCCGACAGTGCCTCCTCCGGCGAAATGATTCCACCAAAGAGCAGGACGATCAGCGCCGCCCCGAAAACCATATCCGGTTTCGCTGCATCGAGCACGAGTAGCACCAGAATTCCGACGAGCACCAGTAGCGAAAGATACATCGCCGGGAGTATACATGAGCCGCGGTCATGAGGCACGTTCCCCGTAGAATTGTGCAAACAATTTGTGTTGCCCAGGCAAACAAAAAAGTTCGCACTTTCCAAGCGGCAAGCGGTTGTGGGGTTGTGCCGGGAGCCGCGTTCATCATATGACAGAGCTTCCCACCGGTGTTCCTTGCAGGGAGAGACACGGCGGGCACCGGGAGAGGATGGGCGCCCGTCAGGCGCTGTCGGCCGGCGCCGCTGCGAGCAGTGGCCGCCCCCGGCAGGCGGCGGCTCGCTCAGTGGGTGACGGCGGCCAGTTCACCCCGGATCCGGGTGATGTGCGCCACGGTGAACTGTGCTCCAACCTGCTGGATGATTTCTTCGGCGAGCCACCCCGCGGCTCGGGAGGCGTCGACCGCATCGCGTCCCTGTGCCAGGGCCGCCAGGAATCCCGCAGCAAACATATCCCCGGCGCCGGTGGAATCGATCGCTTGGAGCGGGCGCCCCGGGACGGCGGTCACTGTCGGTGTAACGTCGCCGTCGTCGCGCTCGACCACGAGAGACCCGTCCTTGCCCACCTTGAGCGCGGCGATCCGTACGTGGCGACCGAGCTCTTCCGCGAGCCGGTGGCGGTCTTGGTCGGCACCCGCACCACCGTCGGTGCCTCCGCCTTCTCCAGACTCGCCGACAGCACCGTACAGAATATGCGCCTCGGTGCGGTTTGCAAACACGATATCAACATCGTCCTCGAGAAGCTGGAGAAAGTCGTCCCGGTAGCGTTCCACGGCGAAGGGATCCGCCAGGTCGAACGCCACGGTGACTCCGGCGTCATGCGCCACCGCCAGTGCCCGGCGGATCGCCGCCTTCTGCACCTCGGTATCCCACATGTAGCCGGTAAAATAGAGATAGCGGGAGCGCCGGAGCAGGTCTTCGTCCAAGTCACCCACCCCGAACTCCTGACACATGCCCAGGTGCGTGTTCATGGTGCGCTCCCCGTCGGGAGTGACGAGGATAATACTGCTGCCGGTAGCTCCGTCACCCTGCATGAGGCGTGAGGTGATTCCGTACGCCGCTACCTGCTCGTTGTAGGTTCGGCCGAACTCATCGTTGCCGATCTTGCCACAGACCACCGAAGGGATACCCAACCCGGCCAGGGCGATAAGCGTGTTCGGCGCTGCGCCGCCGGGGCGAAACGTGGGGGAAGCTCCGGCAAAGTGGGCCAAGATTTCCTGTTGCCGCTCTTCAGTGACAAGATGCATAATCCCCTTGTCCAGTCCGAGGGTATTCAGGTCGTCGTCCGTCGCCTGAAACACTACGTCAATTAGGGGATTGCCAATTCCAAACACTGCCGGCGGGGATTCTTCGCGGTGGGTCCCGTCGCGACGGATATCGGCGACACCCTGGGTGGAGTCCGCCGGCAGATCTCCGTTTTCACCTGTGCTCATAGGTCTCATAGTGTACGCCGCAACGCGCAGCTCCGTCCACGGAATCTCGCGGGACGGACGCACACAAAAAGCCGGTTGGCGCGTGCCCGGGGTTTCCGGGACCGCCAACCGGCTTATGGTTGGTTCGATGAAAGTGACCGGTCGCGTCGTCGGGACGCGCGTCATCACCGAAATCGGTGGCGGCAGACGCCCGGCAGTATTCCGGACCGGTTGTCGAGTTTAGCGGTCGGCGAGCTGTTCGTCGTCGTCGTCGTCGGACTCTTCGTCGGACTCATCGGCGTCTTCGTCCTCGTCAGTCTCGTCGTCCGGTGCAAATCGGGCGTCCTGGGGACCGCCCGGATTGAGATACTCCATGTAGGACGTATCCTCTTCTCCACCGCCGATTCCACCCTCGGCGGCTCGCTCGGCGCGCTCTTTGCGCTTTCTTTCTTTCTTCTTTTTCTTATCAAGCTCACGACGACGCTTGTCGCCGCTATAGCGGTTACGCGCCAATGCTTAGTACGCTCCGTAGCCGCCGTGACCACCGTCACGACCGCCACCATGGCCACCGCGTCCGCGGCCGCCACCACCTCCGCCGCCACGGTTGTCACCGCGAGGTTGGGCTTCGTTTACGCGCAAAGGGCGTCCGTCAAGATCGGCGCCGTTCATGCTTTCAATTGCTGATTCTGCTGCGGAGTCATCTTCCATTTCGACAAAACCGAATCCGCGGCTGCGGCCGGTGTCCCGATCCATCACGATGCGTGCGTCGGTAACGGTGCCGTACTCGGAGAATGCGGCGCGGAGACCTTCTTCGTCCGTCCGAAAATTGAGATTGCCCACATAAAGGGTCTTAGCCATTGATCCTTCCTCCTTGGATCGCCGGGGAAGACAGCGGTTGGTTTGTCCGGAACATACGCACGACGGAACAGCGTCGGAGGCACGCCGGGGAAGCTATCAACCCCAAAGAGTCTTGTTATCGGTCCGTCGTGTACCGTCGGTGGAAGCTCCATCCATATCCGCTACATGCGTACCAGAATGTAGTATGCCCTATTCGGTCGGTCCGCGCAAGCAGCAGTTAAACGGGGATGCTCGAAGATGCATTTGGAGTTGAAAAATACGCTCAAGAGGTCGATTATGGGTGAGTGGCTGAATCAACAGATCGAAGAAGGGCTGAACGGGTGGCGATTTCCCAGATCGTACTTCTGGGATTGTTCCGGGAAGAGTGGATCCATGCCAAGACGGTCGACCTGAGTCGTACCGGTTTTCGTGTGCTCGCGGAGGAGTCGATTGACCCCGGTAGCGAACTGTACGTGCAGCTCGATGTCGACGGTGAGCAGGTGATGGCCTGGGCGGCGGTTGTTCATACGCGGGATATTGAATCCGGTGGTGTCGAGGCGGGGTGTGCGTTCACCCGGTTTCAGGGAAATTCTCGGTCACAGTTGGAAGAATATCTGAAAGGCTTGGACGCGTAAGGTATGGCACCAAATACTCCCTTTGACAGCTGGATGAATGGTGATGCGGGGCAGATCGCACGCGACCCGTCGGTGGCGGTGGACGGTACCACCAGCACGGTGATCGCCTGTTCGGGCCCGGTGGATTTCTTCATCGATCCGAAGGATCGCCGCACCGTCGCGGACGCACCCTTCTGGTACCGCAGTGAACCGGGTGACTTCTCCCTTTCGGCAACGGTACGTCCCGCCTTTGCCTCAACCTTCGACGCCGGGGCACTGCTGGCGATGATCGACGACACCCACTGGGTGAAACTCGCCTTTGAGTTTACCGACATGGGCTTTCCTGCGGTGGTGAGCGTGGTTACGCGGGAGGTTTCCGACGACGCCAACGGCCAGAAGATCAACGCGGAGATGGTGCGGCTGCGCGTCTCGCGCCGGGAGAATCTCTGGGCGCTGCACTGGGCGGACGTGGGCACGTCCGCCGAGGCGCCGTGGCGTATGCTGCGCTACTTTCGCCTGGGGGAACCGGGCGATGCGGTGAAGGTGGGGCTGGTGACCCAATGCCCCACCGGCACCGGAAGCACGGCGGAGTTTACGGATATCGCCCTCGGTGATCCGCCGGCGGATATGCGCGGCGGGTAGTAAGCCCCTGCGATGGAGTGTATCGGGCGTCGCGGAACCGGCCGGTGGGTACCTATTCGATCGGCTGCAATTCGCCTAACTCGAGCCAACGGCGATCGCTCTGATTCCAGCGCCACAGTGACGGCTGCACGTTTTCCGCCACGGTTATCGCCAGAACCGTTCCCGATGATCCATCCCGCAAGTAGAGAAACGCCTCATCCCGGTCGTACTCTTCGAGACGCGGCGGCAGACCGGCGTCCTCGGTGAACCAGAGCGCGCCGCCGTCGTTCCAGATCGACCCCGACCCGATTCGATAGCGAGTTCCCATCTGCAGACCGGTCACGGTGGCCACGGAGGACTCCTCACCGCCGGCGTCCCCCTCGCCGTCACGGGTCCCCACCATAGCCAGCTCCCGCCGAACTTCGGTCATCGTTCGCACCAGGGTGTCTGCGGTAACGGCTCCTACGGTGCGTTCCACCTCCTGGCCCTGGGTGTCGAGGTAGAGAATGGTGGGAAGGCGTTGCACGTTCCACCGTTTCCAGGTGGGATCCGTGTCAGGAATGCGAACCGCGATCCACTCATCCCGCAGGCGTGAGCGGAGTTCCGGGCTGGTAAGGCTGTTATCTTCCATCCAGGTGCACGGGTCGCACCAGGCACCACCGGTGACAAACACCATCAGTGGACGTCCGGTGGATTCGGCTCGGCTCAGCGCCTCCTCCACATCCGTCTCCCACTGCGCCGTTACGGCGGCGGGCACGATCAGGAGGAGCGTCACGGATAGCAGGCGGCGTGCACGGATCGAAAGGTGTTCTGGTCTTCGCATCGGTCCCATTCCTCTGTGAGGGCTATTCTACATCAGGGCCCGCGTCAGGAGATACCGGTCTACCACCACAAGCCGCGTGTTCCGCAGACGTCGCGCGAGAACCGCCCCCACCGCACCGGCCACGAGATAGGAGTACCCCACGTCCGCCACCTGCCCCACAGCCACGGTTACGAGCGATCCCGCCGCCGCCACCACGAATACGAATACCAACAGCGTGAGCGCACCACGGTAATCGGAGATATACAGCAGTGTCACCACCGACGAGTACATGAGGAAGTATAATTGCGACGCCACCGTAACCCGCACGAAGACCGCAGGATTGCGCGGCGCCACCTCCGGCGACAGCAGCCACGCCACCACCACGATCATCAGCGCCAGCCCGGTCTGAGTGGTGAACAGCCGGTTGAGCCGCTGGAAAAGGTCGTGTTTGGCGGCCTCCACCTCGCGATACGTTTCGCCCCGGACCGAACGGAGAATCGAGCGAACGCCACGATAGGTGGTGGTTTCCACCCGGACCACGAAAAAGACCATCGCCGGAACCAAAAACAGCTGCGAAACAAAGACAAGCACATCGTAGGTGGGCAATAGAGAAAGAGTCGTTCCCGCCACGGGGCGGCCATAGACCGCCCAGAAGACGAGTTTGTCCACCCAGAGAACCGCCGTCAGAAACAGCCCGATCCGCCCGATTCTTCGCAGAGTCCGCACAGGTAGTGTCACCACGTCTTGAGTCGGCGCCGGCGTATCGCGCGACGGCCGCTGGGCTTTGGCGTTCCGACGAAGGGTATCGCGGGCGGTGAGCGTCCGTACTACCGTTACCGACAATACGGCGGTGACCACCAGGGTGCCTACGGCGAAGGCGGACAGACTGAGCACGGCCACCGCCTCCGGGGTGAACGCCTGCGGCGCGAACCCCACGGTTCCGCCCACCGTGACCACTCCACCCGCAATGTACGCTCCCACGATCGCCCGAAAGCGGGTCAGCAGCGAGACCATGAGCATCGCGATCCAACTCACCGAGACCGCGATCGCCACGGCGATGGTGGCGGCCGCGACGGTGACCGGCAGCGATCCCAACAGCGCGATTCCGACTCCCAGCACCGCACCGATTCCGGCACTCACCGTCGCGGCCCGGCGAAACCACTGTTGCATCGCCCGATATCGTTTCTGGTACAGCAGATCCGCCGTAATCCGCGTGACTCGGTAGTGGTACCCGCTGGTAGTGAGCAGACTCGCGGCGAACACGTAGATAATCACCGCAAAGAACAGGTTTAGGTCCATCCCACGGCTCGCTGCGATAGCTCCCACCACGCCCAGCGTCACTGAGGTAATCAGCCAGGGGCCCGCCACCACCAGAACCACCACCACCGCCACCCGGGCCAGCCCCCGGATTCCGCGGCGCTCCACGATCCGTTCCAGGACGAATCCGATACCCGCCATTTGCCCGCCTCCCGGTAGAGTTCACCGTAGCGGCGAAAGATCTCGGATCGATCGTAGTGGCGGCGAACGGCGGTCTGCCGCTCCCGCACCCACTCCCGGTACTCCTCGGGGTGAGTGCAGAACCGCGCGATCCGTCGCGCAATTCCTTCGGCGTCTTTCGGCGCCGCGATGAGTCGCTCGTCGTGGTTCAGCAGTTCCGGTACGTCCCCGACGCGGGTGGCAACGCAGGGAATCCCCGCGGCCACCGCTTCTAGAATCACCAGAGGCTGCGCTTCACTGAGACTCGTCAGTGTGAGCACATCGAGAAACGCGTAGTACTCCCGTACATCCACCGCCCCCGTGAAGATCACCTGCTCATCGAGTCCGAAGGCGTGCACCATGTCACGGCACTCGTCGTAGTACTCCGGCGCCTCATCGGTGGGTCCTACCATCCAGAACGTCACGTTGGAAACGCTCTCCGATATAATCCGCGCCGCCACGAGGAACGTCTTAATGTCCTTAATCGGCACCACCCGCCCCACCAATCCCACGTGGGTACCAGGCCGCGGGGTCCGCGTGATCCCAAAAAACCGTTCGATATCGATCCCGTTGGGTATCACCTGTGCCCGATCTGCCGGCGCCCCCATCGCCAGTTCGAGGTGCTGGTTGGCGTCAAAGAGGGTGATAATCCGGTCCGCGGAGCGATATGAAATGCGGCTCAGGGCCAGAAACATATCCGACCATTGGTCTCGTTGGTGCCCGCGGAGCTCCGTGGTCGACTGAATCTCGATAATCCGCTCCCGGTGGTAGATACCGTGTTCCGTGAGGAGAAACGGTTTTCCCGTCTCCCCCCGGGCACGGGCGGCGAGAAATCCCGCGTACCCGGTGCACAACGAATGGTAGACATCCGCCTGCGGGAGCTCTTCGTTCAGGAGGAGCAGTAGCGTGACGCGGCTGTTATACCACGTCCAGAAGTATTCCCCCATTCCGTAAAACGGATTGTTGGTCAGATGGTTCCCAATGATGTCCGACCACAGTCTGGTGAACGCCCGGAGCCACGGCCCGCCGTCGTATCCGGGAACGATTCCGTTAAAGTTTGCCAGCCATCGAAAACGGCGCTCCGCCCGGAGGTGAGCTACCGTTTCCAGCTCGGCCAGGATTCCGTCTACAGCCGGATCCCGGCCCGCGGAATGCAGCGGCCGAGGCGCAACTCTCCGCCACGGGGGGTATTGGGCCCAGAACCACGTACAACTTTGACGCTACGGTAGATCCTGTCGTGGTTGTTGGGGCTGACCCTCAGCCGGTGGCGCTTCCCGCGCGGAATGACTATCCCTACCCGGGCTGGACTACAACCGGCGAGGTGAAGCACATCGTGGACGCCGACACCTACGGGTCGGAGGCCGGATGGAACGAATCCGGCTATGACTGGAAGAGCCAACTGGGGAGGAACAACCTCTTCAGGGTAACCGCCATAGCCACCCCCGATGAGAGCGGCGTCTACCCGGAGTCTGAGGTTCGCGAGGTGTATTACGTCATCAGTGCCGACATGGCATACGACGGCACCGACTCCATTTTTGATCCCTTCGGTTTTTCCGGAAGTGGCTACCGCGATGAATACGTAGCCGATTATGCCGACGGCGCCACGCGCCACCATTGGGTGATCGTCCCCGACGAGAACAATACATACAGCGCGTTTGATATCGGCGGCTCGCTGGACTATGCCACCGCTTCCGAGAATCGGACAGCAATCGATACCGGAGCAATCTACAGTAGTGCCGTCATGTACACCCACGATCTTGAGAAAACGTTCAACTACTGGTTCTGGAACAACAATGACGCCGTTGATCCTACGGTGGTGGGTATCCGCTATTACACTGAGCACACCGAAGACGACGAGTACGTCGGTACGTCACTGACGTTTGAGTATACCTACAACGCTGATCCCGTTCGTGATAGCTCGACACCGGCGATCCTGGCGCGAACGGTGATCCGCGAGGAGATGCGGTTCAGTCATGACGACCGCAACGATGATGGTGCGTTTCAGAGCGGCGAGACTGGTGCGGCCCTGGATCACACCTTGCGCATGCGCACGGAGATCAACAACACCTCCGGTGGTGATGATTTGATTTACACCCGAAACGGAAAACAGATCACTGAGTGGCGCAACCGCAACGCGCAAGAGGCGCAGATCCGTGGCGTACAGCGGGACACGCTCCCCGATAACTACAGAGATGTGGCCGAGGAGTTTGACGCAACGCTCACCGACTTCGAGTAATCCGCAGGTAAATGATCTGCAGGTAATCGAAAAGCACCCCCTGGGGACCGGCAATCACGTCGGTCTCCTTTTTTTGTGCGGGGGCGGAAGCGTGCAGAGATGGCAGTGCAGGGCCGTGCCACCGCCGCGACATCTACAACCCCGTCCGTCCACGGAAACTGCGCGCCAGTGTGAGACGATCCGCGTATTCCAGGTCTCCCCCCACCGGCAGTCCCAGCGCCAGGCGTGTCACTTTTACTCCCAATTCTTCCAGCTGCCGCGCCACATAGAGCGCGGTGGTATCACCCTCGACGGTGGGATTGGTAGCGATGATCACTTCCTCGGTGCCGTCTTCCCGAACGCGCTGCAGGAGCTTGCCAATAGACAGGTCTCCCGGTCCCACCCCCTCAATCGGGGCGATCACCCCACCGAGGACGTGGTACAAGCCGTGAAACTCATGGCTTGCCTCCAAGGAGGCCACATCCTGCGGTTCCTCCACCACGCAGATCGTGCTCCGATCGCGTCCGGAATCGGTACAGATGGGACAGGGGTCAGTTTCTGTGTACGCGCCACAGACGGAACAGCGAAAGATCGTATCGTGGAGACGCCCCAGGAGGGCCGACAGCCGCTCCGCCTCGGACCGGTCACCGCCGAGAATGGCATAGGCGATGCGGGTGGCACTTTTCTTGCCCAGCCCCGGAAGGCGGGCGATCGCCTGAATCAGCTGATCCAGGGTGTTCATCAGGCGCCGCCGGAACCGGGGCCACCGGGCATTCCGCCGAACATTCCCGGGGGAATCGGTAAATCACCGGTAAGCGAGGAGAGACTGTTCTGAAGCTCCTCCCGGACCTTGGCGGAGGCGTCGTTGTGGGCGGCACGAAACAGATCCTGCAGCATAGCCACATCCTCCGGGTCCACCGCCTCCGGCGCAATTTCCACGCTCAGCACGTGAAACTCGCCGTTCATCGTGATCGAAACCATTCCGCCTCCGGCGGTGCCGGTGACCGAGACCTCTTTCAGTTTCTGTTGCGCCTGCTGCATCGTCTCCTGCAGCTGACCCATGTTCTTCAGCAAATCCATCGGATTCATGAGTGGTCCTCCACAATTTCGCCGCGGAATACGCGACGTACCATATCAACTCGGGGGTCGGTGCCCGATCCTTCTTCTTCCCCGCCATCGGTCGCGGAAGAGAGGGTCTGAATACGCACCACCGTCCGCTCCCGGCCCAACTCGGCGGCGGCGGCGGCCTGTACCGCATCCCGGTCTGAAGAAAGTGCATTGGCACCGAACTCATCGGCAAATGCGATGAGCAATTCTTCCTCTCGCAATCGCCACAACCGCGCCCGAGAGAGAAGCGCCGCCACGGAGATCCGCTGCGCTCTGAAGCGGGCCACGATCGCCTGCACTTGCTCCAGGGAAATCCCATCCACTTCCGGCGGTTCGTTGGGATCGATATCGGCATCCGGAACTCCCTCGGAAACGGCCGCTCCATCTCCGGCTCGGCCGGCGATCACCCCGGCGCTCCCGTCGGTTCCAGGGGCCACCACCGTTCCGTCGGCATGGGGGCCGACGCCATCGCTACTGCGCCCGTCGCCGCTGTCACCTCCGGTTTCCGCGCCGCCGTGGCGCCGCCGATACGCCCCCTCGTGAATCAGTTCTTCCTGAAGCGCCTTAATCTCCTTCACCAACGCCTGCGGTGTCCGGATAGAGGTGAGCGAGGCCAACCGGCTGATCGCCAGCTCCAGATCAAAGCGCTGGTTCACCGAATAGCGCAGGTCGCGGTACAGCTGCAGCACCAGTTCGTTGGCGAACTCGATGCGTCCCCGGTCCCAGCCCCCACGAACCTCTTCAGGAATCCGCTCGGGGCGCATTCCCAGAATCGCCTCGCGGTCGATCCCGGCGGAAATCAGCAACAACGTCCTGAGGTAATCGGCCAGGTCCATGGCAAAGCGCTCCACCGCCACCCCGGACTGCACCGCCTGATCCACGATTTCCAGCGCCTCCGCGGGCTCTTCGTTCATGATCGCCGTCATGAGCGCGTTGAGCCGTTCCAGCCCCAGGAGACCCAATTTTTCATGGATCACCTCCAGCTGCAGGTGACCGTCGGAGAACGCCGCCACCTGGTCAAAGAGCGTGTACGCATCGCGCAGACTCCCGGTGGCCTCCTTGGCTACCCACGCCAGCGCGTCATCGTCGGCCTGCAGCCCCATATCCTCCGCGGCCTGCGCCAGCATCGGCTTGATCTCGTCCATCGGAATCAGGCGGAAGTTAAACTGCTGGCAGCGACTACGAATTGTGGGGGGTACTTTGTGAATCTCGGTGGTGGCAAAGATAAAGACGATGTACGGCGGGGGCTCCTCGATCGTCTTCAACAGCGCGTTAAAGGCGCTGTTGGAGAGCATGTGCACCTCGTCGATAATGTAGATCTTATAGCGCGCATCGTTGGGGGCGAAGAGCACCTCGTCCTTGATCTCGCGGACATCGTTGACGCTGGTATTGGAAGCCCCGTCTATTTCTATGACGTCCAGAGCGGTCCCGCGAGCGATCTCCTCACTTCCGGCCCAATCCTCGCAGCCGTCGGGGTTGGGGCCATCGGGGCAGTTCAGCGCCTTCGCCAGGATTCGGGCGGCACTAGTCTTTCCCACTCCCCGAGGACCGGAAAAGAGATAGGCGTGGGCGATCCGGCCGGAGGCAAGGCTACTCTTCAGGGTGGCCACGACAAAATCCTGGCCGATCATCTCGTCAAAGGTACGGGGCCGACGGCGAGTGGCAGTTACTTCATACGACATCACAGCTCCTCAACGGGGCGCCTCGCGGGCGTACGACCGGCGAACCGCACCAAAAAAACCCCTCCAGCTCCACCCGAGTGATCTGCGGCACAGCCACCAATCGCTTACCGCTGCTTCCTTCCGGACCTGACGGGGTTGGGCGACGACGACTTGCACAGGACCCAGGCTTCAACACCGAAGGGGCAAAAAACACGGAGAGGGAGGGATTCGAACCCTCGGTACCCGGTTAGGGTACAAACGCTTTCCAAGCGTTCACCATCGGCCACTCGGTCACCTCTCCATTCGATACGACGGGCAATTCGGAGCGGAGAGGGTGGGATTCGAACCCACGGTACGGACGAGCCGTACAACAGATTTCGAGTCTGCCCGATTCAACCACTCTCGCACCTCTCCGTACGCGAATGTCCGGGGATACTAACGCACTCATGGGGAATTATCAATAGATGCGGTCGGCTCGGTCGGCTCCGGTCGGCTCACTCCGCCAGCATCAGGTTCAGAATTTCCATAGTTCGAACCCAGGGTTCTGCCGCTGCGTAGCGGAATTCCGCCGAAGCCTCACCGCCGTTGTCCCCTGCGGCGATCACCAGCTCCACCCGCCGCGGGTCGTCAGCGGTCACAAAGGACGCCACCGGATCGGGCCCGGAGGTGCATCCGCCTAACCCGAAGTATTGGTGTCACAGCACCTGGGGTCAAGCCGGAATCGCTACACCGTTGCGGGCTGGAATCACTCCTTCATCTTGCCGATCTACATGCAATTCGGCAACTTAGTTGCCGGAATCACGCAATTATCACTATAGTTTACGTATGGAGCTGTATAAGCGCAGTCTCGATGTGACCCGGCATCTTTCCCGAGGAAGTGTGTTCCTCTTTGGGCCGCGCGCAACGGGTAAGACAACTCTACTCAGGAATGATCTTCCCAACGCTCGTTACTATGATCTCTTGGACAACCAGGTATACTCCCGATTACTTCGACGACCGAGGCTGATTTCCGAGGAAACGCAAGCTGACAAAACTGTCGTGATCGATGAGATTCAGAAACTTCCGGGTATTCTCGATGAGGTGCATCGCCTGATTGCGAACCGAGATCAACGGTTTGTGCTTACCGGATCAAGTGCCCGTAAGCTCAAACATGGAGCAGCAAATCTGCTTGCAGGCCGAGCAAGAAACCTCCACCTTTTCCCGCTCCTTTTCTCGGAGATCCCGGAATTTGATCTGACTCAATGGATGAGAACGGGGGGTCTGCCGGCAATCTACGGTACCGTAGACGCGCATATCGACCTCATGTCGTATGTTGACCTCTACATTCGAGAAGAGATTCAGGCGGAATCACTTACCCGCAACGTCACCGGGTTTTCGTACCTGCTTGATGCGTTGGCGCTCATGAACGGTCAGGAGCTCAATTACGCGTCTCTTGCGTCGGATACCGGCATACCTGCCCGCACCATCGCCGTCTGGCTCGAAATACTCGAGGACACAATGCTCGCCTTTCGCCTGCCGGTCTTTCGGAAGACCCGGAAACGGAAAGCTACCAGTCGACCGAAGCTATGGATCTTTGACCGGGGTGTGGTAAATGCATTGACGCGCGCATTCCCGTCGGAAACTCCGTCACCGGAAGAAATCGGCCGGGCGCTCGAACATCTCATTGTCCTCGAAACTCGCGCGTGGATGTCGTATCACTGGAGAATCGAAGAACTGAGCTGGTGGCGCAGTCGTTCCGGTTTCGAAGTCGATCTGATGATAGGGGACAAGATTGCCGTAGAAGTAAAAGCAACCGACATGGTGATCGACAAACATCTCAAGGGGATTCGGGCCCTTCGAGAAGACCTTCCCAACGTTCGCGCTATCGTCGTGTCTCAAGATGAATCCCCCCGGACAACCGAGGATAACATCGAAATACTCCCGTGGCGACTGTACCTCGAACAGCTCGCCCAGGGCGACTTGTTTGCATGATTGCAACAGGGTTCGAGTCCACTTCACCTTTATTCTTCACAGGCAGTCACAAAAAAAGAGCTGAAAGCTACGTCTGTAACTTCCAGCTCTACTCCGTGCCCAAGTGGACTCGCCCTCCTCCACCGTCCCTCCTGGCCGGTGGCTCCGGGCCGCCTCCGCGGCTAATCCGGCTTCCTGCCGGATTGCACTCCAGGTATTCGCGCCGCCGCTTCGTTTCGAGTCCACTTCACCGCTATCTGTTCCGGGGGTTACATAAAAAAAGCTGGAGGCCACACTTGTGACTTCCAGCTTCAACGTGCCCAAGTGGACTCGAACCACCGGCCTTTAGATCCGCAATCTAACGCTCTATCCAACTGAGCTATGGGCACAATCGATGTGCTCGACAGTATACGCCGAACAACGGGGATGCGCTACCACCCCAGCACACGTACGGAGAGGGTGGGATTCGAACCCACGGTACCCGGATAGGGTACAACTCCTTAGCAGGGAGCCCGATTCGACCGCTCTCGCACCTCTCCATTTTCGATTCAACTGTTGGCATCGCAATCTCGAGCCGTCGCGTTCCTCGGACTTCGTTACAAAGCATTGCGACAGACTTTCGAGTCGCCGCGTTCCTCGGACTTCGTCCTCCGGTACGCGGCTTACCGGAGAGAGTGGGATTCGAACCCACGGTGCAGGGTCACTGCACAACGGTTTTCAAGACCGCCTCCTTAAACCACTCGGACATCTCTCCAGTGTGCGCCGTACTATATCGACGCCCGCTTGCCTTGTCAATGAATCATCTCTATAAGTAGTGGCCATGATGGATACGCAATCCCTGCCGTTGTTCGTGGAAAAAGAGTTTGAGGTAAAGACATACGACATCGACTTTGCCGGACATGTGAGCAACATCGTCTATATCCGATGGCTGGAAGACCTGCGGTTTCTGCTTCTGCGAGAACATCTTCCCCTGCAGCCGCAAATAGAGGCGGGCTATGTTCCGATCCTGGTGCGCACCAACATTCAGTACAAGCGCGCGATTCGCCTCTTTGAGCCGGTGGTGGGTCGGATGTGGATCAGGAACGTCGGGGCGGCGCGGATCATCATCGCCGCGCAGATTCTGGTGAACGGCAATGTCTGCGCCGACGTCGTCCAGGAAGGGGTCTTTGCCGAGCTCGAATCCGGCCGACCGCTGCGCATTCCCGCTGATCTTCGGAAGAAGGTGGAAAACTGGGGGACGTGACGCGCGCCGCCGGTACGCGGCCGGGCGGTCCCTCGCGCCGCACCGACCTGCACGGATCAGTCAAGTTCGCCGCGGAGCTGCCGTTCGAGAAATTGAGAGTAGATCTCCCAGGAATGGTAGCCGTAGTTGCCGGCCATCACAAACAGCGATGGGAGGCCCTGGTCCCGGATCCACCGATACAGGAGGCGATCGCGCTGCAGCAGTTGCTCCCGGGTCATCTTCAGCAGCTCCGCGGAGGGTAGTTGGTCGCGCTCGTAGGGATCGGCGCCGTTCACCACCAGGACGAAGTCAGGCAGCGGAAAACGCTGCTCCATTTCTGCGATTCCCTCTTTCAGACGGGACAGGTAGGTCTTTTCATCGCCGGCCTTCACCGGGATATCGATGTCACTCGGCACGAAGGAAGGATTCGCTCGTCCGTCGGCGAGCGTCGCCGGCTGGTCCATGGGCCATCCATTGGCCATGTGAATGCTCAAGGTGCGAATCGTCTCGTCTTTAGCGGTGAGCGCCGCCGTGCCGTCACCTTTGTGCGCGTCCACGTCGATAATCCACGCGGTCCCGATTCGTCCCTGGGCCTGCATCGCCCGCACCGCGATCACCAGATCATTCACCAGACAGAACCCCTCGCCGAAATCGTGCTGCCCGTGGTGCATGCCGCCGCCGAAGTAGAAGCAGAACCGGTCCTCGGAGTTCAGGGCGATTTCCGCCCCGCGAATCGACCCGTTGGCGAGACGTAAGCTCTGGTCGCGCAACTGAAAGAGCGTCTTCTCCGCGGTGGTGGGGTCAAAACGGTGGTACCTGCCGTCCTCGTGGGCCAGTTCGAAGGCGCGCATTACCTCCCGTTCCGCGGGAGTGGGATCGCGGCCGATGAGAAAGCCTGCGTCGTCGTCGGTCATGAGCCGCTTTACATATTCCGTGTGGTGCACCGGCTCGAGTGCCTCCCGCCGAAGCGGGTGCAGCTTCTCTTCGATGAGCCACGCGTCCCGCTTCGCCGCCAGGTCGGGCTGCGCCAGGAGATGCTCCAGACTTCGCAGGGTGTTGGATCCGGTGATGGGAATCTGAATGCCGAATACGTTCATGCCGGGCCGCGGCACCAGGTCGTGCAGTACCATGCGGTAACTGTAGTACGCGTGGTAGGATCACGACAATGCGCGACACGGTACGACGAGCACGGGAGCTGATCGGATCATACGTGATAGTCACGGACCCCACAGGCGGACAGTGCGGGGGACGCATCGTAGAAACGGAGGCGTATTGCGCCGACGATCCCGCCAGCCACTCCTATCGCGGTCGGACGCGGCGGAACGGCTCGATGTTTCGAGCGGAGGGGCATATCTACGTGTACCGCGCCTACGGCATACACTGGTGCCTGAATGTGGTTACCGCCGCTGCGGGCGTTGGTGAGGCGGTGCTGATCCGCGCGATCGAACCGCTCTGGGGCGTCGAGGAGATGTACCGCCGGCGTGGAATCGAGCGTCGCCACGACCCGCGGGGCGACGCCGAGGCCACCGAAAGCGAGCTCGACCCGCGGCTGACCAACGGCCCGGGCAAATTGTGTCAGGCTTTGCGGATCACCGGTGAGTTCGACGGAATCTTCATGAACGATCCTGATGGACCGCTTCGCATCGAGCCGGATCCCTCCACAACGATACCCACCGAAGAGATACAGTCAGCACCGCGGGTGGGAATATCGAAAAATGGCGAGGTGCCGTGGCGCTTCTTCCGTGCCGGAAGTCGTTTCGTCAGTCGACGCTGAGGCCGTCAGTCGTCCAGGAGTAGCTCCATGAGCCGATCCAAGTCGTCCATGGAGAGGTAGGTAATCTCGATCTTGCCGCGATCATTGGTTCCGGTGAGCACCACCCGCGTTCCCAAGCGTTCGATGAGTTTCTGCTCGATCTCCTGCATCTCCACCGTTTTACGCGGTGCCTGACGCTCGGAGCTCGCGCCGCCGCGACCACTCCCGCCGGAAACGCTTCCTGGGGAAGATGCGGGCGTTCCTGGTTCTCCGGAGGAATCAACCGGGGCCGAGGTAGCCGCCGCCTGTGCACCGAAGACGCGGGCCAACGCCGTGGCTGGATCATTTCCCTGATTGATGAGCGGTACGATGCGCTCGAGCACGCGTACGGAGAGGCCCTCAGACTCGATCAGCTCCGCCGCTTCAACCAGGAGATCGGGATTCTCGATTCCCAGTAGGGTGCGGGCGTGGCCGCCGGATACCGCCCCGGCGTTGATTCGATCATGAATCGCCTCCGGCAGACGCAACAATCGCAGGCTGTTGGCCACGGCGGGACGACTTCGACCGAGCCGCTGCGCCAGTTCATCCTGACTCAAGCCCAGGCGGTTCATCAGATCGCGATACGCCCGAGCCTCTTCGATCGCGGTCAGGTCCTGGCGCTGGACGTTCTCGATCAGGGCGATTTCGAGTTTCTCGTCTTCCGAAAACACCCCCGGCAGGACGGGCACCACCGTGAGCCCCGCCATCTTCGCCGCCCGGTAGCGCCGTTCTCCGGCGATAATAATGAAGGTGTCGTCGTCCTGCTGCTCGGCGAGGATCGGCTGGATGATGCCGCGCTCTTCGATGGAACGGGCGAGCTCCTCCAGCGCCTCCGGCGCAAAGCTCTTGCGGGGCTGATCAGGGTTGGGGCGAATTCTATCGAGGGGAACGCTCACCACCGAGTTGAGGTCACCGCTCTCCAGTTGCGTAATATCCCGCCCCTGCAGGAGCGCGTCTATGCCTTTACCGAGTCGTCGTTGCTTCGACACGCTGCAGAACCTCCTCGGCGAGTTTGCGGTAACTCCGCGCACCGACACATTCGGCATCGTAAAGGTTCACGGGAATACCGTGGGAGGGAGCCTCGGAGAGGCGGATATTGCGAGGGATAATCGTCCGGAAAACGCGCTTTCCGAAGTATCCGATCACCTCCTGGACGACGTCGTTGGCCAATCGCGTCCGCGAATCGTACATGGTGAAGAGAATACCGAAGAGCTCCAGGCTGGTGTTGAAACCGTTCTGCACGCGCTTAATGTTCTGCAGGAGCTGCGTGAGGCCTTCCAGGGCAAAGTACTCAGTTTGTAGCGGAATGATCACGTTGTCCGCCGCCACCAGGGCGTTGAGTGTGAGAAGCCCGAGGCTGGGAGGACTGTCGATGAAGATAAAATCGAAGCGCTCCCGGATCGGTTCGATCGCTTCCCGCAGGAAGTACTCCCGCCGGTCCTGGTTTACCAGCTCCACGCTTGCGCCGGTCAGGTCCGAGCCACCGGTGATAATGCTCATCCGTTCCTGCGGCGTGTCCTGCAACGTATCGGCGGCATCGATCTCGCCCCCGAGGACCTGATAGATTCCCGGTTTGTCCCGGTCCACACCCATGCTGGAAGAGAGATTTCCCTGGGAATCAAAGTCGATGAGCAAGACGGAGCTGCCGGTTTCAGCCAAGGAGGCTCCAAGATTTCCAGCGGTGGTGGTCTTACCCACACCGCCCTTTTGGTTTGCAAAGGTGATCACGTTTGCCATGGTTCGCGGGGACAGTATAGCCGAAGGGAGCCCACCTGTCACCGTGAGAACAGCAACGAATAATTATTCAGCGATTGACCAACGACCGTATATTTTCTACAACTCTGAGAATCGATTTCCAAAAGGAGTACTGTATGAAGAAGATTGTAATGCTGGCACTGGTGTCGGTTGTGGCTCTGGTCCCGCTCATGGCAGGTGGTCAGAGTGAAGATGACGGGGTAACCCGGCTCACCGTGGCCACCGACGCTACCTGGCCACCGATGGAGTACATCAACGAAGATCAGGAAATAGTCGGATTCGATATTGATCTGATGAACGCGATCGCCGAGGCCGGAGGTTTCGAGGTGGAGTTTCAGAACACCGCCTGGGACGGCATCTTTGCCGGTCTCGCCAACCGCGACTACGACGCGGTGATCTCCTCGGTGACGATCACGGAGGAACGACAGCGGACGATGGACTTCTCGATGCCCTACATCAACGCCGGCCAGGTGCTGATCGTGCGGCAGGATGCTCCCGCGGGCCGGCAGTCGCTGGAAGATCTGGTCGGTGAGTCGGTGGGGGCGCAGATCGGCACCACCGGAGCGATCGCAGTTGGAGAGGTGGACGGCGTAGAGCTGCGCACCTATGATGAGTTGGGGCTGGCCATCGAGGATCTCGCCCAGGGACGCGTCGCGGGTGTCGTGGCGGATACTCCGATCGCCGCCGACTTTGCCCTTCAGAATGAGAACTACAGCTCGGTTTTGCAGATCGTGGGCGAGCCCTTTACCGAGGAGTTTTATGGCGTCGCCGTCCGCGGTGGTAACGACGAAGTGCTCGAGATGGTAAACGCCGGTCTCGAAGTTGTGCTCAACGACGGGACCGTGGAGGAGCTGCAAGACAAGTGGCTTCGGTAAACGAGACCAAGACACAATCCACCAGCACGCAAATTACTGTTAGTGATGGAGCTCTCATCCCCGACCGGGGAGAGGGCTCCATCTTTTCCGCCTGGAACATCAGTTTTTTCGGCGCGCTGGGACTGGTCGTCCTGCTCCCGGTAATCTCGCCCGAGCCGTATCTCGAGGTTATTCGCTTCGTCCCCGACGGCATTCTGAAAACGTTCCAGGTAACTCTGATTTCAATCGTCTTCGCTCTGATCATTGGATTGATCACCGGGCTCGGCCGTATTTCCCGGGTGGTCTTCCTTAATCGACTGGCCACGGTCTACGTGGAAGTGATTCGTGGCATACCGCTGCTGGTACAGCTCTTCTACATCTATTTTGCCCTGGGCCGATTTCTCAGTCTCGATCGGTTGGTGGCGGCGATCCTAGCGATGTCGATCTGCTACGGCGCGTACATGGGAGAGATCTTTCGGGCCGGTATTCAGTCGATCCCCAAGGGACAGATGGAAGCCGCCCTTGCCTTGGGAATGAGTCGCCGCCAGGCACTGCGACTCGTAATATTACCCCAGACGATGCGCACGATTCTGCCACCCATCGGTAATGAGTTTATCGCGCTGCTCAAGGACAGCTCCCTGGTTTCGATCGTTGCGGTGAGTGACCTCCTGCGCCGCGGTCGTGAGTACGCCTCTACCACCTTTTACTACTTCGAAACATACACAATGGTGGCGCTGATCTATCTCGTAATCACCCTCTTCTTCTCGAAAGTGGTGGCGATCATGGAGGAAAGGCTGGAACATGGCGGCAGATAGTCGAATACGAATTGAGAACGTCACGAAGCGCTTTGGTACGATCGAGGCGGTGAAGAACGCCTCCCTCACCGTGGCGGAGGGTGAGGTTGTCCTCGTGATCGGTCCCTCGGGAAGCGGTAAGAGTACGCTCCTGCGCTGTGTAAACCGTCTGGAGACCGCCACCGAGGGGGAGATCTGGATAGACAACGACCGCGTCACCGACCCCCACGGCAATATTCGGCTCATCAGGGAAGAGGTGGGGATGGTCTTTCAAAGCTTTAATCTCTTTCCACACCTCACCGCCCTGGAGAACATCGCCCTCGGTCCCCGAAAGGTGAAGCGAGAGCCCCGAGGTGTCTCCCGCGACCGGGCACGGACCCTGCTGGCGCGAGTTGGTCTGGCGGACAAGGAAGACACCTATCCCAACCACCTTTCCGGCGGTCAGCAACAGCGAGTGGCAATAGCTCGGGCTCTGGCGATGGAACCGAAGGTAATGCTCTTCGACGAACCCACCAGTGCGCTTGACCCGGAAATGATCAAGGAAGTGCTGGACGTCATGCTGCAATTAGCGCAAGACGGAATGACGATGCTCGTGGTCTCTCACGAAATGGGCTTTGCCCGCGCCGCCGCGGACAAGGTGGTCTTCATGGACAACGGAGAGGTGATCGAGTCGGGAACCCCGGAAGATGTGTTTGATCGACCAACGGAAGAGCGAACTAGACGGTTTCTCCAACACATCTTGTAGACAACCTTTGGTTAGTGACTAATCCTCACTGCTAAAACTGCCGATAATCGTCACAGAAGCAAAAACCCTTGCACCTAAGGAAAGAAGCGTTAGAGTATTGATTATGGCAACTGGTGATATCAGAAATAATAAAGTGATCATGAAGCAGTTTCCGAAGGTGGAACTCCACCGGCACCTGGAGGGAACGTTCGCGTTGCCTACGCTCCATCGCATCGCCCTGCGAAACGAGTTGCCATACAGCGGGGATCTGTCGGAATTTAAGAAGGCGGTTCAGTTTCCTCGCGACTCGGAGCCGGACTTTCTCACGTTTCTGTCCAAGTTCAAGAATGACTGGTATCGATCTCATCAGGATGTCTACGATATCGTCCATGATTCGGTGCAGGGCTTTGCTGACGACGGTCTATTCTATATCGAACTTCGCTTCTCGCCGGAGCACTTCTCCCTACACAACAACTTCGACCGGATGGAGATCACGCGACTTGTGATCGACGCGGCGAATACCGCAGCTCAGGAGACTGGTGTTCGTATTCGCTATTTGGTGACGTTCAACCGCGGAAAACAGAATCAGCACCAGATGATTGAGCTCTATCGCTCGCTCCAGGCGCTGGAGATTCCGGAGATCGTGGGAATCGATCTCGCCGGGGATGAAACGCAGTTTCCCCCGAGCCAATTTACGGAGTTCTTCAATGTAGTCAAAGACGAAGGAGTCTATGGGACCACGATCCACGCCGGCGAAGTCAGTCCTGCCGAGCAGATTTGGGAGTCTGTTGATTTACTCCATGCGGGACGGATCGGTCACGGTACATCGAGTATCGACGACGCCGCGCTCCAGCGGCGGCTCACTGACGAGGGAATCGTGCTGGAACAGTGCATTACGTCTAACTATCAGACCGGTTCCTGGGTCGATGAGGAGAATCACCCCTTGGGTCGGCTGTTCCGCGCAGGTGTCCCGGTCACGATCAACTCTGATGATCCCACGATTCAGGACACCGACCTCACGGATGATTACATCAAAGCGTGTGGCTATTTCGACTTGTCGATCGATGATCTGGTGAAGCTCAACTTGACTGCTATTGAGGGAGCGTTCCTCCCCCGAGATGAGAAGACCAAGCTACAGAAGGACTACCTGGAAGCGGTGGCGGCGTTTCGCGCGCACCACGCGGTCTGATGTTTCACGTGAAACATGTTAGCTCAAAATCAACTCGATTGTTCCACGTGAAACATCGTGAAGTCGTTCTTGCAGCAATAGATCGCTGCCCCGCTCCACCGCGCATTCGATCGTAACCCCCGTCCCGAAATCTTCCGAGACGATTTCCACCTGAGCCTCACCTAACACGATTCGAACCGCGTCGTACAGCTCGTAGCCACACTCGATTACCGCCGGAACGAGGTCCCGGTGCTCCTCCAGGGATAACTCGGCGATACACCCCTTTGCAGCGTCCCCGTAGGCGTGTACAAGTCCCCCGGTTCCCAATTTGGTTCCACCAAAGTATCGGACCACGGCGATCAGACAGTTTCGCACTCCGCTACCCTTGAGCACTTCCATCAGCGGTCGGCCGGCGGTACCGTGTGGTTCACCGTCATCGCTCATGCCCAGCAGCTCATTCTTCTCATCGCCGATGGCGAAGGCGTACACGACGTGTCGTGCGTCGGGGTGCCGCTCCCGGAGACCGGCAACTGTCTGTTCCGCCGCTTCCCGCGAGTCCACTCGTTGCGCATGCCCGACAAATCGGGATCGCTTCACGGTGAACTCGTAGTATCCCACATCCGCCGGTATCCGCACCGTTTCCCTTGCTCTGCTATTCTAGAGCGTCCGCCCCGTCATCTTCGGCGTGCGCTTCCGCTTCCGCTGCGTTAAGTTTTGCCACACCCACCACGTAATCCGGAGGCCGGACGCCCATCACTCGCACGCCTCGGGCACTGCGACCCTGTACGGACACCTCCTCCGCCCGGAGGCGAATGGTCACACCTTGCGCGGAAACGGCAATAAAATCATCGCCATCCTGCACCGGAAGCACCGCCACCACTTCACCGGTGCCGTAGTCATCAGCTTCGCCGGTACCGGTGGATTCCACCACCGACAACGCGCGCATTCCCTGGCCACCTCGACCGTGGAGCGTGAACTCGGCGAAGGCGGTCCGTTTTCCGGAACCATACTCGGTGATCAGGAGCACGTATCCGTCTTCCGGCGCGATACACGCCCCGGCGATCTCATCACCTCGCTTCAGGCTTAGTCCCCGTACTCCGCGCGTGTTGCGCCCCATCTGACGTACCGCTTGCTCATGAAAGCGCAACCCCTGCCCGCGGCGACTCACCAACAGAATGTGATCCTCTCCGGTGGTATGCTGCACCGAAACCAGCCGGTCCCCATCAAGCAGATGCACCGCGAGGATTCCCCGCCGCCGTGCGTTGACAAAGGCGTCTGCCCGAACCTTCACCACCTGTCCCTGGGCGGTGACGAAGAACAGGTTCACATCGGGGCTGAACTCCTTCAGCGGCATCACCGAGGCGATATCCTCATCGGCGGCGATTTCCAGGAGGCTCTTGATGTGGGTTCCCTTCGCCTGCCGGGAGGCTTCGGGGATTTCGTGCACTTTCAGGAAGTACGCTTTGCCGGCACTAGTAAAAAACATAACGTGATCGTGCGTGGATCCGATGAAGACGTGTTCAATGAAGTCGTCGTCCCGCATGTTACTGGAGGAGTTGAGACCGCGTCCGCCGCGCCCCTGCGGTCGGTAGGACGAATACGGGAGACGTTTAATGTAGCCCCGATTGCTTACCAGGACGACCATGTCTTCCTTCTGAATCAGGTCCTCGATATCGATCGCTTCGATCTCATCGTACTCGATGTTCGTCTGTCGCTCATCACCGAACTTCTCGGAAATCTCGTACGTTTCGCGCTTGATCACCTCACGAATCTTCATTTCACTTCCCAGAAGCTCCTTGAGCTCCCGGATCAGGCCTCGCACTTCTTCCAGTTCGTCGATGATCTTCTTAGTTTCCAGACTGGTAAGTTTCTGCAGACGCAGATCAAGAATCGCCTGCGCCTGACGCTCGGACAGTTCAAAGGCGCTCATCAGATTTGTCCGTGCCGTGTCCGTGTCGGCGGACTCCCGGATAATCCGAATCACCTCGTCCAGATTATCCAACGCGATCTTGAGACCGATCAGGATATGCTCACGCTCTTCCGCCTTGCGCAGCTCGAACTGAGCCCTGCGGACCACCACCTCATGGCGGTGCTGGATAAACGCCCGCACCATATCCCGGAGCGTCAGAACTTCCGGGCGCCCGTTCACCAGGGCCAGAGCGTTCACATTGAAATTGACCTGCAATTGCGTGTGCGTAAAGAGCTGGTTCAGAATCACCTTGACGTTGGTGTCCTTCTTTAGCTCGATAATGATCCGCATGCCGTTCCGGTCCGATTCATCCCGGAGGTCGGCAATACCGTCGAGCTTACGGTCCCGCACCAGATCGGCGATCCGCGTGATCAACGTCGCTTTGTTCACCTGATAGGGGATCTCATTGACCACGATCACATCGCGTCCACGCTTGTTCTCTTCGATTACGAAGCGTGCCCGCACGACGACGCGACCCTTTCCGGTGCGATAGGCGTCCTTTATGCCGCGCTGACCGTAAATCGTACCCCCGGTAGGGAAATCGGGGCCTTTGACGTACTCCGCCAATTCGTCGTTGGTGATCTCGTCGTTGTCGAGGGTCGCTGCTACGGCATTGGCAATTTCCCGGAGATTGTGCGGCGGAATGTTGGTGGCCATACCCACCGCAATTCCCGTGGCACCATTGGCCAGAAGGTACGGAAACGCCGCAGGCAAAACGAGGGGTTCTTCATCGGAATCATCGTAGTTGGGACCGAAATCGACGGTCTCCTTATTGATGTCCCGAAGCATCTCCTCGGCGACCTTGTGCATCCGCGCTTCGGTATACCGCATCGCCGCCGGCGGATCACCGTCGACGGAGCCGAAGTTTCCCTGGCCGTCCACCACGGGATAGCGCATGGAGAACGTCTGCGCCAGACGCACCAAGGCGTCGTAGACGCTCTGGTCTCCGTGGGGATGGTACTTACCAAGGACATCCCCCACGATCCGCGCCGCCTTCTTGTAGGCCCGGTCCGAGCGTAATCCCATGGCATTCATGCCGTAGAGAATTCGCCGGTGCACCGGTTTCAGCCCGTCCCGAACATCGGGAAGCGCGCGGCTCACGATGACGGACATAGCGTAGTTCAGATAGCTTTCTTTGACTTCGTCTTCGATCGCAACGAGAATAACGCGTCCCGTCGTGGGTTGATCAGACACTCTAGACTCCTGTTTCCGACGTGTACTTCACCTGTGGTGATTCACACGTCAAGGTTGCTCACCGCCAGGGCGTTCTGCTCGATAAACTCCCGTCGTGGGGGTACGTTCTCTCCCATGAGAGTGGTAAACACAAGGTCCGCCTCCACCGCATCTTCCAGGCGAACCTGCATGATATTCCGCGTCTGCGGATTCATGGTGGTCTCCCACAACTGTGTGGGATTCATCTCACCGAGACCTTTGTAACGCTGAATACTCAGCTTCTCTTCCGGTACGCCCTTGCGACTGGTAAGCTCCTCCACGATACGGGCGCGTTCGGCGTCGTTGTAGGCGTAGTGCATTTCCTTTCCGTAGGTGATCTTGTATAACGGCGGCATCGCGAGAAATACGTGTCCCCCCTCCACCATTTCCGGCATGTAGCGGAAGAAGAAAGTGAGCAAGAGGGTGCGAATATGGGAGCCGTCCACATCGGCGTCCGCCATGATAATCACTTTGTGGTAGCGAAGCTTGCTGAGGTCGAACTCACTCCCCGCGCCGGCGCCGAGGGTGGTAATGATCGGCTGGAGTTTGTCGTTGGACAGCACCTTGTCGATCCGCGTCTTCTCCACGTTGAGCATCTTTCCCCAGAGCGGTAGAATCGCCTGAAACTCACGATCCCGGCCCTGTTTGGCACTACCCCCGGCGGAGTCTCCCTCAACGATGTACACTTCTACCTTGGCGGGGTCGCGCTCACTGCAGTCCGCCAGCTTTCCCGGAAGCCCTGAGCTCTCAAGGAAACTCTTCCGCCGGGTAAGATCCCGCGCCCGCCGAGCTGCCTGTCGTGCCTTCGCCGCCAGGACCGCCTTGTTCAGAATCCCGTCGATCACCTTGGGGTTCTCATCGAAGAAGTTGGTAAGGCTCTCATTGACCTGACTCTCGACGATTCCTCGGACTTCACTGTTACCCAGTTTTGCTTTGGTCTGTCCTTCAAACTGGGGATCCATCACCTTTACAGAAACCACCGCTGTGAGGCCTTCTCGAACATCCTCTCCCGAAAAGCTCTCCTCCATCTTCTTGGCGTGTTTACTCTTCTTGAGGTACTCGTTGAGCGTCCGCGTGAGCGCCCCGCGAAATCCACTCAGGTGCGTCCCGCCTTCCCGGGTATTGATGTTGTTTACAAAGGACACGAGGATCTCATTGTATCCGTCGTTGTATTCGATGGCGATTTCCATCTCCACATCGTCACGAGTCGCTTCGAGATAGATCGGTTCCGGCTGTATGAGCGTCTTGTTCTTGTTCAGAAATTGAACAAACTCCCGGACCCCTCCGTCGAACTTGAAATCGTGACGCTTCACCTGGGGCAGGCGCTGATCCTCGATCGTGATGCAAACACCTTTGTTCAGAAACGCCAGCTCCCGCAGACGGTGCGACAGCGTGTCGAAGCTGAACGTTACCGCCTCAAAGATTTCATCGTCCGGACGGAATGATACCGAGGTTCCGGTGAGCTCGGTAGACCCCAACGTCTCCATGGGACCGTCCGGCGCACCCCGCTGGTACCGTTGCCGGTAGACGGTGTGGTTGCGGTACACGTTGACCTCACACCATTCGGAAAGCGCGTTTACCACCGAGACTCCAACTCCGTGGAGTCCGCCGGAAACTTTGTAGGAATCCTTGTCGAACTTGCCGCCGGCGTGGAGCCGCGTCATGACCACTTCCAGGGCACTCATGCCTTCTCCAACGTGGTGGTCTACCGGTATACCGCGACCGTCGTCTACGACGGTGATTGTGTTGTTCTTACCGATAATCACGGAGATTGTGGAGCAGTATCCGGCAAGCGCCTCGTCGATACTGTTGTCCACTACCTCATAGACCAAATGGTGGAGACCGTCGGGGCCGGTGCTGCCGATGTACATACCGGGTCGCTTTCGTACCGGTTCCAGTCCTGTCAGGATCTGAATGTTTTCTGCTGAATATTTTTCAGGCATGTTAATCCTTCGCGAAGTTGCCATATTATAAGGACTTAGACCGAAAACGTAAACTGCCGGGCGGTCACCGATTTCCAAACCACGTAACATCCGTTTTCTGTGGAATTTATGGGGATAACCTGTGGATAACCTAACCGGTGCTCGTCCAAACGGTTGTCTTATCTACAGTTAGACATCGTGGATAACGGGGATTAAACCATCCACCGCCACGAGATTGGGCCAGACGCGCCGTGCCACACAGAAAACTAGGCAAATTCGTCCCGTGATCTAGCTGGAAAAGGAAAGTACCTATGGTATGATTCTCTCTTGTCGAAAACTGGGAGGAATAATGAGTATGTGGATAAGATGTGGATAAGTTGAGGAGTCTATGAGCGATTGGCACGACAACCATGTATTCTGGGACGAGGCGCTCAAACATATTGAGCACCACGTCTCCGAGCAGGAGTTTGTCATGTGGTTTCAACAGATTGAGTATTCCCGATCGGAAGAACAGAGTATCACCGTTGTGGTCCCCTCTTCTTTCTATCGTGACCAGGTGAAGCAGCGGTACCTGGATTTGATTGAAGAGAAACTATATGAACTCTCCGGCAGGCAGCTAAATCTCGACTTTGAAATACGCAAGACGGAGATAAGCGCCTCCGAGAAGCGACCGCAGCGTCGTCAACACACAGAGCCTACGGTGGAGATCTCTCCCGCACCATCCGTAGCGGAACGGCGGGGAGCCACCGTAGCCGTAGCAGAACCGGAAATCAAGAAAACCGCCCCGGGACTGAGCCGGGAATACACTTTCGAGAACTTCGTTGTCGGTGACAATAACCGGTTTGCCGCCAACGCCGCCATGGCGATCGCCAAGAATCCCGGTACCACCTATAACCCCTGTCTGATTTACGGGGGCGTCGGGTTGGGAAAGACGCACCTGCTGCAGTCGATCGGAAATTCAGCCTGGCGCAGCGATCAGAGCAAGAAGGTGGTGTACGTTACCGCCGAGGATTTTACCAATGAGTTCATCCGATCGATCCAGGAGAACAAGACTCATCTCTTCAAGAATAAGTATCGTCACGCCGACGTGCTCCTGATCGATGACATCCACTTTCTGCAGAATAAGCACGAAACCCAGGAAGAGCTGTTCCACACCTTTAACGCGCTCTTTGACGCCAAGAAACAGATGGTCTTTACCTCCGACCGTCCGGTGAGTGAAATCAAGCACATCACCGAGCGCCTGCAGAATCGCTTTACCCGTGGTCTTACCGTGGATCTCCAACCACCCCAGATGGAGACCGCCGTGGCGATCCTCAAGAAAAAGGCGGAGGCCGCCGGCGTCCATGTACCCAACGATGTGATCAGCCTGATCTGTCAGAAGATCACCACCAACGTGCGCGACCTGGAAGCGGCTCTAACACGAATCATCGCCTACGCGGAACTGGTCAATAAAGACATCACCGTGGATGTGGCACAGCGGCAGCTGAAGGACTTCTTCTCCAGCCCCCTCCAGAGCAACATCACCATCGATATCATTCAACGAATCGTGGCGGACTATTTCAATCTCTCTCCCAATGAGCTGAAAGGAAAAAAGCGCACGCGGCAGGTGGCGTTTCCGCGCCAGCTTGCTATGTACATCGCGCGGGGAATCACGGAGGCCTCCATGACCGATATCGGTCTGGAATTTGGCGGCCGAGATCACACCACCGTTATGCACGCCTGCCAGCGCATTGAGAGTCGCATGCGTACCGATCCCACCATCGAAGATATTAATCAGACGCTTATTCGCCGCATAAAAGAGGAAGGCAGCCGTCCACCGCGATAGCGCCGCTGCCCGCGTATCACCCAGTGAGCACATCACCGCCCCCCAGGCGCCGGCACTCCCGGCGCTTTTTTTCTGCTCCGCACGAGCCTTGCCGGCGGTAATCAGCACCCAGGTTACAGGTTCGGAACCCTCCGGAGCCCTCGGTTCGATCTAAAATTCCTTGGGGACAACTCCCGGGTAACTGCGGTATAATACCGGGATAACTTTCATCAGTGGGGATAAGTGGATAAGCTCGGGAAAAGCCGATACGAGTTGTTAGATGCTCAACACGTGCCGGAGTAACAAGTTAAGCGGGTTATACACAAATCCCCCGCCCCTACTACTACTACTACTATCTTTTATGTATAATCCACTAGGGAAAGGAGCCTGAATAACTGTGAAGTTCACCGTAGAACGAGACGCCATTATGCGCGAAATCCAGGTTGCCCAAGAGATCATTGCCTCCCGATCCAACATGTCGATCCTATCGAACGTGTTGCTCAAGGCCGACGACGGAACCCTTACCGTTCGTGCCACCGACCTGAAGGTCAGTTTTGAAACGACCCTTCCGGTTACCGTGGTTGAACCGGGAACGACCACCGTCTTCTGTGACAAGCTGCTGGGGATCCTCCGCTCCGTACCCTCCGGGGATATCGAGTTTGAGCAGAATCCGCAAAACACCGGTGAGAACTTTGTCATTCGGCCGACCTTCAAGAAGATAGACTTCCGGTTGCGCAGTATCGCCGCCGACAAGTTTCCTGAAATCCAGACGCAGGCTCCCGACGGGTATTTCGAGATTCCCCAGGAGCAGTTCATTGAGATGGTATCGCAGACTTCTTTTGCCGTTTCCGACGATGAGACGCGATTCTTCATGAACGGTGTCTACGTGGAACCGGATGAGGGAAAGCTGGTCATGGTTGCCACCGACGGTCGCCGTCTTTCCTATATCGCTCACGATCTTCCCAAGGATATCGGTGATTTTCAAGGTGTAATCATTCCACCCAAAGTTCTAAACCTGGTGCGGAAACTGGCCAGTGGTGAGGGATCGCTCCGCATGGCGGTGGCCGACAAGCACGTGTTCTTTGAGTTTGAAGATCATCTGATCTCCTCGGCACTCATCGATGGGCAGTTTCCCAACTACCGCCGTGTTATCCCGGAGAACCAGCATTACCAGATTACCCTGGATAAGACGGAGCTCTCCGAAGCGCTTAAACGCGTATCTCTTCTGGTAGAGAAGTCTCGCCGGATCTATCTCGAGCTTTCGTCGGGAAACTTGCAACTGCGCAGTGAAGAGAGTGAGATCGGCGTTGCCCGGGAAGACATTCCGATCGAATATGACGGTCCGGAAACGACGATCGCTCTGAACTATACGTATCTGGTAGATCCGTTGCGCGTGATCGATACCAATGCGATCTCTGTTCACTTTACTGAGGCCGGCAAGGCGATCACGATCTATTCTGAACCACGGGAGAACTACTTTCACATCGTGATGCCGATGCAGATCCAGTAACCACCACGTTGGGTTTCCAACGAGTTCGCTTTTACCAATTCAGAAACCTGCACGATGGATATGTAGATCTTCCGTCGCGGCAGGTTTTTTTGGTTGGAGAGAACGGCCAGGGTAAGAGCAACTTTCTGGAAAGCCTGTACCTGCTCAGTTACGGCGCCAGTTTCCGAACGCGTCGCGACAGTGAGCTGTGTCGCCTTGGTGAGCGAGAGATGGCGATCGACGGTGTATTCTCTGCGGACGGTGCGGACGAAACTGAAGCGACCCATCGTCTGCAGATTCGCTGGCAGGAAAACCGCAAGAAAATAACTCTCGATGGAAACACCGTACAGGATCGGCGGGACATGATTTCCCTGATGCCCTCAGTAGTGTTCCGCCACGATGATATGAGCTTCGTCAGCGGTCCACCGGAGATGCAGCGCTGGTTTGTGGATCAAACGCTGAGCATGTACCAGCCACTGTATATTGACGATATTCGACGTTACCGCTCCGTGTTGCGGAACCGCAACCAGGCGATCAAGGACGGCGTATACGAGATGATGCCGGTATACGATCAGGAGCTGGCCACGGTGGGGCTCGAGATACAGCGCCGACGACGAGAGGTGTTGCAGTCGTTCAACGCTGTCTTCATGGAGGATTTTCAGGCGATTTCCGGGCTGGAGTCACCGCTGATTCTCGATTATCGACCAAGCTGGCGAGAGCTACATGACCCTTCGGCGGTCATGGAACACCTGGCACACAAGCGCGACCAGGAGGAAGCACTCCGAACTACCACCAGCGGACCGCACCGGGATCGGGTATTGTTTCGCTATGAGGGTCGTGATTTTCTGCAGATCGCCTCCACCGGCCAGCAACGGTTGCTGGCACTGATCCTGCGCGTGGCGCAGGCGCGATTCTTTGCCGCTCAGACCGGTCGATTGCCGGTGCTCCTTTTGGATGATGTTCTGCTGGAATTGGATCCCGGTCGTCGGGCGCGATTTGTAGATCGTCTTCCCGCATCTGCGCAACGGATCTTTACCTTTCTTCCGGGAGAACCGTACGGTGCTTATCGTACGGCCGAGACCTTGATATATTCTGTCAGTGATGGACAACTACGAGCCCAATAGCGCCCGGGAGCTCATCAATCGCTTCATCAACTCTATCGGCGCCCGCGACGAGACGGGAGTGGTGCCCTTTGTGCAGGCGTGGCCAAAGATTGTGGGTCAGGATAAGGCGGCGCACTCCCAGGTGCTGGATGTAAAGAACGGTACCGTCCTCATAGGAGTGGATCATCCGGCGTGGCTGCAGAAGATGCACATGGACCGCACGCGGATCGTAGCGCGCATCCAGCACGATTTTCCGGCGCTTAACGCGCGAAATCTGGCGTTTACCATCGTGAATGAGCTTACCAACCCCTGGCAGGGCGACACCGGGGAAGACGGTGCGGAGCGTGAGCCGCCGCCCGCCGCCGGGAAGCGACCTGTCTCCGGGACGTCTGCGGTGGAGCATCCTCAGCAAGATCCTCCGCTCAGTGACCCCGCCCCGTCCGCGGCGGAAGATGATGAGTTTCAACGGCGCTTGAACCAATTGAAGGAAGCTCTTGAAGACAAGGAGCGGGCAGATTGACACGTGCCGATAGCCGTCGGTATACTGCGCCACCTGTTACGTTCAGACGAGGAGTAAAGCTATGAAGCGAACCTACCAGCCAAGTCGCGTCAAACGTAACCGCAAGTTCGGATTTCGTGCCCGTATGAAAACCAAGGGTGGTCGCCTGGTGCTAAAGCGCCGACGCGCCAAAGGGCGCAAAAAACTGTCCATTGCGGATGAGAAGAAGCCTTACTAAGGCGGAGATTCTCCGACGACGACGTGATATTTCGCGCGTGTTCCGAAGTGAGCATGTGCACCGCGTTCGCGGACTCCACCTCCGGGTGATACCCAACGATGTGGGGTGGAGCCGCGTTCTGTTTGCCGCAACGCGCCGTTTCTCCGGTGCCGTTGAGCGGAATAGAGCGCGCCGACTGGTACGCGAAGCGTATCGATTGTACAAACCAGAGATTGCTGGGAACTATGATGTGGCGTTTGTCCTGTATCCGGGTTCGTTCAGCTATTCCGATCGTTGTTCACAGGTTGAGACACTGCTGCGCCGGGCCGAACTGATTTCGTGATTCGGCAGCACTAAGGAACAGAGATGGAAAAGAACACCCTGCTTGCGGTCGTTCTCTCGGTGATGGTTATTACCGGCGGCTTTGTGATACAGAACATGCTGTATCCTCCGCAGCCGGTGCCTCAGACAACAGCGGACACGACGACGGATACCTCCGGTACTTCCGCCGACTCCGCCCAGTCCTCCGACCAGAGAGCAACATCCGACCAGCAAACATCAGATCCGGCCCAGAGCCAACAGGTAGTAGGTAATCCCGTTCGGGCGGTACCTGCCGATGGTCTCTCCGGTGATCCCGTGGTCTATGAAAACGACTTGCTTCGTGTGACGTTTGATCCCGCCGGTGCCCGGGTGGTGTCCTACCAGCTGCTCGACCATCTCGACGGTGGAGAGCCGGCGCAGATGGTGATGCAAGGTGACACCGATATGGGCGCCTTTGAACTCCAGTTTGGCGGAGCGGACGCACCGCCGGTCCGGGACCTCTTTCGCGTTGTGGATACCACTGATAGCAATACCATTATCTTCGAGCGCGATTTTTATGTGGAGGGAGCTTCCAATCAGCCCTTCACCGCCCGTCGAACCTACCGTTTCTATCCCGGTGAGTACGTCCTGGAAACGACCGTTGAGTTCCAGAACTCCGTTAACGCCATCGTGCCGCTCAATTTTGACGGCGATGCCTATACGATTTCCTTCGGACCACAGATCGGTCCGTCCTATGAAGAGCTCGATAACCGCCAAGAGTATCGCAACTTCTACTACTACGACGGAAACCGCCGACGGAACGTGCGTATCAGGAATCAGGGAACTGAAACGATTGAAGAACAGGTGCAGTGGACCGCTCTCGCTGGAAAGTATTTCGCGGTAGTGGCGATTCCCGGCGCGCTGGACTATACATACACGATGTCCACGGTGCGGCCGCAGGGACTCCGAGACGGCGCCTCGCTTTCACTCACGCGACCCCCCATGAGTTCCTCCGCCAGCCGCGATACATATCGCTTCTTCGTGGGACCAAAGGTTACCCGAGTTCTTGATCGCTATAACGACGCCGACGACAACGCCCTGGGTCTCCGCAACTTGGCTCTCGACGAGGTGGAGGACAGCCGATTTCTCTTCGGATGGCTTGAGAACATTCTCAAATGGGCGATGCAGCAGATTCAGCGGGCGGTACCCAACTACGGCGTGGCGATTATCATCCTGACAATCCTCGTGAAGGTGCTCCTCTGGCCGCTCACGCACAAGAGTTATGAGAGCACCAGCCGCATGCAGGAGCTCAATCCGAAGATTCAGGAGATTCGCGAGAAATACAAAGACAGCCCGCAGAAGATGAACCAGCAGATGGCGGATCTCTACAAGAAGGAAGGAGTAAGTCCGCTCGGCGGTTGTATGCCGCTCCTGCTCCAGTTTCCGTTCTTCATAGCCATGTTCGGTGTCTTCAACAACCACTTTGATTTGCGGGGAGCCACGTTCATTCCCGGGTGGATTACCGACCTGTCGTCACCGGAATCGATTCTCAACTTCGGAGATTTCACGATCCCTCTCTTGGGCTGGAACGATCTTCGGCTGTTGCCGATTCTTTTTGTAGGAAGTCAGTTACTTTCCAGTAAGCTGATGCAGAATCCGGCTGCCGGATCGAGCAACAGTCAGATGAAGTTTATGCAGTACGGTCTGCCGATCATGTTCTTCTTTATCCTGTACAATATGCCCAGTGGTTTGCTGGTGTACTGGATTTTCTCGAACGTTCTCACCGTGGGGCAGCAGTACGTCATTTCTCAACGCCGCAAACACCAAGCAACGGAGTAAATAATGGTACGAGAATTTGAAGGTCGCACTGAACAAGAGGCGATCGACGCTGCCGTGGAGGCCTTGGGCCTGGAACGGCACGAGTTTGAGGTCGAAATCGTAGACAGCCAAAAGGGCGGTCTCTTCGGAAGAGGCAAGTCGGTACGGATTCGCGTGCACCTCCCGGGGGAACCCGGTGACTACGAAGATTCCTACGCCGGCGCTCACGAGCAGGTCGAGGATTCCCGGCACCGGGAGGAATCCGATCGCCTCACAGCGCGGGCCACGCAGGCAACCACTAATCAGAAACCGGAGACGGATTTTGAACATGCCGTGGTGGACTTTGTCACCACGCTTACCGCAAAGATGGGCTTTCCTGCCGAGGTGAACGTTGCCTACCGGGAGCCCAACAAGCTGGGGCTCCGCCTCGATACCGACCACGCCAACATTCTCATCGGCCGCAAAGGAAAGAACCTCGATTCGATCCAGTTGCTGGCGAACGTGGTGGCCAGTCGATTCGAGGGGTCGGACGTAAAAGTGGTGCTCGATACTGAGGGCTATCGCAGTCGTCGCGAGGAGCAGCTGGTACGTCTGGCGCAGAAAATCGCCGATGATGTGCAGCGATCCCGGGGAAGTAAACTCCTGGAACCAATGAATCCCTTTGAAAGACGGCTGATTCATACTACACTGAACAATATTGAGAGTATCGGTACCGAGAGCGAAGGTGACGGCCTGTACAAACAGGTGCGAATCTTCTACCGCGGATCAAAACGCTGAGGATTGTGGAAAACCGGTGGATATCCCCATCGGGTTTTGACGAACTCAGCGGGTTGTAACTGATATAATTGAAGAAATAGATAGAATCGATATTCCCCACACGGGTGCGATAAGGGTTCTGTCTACTTCACGTTTGTGTTGTGTGAGCTTCATCGGTGGATAACCGGTGGAAAACTAGAGGAGAACACCATGACATTTGATGATTCCGTGAAGTACCAGGAAAGTCACGAATGGGCTCGCGTCGATGGCGACCTTGTGGTTATCGGCATTTCCGATTACGCCCAGGATGAGCTCGGGGACGTGGTCTTCGTAGAGTTGCCTGAAGTAGGTACCGCATTGAAAAAGGGAGACGCCTTCGGTGTGGTGGAGAGCGTCAAAGCTGCCAGTGATCTGTACATGCCTGCCGGTGGAGAAGTGGCCGAGGTAAACCAGGTGCTGAAGGACAACCCGGAGAAGGTGAACGAAGCGCCCTTTGGTGATGGATGGATTATCAAAGTGAAAGCTACCGACACCGGTGAACTCGAATCCTTGATGGACGCCGCCGCCTACAAGAAGTTCACCGAGGGTCTCGAAGAGTAGCGCACCAGTGCCCACGGGGGCGCCCGGATGAGGTCGTTACCGCAGACCCGTCATAGCCTTGAGCAGGCTGTGGCGGGTTTTTTTATTGACATTGTCTCCGGTGCACGCCGGAAGATATATATAGGATACAAGGAGTATTGAATATGAAACCAGCACAGCAGGGTAGCACAACAACCCGAGTTGATTACCGAGTAAAAGATATCAGTCTCGCCGAATGGGGTCGCAAAGAGATCCGTATGGCGGAATACGAAATGCCGGGGCTGATCGCAACCCGCGAGAAGTACGGACCGCAAAAGCCACTGCAGGATGTTCGCATCGCCGGTAGTCTGCACATGACGATCCAAACGGCGGTACTGATTGAAACTCTGGTGGAACTGGGAGCCGACGTGCGGTGGGCCAGCTGCAACATCTTCTCAACGCAGGATCACGCCGCCGCAGCGGTGGCGGTGGGGCGGCCGGAGGACGGCGGGACCGTCTCCAATCGCGTGGGGATTCCGGTGTTTGCCTGGAAGGGTGAATCCCTGGAGGAGTACTGGGAGATGACGCTGAACGCGATCTCCTTCCCCGGCGGTAAGGGACCGAATCTGATCGTCGATGACGGGGGCGATGCGACGCTTCTGATCCACAAAGGTGTCCAGATGGAGGACGGCTCAGACTGGGTGAACGGCCCCGCAGACAGTCACGAAGAGGCGGTAATTAAGGCGCTTCTGAAGCGCGTACACGGCCAGGATCCGCAATTCTTCCACAACATCGCCTCCGAATGGCGTGGCGTCAGTGAGGAAACGACCACCGGCGTCCATCGGCTGTACAAAATGGCGGAAGAGGGTACGCTTCTGGTTCCGGCGATTAACGTCAACGACAGCGTCACCAAGAGCAAATTTGATAACCTCTACGGATGCCGGGAGAGTCTGATCGACGGCATTAAGCGCGGCACCGATGTGATGATCGCCGGTAAGACCGCGGTAGTCTGCGGCTATGGCGACGTAGGCAAGGGAAGCGCCCAGAGCCTGCGGAGCCAGGGGGCGCGGGTGATCGTCACTGAGATAGATCCGATTTGCGCGCTGCAGGCGGCGATGGAAGGCTACGAGGTGAAGACGCTGGAAGGCGCCCTTCCTGAAGGTGATATCTACGTCACGACCACCGGCAACAAGGACATCATTACCCTTGAGCACATGCAGGGTATGAAGAATCAGGCGATCGTTGCCAACATCGGGCACTTTGACAACGAGATTCAGGTAAGTCGACTCAACGAGGCCGCCGGTGTGGAACGGGACACGATCAAGCCACAGGTGGACAAGTACCGTTTTCCCGACGGCCACGAGATCTATCTTCTCAGTGAGGGACGGCTGGTGAACCTGGGTAACGCCACCGGCCATCCGAGCTTTGTCATGAGTAACAGCTTTACCAACCAGACGCTGGCGCAGCTTGACCTGTGGAACAATCGGGATAGTTACGACGCCACGGTGCGGGTACTGAATAAACGCCTCGATGAAGAGGTAGCGCGGTTGCATCTGGAGAAGCTGGGCGTCAAACTGACCACGCTCACCCCGGAACAAGCGGACTATATCAACGTCTCGGCGGATGGTCCCTTCAAACCCGACACCTACCGGTATTGATGCCCAGTATCGCTGAAAGGAGAACGACCCATGAGTGACCGAAAATACCTGTTTACCTCTGAATCGGTGAGCGAGGGCCATCCCGACAAGCTGGCGGACCAGATCAGCGACGCCGTTCTTGACGCGTGTCTCGCCGACGATCCCACAAGCCGAGTGGCGTGCGAAACGTTTACCACCACCGGCATGGTGCTGGTGGGTGGGGAGATCACCACCAACACCTATGTGGACGTGCAGGAAATCGCCCGGGGCGTGGCCAAGCGAGTGGGCTACGATGATCCTTCGTACGGGTTGGACTACGAATCGATGAGCGTCATGAGCACAATCCATGCCCAAAGCGCGGACATCTCGCAGGGCGTTTCCGGTTCCGGCCTGAAGGAGTTTGAGGGGCAGCAGGGCGCCGGCGACCAGGGAATGATGTTTGGCTACGCCTGCAACGAGACCCCGGAGCTCATGCCGGCTCCCATTAGCTATTCCCACCAGTTGCTGCAGTACGCGGCGAAACTGCGGAAACACGGCGACATCACCTGGATGCGCCCCGACTCCAAGAGTCAGGTTACGATCGAGTATGAGGGAAATCGCCCTACCCGCATCGATACCGTGGTGATCAGTCACCAGCACGACCCCGACGTAACACACGAACAGATTCGGGAATCCCTGATTAAGAAGGTGATTCGTCCGATCCTGGAACCCACAGGGCTGCTGGATGAGAAGACGCGCTATTTCATAAACCCCACCGGACGATTCGTCATCGGGGGTCCCCACGGCGATACCGGCCTTACCGGGCGCAAGATTATCGTCGACACCTATGGCGGCATGGGGCGACATGGTGGTGGCGCCTTCAGCGGCAAGGACCCCAGCAAGGTCGATCGCAGTGCCGCTTACATGGCGCGCTACGTGGCCAAGAACATCGTTGCTGCGGACCTCGCCGAGCGGGCGGAGCTGCAATTGGCCTACGCCATCGGCGTTCCCTTTCCGGTGAGTGTCATGGTGGAAACATTTGGGACCGGCCGCGTTCCTGAGGAGCAGATCGCCGCCGCCGTGGAGAAGACGTTTGACCTCACGCCCCGGGGCATCGTGCAGAAACTTGATTTGCTGAAACCGATCTACAACGCTACCGCCGCCTACGGTCATTTCGGGCGGTCCGAGTTCAGCTGGGAGCGGACTGACCGTGTAGCGGACCTGCAGAAGGCGGTGGGATGAGCCGGACGATCCGACGGGTCGCCGATATGCTGGCCGCCGGGGAGACGGTATTCAGTTTTGAGTTCTTTCCGCCCAAGACGGAGAAGGGGTGGGAGAAACTGTTCCGTACGATCGGGGATGAGTTGCTTCCCTTGGAGCCCGCCTACGTGAGCGTCACCTACGGCGCCGGGGGCTCCACCCGGGAGCAGACGCACCATCTAGTAACGCGCATCCAGGACGAGTTTGGTCTCACGGTGGTGGCGCATCTCACCTGTGTGGGCTCCACCCGCGATGAAATCGATGCGATTCTTACGGAGTATGATCGCGCCGGGGTGCATAACATACTGGCGTTGCGCGGAGATCCCCCCTCCAAGCCGGAGCTGCGTGCCGCGCCGGCAGACCAGGTGGGGCCGGATGGTGAGGGGAGTCCCGATTTTCCGTATGCCGGTGATCTGATTCGGCATATCCGGCGCTCCTATCCGCATTTCTCCATCGGTGCCGCGGCGTTTCCCGAGGGCCACCCGGCGACACCGAACCGTCTGACGGAGATTCGCCACACCGCCGAAAAGGTTTCCGCCGGCGCGGACTATCTGGTAACGCAGCTCTTCTTCGACAATCGGGACTACTTCGATTACGTGGACCGGTTGCGCCTGGCCGGGGTGGAGGTCCCCGTGGTTCCGGGGATCATGCCCATAACCAGCCGGACCGGTATAGAAAAGATGGCGGATCTGGCGGCGGGCGCCCGTTTTCCAGCGCCCCTGCTCCGGGCCCTCTCCCGCGTCCGCGACGACGACGGCGTCCGGCGGGTGGGCACGCACTGGGCCACCGCCCAGGTGGCGGAGCTCCTGAACGCGGATGTTCCCGGGGTCCACCTCTACACGCTAAACAACAGCAGCGCCACGATGCAGATCTGCCGAAACCTCGGTCTGGACAGCTATCGGCTGAGCTGAAAGACGGTAGATCGTCTCATTTGTCGGTGTGCGTCTCAGCCGCTGGGCGTAGCCCGGGAGCCGTGAGAGGGGCGGCGATCAGTAGTGGTGGCCGAGCCCGATAAAGATCTCCCGGGCATTATTGTCCAGCGGATGGGCGCCGTCGGCGATCTCCCGCAGATCGAATCCCAGGGAGCCGCGAACGTAGAGACTTCGGGCAAACAGCGGAAAACCGATAACCTCGATACCGCTGCCGAATCGCAGATCCCGGTGACTATCAAACCCGGTGGATTCGTAAAAATCTCCCTGGAGATCGCTGACCAAGGCGGTATCGAAAAACACACCGAACTGTGCCTCGAAGAGCGGATCCAACGTCCAGACGGTGATCAGCGCATCAAGGTTGGCGAAAATTCCCAGGTCCCCCTGCATCGTGTCGTTAAGGATGCCCCGAGCGTCCGTGGCGGCGTTATCCTGCTCCTCATCCGCCCCGGTAAGGAGGTAAAACGTGCTCAGCGAGGCGGAAACTCCCGCCTTGGGCCATACCTCCGCCGTCGGTTGCCACAACGGCAGGTACCCGCTCACCCGGGCGGTAAGGTCCGAGCTCCAAATGTTCTGATTGATGTTGTACTGATTGTCGTTGTCGACATTCGCACGCAGGCCCCGACGGTAGTTGCCGATCCAGTCTGAGCCGCCGGCGCTGAGACCGTGTTCAAATCCCATCTTCACTCCGCGACGCTCTTCGCTAATACCCCCCGGACGATAGGTACTCTCCGTGTAGACCGAAGGTTCGTAGGCAACCGGTCCGAAGCCCGGTAGTACCGCAGGAGTATCCATGGCGGTTTCCAGCCTGAGACGGCTCCTCGTGTAGGAGGTATCACCGTACTCATCGTCGGTAAGGTAGCGGTATGACTGGCGGTAGACCGCTTCCCAGTCCAGCCCAAGCCCCGCAAACGCGTAGCCCAGCCCCAGGCCAAAATCAAAATCTACGTCCTCCGCACCGATCTCCAAACTCTGATCCATGATAAGCCGCCACCGCTGTTCCAGGATATTAAACGGCACACTGAAACCACTGGATAGCGTGACCAGGTTCTCCTCTTTTTCGGTGAACTCGTAGTCCAGGTTGGCTTCCAGGGTAGAGAGCGTTCCGAAGAAGTTGTAGTCTCGTCCTCGGAGACTCAGCAGCAATCCGGAGTTGGAGTCATATTTGGCGTAGGGCAAGACGATGATATTCCACGTGTCCCGGGTGGTTACCGTGACGTGCACCGGTATCGGTTGCGCGGATTCGGTCTCGAGCTCCGCCGTGACCGATGCTTCCTGCAGGGCGCGCTGATTCATTAACCGCTGCTGCTCGTGTGCCAGATGCGTTTCCAGGGACAGCTCATCAGGAAACGTCATTCCCGCCTCGAGATCCAGCAGATCTTCCAACACCCACTGCCGAGTCCGCCCCTCGCTCCGGTATTCGATCGAGTCGATACGATACGCCGCAGGAAGCTCGGGCTCGTCCTGGGCAAACAACGCCACCGGCGGTATCAGCATGAGGGCGCTGATCATTACCCGTTGTACATTAGTCACGATTCACCTCTGGCTAACCTCACCTCGTATCCTATCGGTCACGGCACGCGGAGGGAAGCCGTGGAGCCGCGGACCCGGCGGCAAGGCTTACGCTCCCGGTTACAGCGCGCGGAGGGAAGCCTCTCACCTTCCCGACTCATACGGTCAGTAAGCGAGGCGCCGGCCGGGTTGCCGCCTCGCGAAGTATCGTTGCCGCTTGCGCCACAACGCGCGGTACCTCCGCCTCCTCCTCCGGTGAGAAGCGCTCCAGAACCCAGTCCGCCGGCTTCCGGGTGCTCGGGGGCCGCCCAAGACCGATACGCAACCGCCAGAACGCTCCCGTGCCCAACGCCTGTATCGTGGAACGAACTCCGTTCTGTCCGCGGTGGCCGCCGTCCCAGGCGAGTTCCACCGTGCCGAAGGGGGTTTCCACGTCGTCGTGGACCACTGCGATTTCGGCAGGATCGAGTCCGAAGAACGCCCGCGCCGCCTGCACGCTGCGACCGCTGTGATTCATGTAGGTTTCCGGCTTCAGGAGCGTGAGAGACCCCTCCTTGAGAAACCGTCCGTGGAACTTCTCTTTCCACGCTGCCCCGTTGGCAGCGGTCAGCTCCGGTACGACCATCCACGCCACGTTGTGCCGTGTGAGCTGATAGCGGCCCCCGGGATTACCCAGAAATGCCACCAGTTTGACCGGGATGTCGGGGACGCTCCGGCCGCCGGGATGGTTGCCTCTTGCGGAATCACCTTTCATACTACCGATCATATATGGCAGCCAACCTGCGTGTCCTCATCTCGGACACTACGAATCCGTGGTTCAATCTGGCCACCGAGGATTGGATATTTCGCGAGCTGGATCCGGACACGCGGACGCTCTTCCTGTGGCGCAACGCCGATACTGTGGTGATCGGCCGCCACCAGAACCCCTGGGTAGAGTGCAAGGTGGGCAAGATGGAGGAAGACGGCGTGTATCTGGCACGGCGACAAAGCGGTGGCGGGGCGGTCTTTCACGATACGGGAAATACTAATTTCACGTTTCTCTCCTCCAGCGACGCCTACAGTCAGGAGGGGAACTTCGAGATTATCATTGACGCCCTGGCCCACGTGGGGATTACCGCGGAACGGTCCGGTCGCAACGATATCCTGGTGCAGGACCGAAAGATTTCCGGGAGCGCCTTTAAGCATACCCGGGAACGAAGTTTTCACCACGGCACACTCCTAATCAACGCTGATCTCGGTCGGCTTCAAGACTATCTGAATCCCGGTAAGAAGAAGTTGGTTTCCAAGGGAATTAAGTCGGTGCGTTCCCGCGTGGCGAACCTCTCGGAGTTCTCCGCCGACCTGGATCACCAGGTGGTAATCGACGCGGTGATGGAAAGCTTCTTCAACTACTACGGATCGCGGTGCGAGCCGGAGCTGCTGGATGCGGCTTCATTGCGGGAGATTTCTTCCTTGCAGGAGTACTACGACCGGATGGCGGACTGGGAGTGGCGCTTCGGCAAGACACCGGAGTTTTCCCACCACCTGCAGGAGCAATTCCTCTGGGGTGGGATCGATCTGCACCTGAACGTGGAACATGGCGTGATTCGGGCGTGTACGATATTCTCCGACGCGCTGGACCCGGAAATGATCGATTCTCTGCAGCAGGCGCTACTGGAGGTGCGCTATCGCCGCGAAGACGTGACGCGTGCGATCGAGGACGTTCGTACACGTCACCCGGAGCGAAAATCTGAACTAGAAGAACTTTCCCGGTGGCTCTCGGAAGCCGTGGGATGAGGAGGAAACGATGAGTATTCATATAGGTGCCCAATCAGGCGCAGTGGCGCCGATGGTACTAATGCCCGGAGATCCGCTGCGGGCGAAATACGTGGCGGAGACCTACCTTTCCGATGTGACCCAGTACAACAGCGTCCGCGGGATGTTGGGTTTCACCGGCACGTGGAACGGTACCCCGGTATCGGTTCAGGGGTCGGGTATGGGAATGCCCAGCCTGGCGATTTACGTCAATGAGTTGATCCGGGACTACGGCGTCAAACGGCTCATCCGCATCGGTTCCTGCGGTTCGATGCAGGAATCGGTGAAAGTCCGGGACCTGGTGGTGGCGATGACCGCCTCCACCGACAGCGGGATGAACCAGCGCCGTTTTCGCGGCATGGATTTCGCGCCTACCGCGAGCTGGTCCCTGGTAGAACGGGCAACGGCGATCGCTCGG
>JBBDTM010000025.1:0-50035 GCA_040904425.1 Alkalispirochaeta sp.
CGGAAACAGAGAACCTCACATTATTTGCGGCGGTATTCAGCGTAACCGGCACCGAGATCATCTGTGATTGGTCGGTGAGCGCTTCACAGGCGTTCTTGATTAGGTTGATGATCGCTTGCTCGAGCTGTCCCGGAACCGCCCACACCAGACGCCCGTCGGCGAGTTCCCGCACTTCAAACCTGCTGGTGTATTGGGATACCAGGATCCTTGAGAATCGGGTCGCAGTTCTCAGGACTGCGTTCGGATCAGAGAGTTCGAGCTCCGTGCTACGTCCACCACGACCGTACTCGGTAATCGTTCGGACAACCTCCCCGATGCGGTTTCCAGCATCCCGGATCTCCTCGGCGAAATGGGAAACGGTATCCAGGAACTCAGTGGGCACATCGCCCTCTGACCGGGCCGCCGCCAATGTGGCGGACAACGCTTCCACGTTCAACTGGGTTATGTAGTTGGGATTTCCCACTTCATGCGCGGTGGAGGCGGCGAGGATTCCGATCGACGAGAGGCGATCTGCAACGATTAGCTGGCGATGCTGCTCGTCTCGGGCATTCGCCAGAAGACGAACGCGAAGAACTATCGCGGCCGCCCGCAGAACATTTCTCACATCGTCGAGTATCGCCGGAGAAAAGGCCATCTCCATTCGTCGTCGGCTCAACACTACCCGGAGTTCCACGGGATCAATGGACTCCCGCGAATCGATAATGATCGTGGCTTCAGCCTCGTCCTGGAACACCTCAGATGGTTGACGGGTCTCCATGAACAGTGCGTCGTTAATGCGGGGCGGAAGCGACTGGCGCGAGATCTCCTGTATGCGCGTCGTGCCGGTTCCAGACTCCTCGTACAGGTAGTCAGTATTCCCGAAGCGAGCTCTGAAGTATGCCTGTTCCGGAGCCGAGATCCGAACACACTCAGCCAGTATCGCCTTGAGGCCGGAGTCGACGGGGTGCGTCTCCGCAATCCGAGAGATGATCGATTGCTCCGGTAGGGGTTTGGTAGTAATGCGACTGAGGCGGCTCCATCCCAGACGCCGACGGATCCGATCCACCGCGGCCGGAACGCCCCACTGCGAATAGAGGCCGTACGCCTGGTACCACGCGTTCCGAGCATCCCGGTCATGGCGTCGACCGCTGCGTGGTGGTCGGCCGGAACGGCTCATCTCGTGCAGGAGATCTCCGAGTCGCTCTGCGGCCAGTCCCGCCTCATGAATGAATCGGCCATCGATCGCTGCCGAGATTCCGTGGCGATAGTGGTGTACTGCGAGCCGCCGCCGGCCGGTAGCGCGGGCGCGTTCAGCACGAATAATCGAATAGCGGTGACGAAAGTTGCCCCTGCCGTCTCGGTTCCAGACCCGCATGGCCCGAGTTGCCTGTTGGGCGAGCTCCGTTTTGCCGGTTCGCCAGCCGAGAACAGCCGTCATAAATGCGATCACCGGAACTTCCGGAAGAGCATGATCGCCACCGGCCATCGTCCATGCTTGCTCGATGTGTGATATACCCTGGTGTGGCCGATCGGCATACATTGCAAGAGTCGCGCGCATATAGTGTATCGCCCACAGCCCGAGCTGATCCTGCAGACGGTCGTACCGCTTCATCATTTCCGACTCGGTGAACCACGACCCGGTGAGTTCCAACGGATTCGGAGTGAGCCCTAGAAGAGACTCCATCATTTGCAGGTACAATCCCACTGCTGACTGCGACCGCTCGAAACCATGAAGGCGCATGTCTGAGAAGTACGGTTGTGCCTGCGCGTACAGATCGGGAAGTGGGGCACCGGCGATGAAGGACATCGCCACGTGAAGATGGAACGCGTGAAACGCCCACTCAGTGTTTCCGGCGTTTCTCGCCTCTTCTCCCAACGGAAGGAGTTCAGTGAGCAAACCTCGCAGTTCACGCCCCCAATGCTCCGTGAAAATTCGACATGCCACTTCCGCGGTGGTACGAATCTGCGTGGTGCCGCTCTGCCGGGCAAGTTCCAGCGCCGCCCGTCCGAGCCGAACCACCCGCCGCCGCCGGTTGGTGGAGTGGGTGTCCATAATTGCCCAATAGAGAAATGCGAGACTGGTCTGTGGACTCCGCCCGTGTTTGAGACTGATTCGGAGCATCGTAAGAATAAGAAACGGGAAAAGATCCTGTCGGGAGACGATCACCGGGGCGATCAGATACACGCACGTGTTTACCGCCAGAAGCGCCGTGGCATTGGTGTTTTTCGGGGCGCGGCGTATTCGCGCCACCGGGGCGGTCCATCGCAGTTGCGCAAGTTCCTGAGTGGCTCTCCGCAGCTCCGCCGCGGTCGGATTCACCGGGACGACGGTTCCGAGATCCCGGAGAATAACCAAGCCGATCCAAATTGCGCGTTCGTGTTGGATGGCGGCAAATGCGCGGGTTACCCACAACTGCCGGGCGCGGTTTCGACGCATGAGATCAGCCCGACGGCGAATCACCTGGAAGTGTCGACTCATCCCTCGAATATCATCCCGCAGAAACGCTGCCTCATGGGCAATTTCGTGCAGGTGTAGTCGGGTCTTCGGGTCGAAATCACTCTCATGGAGACGGAGCGCGGTCCGGGAGTAGCGCCATGCCGCGTCGGCCGCACGACGACTGATCGCCTGCTGAGCAGCACGGTACAGAATCGATGGAGTGGTTTCCGGTGGCAGCGTGACGTTCGGTGTATCCTCCCGGGTCAGCTCAATGTGGTCGGCGATCAGTGCAGCAGCGGCAAACAGCGATCTTTCATCGTCGGTCTGTAGTATCCGTTCCAGAGCCGCAACAACCGCTCGGACCACGGAGTGATCCTGGAGAGCTGTCTTGCGTACGGCAGCTTCGACGGTATCATGGACAAACTGAAGTTTCCGGTCGGCCGGTTTTCGATGGTCCTCCTCCGGCAGATCAATGAGCATGGCACGGTATGCTTCATCCAGTGCGTCGCGGCGGTATACTTTTTCCCGGCACACCGGGAGAGAAACGGTTGCCAGGACCTCCTCCGACACGGGAGGTGAGAGGAGCGCCAGTGCGGAAAGGACCGTGCGTGTTTCCCAGTCGACCCGAGAAAGCCGGTTCATGGCGAGATCAACGAGGGAAGTATCGGAGCCGACGGGAATGGTCTCGTCGCTCGCGGTGAGTGCTGCCGCTCGCGCCAGAGAGAGGATTGCCAGCGGATTGCCTCGCGCCTGGCTGAGAATCGTTTCCGTTGCATGCTCTACGTGGTGCCGGCGGGTGGGGTCCGTTGCGTGTGTCACCACCCGAGACAGTAGTTCATGACTGTCAGCGTCGGACAGACCGGAGAGCGGTACTCGGGTTATCGGTACGTCGGGGGGTAGGAGGCTCGATGCCTCTGGTCGTCCTAACAAGAGAAAGACGGCGGCCGGCGCCGATGCGATCAATTGGTGAATCACCGTGATGCTTTCCCGGTCCATCCACTGAAGATCGTCGAAAACAACAACGACCCCCCCGATGCGGTTAAGGATCTGGGCGATGACATCGCCGAGCCTCGGAGACAGGGAATCCTCGGTTTCATCCTCGGCAACGGTGATCGCCGCGATAGCCCGTGAAATCCGCCGAAGGAGATTTAGTGTGGCCGAGCCGCAACTCTGGAGAATCGGAATGATCGTCTCTTCATGCCGAGCCACCAACTCCGCAACCAACGAGCCGATCGCGGCGTATGGCACACCTCCGTGTTGGGCTCCTCGTGTCCAGAAGACCGTCGACGCATTCTGTCTCCGTAGTCTCCGCACCAGGTATTCCCGGATCGTCGTCTTTCCGATGCCGGCCTCCCCCAGGAGTGCGATAACTTGAAAGGATACGGGGTCAATGAGCGAGAGAATGCGCGTAATTTCAGGCTCCCGGCCTAACGGAGGTGAGTCCATGCTCGTACCGGTGGAATCGTCGATACGACGTGAGCTCAAAGCCACGACGATACCAGCATCCAGATCCGAAATCTGCCGGCATCGGCGGGAGGGCGTTTTCTCAGTTGCCGCCTCAATGAGCGCTATCAGCGGTTCTGCAAGCTGTGGTGTGCCGTGCTGGACCGGGCTGCGGAGGATCGATGTCTCTCGGTCGGCTTCGGCCGTATAGCCGTACGGCGCCCGATCCGTGAGAATCATCCATCCCAGGACTCCCAGGTTGTACACGATTGTACGCTCGTCTACCGCCGCTGCAGAACGAGTCGTCTGTTCCGGGGCCGCCAATATGGAGTCACACCATGTGGAGTCGGGCTTACCCGAAAGGTCGTCTATCCTCGCAGGGGCCGACCTTCCATCGACGAGGACAATGCGATTGTCGGAACCAACAGCAAAAGACTCCGAGGTTAGACAATGGTGAATGACTCCAGTGCTCGTTACCTCACCTATCGCCCGAACTGCTTGCAGCCAAAGCTCCATGCGGGGCTTCCAATTGGTTTCCAACGGCGGAAGCGAACGAGCAACGCGGAGAATTGTGGTGCCGCCTTTCTCCATGGAACAAGCTTACACCACTGGGAGTGTAGTCGGCTATCACGACGAGCTGAGGGCCGCCGCCGCCCGATTGCGACCCTCCTGTTTGGCGCGGTAGAGCTGTTTGTCGGCGGCCTGTATCACGTCCTCCGCGGATCGAGAGTGGCGGGAAAACTCAGCGCATCCGGAACTTGCCGTCACGATTCCCGCCTCGGTCTCCGGATAGGAGAGATCCAGCGACCTGATATGTTCGACGATCCGCTGGGCGGTGGCGAACCCGGATCGTGCATCCGTGCCGGGACACAGTACCGCCAGTTCCTCACCTCCATAGCGGTACACCCGATCGTCACCTCGAATCGCTGCCGCGACGCCGGCGCTCACCTTTCGAAGCACCTCGTCCCCGGCGTGGTGACCGTAGGTATCGTTGTACAGCTTAAAGAAGTCGAGATCGATCATGATCAGCGAAAACGTTCCGCCCCCGGCGGAAACCTCTTTCATCAGGGACAGCAGACCGCGGTCGAAAGAACGTCGGTTATGGATACCGGTGAGGCCGTCCATGACACTCATTTCGCGCAACGCCGCATTTGCCTCCTGCAGCTCTTGGGTGCGCTGATCTACCACGCGTTCCAGCTCGCGATTGGCGTTGAGGATACGTCCCGCCATCTCGTGAAACCGTTGCGCTGTGAGCCCAATCTCGTTGTTGAGATTGACCGGCAGCGGCACATCTCCGTGCACTACCTCAGCTACCCGCGCCTCACCCATGCGCTCGGCGGCGGTCCTGAGTTGTGCCAGCGGCCGCGCCGCGCGGCGGTGTACCAACACCAGGAACGTCCCCATAAGGATAACGAGCAGCGCCACGCTCTCGAAGATGCGTTCCAGCGCCGCTCCGTGAGCTACCGCTTGGATCTCAGCCATGGGAAAGGCATCGATATACCACCAGTCGGGGCCATCCAGGCGTCCCACCGTGAGATAGGTGTCGTCCTGGGTGTTTTCCAGCACAAGCGTCCCGCCGTCGTCAAAGGCCGCCGGATTCTCATTCACCGCGTCGCGAATTGCCTCGTATGATCTGACGATCGCCGGGTCCTCGATTTTTTCGAGGGAAAGCTGCCCTACCCACCGCTGATCCTCCGCCGGGAGTGTGGGCCGCGCCACCAGGTAGCCATCTTCCCGCATGATAAAGGCGTACCCCGGCCGGCGGCCGGAATCCGGTGCCGGGAGACGGGTCATAAGATCCGTGAGAGGAACATCGTGGCTCGGGTTGATCAGGTGGCGCCCCTCGTGGTCCACGGGAACCTGATAGGTGATCATCCATTCTTCCGCCGTCTCATCAAAGTACAGACCCGTCCAGACCGGTTCCCGCTCCGGGTTTTGCTCCTGCATCGTGGCCAGGATTACGCCGAGCTCGTTCATCGGCAGGTCGGCCCGCGCCTGGAGTCCCCAGGGCACCTCGGGCCAGAAGAGCGTAATCGCGTTTTCGGGATATGAGACGTGGGTATTGGCAAAACGAGTCTGGAACGCCGGGCCGATCTGCGCCAGAAGTCGATACACCAGGACAAGCCGCCGTTGCAGATCAGGATCATCCACCGCTTGGTTGTTTCCTATAAAACTGGACACCCCGTAGCGGTAGGTCCCGTCGCTACTCTCCACACCGTCGAAGTACTGCCGCTCCATCCGGTGGGCGCCTTCGTCGCCCACGAAATAGAGGCGTTCGAAATCTGCTTCGGTTACGATGATGTCATCTGAAAGGTAAAGCCGAAGGAACTCCTCGGTAAATACGTCGAGATTGTCCCGGGCAAGATCAAAGATCGCGGTCTCCCGCTCGATCCGCTCGGTTACCGACTGCTGGAGTACCGCTAGCGTTTCTTGGGTTCGGCGACGATAGCTCACCGTGTAGGCAACAACGGAGGTTACGGCGATCGCCACGAGGCCTACGATCACCGTTTTTCCCATAAGATCCCGAATTAAGGTGTGGCTTGTGTTTTTCATCGTGCGGTGGGCATGGTAGGGCATACCGATGGCCCGCACAAGGGGCGCCGGTCGCCGGGACGCCGGGACGCCGGGACGCCGGGAGGATACACCCGCTACCAGGCGCCGCAGCTCCCCGGGCGCGCGCCACCCTCCGACAACGCGGGTTCCGGGCGCGCCCCGCTACCCGGCACCCCCGGCCAGGCATGATGCATCCGCCGGCAGAGGCGCTAACGCACGTCCTGGCCCGGAATCCTTGGTTCGCCGCCGGAGCCGGCTCTACGCCAGCCCGTCCACCGCCGCTCGCTCGGCCGCCAGAACCGCGGTGTAGCGCTCGAAGTAGCGGTTGAATCCCGCGACCTCCTCCGCCTTCGGTTCCACCACTTTCACATCGGCGTCGGCGAAAACATCGTCAAGATAGTCCGGGAGCGCCTTCTTTCCGCTGTTCCACACCGTGTACGCCGCGAGGATCGCCATGCCCCAGGCGCCACCCTCACCGGCGGTTTCCATCACGCTGCAGCGGGAGTTGGTGGCCGCCGCCATGATGCGCTGGCCCACCTCCGGCGTCTTGAAAAAGCCCCCGTGGCCGCGGATCTCCTCCACCTTCACGCCTTCGTCCTTGGTGAGAATATCAAGGCCGGTGCGCATCGCCGCCACCGCGGAGTACAGGTGCGCCCGGACAAAGTTCTTCAGATTGAAGGTGGCGTCACTCCCGCGGACAAAAAGCGGCCGTCCCTCCGAGAAGCCGGTCACGTGCTCGCCGGAGACGTAGGGAATCGTCACCAGCCCGCCGGCGTCGGCGTCGGCCTCCAGAGCCAGCGGCATGAGCCGCGCAAAGACCTCTCCCGCGTCCACCGCTGAGCCCAGCGCCGCCGCGGCCTCGCCGAAGACGCCCATCCACGCGTCGAAGTCGGAGGTGCAGTTGTTGGAATGCGCCATACCCACCGGGCTGCCGTCGGGGGTGAGCACCAGGTCGATCTCGGAATGAAACCGTTTCAGCGACTCCTCCAGCACCAGCATCACGAAGACCGACGTTCCCGCCGAGACGTTTCCGGTGCGTTGTCGCACGCTGTTGGTGGCGATCATGCCGGTGCCGGCGTCACCTTCCGGGGCGCTCATGGGAATCCCCGCTTTAAATGAACCCGAGGGGTCCAGCCGCCGCGCCCCCTCTTCGGTGAGCGTCCCCGCCTGGGTACCGGCGGGCACGATCTTCGGCAGGATGTCCGATAGTTTCCAGGAAAAGCCCTTGTCCGCCACCAGCGCGTCGAACTGCGCGATCTTCTCCGTGTCGAATTTCAGTGTCGAGGGGTCGACGGGGAACATGCCGCTGGCCTCGTTGGGACCCAGTACAAACTCACCGGTGAGCTTCCAATGCACGTAGCCGGCGAGGGTTGTAATCCGCGCGATGCGGGAGACGTGCTCCTCGCCGTTGAGGATCGCCTGGTAGAGGTGCGCGATACTCCAGCGCTGCGGAATCGGAAACTGGAAGAGATCGCCCAGTTTCTCGGAGGCCTCGCCGGTGATGTTGTTGCGCCAGGTGCGAAAGGGCACCAGCAGATTGCCGTCGGCATCAAACGCAAGATAGCCGTGCATCATGCCGCTGAATCCCGCCGCCGCGGCGGAAGCGAGCTCCACGCCGTACTGTTTCTTCACGTCCGCTGCAAGGTCGGAAAAGGCGCCGGCGAGCCCGGTCCACGCTTCCTCCAGCGGATAGGTCCAGACGCCGTTCTCCTGTTTGTTCTCCCAGCCGTACGACCCCGCCGCCAACGGCTGGTGATCGGGGCCGATGAGCGTCGCTTTAATGCGGGTTGATCCCAGTTCTACGCCGACAACCGCCTGTCCCTCGGAGATGACGGTGGCCGGTTCATATGATGCTGTGTGTGCCATAATTTTCCTCCCGTTGGGCAGTGTACACCGGGTGGGGCCGGCCGTGCATGCCGACCGTGGCGCGCGCCGCCTTCCACCGGACTGTCTACTACTTGCTCCGCCAGTACATATCGCTCAGCGCCAGCTCGCGCCGGAACGAGCGCAACTCGGTGGCCTCGTCGATAACCGTCAGCTCGATGCCGGCAATCGTGGCGTAGTCTTCCAGCATTTCGGTGGTAAGCTGCCGGCTGTAGCCGGTGTGGTGGGCGCCGCCGGCGTAGATCCAGGCCGCCGCCGCCACTTCGAGGTTGGGCTTCGGAATCCACACCGTCCGTGCCACCGGCAGGCTGGGGAGCGGTGCATCAGGCTCCACGGCGTCCACCTCGTTTACCAGCAGGCGATAGCGTCCGCCCACATCGATCACCGATGCGTTGAGCGCCGGGCCGGTCGTCGAATCGAAAACGAGGCGCACCGGATCGGATTTGCCACCGATACCCAGGGGGTGGATCTCCACCGACGGTTTTCCCGCCGCAATCGAGGGACAGATTTCCAGCATGTGAGAACCGAGAACGCGCTCACGGCCGGGTTCAAAATGGTAGGTGTAGTCCTCCATAAAGGAGGTGCCGCCGGGAAGGCCCTCCGCCATGACCTTCATCGCCCGCAGGAGCGCGGCGGTCTTCCAGTCTCCCTCCGCTCCGAAGCCGTAGCCGTCGGCCATGAGGCGCTGCACCGCCAGTCCCGGCAGCTGCTCGACGCCGTGGAGGTTCTCAAAGGTATCGGTAAAGGCGACGAAATCTCCATCGGTGAGAAACGCCCGAAGGCCGAGCTCCTGCCGGGCGGCGTAGCGCAGCGCCTCGTGGCGGTCTCCCCCGCGACGCAGCTCCGGAGCGACCGCGTAGTCCTTCTCGTACTGTTGCACGAGCGTGTCGATATCGGCGTCGGCCACGGCGTTGAAGTATTCCACCAGGTCGCCGATGCCATACCCGCCTACCGAGTATCCGAAGGTCATCTCCGCGGAGACCTTGTCGCCTTCCGTGACCGCCACGTTCCGCATATTGTCACCAAAACGTGCAACCTTGGCACCCTGCATGGAGGCGTGGGCGGCGGCGGCGCGGGCCCAGGCGGCAATGCGGGCATGAACGGAGTCACTCTTCCAGTGTCCCACGACAACTTTGCGGTCAATGCCCATGCGGGTCATCATGAATCCGAACTCCCGGCCACCGTGAGCGGTCTGGTTCAGGTTCATGAAGTCCATGTCGATGAAGCTCCAGGGAATGTCCCGATTGTACTGCGTGTGCAGGTGCAGGATTGGCCGCTGCAGCCGCGACAGCCCGGTGATCCACATCTTCGCTGGGGAGAAGGTATGCATCCAGAGAATCACCCCGACGCACTCGCTGCTGCCGTTCGCTTCCTGGACGGCGGTGTTGATCTCTTCCGTCGTGGTCAGGACCGATTTGAATACCACCGGGTGGGGAATCGCCTGTGCTTCGTCGAGGCCGGCGGCGATCTCTTTCGCATGTTTGTTAACCTGTTTCAGTGGTTCCGGACCGTAGAGCTTCTGACTCCCGGCATACATCCAAATTTCCATGGTGTTATCCTCTCGTGGAATCCGGCGGAAGCTCGTGAAACTGGAGCGTCTCCCGTGTCACCAGATCCACCGGTATTCGTATTTGATGTTCCACCCGCTCCTTGAGAACGGAGTGCCGATATAACGCATAGACTGCCTGGTAGCCCTGGTTATCCGGTTGCTGGTTGATGACGAACGTCAACGTCCCATCCCGGAGCCGGGCAATATTCTCTGGGATCAGGTCATATCCCACCACGGAGATTCCCGCGCCGCTTCGGTGCCCGGCGCTGCTCTGCAGCGCATCGATGACGGTGTGAGCAGCGGCGTTGGCGACGAAGATCCCGTCAATTTCGGGTAATCTCCCGGCTCGCTGCACCATTCTCTCCCGCAGTTCCCGTTCCGAGGTGGCTTCGATCCGCTCCGTCGCCACGGATCCGTGAAAGAAATCTTCGAATCCGCTGCGTCGCCGAAGGAGGTGATAGTCTTCACGTCCCACGACAACCGATACGTACCGACCGGGGCCGGCCATTAGGTGTAGCAGCTTTGCAGCGAGGAGGCCGCTTTCGTAACTCTCCTGCGAGATGGAGCACAGAAGGTCGACGCCGGGCAGTTCCCCGTCCAGCACCACCACCGGAATCGGATCGCACCGCCGCGCCAGTTCCGCCGAGGCGGATTGCAGCGTCGGTGCGAGAATGATGCCGGCGTACGTCTCATCGGCGTCGGTCCGGTTGCCGTTATCACCGATCTGTTGGGATGCTTCTCGGACCAGATCCTCCGCAATTGCGGTAAAAGATTCTGGTTGAAAGCGATCGTAATGCGCGAAGCGGACCCGTACATAGTGGTGTCCCAGTTGTTGCACCGCCCGGTTTATCCCATCTACCACCAGTTGCCAGAATCCACCATCCTGTTGCGAATAGGGCAACACCGCCACCAGGGTGCGCCACTGGGCGCGTTTCAGATTGCTGGCCACCAAATTTGGTTGAAAATCGAGGTGCTTTGCTGCTGCGCGCACCCGGTCTGCCGCTTCCTGGGAGAAGCGTCCCCGATTGTGAAGAACGCGATCCACCGTGCCGATCGATACCCGCGCCTCGTGCGCCACATCCTTCATCGTTGCTGCCTTTGCCATGATGCTATTTTTGTTCGACTCCGGTGTAGTTGCCAAGTCATACCGTCCTGCGTTATCGTTAACGCAATTGTAGGGCCGTCTTCGCCGGGCTGTCAACACAGAAAATCTGCGCGACTTGCTTCCTGTGCGGGACAGATTGGTTGCGTAATACCACTTCTGCGAGGATTCTGTAGTCATGACCAATTATGAATTGCAAAAAGAAACGCTCCGCGCGAACCGGGCGATCGTGGACGCCGGCTTAGTGTTACTCACCTGGGGAAACGCCAGTGTTCGCCATCCCTCACAGCCGGTGATGGCAATTAAACCCAGCGGAGTTTCGTATGACTCCCTTGATGCGGAATCGATGGTACTGGTTTCAATCGAGACCGGAGAGGTGGTAGGTGGTGACCTGCGACCATCGTCGGATACCGATACCCATCTGGAAATCTACCGCGCCTTTCCCGATGCGCAGGCGGTGGTTCACACCCACAGTGCGAAAGCGGTGGCTTGGGCGCAGGCACAGCGGGATATTCCGATCTTCGGCACGACCCATGCCGACCATTTCCGCGATGAGATTCCAGTCACCCGTGAAATGAAACCTGAAGAAGTACAGGATCGCTACGAGTACAACACCGGCTTGGTAATCGTGGAGACGTTTCGTACCCGCGGAATCGATCCCGCCGCGGTGCCCGGTGTACTGGTTGCCAACCACGGCCCCTTTGCCTGGGGATCCGACGCAACCAAAGCAGTGGAAAACGCGATCGTACTGGAAGCGGTGGCGGCGATGGCGCTGGATACCCGCGCGATTCACTCGGACGCCCACCGTGCGCCTGAATACCTCACCGAGAAGCACTGGCTGCGAAAACACGGTGCCAACGCGTACTACGGACAAAAATGATGCGGGTAGTCAGGAATCCCATAATTTTTGATTGACCGCTGCCGGAACCGATGTCCTGATCCTGATATTCCAAACGGTCAGGACATCTGCGTGGCGGCGATCGTCACCATGTAGCCAAGGTAGATTGCCAACAGTAAGGCGCCCTCCCAGCGGTTGATCCGCCCGGGGCGCCCGCGCCACCCGATACCGACGACAAACAGAAGCAGCGTGAGCCCCCCCATCACCGGGAGATCCCGCGTCAGCACCGCCGGATCGACTTCAATCGGACGGATCATCGCGCCGATCCCCACCACCGCCAGCGTATTGAACAGATTGGAGCCAATCACATTTCCCACGGCGATATCGTCCTCACCGCGACGGGCGGCGGCTACCGAAGAGGCAAGCTCCGGCAACGATGTTCCCACGGCAACTACGGTCAGCCCGATCACCAGATCGCTGATACCGGCGGTGGAGGCCAGTCCTACCGCACCCCACACCAGGACGCGACTGCTCGCGATGAGCACCACCAAACCCACCACCAGCCATACGACGTGTGATGTGAGTGTGGGGCCGCTTTCAGCCGGTGCGCCGGTGCGTGCGGTTACACCTATCTCCTCTGCCAGTGTGTCGGCGGCTGCAGACCGACTCGCGTAAATCGACCACCCCACGAGCCCTACTAAACCGGCCAGGAGAATCGTCGCATCCCTGCGCCCGATCATCCCGTTTAAAATCTGCACAGCCGCCACGGCCGTCACCACCGTAAGCACCGGGAGTTCGATCTTGAGAATCCGGGAACGCACCGCCACCGGCCGGAGGAGGGCGCTGACCCCGAGGATCAGAGCGATATTTGCAATATTGGATCCCCAGGCGTTTCCCAGTGCGATACCGGAGGCTCCCTGCGCGGCGGAAATCGCCGAAATAAGCATCTCCGGGGCGGAGGTCCCGAAACCCACCACCAACATACCGATGAGTAGTGGCGACATACCCAACACGCCCGCCGTACCGGCCGCTCCGGCCACAAATCGATCCGCGCTCCAAATGAGCGCCCCGAGCCCTCCGATGAGGGCAACACCAAACCATATCATTTCGCCACTGTACATGGATTGTAGGTTGTGGTCTCCCAGACAACCGAGGGCTACTCAGTTCTTTGTAAGGACGCGGCATTCATGCAGTACCGCAGACCCGTGGGTGGGGGACCATCGGGAAAGACGTGGCCCAGGTGCGCATCGCAGGTATTACATACCGCCTCGATCCGCACCATTCCATGGCTGGTATCCTTGTGGTACGCCACCACGTTATCGGCGATCGGTTCGGTAAACGAGGGCCATCCCGAATGCGACTCGAATTTGGTATCAGCGTCGAAGAGTTTCTCCCCGCAGCAGATACAGGCGTAGATCCCCGGTTCAAACTTGGAGCACATCTCCGAGCTAAAGGGCCGCTCCGTCCCGGATCGGCGAGCTACGTCGTACTGTTGCGGGGTGAGCTGTTCCCGCCACTCCGCATCACTCTTCTCTACGCGGCGGTTGGGAGCCGGGACACCGTCATCCGCCAGGCGCTTTACTTCGTTCCAACTCAACATACCTTTGAAATACTCACCAATCGCTTCTTGGGCAAGGGATCCGCCACCCAATCATGACAAAAACACTCTTTTGAACTCTGGTGAAGAGGGGGCTATACTTAATAGAGGCTTGCCCATCCCGACAGACCCAAGGAGATCTCGTATGAAACACGTACGATGGATTGGTGTGTCTTTGGCTGTGGTCTGCGGTCTTTTGACCGTAAGCGTCCTCACCGGGTGCGATATCGCGGAACTCTTGGGAGAGGAAGAAGAGGAAACCAACCGGCCGCCCTATGAAGCGTTACCCGCGCTGCAGGCGATCGTTTACGCTCCCCGGCTCATCGTAGACTCAGATGCGGATGATCCGCTCACTGCAGAGTATCCCACTGGCATGAGTGTGCGCTCCGGCGGGTCCGCCACACGGATTTCCGCTACCCTGGACGATTGTCAGCTCATCGCGAGTAGCGATGTTTGCCTCACCGGAGCGATGTATATTTCGGAGACGGTCTCCGGAAGCACCGCCACGATCGCGTTTTCCGGGGACGTGTCTCTTCGCGGAAGCTCCTATAACACGTCTGAAATCGATGCCGCGGTGACATTTCCCGTTGCCACAAATGGGCACGCCAACACCGATGCCGAACCGTTGGAGATAACCGGTTCCGTATCGCTCGATGGAAACAGCTGGGCGTTTGCCGACGTTCTTGATGCGGTGGAAGAATACGAGCGCGACATACAGATGGAGGAGCTCCTGTTGCCGTGCCGAAGCCGTTTTTTTGCCGCCGGATACACTATGATCGGACACTCGCCGGACGGCCGCCGCTGGGACGCGCTGGAAATCGCCTCGGGCCAGGAGTTGAGTTCGATCGCCGCCGACGAGGCGGGCAATCTGGTTGCCGTTGGAGCCGGCTCGTTCGACTACCAACCGCAGGGATCGGGGGTGATCTACTACGGATCCAACGCCGACTCCTGGTCGCTCGTAAAGACCACCCGCGCCGATGAAGGATTGGCGCACGTGGCCTGGTCCGACGGGCTGTGGGTCGCTACCGGTGCGGGGGGAGCGGTGTATACCTCAACCGACGGAACCACCTGGAACGATCAGTCGGTACAGGCGGAGATGGTATGGTCCGCGCAGCCGGGACGGATATTCGTGGACGGTATTGAAACAGCGGCGTGGTCCGTCGTTGGCCGCAAGGGATCAGAAGAAGGCGCCCTCTGGCAGTATGCAACCCACGAGAACGTGAGAGCCGGGGCGCCGCAGTGGGTATCGGTGCCACTACCGGAGGTAAATGATGATCCAAACATCATCCAGCCCACCGTTTATACATCGGTTGCCTACGATCCCGGCACCCAGGAGTGGATCGCGTACCCGGTTTCGACGAATGATCTCTACTACTGGGATGGGTACACCAATAGCCCAGAGGCAGTCCTTTCTACCTCAAAAAATGCCGCATACACCGTCCCGTTCCAGAGCGCCGAACGTATCGATATCTATACTGACCAGAACTCAGAAACGGTGTACCGTTTTCTCTCGGCTCGCCAGGACACGAATGGCGTCCTCTATCTCAGCACCGTGGTCGGTGGCACAGTAAGCCGCCAGTGGGCGAGCGCCGGCTACAAGACCACCTCGGGTAACACTCCCCTCATGGCCGTAGTCGGTGGCGAAATCCAGGGATACGACCGACCGCAGTTCGTCATGATCAGCGGCGGCGGGGATTTCTGGTACTCCGACGATCCCCTGAGCGGGAGCTGGACATCCGCGAAGCGGGATTGGCACGGCGTTCGTGGGCTGACCTATCGTCCGAGACCGTGAGGATGAGGCCGGGTGTTCGCCCGGCCTCCAACTTCCGCTTGTCGCGAGGGCAGGTTCATCGGTAGCTTCCACGGACAAGGAGGATTCCGTGGCAACCTATGTATTCAAACCGTCTTTTGGTTCTGTGGCCGTTCGCACCCTGCTTGCCGCCGTGGCGGCCGTCGTGGTGAACAACATCTATTCCGTCGCGTACACCGCGCTCACCGGCTTCGCGCTGCCGGAAGTTATCAATCCTGTATCCGTGAGCCTCTTCTCGGCGGCACCGGTAATCATCGGGGGCCTGGTGTACTATATCGCCTCCCGTTTCAGCGTGCCCGTGGCGCAATGGGGACTCGTCATCGGAACAATCATCGTTTTCGTGATGTTTGCATTCCCCTCGTTTGCCGATACGATTCAAACACCGGGCAGTCCGGCGATGCCGGCACCGGAGGGATTCGCCGGTCTTAGTTTTGGCCTGCATTTTGCGGGACCGATCTTCCTCCTGTGGCTGGTGCCGCGCAGTAGATCATGATCGACCACGTATGAAGGCGGAACGCCCATGAAAAAAGTTGCCATCGCCCACCTGAAGGGGGGCGTTGGAAAGACGACCACCGCAGTGACGCTCGCACACCTGGCGGCGGCTGAAGGCTACAAGACCCTTCTGCTGGATCTGGATGCACAAGGTTCGGCGGGATACATCCTTCGCGTGGATACCGCGCACACCACCACTGCGAAGGCGGTGGCTCGCGCCAAGAAGCGTCTGGCCGACTTCATCATTTCCACTGACTATCCCAATCTTTCCGTGCTCCCCGGGGCACTCTCGTTTCGTAAGCTGCCGCAGATGTTGGCTGACTACCAGGACGACAACGACCCGTTCCGGGCGATCTTCAGGCGGTTGGGTAAGGGGTATGACCTGCTCCTCGTCGATGCACCGGCGGGCCTCACCTACGAAAGTGAGGCGATCCTCAAAGCGGTAGACCTAGTCGTGGCGCCGGTCGTGCCGACGCCGCTTGCCATGCACAGTTTTTCCATCCTCCGGGATTTCATGCAAGAAAAAACGGCGCACAAAAAGGGACAACCCACTCAGTTGATCGGCTTCTATGCCATGGTTGACCGCCGCCGAAAGCTTCACCGAGAGACAGTAGCCGAAGCGATCTGGCCGATCGTCGTTCCCAACTCATCCGCGGTGGAGCGGATGACTACCGAACGAAAGCCGCTGGGAGAACTCCGCCGTCCGGGGCCGGCTCTTCCCGCCTACCGCGCGCTCTGGGCCGAAATGAAAGACGCCCTGACACCTCTCTAACACGTTTCCGCTTCGGAAATCTCCAAAAATTGCCCTCACAGTTGAAAGTACACCCCGCACGGTCTATGATTTAATCCACATGAAACGCCCACTTCGCATTATCGCGACCGCCATGCTGGTCGCGCTGTTCGCCGCGTCCTGCGCCACCGTCCCGGTATCGCAGCGCGACAATCGGGTTGAGGCGCTCCTAACCGAGCTCAATACCACCGACATCACCCGCGTCATGGAGCTCTCGGCCCGACCGTTCCTCCTGGACGGGGAAATTCTCACGCAAGAACGAGACCTCCGGGCGATGTGGCTCAACCTGCGGGACGTCGGATTCACCTTCCAATCCGCCACCATCGAGGAACTCGGCCCCGTGGACGATACTACCTACCGCCAGTTCGGCGACACCATGGACGTCCGCGTCTGGTTTGACCGCTACACCGCGAAAGACGCCGGCCTCGCGCGCGTATCCACCACCCACGGTACCTTCCTGATCGTCACCGGTGACCGGCAGTGGCGCACCCCCCGGATCTTCGGCTTTACCGGACCAGAGGAGGGGTGATTATGGGAATCACCAATCGATCACATCGAACGCCGAGCGCTCTTGTCCTTGCCGCACTGCTCATGAGCTGGTCTGCGGCTACCGCCCTCGCCCAGGATGCCACCGTGGTGTACCTCGAAGGCGAGCCTGAGCTCCGCGAGGCCCAGGGAACCACCAACTGGCTGGACTTCGGCATGAGTCTGCGCGCCGGCGACAGTGTCGTCACCGGCGGGCGCGATTTCGTCGAGATGGAGTACGGCGACGCCTCCACCATCGAGGTCCAGCCGGACACCGTCTTCACGATTCGCGAGGTAGAACGTGGCGGCGAGCGCCGCACCGTCATGTCCAACAGCGCCGGCGCCGTGAAGTACCGCTTTAACCGCCTCACCGGCCGTCACGAGCCGGACATCGGTACCAGCAGCGTCGTCGCCGGCGTCCGCGGCACGGAAGTCGCCGTCTATGCCGGTGGTGAGGGCTCCAGCCTCTTCGTCGTCGAATCCGGCGAAGTGGAAGTCACCGCTGCCGGCCGCACCGTCAGCCTCACCCAGGACGAAGCCGTAGAAGTGCCCGCCGGCGGCCCGCCAGGGGAGAAATACTCGGTGATTGGGCGGGAGATTAACCACTCCGACTGGAATGCAAATCGCCTTGATGTGTTTCTGGAAGATCCCGTGGAAGCTCTTGAGGGAGTGGCCGCTCGCCTCGAGGAGTACGCCGTGGACGCGGCGGAGTGGTACCGGAACTATCTGGACGCCAAAGAAGTCTCGGACGCCGCCTTCGCACAGATTGGTGAGATTGACGACGATGAGGAGCGCCAGGAGTACCGCAATGAAACATGGCGTCCGCTCGCCGGACAAACAGGTAACGCAGTCCTGAACTACCGTTATCACGCGCTTTCAGCGCTCTCACTGCGCCGTCATGCCCTGGGGTCGATGTACATGGAGATGAAGACGCGTAACATTCTCAACCCCAGCGACGAGTATAAGGAGTTTCGCGATCGGTTTGCCGAGATCGTTGATGCCTTCGATTCGCAGGCGGACCGGTATCTGGAAGATACCGACATTTAGCACATAGGAGAAAAGGAGTATGAGTATGAAACGAACAAGTATCAGCATAGTGGCATTGCTCAAGGTTTTAGGTGTCGTCGCGGTTGCATTGGCGCTTGCAGCGTGTTCCCCGGGTGGGGACTCACCGCAGGATCTTGTTAAGGCGTTTTTTCGAGACATCGACAATGGTACCTACAGCAATATCAAGTCTTACCTGGATAGTGGCGCTGACAACTACAATCAGGTGAACGATGACTACTGGACCTCACAGTTCCCCGGAAATTCGTACGAGATTACTTCGTTAAGCGGAAGCGATCCCGTCGACGCTGAAGTGACCGAAGGCAGCACTACGGGATCCTATCGATTCGAGTTCAGCGGGTCGGAGGGAAACATCTTCAACGACTCGGACTATAAGATCAAGAAGATCACAGAAACGAGTGGAAGCTCGGACTCGATAATCTTTCAATAGCATGGGTCGTTTTCACCAAAAGCCACGACGCGATCAATAGAGCCACCCCCTGGGTGGCTCTTTTCGTAGGCGCTGATCATCTGAACAGCTCCGTCATTTAGGTATCTCCCGTAAGAAATTGCTGAGCTCCCCAGAACGCCTGCGTTCACTTTGAAAGGATTGCCAGAACAAACCTGAGCATCCGGTCGCGGCGGAACATCTCGCGGACGAAGAGCTTCCCAAATGATCATTTTAGCTGTATTATTGATCATGTGAGGTGACTATGAAGACCTGGAACGCTACGGACGCCAAGCGACATTTTTCGCAAGTGCTGTCGGGGGCGGAGACAACACCGCAGGTGGTCCTGTTGAGAGGGAAGCCGGTTGGCGTTGTTGTCTCCTACGATCGGTATGTACGAAGTGAAGAGCAGACCGCAAATCGGACGGTGTCGGATTGGTTACGGGACTTAGATTCACTGCGCCAGAACGAACCGGGGATGGCGGTAGCGGAACGTACAGACAGGCCTGACCAGTTTGGGGATGACTGGAAATGACCTACCTCGTTGATACCAACATCATCAGTGAGGTGATGCGCAAGAAGCCTGACTCCCAAGTAACAGGGTGGTTTCAGACGTTGGACCGGGTAGCAACGTCGGTCATTTGTCTGGAAGAGCTCATCTACGGTCTACGTCGCCGTCAGGCATACGGTAAGGAGGCGTGGCTGCGCCGTATGCTCGCTGACGTGGGACAGGTTTTTCCAGTGACGGACTCTGCGGCACAGTGGAGCGGAGAACGCCGGGCAATTCTCGAATCGCAGGGGAGAACAGTCCATCAAGCTGATGCGTTGATCGCCGCGAGCGCATGGGAACACGGGCTGGTACTTGCCACAAGGAATATCCGCGACTTCGAAGGCTATGGGATTCCGCTCTTTAATCCGTTCGAGTATGAGCGATCATAATAAATGCATCAGCCAATGATCCGACACGTTCGGCGTTTTTCAGTAGTTTTCTCCCATGTTCAATTGGATTGATTCGCTGACCTACGGCACGCTCGTGCCGATCGCTGTTTTGCTGGGCCTGGCGCCCTTCCGCCCGCAACCACACCTCTTTGAAAAGATAGGCATGCTTGCGCAGGGGACACTGGTGACACCGCTGGATATCTTTGATCTGTTGCTCCACGCCACTCCCGTCCTCATCCTGCTGGCGAAGCTGGCCCGCGACTATCTGATCAGGGGCGCCGCGTAACCGCTTGTCAGGTCTCCGACCTCTATGCAGCAAAGACCCGCATTGGCCTCAATTCCGGTGTTCTGCCAGCCACTGGTGGCCGCGGACTGTCAGTCGGTATTTTTGCAGACGGCTGGTAGGTTTGTCGGGGACGGTCATCTCGATCAGACCGGCGTTAAGGGCGGGAGCCAGGTAGCGTTCCCGGAACGATTTCCGGTCCGAAAGACCCAAAGCGGTTTGCAGCTCCTCCCGGCCCATCTCACCCGTTACCACCGCCAACAGCTCACCGACTTGGGGGGTGAGCTGGGGTGTGACTTGGGGGGTAACGACAGTCACGGTTTCAAGAATCATTCGTAGCATGAACGAGATAAACGAAGCGGAATCGGTTTCCACGGTACTTCGCCGGAGTGCGTCATAGTATTCCGACTGGTACTCAAAGATGAGGCTCTCCACGGGAATGTCGGTAAACACGGGGGTCCAACGAGATAGGATTAGGCTCTGCCATAGCCGGCCCGTACGGCCGTTCCCATCGGCGAACGGATGGATAAACTCGAACTCGTAGTGAAAGACCGAGCCGGCGATCAGCGGGTGGGCGCCGGTGGCTGCGAGCCAACTGAAAAGATCGCTCATGAGGCTTGGAACTCTCGGGGCAGGAGGTGCCATATGGATCACTTCCCGCCCGGACATCACTCCGACCCCACCGCTTCGGTAGGAGTCAACTTCGTCGATCAGTCCAGACATCAGAAGACGATGCGCTCCCAGCAGATCCGTCTCCGATTCCGGTGTCCATGTATGAAAGCGGTCGTAGGCGGCCAGTGCGTTTTTGACCTCCTGCACCTCCCGGGGTGGGGCGATCACCCGCCTGCCCTCCAGAATCGCGGTGATCTGCTCCTCGCTCAGGGTGTTACCTTCGATCGCCAGCGAGCCGTGGATAGTGCGGATGCGGTTCGCACGACGTAAACGGAGTGCTCCGGCGTCGTCGGTGAGCGCCGTTAGTTTTCCGACGGCCTCGCTGATCACAGCGACACGGTTGAGGATTTCCGAAGTAATCGTGTAGGGCGGCTGGTATGCGGACCTATTCATCCTGTTTCGTAATCATCCAACGGCTTCGCGTTTCCGTCAACGCGCTCCCCCGATCCACATTACGATTAGACAATAAAGGTCAGGAACGGGAGATCCAGCACATCGTGCAGGCCAGCTTCTGGGACCCGTCGGCCGGCCTTTGTCATCCAATAAGTTCATCGAGTTTGTTCTGGATCACTACGTGCAGGGCGGGATCGACGAGCTCGCCCGGAAACGACTGCCGCAGCTCTTACAGCTCAAGTACGGCGGCACGTATGATGCCGTGGATGTATTCGGGGATTTGGGAACGGTGCGAGACGTGTTTACTGGCTTCCAGCGATATCTCTATGCGAAAGATACCGCCTGATACCTTACGCCCCAGGTAAGGGTAACGGGACGCCCACACAGCTCGCATCGCTCGGGCCGCGGGCGTTTCACGAGACGGCAAACGACTCCAGTACCGATTCATCGATGTACTCCAAGGCGCGGATGTGGGTTGCTTCCGCCACGATCGGTGGGGCGGTACCCGCTTGCCGCGCCTCCTCCCAGCGGAGGGCACACAGACACCAGCGGTCGCCGGGCTTGAGTCCGGGGAACATCCACTGCGGCCGGGGCGTGGAAAGATCGTTGTCGCGGGAGGCAGTGAACGTGAGAAACTCCTCGGTCATTTCCGCGCAAACCACGTGCGTGCCGGAATCGCCGGCACCGGTGTTACATAACCCGTCGCGATAGTATCCCGTAAGCGGTTCATCGGAGCATCCCTGGAGCGGTTCACTGCGAATATTGCGTGCCATGGGGTGAAGATACTACTGGTACCGCCGCTGTCGTCCACTCCCAATGTTGTGCTGATCGTGGGCCAGTCCTGCTTTTCGCAGAGATGCATAATTCGACGTTTGATTATGCATAAGACGGGCAGTATGTTATGCATTGGAGGTGACGATGCGAACCACCCTCAACATACCTGAATCGCTATTGAATGAGGCGATGAGATTAACTCACGCTCAGACGAAGACGGAGGTAATCAGGATAGCGTTGGTCAATCTCATTCAGAAAGAAAAGATACAGGGTCTCAAAGACTACTTCGGAAAGGTAGATTTAGAGATCAATCTCGATACCCTAAGAGACCGATGAGCACGATACTCCCCGACACGTCTATCTGGATTGATTTCTTCCGAGGAAATGATGCTGCCTGGTCATTGAATCAACTGATCGAAGACGGACTGATCGTCACCAACGATCTCGTTCTGGCGGAACTAATACCGTCTATCGAGTCCAAAGGTGAACACGACCTGAGAGAGTTGATGTACTCGGTACAAAAGGTTGATCTCACGATAGACTGGGAGCGAATCATCGAGATGCAGCAAACATGTCTGGCGACCGGATTCAACAACGTCGGGATTCCCGACCTTATCATTGCCCAGAACGCCCTCGATCACGGACTCACGCTATTTGAAAACGACAAGCACTTCCGCCCAATGACAGACCTTTTCGGGGTGAAGCTCTTCCGCGGCTCAAACAGCTGACGTTATCTCCGGCCCCCTCCTTCATTCGCGTTTACGAGGGTTGGTTCACTGATGTGCAGCTCTCGCACCCGCTTAACCACGAAAAAGCTCACCAAAATACTTGAATATACCGGAAGCATTTACGAACTTGTGCAAGTAAAACATTTAGTACCCACAAGGAGTGTGATGTGAAGCGAATAAGCCTGAGTTTGGTTTTAGCAATAATGATACCGATGCTGGCCATGGCATCCGGGGGGCAGGAATCCGATATCCTCCGGGTGGGCATGGATTTGCGGTATCCGCCGTTTGAGACGCGCAATGACGACGGTGATCCGGAAGGTATTAGCGTGGATGTGGCCACGGCCTTCGGAGAATATCTGGGTCGCCCGGTAGAGATCGTAGATACAAACTTTGCTTCGCTTATTCCGGCGCTCAATTCGGGAGAGATCGATGTGATCATCGCCTCCATGAGTCGCACCCCGGAGCGAGCCGAGGTAGTCACCTTCTCCGACATTTATTTCTACTTTAAGATTATCAGCTTGGTAAACCAGGATTTTGCCGAGGCGAACGGCATTACGGAAGATTCACCCAAGGAGGATCTTACCGATATCGAGGAGACGCAGTTTACGGGTATCACCGGTCAGGTGTCGGCCAGTATTCCGGAGTCCCTTGGCTTTGACGTGGAAATTGCTACCAATCTCGAAACTGCGGTCCTGAACGTAGTGCAGGGCTCCTCAGATGTTCTGATGATGAGCGCGTTTCCGGTGACTCGCGGGCATCTAGCACATCCCGATGACTCGATCGTGCTGTGGGATCCCTTCGTCTCCAGCCCGATCGCCATGGGTATTCGCCAGGACAATCCGGAACTGCTGGAGCAGGCGAACGCCTTTGTGGCCTCCATGTCGGAAGCCGACGGTGTCTACGACGAACTCTCCGCGAAGTGGGACGACACCATACGGGAGCGGCTGGGACGCTACGGTCTCGATTTCTTCATTGACGAGAACTGATCGAGGCCTCATGGCAGACACTCAACAGGCAATGAGCGGGCCGGCGGATGACCGCCGGCCTCTTAATGGTATGGGAACGGCGTACGCTCTGGCGCTGGTAACGTTCATTCTGTTCGGCGTGTTCGTTGTGGTGCGCCAGACGCAGGCGTTTAACGTCCAGGACCTGCTCCCCTACCAGGACGACATCTTGAACGGCTTTCGGCGCACCATTTGGGTGTCGATAGTTTCCCTGGTGGGTAGTATGACGCTGGGGTTCCTTCTCTATCTGCTCACGCGATCGCCGATTCGCTATTTCCGCGCGTTTACCGATGTATTCACGGAGATCATCTACGGCACGCCCTTGCTGGTGATGATCATGATCATGGCGTTTGTCATCGGTCCGGCGTTTGGGTCTACCAGCCGGGCTGTAATGGGCTTTATAGGCCTCACCGTCTACATCTCGCCATACATGACCAACATCTTCAAGTCGGCGATATCCAGTATCGATCTCGAGCAGTATATGGCGATGGACCTCTTCGGGTTTACGCCGTACCAGCGCTACCGGTACATCATCATTCCCCAGGTGGTCAGAATTCTTATGCCGCCGCTCATGAACAACTTCTCCCTCATCATCAAGGGTAGTGCACTTTTGAATGTGCTCTCCTATCGCGAGCTCTTCTATGAAATACAGCTGATGACCAATAACAATTTCCGGTTCGTGGAAGGGTTTATTCTGATGTGGCTTCTTTATCTGACGATTACGATCCCCCTTTCTCAACTGACCAAATGGATTGACCGGCGGTGGGGCATATGAAAATTGAGCTGAACGAAGTGAACCATCACTACGACGTACACGTGCTTCGCGAATTGAATTTCTCCGTGGAGGGTTATAAATCGATTGCGATTATCGGCGTCTCCGGGAGTGGGAAATCGACGCTGCTGCGCATTCTGTCGGGACTGGAGCAACCTACCGGCGGATCTGTTCGTGTGAACGAACACGATGTCAGCGCCCCGGAGTACCGGAAATCGGTAGGGTTTGTGTTTCAGGGCCACAATCTGTTCCCGCATCTGACGCTGGAGCGAAATATCACGCTGGTTCTGGAAAAGACGCGGGGGTATTCCAAACACGAGGCGCACGAACAGGCGTGCCATTATCTGGAGCTGTTACACCTCGCTGATCAGACGCACAAGCTTCCGCGAAACGTTTCCGGCGGCCAGGCGCAACGCGCCTCCCTGGCGCGTGCCCTTTCGATCGACCCGGAGGTGATCTTTCTAGATGAACCGACTTCCGCGCTGGATCCCGTCCTGACCTACGATGTGCTTACCGCCATTAAGGAGTTGCGGGAGCTCGGTATGGAGTTTGTCCTGGTATCTCACGTCATGACTTTTGTTCACGACTTTGCCGACTATGTGATTTTCATGAATAACGGTGAGATCGGAGAACATGGTCCGCCGAAGATCCTGGAGGATCCCCAAACTCAGGGGCTCCAGGAGTTCATGGAAAAGGTGCCGTAGACCCCGGTGCGTACTCGATTCAGGTGCGCTGCGGTCACCCGACGAGCGGCTGTGAGCCTGTTGCTGGGGGGAATAGCACTGCCGGCGGCGTGTGCCCAGGAGGACGCGTTGCAGGTACAGCGGCAGGCTAATCCTCCTGCGGTGACGCCAACCGCCGGAGCCGTAGCGGCGGAACTGGCGGCCGCTACCGGTCCCGGAGCTACCCCGTTTGACGAAAAGCGCGACGCTGAGAGGATGCCCCGCAATCCAACTGGAGGTGAGGCCGCCCCGCTGCAGCGTGAGGGCCCCCCGTACCCCTCGGTTCGTTTTATCGTTCTTTCCGATTTCCACCACTTGAGCTCACGGCTGTGGGAGCCGGGACGGGCGTTTGCGCGCTGGTTGTCGACGAACGACGGCAAGGTTTTGTCGCGCTCCGATGAGCTCCTATCGGCGGCGGAGCGGACGGTTGCGGCGGAACACGATTCGGACCCACTTGATTTTGTGGTGATCACGGGAGATCTCACCGCGAACGGGTCGGTGCAGGGACATGAAGATATTGCGGCAATGACGGCCCAGATAGGGGCGCTTGGAGTGTCGGTGTTCGTGATTCCCGGGAATCACGATGTCAATAATCCGTGGGCGGCACAGCTGACCGGTGATCGGGCATCGGAACTACCGTCGGTCTCGCGGGAACGATTCATGGACGTTCACGCGGAGGCAGGCTACGGAAATGCGGTGTCGATCAGCCCGGATGATCTGAGCTACCGCGTTGATGTGGACGAGAAGCTGACCCTGTTTCTGTTGGACACGGCAATGTGGAAGGACAACCATGAGATCGGTGTCCCCCGGTCCACGGGAGAGATCGGCCGGGACCAGCGGCGGTGGTTGCAGGACGAACTGGCGCAGGTGCGACGGACGGGTCGGGCGCCCCTGGTGTTCATGCACCACAATCTGCTTAACCATGGGCCGCATCGCGGATACGGATCGCGGCGGTATGTGGTTGACGAGGGTCCGCGCGTTCAACGGCTGTTTCAGGAATATGGGGTACCGGTGGTGTTCAGCGGGCATATTCACGCTCGCAACAACACCGGCAGTGTGGATGCGGACGGAGCGTGGCTGTATGAACTGGCGGGCGGCGCTATCAGCCTCTATCCGCATGAGTACCGGGTGGTGACGATCGATGGGGAGCGCCAGGAGCTTACGATGGAACCGCGCCGGCTGCGGAGCTTCTCCGACCCCGCTTTCCGGGAGTGGTCCATGGCCACCTACATTTCCGATTTTACCACCGGCTACGTGGAGCGACTGCGGCGGGAACTGGTGGCCTCCTCCCCGATGGAGGAGATCGGGGAGGTGCTCTGCGCCGGGGTGGCCGGGGCAGACACCGACGGTACGTGCGACGGCGACACCGAAGCCGACCTGGAAGCGATGGCGGTGTACCTGGCGCTCCGGCGCCTGCAGCATCGCGACGGCGTGGATCGGCAGGAGCTCGCTGAGGCCGCCGTGGAGGCGTCAGACACCGTGCAACGAGGCCGCGAACTGTGGCGCGGGGCCGGGGCGGCGTACTACTCCCGCCTGCGGCGCGGGTTCGGCAGTGATCCGAGTCCCGTTGACGGGGCGATCACCATAGACCTCGATCACGGATGCTGGTGGCGGGCGGAGTGAAACGGGTCGCCGCGCCCGGCGGGACACGCGCCGGCGCCACGGGCATTACCCTCCCGGTTTTGGTATACTGATGCCAGTGCAGAAAGTTACGGTGATCGAGCAGGTACAGCGTGATTTTCCCGCAGATGAACTCACGGTGCGCGGGTTCTATTTGTACGTGGGTGAGCGGACGCGGGCGTTTATCAACATTGACGCCGAGGAGGTGTTCTACACACGCGCCGACAGCAATCGTGGTCGGAACTACGTGCTGTTTCTTGTGATGTTTCTGTATAACCGCTTCCGCTTGCTTCCGGCCCGGGACTCGCTCTCCCATACCCTGATCACCCAAATCGAAATGGCCAAGGTCCGCAGTTTCCACGCCCGCATGCAGCGTGTGGGGAACGGCGTGGGCTACTACGAGTACTGGGACGGTACGCAGTGGCGGGTGCGGGCGGTACCGTTCACCGATCCCGATTTCCGCGTGCAGATCCCGCTGCCGGCACCCGCCACCGACCAGGAAAAAACCTACGATCCCAACGAAGAGGCGTACGAGCCGCTGGAGGAGCTGGAGCGGGCACCGGCGGAGCTGTCCGAGCCGGACGCCACGACCGACCCGGCACCACGGCGCTTCCCCGGCTGAGAGCCTATTCCACCCGGCGATACCTGACCGATGGGGAGTACTGCCAACGGTCACCGGCGGGGTCGGCCCGCAGCAGGGTGACGAAGACTTCGGTCCGGGGCGGGATGGTGAGTTCCACCGGGGTGTGGCCCTCGGCGCGCATGTTTACCAGTCTAAAGCTGACGGTGGCCTCGATCGCGTCGGAGAGGCCGTTGGCTACGAAGAGGGCGTAGGTGAGATCGTACTGTTCGGTGCGGAACTCGATGCGGCCCTGGCCGGAATAGTCCGCTTCATGGTCGGCGAAGTCCGCCACGGTGAGGTCGCTCCCGTAGACCAATTCGAACGGTTCGCCGCCGGGGTGGGAGGCGTAGTAGAAGACACCCTCTTTCGGGTCGATCGCATCTCCCTCGACGTCGCGGAACTGAAACGGGATGCTCTGCATCCGTCCGTTTTCCAAGGGCACGCGGACATCGAAGTGGAGATGCGGCCCGCTGGAGACGCCGGTATTTCCGCTATAGCCGATGAGCTCGCCTGCGGCAACCTCGTTTCCCACTTCGACCTCGGCGCCGCGATGACGTAAGTGCACGTAGTTGCCGAAAGTGCCGTCCTCATGGGCCACCATTACAAGATTGCCGTGGTCGGCGTAAGACATGGAGGGTCCACCGGCGCGGCCGTCTTCCTTGACCCGGACCACGACACCGTCCCGAGCGGCGTACACCGCGGTGCCTTCCTCCATATCGAAGTCCACGGCGTACTGGTTCTCTCCGAAATGGGAGAAATTGCCGTTGTACCCTTGAGTCAGGCGGCGCTTGGTTCCGTGCTCGAAGGGAAGGAGATAGGCGTACTCATCATCATGGTCGGCGATGTCGGGGTCTCCCATGGCGAAGGTGTAGCGCAGGTTGTAGCCGATCCGCCCCCGGGTGGTGGTGGGCTCCAAGGTAAAGAGGTATTGCTCTTTCGTGTCCGGGGGGATCGCCCCGCGCCAGGGCAGATCCTGGTCCGGCGCGAGGCTGACGAGGTGCTCGAAGCTGACGTCGATATAGATCGGTATGAAATGGTCGTTGCGCGCGTAAAAGTCGTAGCTATTGTCCTCGCGCTCGACGCCCCAGACCTCTATGTAATCGCTGTCGCTCCCGTAGCGGGGGCTCGTCTGAGCCGACAGGTTCAACCCAAACCCGAAAACTAATCCGATAAGGAGGCCCATTGCGGAAACGTGTAGTACCCGATGCGTACGGTTCATGTTTACAAGATAGCGCTCTTGGCTACAATGCGTCAGGAGGTTGGAATGGCCCATGAGATAGTTCCCGCAGCGGAGGAGATACTGGACCGGGAGTTTCCGGTTCTGGACCACGGATTTGTCCGCTTGGTGGATTACCTGGGGGGAGATAAGCGGATCGTGCAGTCGGCCCGCGTCTCCTACGGAGCGGGAACCAAGACGTATCGCCAGGACAAAGGGTTGATCAACTACCTCCTGCGCAACGAGCACACCTCACCCTTTGAACAGGTGGTGTTTACGTTCCATACCAAGATGCCGATCTTCGTAGCGCGCCAGTGGGTGCGCCACCGCACGGCGCGCCTCAACGAGATTTCCGGTCGCTATAGCGTCATGAAGGATGAGTTCTATGTGCCCGCGGGCGATGCGGTGGCACCGCAGGCTACCGACAACAAGCAGGGGCGCAGCGGTGAGGTGTTTGAGCCGGAGGAGGCGCGGGCGATTCAGGATGAACTCGCGACGCAGCAACGCGCAGCGTATCAGGGGTATGAAGGACTCCTGGAACGCAACGTGGCGCGGGAACTGGCCCGGATCAATCTGCCGCTGTCGATGTACACGGAGTGGTACTGGCAGATCGATCTGCACAACCTGTTCCATTTTCTCAAGCTTCGCATGGACGCTCACGCGCAGTACGAGATTCGCGCCTATGCGGAAACCATGTTCGAGATCGCCCAGCGGGTGTGCCCGATCGCCACGGAGGCGTTTGACGAGCACGTCCGCGGGGGAGTGCGCTTTTCGAAGAGTGAGTTTGCCGTTCTTCAGGAGGTGCTCGGTGCCGGCGGGGTGGGCACCGAAGGGTCCCTGATTGAGCGGGTTCGGGCTGTCGGTGAACGCCATGGGATCGAGGGACGCGTGCTGGACCGACTGGTGGACAAGGTCATCGATGGACGATCGGGGTGAGTTTGTAGGAAAAACGATTGCAGCACCGCCGGCGGTGAACTACGATTGTGGTACACGGAGGACACAATGAGCGATGACTTACGCACTGACAGCAACCAATATTTGACGTTCACCTTGGTAGAAGAGCAGTATGCCGTTGAGGTTTACGATGTGAAAGAGGTCCTTGAGTACACCTCAGTCACCCGTGTTCCCCGGACGCAGGACTTTATGCGCGGCGTAATAAACCTCCGCGGGAGCGTTGTGCCGGTAATCGATCTTCGACTGAAGTTCGGGATGGGTGAAACCGAGAAGACGATTGACACCAGCATTATCGTCATGGAGGTGGAGATTGGCGGTGAGAAAGTTACCGTGGGCACCCTGGCCGATAGTGTTCAGGAAGTGATCAATCTCGATGACAGTCAGATCGAGCCCGCTCCTCAGATCGGTACGCGGATCAATACTGATTTCATCCGCGGTATTGGTAAGCAGGATGAACACTTCATTATCATTCTCGATATCGATCGGATCTTTTCCGAGGAAGAGCTCACGACGGTAGTCGAGGAGGTTGGCGCCAAGTAAGATAGGCGCCTATGCAACATCGACAGTCCTCGTGGTTTCCCTTTGGCGATTTGGGCGGTAGTGATGCCGGTCCCGCCGCCGTCAGTTATCGGTTTACGTCCGGTGCCGCGTCTTTTTCCCGTTCCTCCGATGAGTGGCTCCGAGTGTCGCTCCGTCTCGACGCGGCCGCTGTCGGCGAAGATGACCTTACCGATCCCGGTCAGGTGCGTTCCTGGGCGCTTGATCCCGCAGGTGTTGGTCGGCGGCAATGGCGTCGGCCCGCTGTGGATGAGCCCACCGGTGTCGCGGATCGGCGCAGTATGCGGTACGCCGCGGGTCACGGTGGGGTGGAAGGCAATATCAATCCCCACGAAGATACCCGCGGCATCGTGCCGGTGGACGTTCGTGGTCACCGGTTTGCGCTTCCGCTGGCGGGAAGCGCCCTCGATTCGCTGGAGCTCGCCCGAAGCCGCGACGGTGTGCTGCTGTCGCTGCCCTTGGATCCCGGCGTCTGCGTCTATGGTCTTGGAGAAAAGACCGGCTCCCTGGATAAGCGCGGACGTACCTGGACGATGTGGAATTCCGATGAACCGGACCACACCCCGAAGCGCGATCCCCTCTACCAGTCGATTCCCGTGGCGTACCTCTTCACCCCGGAAGGAACAAGCACACTCTTCGTGGATAGTACCTCCACCGTTCATTTCGATGTGGGGGAGGCGGACTCGGGACGCCTGCAGATCGAAATCTATGATAGTTCCTTCGATATCTATCTCCGCCACGATTCCTCGCTGCCGGAGGCGGTGGAGGCGTACAGCGCGCTCACCGGGCGCCACGAGCTTCCGCCGGAATGGGCGTTGGGATTCCAGCAGTGCCGCTATAGCTACTTCCCCGAGCGCCGCGTCCTGGAGGTGGCGGAAACGTTGCGTCGCGAGGAGATTCCGGCGGACGTAATCTACCTGGATATTCACTACATGGACGGGTACCGGGTATTCACGTGGGACCGGCGGCGTTTTCCCGATCCCGCGGCGATGATCGCCCACCTGCGGGGGCAGGGTTTTCGCCTGGTGACGATAGTGGACCCAGGAGTTAAGACCGACACCGAGTACCCGGTATTTGCCGAGGGAGCCGCGGAGGATCTCTTCCTCGATGAGCCCACCGGGGGACCCTATGTGGGAAAAGTGTGGCCCGGGGATGCGGTATTTCCCGATTTTACCGACGCGCGGACACGTTCCTGGTGGGCGAGACACCATTCTGTACTCTTCGACGAGGGAGTGGCCGGTATCTGGAACGATATGAACGAACCGGCGGACTTTACGGGAGACGAGGTGTACCGACCGGACTTTACCGTACCGGACCGTCTGGTTGCTCGGAACGACGGACACCCGGCGTCGATGGCGCGGCTTCACAACGCCTACGGGAACGCGATGAACGAGGCCACCCGGGAGGCGTTTCGCACCCACCGGCCGCACGAGCGGGGCTTTCTGCTCACGCGCTCCGGCTACGCCGGGGTGCAGCGGAACGCGGCGGTCTGGACGGGAGACAACCACAGCTGGTGGGAGCATATCGGGCTCATGACGCCGATGCTCGCGAACCTGGGGCTTAGTGGTGTGGCGTTTTCCGGGGGTGATGTGGGCGGCTTTCAGCTGAATGCGTCGGGAGAACTGTACGCGCGCTGGATCGCTGCAGCGGCGCTGACGCCGTTTTTTCGGGCGCACAGCGCGCTGGATACGCAGGACCACGAGCCGTGGAGTTTCGGCGAGGAGGTGCTGGCGGTGGCGCGACGCTACGTGGGACTGCGCTATCGCCTCATGCCCTACCTGTATACGCTGTTTGAGGAAGCGTCCCGCCGCGGGTCGCCGGTGGTGAGGCCCCTGGTATGGGAGTTTCCCCGTGATCCGCGAGTTGCCAACCGCGCCGATTCCTACATGGTGGGCTCGTCGCTCCTGGTGGCGCCGGTGGGAACGCCGGGCGTTCAGGAGCGTGCGGTCTATCTCCCTGCCGGCGTCTGGTACGATTTCTGGACCGGAGCCCGAATCGAGGCCGGGAATTCTTCCCGGCCCGAAGCCGGGGGGACGATCGTTGCTTGCGAGGCTCCGCTGTACCGGATGCCGATCTTCGTCCGCGGTGGTTCGGTAATTCCGTTCGAGTCGCTCCGGCAGCACACCGGAGAAGCGGGGGATGGAATCCTACGGTTACTGGTGGCGCCCGATGCTGATGGCTGCGCTGAGGGGCAGGTTTACGCCGATGCCGGTGAGGGATTTGGATATCGTGACGGCGCGTATTGGCGGGCGGATCTGAGTGCTCAGACCGCCGAGGCTGGTGGAACCGATCCAAGCACAGCGGACTCACCCTCGGCCGGTGCCACGGCGGTGGCGGTTTCCGTCATTCATGGCGAGGGGTACCGGGAGATTCGCTGGGACCGGGTGCAGGCAGTTCATGTCGGTGAACGGGCAGCGGCGGCGGCGTTGGGCCTGGGAGATGGAGAAACTGCTCAGGTGGTGGACACGGCGGCGCTTCCCGAAAATGGTACGGTAGAGGTGCCCATCTCGCGGTAGCCGCCACTTTGCATGGATGCACAACGCTTCTCGAGAAGCAGCCTGATTCACGCACCCGTAGGAGAGAATAAGAAACTCTTTGCGAAACGGAGGGAGCGTGAGTACACTACAAGAGCGGCTTGCCGACGAGCTCGCGGCGCTGGTTGGGTTGCAGGACACAGAAGCAGCGATGCATTTTGCCGAACACTTGGTGCGGTACTTTGTGACGCGGGAGACGGAAGTGGACGAGGATCTGGTCACACGCATAGATCACGGTTTCGCCTCAGCTGCGGCAGATCGCGGGGAGATCCGCGACGAGATGCGGGACGGCTTTGCAGCAGCTGCGGGCGACCGGGAGCGGATCGAGCGGGAAGCTGCGGGTGACCGGGAGCGGATCGAGCGGGAAGCTGCCGCGGACCGGGCGGAGATCCGCCGTGAGATGCGGGAAGGCTTTGCAGCGGCTGCGGGCGACCGGGAGCGGATCGAGCGGGAAGCTGCGGGCGACCGGGAGCGGATCGAGCGAGAAGCTGCCGCCGACCGTCAGAGTATTCGTACCGAGATGCGGGAGGGCTTTGCCGCAGCGGCTGCTGAGCGACAGCGGATCGAGCGGGAAGCTGCCGCGGACCGGCAGGACATCTGGGAGGAGATGCGGGAAGGCTTTGCCGCTGCGGCTGCCGACCGTGAGGAGCTGCGCGTCTCCCTGATGGCCGCGATCGAGCATAGTGCGGCAACCACCAAGGAAGATCTGAGACAGGAGATCGCCCGCCTTGCGGATGGTATGGCGATGTTTCAGGATGCGGTCAACCGCCGTTTGGCGCAGATGACGTGGGTTACCGGACTCCTCTTCGGAAGCATTACGATTTTGCTGGCACTGCGAGGTGTATGAAACCGAGAAATGATACGGCAACGGTGGCGCAGTTTCGCTTTCGCTTTGAGGCGGAGCATGTGCTTGGGTTTCTGCGACAAAACGGCGTGGATGCAATTCTTTGGGGCGACGATGTGGGTGGCTTGAATCCGGCGATCGGATTTGTTGAGGCGTTTGAGATTCGGGTCCGCCCCGATCAGGAAGAGCTGGCTCGGGAGTTGCTGGACGACTTCGGAATGGCGACCCCCGTGGAGGACGACTCCCCGGAGTGACTACGCGACGACGACAACGAAAAGTGCCGCAGTGGCGAGAGCGCCGCTCAGCGCGTTTACCGCATCATTCGTGAGGTAGTGGGAGCCCTTCACTAGACGGTTGGGAACGCCCGTTGCGGTGTGGCGCCGCTCGGTGTGAGCATTGCCTGCCTCATCCCAGTACTGCGCTTGGACGGTAGCTCCCAATACACTGTCCAGTAGACTTCCCAGAAAACCGCCACCCGTTATCGCCGCCACCATCGCCAGGAGCTCGGCTCCGTTCCATCCGTGAACCACCACATAGCCAACCGCAAACCACAGTCCGATAAAAAGTGCTCCTCCGGTACTGGCGATGAGGCCCAGGGGACTGATACCGCCGCTGGTTCCTCGGGGAATCTGCCTGAAACTGAGAATCGATACCGGATCCCGCGAGCTGAGCACACCGATTTCACTGGCCCAGGTATCGGCGGTGGCCGCTGCCATGGTGATCGCGTAGCCCAGCATGAAAATCGGTCGCCCGCTCAAGGCGTGGGCCGCTGCCATGATCGCTGCCAGGCCGCCGTTTGCCAGAACCTGGACACCGTCTCGGCGGCGACCCTTGGCGTGGATCGACTCCGCCTGTCGACGCCGTTCTGCTCGCGTGCCCCGGCGACCGGTGACCCGGCCGATTACGCTGGAGGATGCAAAAAACGCCATTAGGATTGACCAGTAGAATCCGCCCCCCGACAGGTAGATCACCATACCCACGCCGGCGCCCGTGACCGCGCCGGTGGCGGTTACGGAGTGGCGCAGATACGCCACCACCGCCACCAGGACGTTCAGTCCCACCGCCCAGGCGAGCCGGACAATCCATTCCGTCGGCATCGGAAGCAGGAGTGTGACCACGGCAAAAACCACTAACGGCACGGAGATGTTGTCGAGGCCCCAGGGGGTAAGCAGTTCAACCGCAGTGGCGGCGGCCGCCACCACCAGCGCAGCGGCGAGAATCGTGGTAGGGTTCCATGCCCAGTACGCGGGATTGAGCATCACCCCGGCGGCGCCCGCCGCTCCGGTAAGCGTGTCCGGGGCCACGGCCGTGGCCCGCTCCACCAGGAGCCGCGCTGCCCCGTCCAAACGAGAGAGGGCAAACAGTACCGTGCTGTCGGTGGGCTGTCCCATCCACGTCTGCGAGCCTATCTCCCGCATCGTAGCCACCGTCCGTGCCCACATGCCGGCGGGTCCACCGGTGGATATACCGGCACTCACCGTAGCCAGGGGGCCGCTGAACATCCAGATTACCACCGCCGCCACCGTGCCGGTCACGAAGAACATCGCCGCGGTGCCACCGATGCTTTTGGTGCCGCCGGGAACGACGAAACGTCCCTGCGGGCTCCTCGCGCCGAGCCACTCCCCCACCAGTGAGGCAGTTCCGTCCCCCCAGCCGAGCACGAGAATCGCCATCAACCCGTACCATTGCGGGAAGAGCCCGCTCCATGTCAACGCCACCAGCGCCGTGAGCGCTGCCGGAAAGTACACCGTGCCCAGGTTCTTGCGAGGCTCGGAGTACTCCATCGCCGCAAAAACGTGAGTTCGATATGAATACCAATTAATGAGAATGAAACTTACCGGGCCGATCAGCGCCACCAGTAGATCATCGATGAACAGCATGGCGATGATCCACCAGTGTGCCACGCCGATGTGCACCACTTTTCGGGTGGCCGCCGCGCCTAAAACCCGCGTGCGCAGGAGCACCTGCGCCACGGCGATCACGGCAAAAATGAACACGTAGGAGATGCCTAGCCCCGTCCATTGGTTGATTTGTGTTATCGCGTCGCTCATCGGGAGACAATATACTCCTAACATCTTGTCAGGGCCCACCTCAGGGGATAGCCTGTTGGCTATAATGAACGGAGAAAAGCAAATGCGGCTTGCCGTGCTCATCGATGCTGACAACTCACAGTCGTCGATCATGGAAGGCCTGCTCGAAGAAATCGCGAACTACGGTATTGCGAGCATTAAGCGCATTTACGGCGATTGGTCCAGCGACGCCATGCGCGGATGGAAGAATATTTTGCTGGACTACGCGATCCAGCCGATTCAGCAGTACCCCTATACAAAAGGCAAGAACGCCACCGATATGAAGATGCTCATCGATGCTATGGATGTGCTCTATGACGGCAAGATGGACGGCTTCTGCCTGGTCACCAGTGACAGCGATTTCACGCCGTTGGCGCAGCGCATCCGCCAGTCAGGGCTTACGGTATACGGTTTTGGTGAGGAGAAGACGCCCAAGGCGTTTGTTCGCGCCTGTGATCGGTTTATCTACAGTGAGGTTCTGCGCCAGAAAGAGGCGGAGGATAGTAAGGAGCCCACCACCAGCGTGCACCGGAAGCGGTATTCCTCGCAGGATCTCAAGCGAGATGCCAAGCTGGTGAACATGGTTCGGAACGGAATCGAAGACGCCGCTGATGATACCGGTTGGGCGTCCTTGGGAATCGTGGGACAGAAAGTCGCCAACAGCAATCCCGATTTCGATCCCCGGAACTACGGTTACAAGAAGCTGGGAGAATTGATCCGGGCAATGCAGCTCTTTGAGGTTGATGAGCGACCGATGGAAAACAGTCCCGCTCACAACATCTATATTCGCGACAAAAAGAAGAAAGGCTGACGCGGAGCGCCGGGTAGCAGATGGGCGAATCACGACGCCGAGCGATCCTCGATTTTCTCAGAAACCTCAAACTGCGTCCCTATGATGCGGTGGTGTTTGCGGTGGCCGTGGCGGTAATCGTGGCGTTCTCCGTGTTTGCCGTGGGGCAGGGGGGACCCGCCTCCACGGTGGAGGTGAAATCGGATGCCGGAACGTTTGTGTATAGCCTGGATGAGGAGCGGGAGCTCTTCTTTACCGGTCCCCTGGGAGACACGATCGTGGAGGTCGGCAACGGCTCCGTGCGGTTTACCGAGTCCCCCTGCCGCGACAAGATCTGCATCGCCGCCGGTGCTCTCACCGAGGCGGGGCAATGGGCGGCATGTCTTCCGAACCGGGTTTTCATCACCGTTACCGGAGATCCCGCCGCCGACGGCTCCGGAGTGGACGCGACGGCGTTTTAGGTTATGGCCCCTGTGACCGGTTGCCCGGATCGGTCGGTGCCCGGATCGGTCGCTACACGGCTCTGCGCGCGTTACCCGCCCGCTAACGTGAACTCATCATCGGTAAGCTCGAAGTATTGCCTGGCGCCGCTGGTCATATGCACGAGCCGGTCTTCCGTGATGAACACCGCTTCTACACCGTCCTGTGATTCCACCAGGGATAGTCCGTCCTCCACACCCAATACATAGGTGGCGGTAGAGAGCGCGTCCGCATCAATCGACCGGTCGGCGATGATCGTCACCTGCTCGATACCGCTCCGCGCCGGAAACCCGGTGTCCGCGTTGAGGATGTGGTGATAGCGCACACCTTCCTGTACAAAAAACCGCTCGTACGGTCCGCTGGTAACTACCGTCTTATCGGAGGTGGAGACGATACCCAGGTAGCGTGTGCGTTCGGCGTCCGGGCGCTGCACACCGATCCGCCAGAGCGTTCCGTCCGGTTTCGTGCCGATCACCACAATGTTGCCGCCAAAGTCCAGCAGGGCGTGCTCTACTCCCGCCTCGCGGAGGATGCGTGCCGCCTCATCCGCGGCGTACCCCTTGGCAATGGCTCCCACATCGACGCCCATGCCCTCTTCCGGGAGGTAGACGGTCTGCTCTTCTTCATCCAATTCCAGCAGGCGGTAGTCGACCGCTCGTCGGGCCGTGTCGATTTCCTCCTCCGGGGGCACCGAGGTTCCGCCGGAGCCGATCGCCCACAACTTCACCAGCGGCCAGATCGTCACATCGAAGGCGCCATCGCTCATGCGGGAAAACTCCCGCGCCGCCTGAAGTACCTCAAACGTGTCTTCCGACACTGACACCGGCTCGTCGCCTGAGGCGCGATTCACCCGAAGGAGCTCCGTACTTTCGTAGTCGTCTTCAGAGGTGCTCATGCGCCGTTCAATCTCAGCTACCCGCTCAAACGCGCGATCGGTGAGCGTGGTGGAATATCCCCCGTCGCGAATCGAGATCTGAAGGATCGTTCCCAGCAACTGCGCTGAGTCGTTGACCGGTTCATCGCTGGATGAACAGCCTGTAACGGTCATCGCCACCAGACCCGAGAACAAAAGAAAAAGGGTCCCGAAACGCTTCGGTCCCCGGGGTATTCTGTGCATGGCGCGAGTCTATCCTAACGGCGGCGGATCATGTAGGGGGTAATTCACCGGATGTGCCGGTGCGCGGCCCGCGAGCACTTCAACCACGTTTTCCGCCGCCTGCGTCTTGAGATCGATAATCGACTGTTGCGAGAAGTAGCCGAAGTGGTCGGTGAGGAGCACGTTGTCCAGCTTCCGGAGCGGACTGTCCGACGGCAGCGGTTCGGTATCGAAGACATCCAATCCCGCGTAGGCGGGGCGTCCCCGGGTGAGTGCCTCCGCCAGGGCGGTTTCATCGAAGATCGCGCCTCGGGCGGTATTTACCCAGACCGCTTCCGGTTTCACAGTTTTGAACTCCCGTCGTCCCACGAGCCCTCGTGTCTCATCGGTGAGCGGCACGTGCCAGGAGAGGAAATCGCTTTCTCTCAGGAGCGTCTCCAGATCGACCTGCCGGGCGCCCTGTGTTTTGACCGCGTGGGGACTCTTGTGCGGGTCGTACACCAGAATACGGCTGAAGCCGAGACCGGCACTCTTGCGGATCACCGCCTTTCCCACTCGGCCGAGACCGGCGATCCCCAGGGTGCTTCCCGCAACCCGTTGCACGGGCGCCACCGGCGGCGCATTCCAGAAGCCCTCGCGGATCATCCGGTCACGGTGCGTCACCTGCCGCGCCGCCGCCAGGAGGAGTGCCAGTGCGTGGTCGGAGGCGTCCTCCGTGGCGTAGTCCGGCACGCGGGCAACCCAAATGCCCGCCGCCGTGGCCGCCTCCACATCGACGTTGTCGTAACCGGTGCCGTAGCGCGATATGACGCGGCACCGGTTCAGGTGCTCCATCGCGGACCGATCAAGAGGAAAGAGGTTCAGCAGTAGTCCATCAGCCCGCCGCAAATGGGGGGCCGCTTCCTCCAGTGAGCTAAAATCATGAACTTCCAGCTCTATTCCCGCCTTGCGCAGGATCTGCTCTTCTATGGCGTAGTCGGCATGTCGATCATCAGTGACGAGGACTGTAGGCATCAAATTCTCTCTTGCGTCAAAGTTTAAAGCGCAGCGTGAATCGGGTTCCGCCGTCGCCGTCCAGGTGTACCGTTCCATCAAGCTGGTGGGCAAGACTGTAGATCAGCGTGTGGCCCAAGCTAAGGCTGGAGGCGATATCGAAGTCCTCCGGGAGTCCCACCCCGTCGTCTTCCACGAACACCTCCACCTCGTCGGCTCCCACCAGATGAATACGAATATGGATCGTGCCGGTGGCATTATCAGGAAACGCGTATTTAAGACTGTTCGACACGAGTTCATTCAATAGTAACGCCACCGGCATCGCCTGCTGCATGTTAACCGAAATCGACTCAATGTCGATATCCAGTCGAATCCGTTCTTCCGACGCGCCGTACACATCGTACAAGTGACGGCACAGGCTCGCCACATAGGGGTCGATATCCACACTGCCGAAGGATCCGTTCTGATAGAGGTGTTCGTGCACCAGAGCCATCGACTGGATCTGCATTTGCGCATCCACAAACTGATTCAACGCGGTGGTATCGGTGATCGTTCCCGTGTGAAGGTTGAGGAGGCTTGAGATCACCTGTAAGTTATTCTTGACGCGGTGGTGAATCTCCGAGAGGAGCGTTTCCTTCTCGTGCAGGCTTCGCCGAACGATTTCCTCCGCCTGCTGGCGCTGGGAGACATCCCGAATAATCCCCACCGACCCCGGTTCGCCGAATTCATTTCCCGACGCGATGAACCCCACCGCGTTCACTTCACCGTAGGCGATGACGGAACCGAAGAGCTCCGCGACATGTGCGGGGTCGTCCTTGTGTTTTAGCTTGACCAACAGATCTCTGGTACGGCGCTCTCCCCTTCGGCGTTCATCGAAGAGCTTGGGAGCGTTCTCGTCGCCGGTCTGTTTACCTTGGTAGTCTTTGAGTACGTGAGCGCGGCTCACCCGTTCCACATCTTCCGGGTCCAAAATCTCGCTAAAATGTCGACCGATGAGTTCAACGGGATTCCATCCCAGCCGCTCTACGGAGTCGTTAATAAACACGAAACGACCGTTCTCATCCAGGGAATAGACGATATCCGGTAGCGCTTGCACCAGCTCGCGGTAACGCTGCTCCGTCATACGAAGCGTGATATTGTGGCGCTCGATCGCTTCCCGGCTGTTCAGTAGTTTGCGGATCACCAGCGGCAGAAAGCGAATGTGCCGGAGTTGACCGTCGCGAATCGCAAAGTCGGAAGTCTGGTCGCTGATGATTTCCCGGACGCGCTCATACTCGCTCCAGTCGGCGAGGATAATGAACGGGTGCTGCCACAGGAACAGCCACTCCGCGAACCCCCCGTTATGGAAACGAAAATCGGTGACGATCACGTCCACCGTGTTTGCTCGGATGGCGGCATCAGCCTCCGAAATGTCGGAGGGCACTGTCATCTCCACAGGGAAATCGGCACCGGCAATCACCTGCTGGAAAAGAGTCTGCTCGGTGGGATTGTCGATCGCGAATAGCACCCGTGTCATCTATGGGTTATACGGTACACCGGTAGTGACCGGTTTGCAACGGTACAACCGGGAGCAGTATAGTTGTGCGCATGAGTCAGAAAAAGGCGATTACGGTAGCACGAGGAGACGGAATTGGTCCGGAGATTATGGACGCCACGTTGCGCATTCTCGAGGCGGCGGGGGCGGAGATCGAGCCGGAGTTTATTGAGATCGGAGAGAAGGTCTATCTCGCGGGAAACTCCGCGGGGATCGAACCGGCGGCGTGGGACTCGATTCGCCGCACGAAGGTGCTCTTCAAGGCGCCCATTACAACCCCTCAGGGCGGCGGTTACAAGAGCCTCAACGTGACGATTCGCAAGTCTCTCGGCCTTTTTGCGAACATCCGGCCGGTGGAAGCGCTCAATCCCTACGTGGAAACGCACTATCCCGACATGGATCTGGTTATCGTCCGGGAGAACGAGGAAGACCTGTACGCTGGGATAGAACATCGTCAGACATGGGACGTGACGCAGTGCCTCAAACTCATCACCCGCCCCGGCAGCGAGAAAGTGATCCGCTACGCCTTCGAATACGCCCGCAAGTACAACCGCAAGAAAGTGACCTGCATGATCAAGGACAACATCATGAAGATCACCGACGGGCTCTTCCATACCGTCTTTGATGAAATCAAGCAGGAATATCCCGAAATCGAGGCGGCGCAGCAGATTATCGATATCGGAACGGCCCGTGTCGCCACCGCTCCGGAACGGTACGACGTAATCGTCACGCCCAACCTCTATGGAGATATCATATCCGACGTAGTCGCCGAAGTGAGCGGATCGGTGGGCATGGCGGGGAGCGCCAACATCGGCGCCGAGATTTCGATGTTCGAGGCGATTCACGGCTCCGCGCCGGATATCGCCGGGCAGAACGTGGCCAATCCCAGTGGCCTTATCAACAGCGCGATTCAGATGCTGGTCCACATCGGCCAGGCGCCGGTGGCGGAGCGTATCTACAACGCCTGGCTCACGACGATCGAGGACGGACAACACACCGCCGACGTCTACCGCCCCGGTCACAGTGTGCACCTGGTGGGAACCAAGGAGTTTGCCGACGCGATTATCGAGCGCCTGGGCCGGACTCCAAAGCGACTGCGGCCGTGGAGCATCGATACCAGCCAGGATACGCGCATCTCGATTCCCGAATACTCCCGACATACCGGCACCAAGACGTTGGTGGGGGCGGATCTCTTCGTGGACTGGGTGGCAGATCCCATGGACGCCAACACGATCGGTGGCGACCTGGAACGCCTGGCTGAGCAGGCGGGGGCGACCCTCAAACTGAAGATGATCACCAACCGAGGCGTCAAAGTGTATCCGGAGGGATTTCCCGAGACGTTTCTTACAGACCATTGGCGCTGCCGCTTTGTGAGTTCACAAACCGTTCCCGCCGGCGAGAAGACCGACTACAAACCGGTGGCGCACCGTGACCTTACCTCACTGATGAACGTCCTCACGGAGAACGGCTATGAGGTGATCAAGACGGAGAATCTGTACTTCTTTGATGGAGATCGGGGCTTTTCCCTGGGCCAGGGGGAATAGGGCGGTGATCCGGCAGGACCGGGAGGAGGACCAGTGTGGCGAGCATCGTCATGCCGAGTCCCACGAATCCGGCCCGTACCAGCTCCCGCTCCGTGAGAAAGCCCATGAGTGTGGGAAACACTCCGCTGGCTATGATATTTACCATGGGAATCATGAACGACACGGCGATCCCCCGGATTTCCGGGGGCCCGATGTCCGCAATTGCACTCACCGCAGCGGGGAAGAACGCCGCGATGATAATCGGCTGCAGCGCCACCGCTAGAAGCATGGCGTTTCCGGTGAGGGCGCCGATGCCCACCGTGAGGACTCCGGTAATCGTCAGCACCCCACCGATGAGCTTCCGTACTCCGATGCGGTCCACCAAAACTCCCGAGACGAAGAGCATGGCGATTCCACTTACCCGGGAGACGCTGATGATCGTATTGGCCACGCCCACAGGATAGCCCTCGCTACTGATGAGAAAGGTGGGGAGGATCGAGAAGACTCCCACGGTGGAGCTCGCCGCCACCGCGAAGAACGCCGTGATCGCCCAGAACTCCGCTTGCGCGAACAACCGTTTCAGATTGTGCAGTTGCGGCCGATCCGCCTTGATTCCCCCCGCTACGGAGGTTCGGTCGAAGGTGAACGCCATAGCTATCGCCACCACTCCCGAGAGCGCTGGAACCCAGCGCCAGTTCCCCAGCAGGACTCCGGCCGCTACGATCAGCGGTGCGACCACAAAGGCGCTATTAGGTCCCACTTCATGGATCGCGATCGCTTTTCCCCGTATCTCGGGACGAACCATGCCGGTGAGGCTGGCCACTCCGGAGGGTGGGTAGAGACCGGCTCCCACTCCGATCAACCCGAATCCCAGGTGCATGACCAACAGGCTGTTTCCCAATGCCACGACGATGAGCCCGAATCCGAGCACCGCCCCAGACGTGGCTATGGTACGGCGATGCCCGACACGTCCTGCGAGAAATCCGGAAAGCAGCATCGCTCCGGAGTAGGAGATCGACTGCGGCAAAAAGAGGCGAGTTGCTGCTGCCGGTCCAATTGCCAGAGCGTCCTGGATAAACACCAACAGCGGTGACATCACCATCCGCGAATACATCGAGAAGAAAATCATGACCGCCATGAGAGAGACCTGAGGAGCCGCCTGGCGGAGCGTGGAGTACTGGGTCACGAGACGTATCCTACCAGAATCGTACGTCCCGGCATACGTCCCGTAACTATTTGGCAGTCAAGTTGAATACCCCATCCCAGTTGGACGGCGGCGGTTCTTTTTGGAACTTGGTACACCGGTCGAAGTACGTCTTGCTCGGACCATCGTCGGGGAACTCCCGATTCAGCCGTGAGAAGTGCCCCCCGGCCTCACCAAATTCCCGCCCTTCGAAGAGGTCCAGTCCCTGGTGAAACTCATCCAGGAGTTGTCGCGTTTCTTCCGGCAGCTCGGTAAGTTCATCAATGATCTCGAAGAGCCTCACCGGCTCGGAAACTCCCACCACCCGGACGCGGTCGAGCTTGCGTGCCGCAAAATCGTCTTCCGCCTCGCGGTAGGTCAGTTCGCTGGCGAGAATCCATGTGCCGTACTGCTTGTTGACTCCCTCCAGGCGCGCCGCCAGGTTCACGGAATGTCCCATGATCGTATAGTCCATGCGGTTGGCGGTTCCCATATTGCCCACCACCATCTCACCGGTGTTAATGCCGATGCGCGTAGCCAACGGGTGCGGTGAGAGTTGCTCGCTGCGAAAGGTGTCATTGAGGTAGTTCTCGATCTTTTTCATACGCACCGCTGCCCGACACGCCCGCATAGGATGATCCAAATAGGGGATCGGGGCTCCGAAGAAGCTGATAATCGCGTCCCCTTCAAACTTGTCGATCGTCCCCTGCAGCTGCAGGATGATGTCACTCATTTCCGAAAGATATCGGTTGAGTAGCTTCACCAATTCCTCAGGATCGAGTGTCTCCGAAATCGAGGAGAAGCCCTTCACGTCGGTGAACATCGCCGTGAGTTGCCGCTTCTCACCGCCCAGCCGCAGCCTGGCCGGGTCGTCGAGGATCTCATTAATCACGTCGGTGCTCAGGTAATGGTTGAACGCGTTGCGGATATAGTTCTTCTCTCTCGCCACTTCAATATACTTGAGCACGCTCTGCGCTATGGCAGCACCGAGGATCGTCAGCACGGGCGTCAGAATCGGGAAAAACAGCCGTGCCCCCACCATTAAGCCTGCCGAACCGGCAATTACGATACCGGCACCGGCGAAGCCCAATCCCAGAGATCCGCTGGCGGAACGGTTTCGGCTGAGTAGCACGTAGATCGCGGTCAGCACAAAGGCCAGCACGATGCTGATCCACACGGGAACCTCGTCGATAAAACTCCTGGTGAGAATCGTATTTACCACAGCTCCGTGGGTACCGGTGTTGGCGTATTCGTTCTCAAAGGGGTTTACGCCGATATCGGTGGTGCCCGTCCCGGTGTATCCGATGATAATAAAGGAATCTTCCACCGCCTCGGCGAGCACCTCTCGGGTGTCGACGAGGTTGTTGTAGACGTTGCGGGTGCTTTCGAAGACGCCGGGAATTTCAGCTTCCAGTTCCTGGTAGAGCTCGCGCGTCTCACCGGTGACCTGTTGGTCATCCAAGGCGCCACGGATGTCGCGCAGGATCGTAGCCTCCGCGGGGCCGTCAAGAAATGCCCCTACCTCGGACAGGTAGTACTCGTGGATCTCCGGGAGTTCCGCCAGAGGATCGCCGTCCCCCGTTTCCAGCGTCTCCTCTACCAGGCCTTGCGCGTAATCCCAGGCGCGCAGCAGGTCCCGATCACCCTCGTGATACTGCAGGTATCCCGAGTCTTCCATAATGCCAAGATTGAACGCCAGGTCCTCCAGGAGCTGCTGGTAGTAGATCAGCTCGTAATACGAAAGGTGCCGGTAGCTTTCGACGTAACTCTTCTTCGGCCAGTTAAGCAGAAGGGTGCCATCCGGGGCGAGGGGAATACGAACGTCCCGCACTCCCTCTTCACCGGGCAACCGTGCTTCGCGCAGAGTGATTCGGTCACGACGAACCTCTACATCCGGAGATCCCACCCAGTGCAAGAACGGCGCAAAGACCAGCTGTCCGAACCATTCGCCCTCATAGCGACGCAATAGTTCGATGCGCCGTCGGATTCCGTCGTCGTCAATAATGACGTTGGGGAAGCCGGCCCCGCGTCCACCGCCGAGAATCGGCTCGATCGCAGGTCGGAGTCCCTGGGCGTCCAGAATAAACGGGTTGTCGCCGCTTATGTTGTCCAGAGTGGCTTCCTCCATGGCGAAATCCACCCGTTCCTGGGGAACATCGGATTCCGCGTCGGGAATCACGTTGACGGTGAACCAGGCGTTGCCGTTGGCGGCGGCGGCGTTTCCCAGCACCGTGTCGTTGTCACGGACGATGTCTTGCACACGATTAAGGAGCGTTTCTTCGGACTGGTTGGCCAGTTCCTGCAGATCCTGGAAGAAATCGGGGGCGTCCTCCGGAGGAATCTGTCCGGCGGCAATGGCGCCGAGCAATCCCTCAATGTTGTCCGTGAGGTTGCTGAACTCATCGTTGAAGGTGTCGGGAATCTGGTTACGGAGCACCTGACCATCAACCCCGAGCGGGGCGGTGTCCACGTACTCGATATCGAAAATCACCGGGCCGGCGGAGAACTCGGTAAGCGTAATGAGGCCACGGGCCATGATTTCCCGCGACCACGGCCACACTCCCACTCGGGAGATCGCCAGATCGTCGACGTCAAGAAAAAGCAGTTCTTCCCGTTCTTCCACGGACGGCTTGAGATGAAGCCATGTGTCGTACACCGCGTGCTCCGCGGGAACGAAGACTCCGGCTATTTCGAACCCTCCAAATAGTACCAACAGGATCGCGGGAAGGACCCAAATAACAAATCGTTTGATATTCACCGCTTACCCCACTTTACATTTCTTTGCAAACATTCTTATCCGAAACTATAATGTATTATATTCGAGCACGCCAGGAGACAGACGTATGGAAACAAGACGACGGCGCGCGGTGATTCTTGGAGCTTTGTTACTACTCGCTCCGGGAATACTCCTTGCGCAATCCAATGAAGAAATCGACCGATTGCTTTCGCAGGATCCCGCTCAGGTGGGCGAAGCGGCATATCTGGTCCTCACCGCAGCCGAGATTGTGGAGCAAGACGTGACACCACAGCAGGCGGTGTCCGTGGCGCAGGAGCGCGGTCTGCTCGCGGCGGACGTTCGCGCCGATGACGTCGTGCGGTTTGGTGAGCTTGCTTATATGCTGACCGATTCCTTTGGTGTTCCCGGGGGACTCATGTACCGCCTGATCCCCGGCCCCCGATACGCCGCACGAGAGGTGGTGTACCAGGGGTGGTCGCGTACGCGGCGAGCGCCCGGTGCGGAATTGAGTGGAAACGCCGTGGTGCGGATCGTGAGCGTCTATATCAACCAGGAAGGAGCCGCCCGATGACCTCGTTATTTCGCACAAGTGCCACTCTATTTCTCGTCACGTGTGTTGTAGCCGGCGCCTTTGGCCAGGCCGCGGTGGATTGGGGAGGAAGCCTATCAACGACGAATACCGTGCAGTCCGTGCCGGAAGGCTCCGACGATGATACCTTTCTCAACAGTGAACGCCTCGTGCTGTACTTGAGCACTCCCTTAGGTCAGCGGTGGGAGTTCGTCTCACAGGCGGCGGCCACGTTCAACTCGGAGCCGGTCCCCGACGTGGATGCGGAGAAGTTCTATTTCCGTAACGTTATCGACTTCACCGCGGAGAGCGAACGGCGCACCGTGGAGCAGCGTGGCGGCCTGATTCAGCTGGCCAGTCGGATCGGGCGTTTTAACCTGGCCGATCCCACTGGACAGGTCATGAGTCATACCGTGGACGGCGTAAACTTTCGCATCAGCGGGGCGTCCAGCGAGATCGAACTCGGTGCCGGGTATACCGGGTTCATTAACAAGGAGTTCTCACGAGCGGCGATGAGTCGGCAGGATTCCGATGACTCAGCAAATACCGATGTGTATTTCGGTCCACCCCGGCTGTTGGGACGGGGGACGCTGGCGTATCCCGAGCTTCTGGCGGGGCAGAACGTGTCGCTGAGCTTCGCATTCCAGCAGGATCTGCGCGATCCTGATAGTGTGGTCCAGGAAGGGGCTACCCAGGGGCAAGCCGAAGCGAACGTCGATGCAGATGGGGGGCTCGTAGATACGCAATATGCGATCCTCAGGGTCGACGGTCCGATACCAGGGGTGAGTTCACTCTTCTACTCGCTATCATATGTGTTCAATACCGGGCGTACCATCGGGCTCCTCGTGGATGATGCCGGTGGCGAGGAGATCTATCAGTACAAACCGATTCGAGGTCATCTGGTGGACGGCACGGTGCAGTACTTCATGCCGTCCTTCTTCTCCTCCGCCGCAGCCCTGGGGGTGGTGTACAGTTCCGGAGATTCGGACTACACCAGTTTCGTCGAAGGAAACTCTGCGGACAACGCCACCATGTTCACCGCCGTCACTCCCGCGGGGCGCGGTGCGGTTTTTGGCCTGCAAAGTGGAAACTCCACGGTGGGAGAGATATCTTTCAGTATGAAGCCCTTCTCGGAGTCTGATGGAATACTGAAAAGCCTTCAGACCCGGGCGGTGTTGTACAGTTTTTTCCGTTCCGCCGGGTCCGGTGTGGTTTCGGTGTCCGATGTGGACAAGGATACCAATGGGGCGTATTTGGGTAGCGAGGTGGACCTCGACATCCGATGGCGCCCGTTCAGCGATGTGGGCCTCGGTCTTACCACCGGCTTCCTGTTGGCTAATGACGACGTGCTTCTAGATGGTGCCAACAGCACCGACTACCGAGTTCGCCTGAGTGCGTCATTAAGTTTCTGATGTATCGAGTTCTGAGGAGGATTGCCATGAAGAGGGGCATTATCACGGTATTAATTCTACTGTTTGCATCCACGGGAGTGTGGGCGCAGGCGGAGTTTTCCGAAATTTCCGGCAAAGTTGAGGTGCGTCCCGCCGCGGGCGGGGCCTGGACACCGGCAGAAGTCGGCATGCAATTGGCGAGAAACACGATGATTTCCACCGGGTTTAACGCGTCCGCCGAGATTCGCGTGGGTGACTCCACGGTAGCGGTGGAGCAGCTGACCCGAATGGAGTTTGAAGAAATCGTCGAGCGCAGCGACAGCGTGGAGACCAAATTAAGTCTCAACGTGGGCCGCATGCGAGCCCAGGTGCGATCCACCGACGGGCGATCGCAGGACTTTCAGGTTCGAAGTCCGATTTCAACCGCTGCTGTGCGGGGAACGGATTTCAGCTTCGACGGTGAGGAACTGGAAGTGAGCGAAGGTGAGGTTGCCTTCGTGAACAACTACGGACAACAGCGCTCCGTCACCGGTGGCCAGAGAAGCCGGACCACCGGCGATCCGGGATCGCCGTCCAATCCCGCCAGCGAAGCCAACCAGAACAGCTCCACCGATACCGAGCCGATCGGTGCCGGAAGTGACGACGAAGATACCACCGGCTTCGGTGGCATCGTTACCGTCCCGCCGGGTCCGCGGACTACCCGTGGTTCCGTCGTAATCGAGATTCGATAAGGAGGATGGTATGAAGGTCATCCGATTAATGAGAATAGTCGCTGCTACGGCGGCGGTACTCCTGTTGGCGGGATGTATCCTGCAACCGGAGGATGGAGGATCACTATCTTTTACGGTGAGTGCGCCGCAGGGCGATGTATCCAGCAATTCGGTGGCGATCGATGGTCGTGACGACTTAACCGGAACCGATGACGTTGATTATGCCCGCGTCTGGCTGTACAGCAACGGTGCCGAGTATCGGCTTGCCCCTACCTCCGCGGGGGCTCCCTCGAGTCGTAACTATGTTGAGGCCGACCTCAGTAGTGGTGGTGCTACGGTGAAGATAGACGGCATTCCTGCCGGCGACGGCTACTCCGCCGTGATCATCATGGGAACCAAAGAAGACGGTGTTTTCGTGCCCGTGGCTTACGCCCGAACCGGTCGTTTCGCGATTAACGCCGGTCGCGAGGCGCGTCCGACGGCGGACAAGGTGGCGCTGGTAGGAGATGAAGACTCCCTGTTGAGCGCAGCTGAGTTCAACTTGCTCGGCAAGAACCTGAACTCGGTGGTGGCGAATAGTGACGGCGTGTTCACTTCTGATGCGAATGCGGTTTATCAGGGACCCAACTATACTGGGTCGGGAAGCGGCGAGTTCGGCACGATCAATCGGCTATCCACCGGCACCTTGGAAGGCGACTCCGTGATATTCGTGAACTCGTCGGAGGGGATTTTTAAGGCCAAGGCCGGAGAACTCCCTGAAGAGATCACCCCTTCTGACGATACAGATGTCGATGTTAGAGACGTCACCTTCTCCGGCACGTTTGCCGTAGAAGATGCGATCGGTGAAGATATTGCCGAAGACGTTGTCTTCTACCAGCGGCTCGGCGGTCTCGGCGGCGTTGCGGCCCAAACGATCAACAGTGAATCCGACTGGCAGGACTTCGGCGCTGCGGATCTGGAGGATCTGATCGACCCCGACCGCAGCCCGGTGCGAGCTCAGGCCAGCGGAACAGGCAAGGGCTTCTTTGCAACCGCTGCGCTGGACAACTTTCTCCTTACGGAGGCTCTCTTCGATAACGAGAGCGATATCGAAGCGGCAGACCTGATCAGCGGCAGCGCTGACGGCGTGCAGTTCTTTAACGTGCCGTATCCCGGCACCACCCGACCGATGCGGCTGAACCACATGACGATCGTTGAGGCAGACGAGACGGAGTATCTTGTTGTTGGTACTCCCCGCGGTGCGTTTACGTTTCCGGCGGGAAATATTGGCCATTCGAACGCTGCTCGGTTCAACTCCACCACCAACCTGGTGAACAGCAGTCACAGCACGTTCCGTTCACTGGTGCGGGACGAAGCGGTTTTTGCCCTGGCCACAGATTCCGGCGGGAAGATCCTGGCGGTTGCCACGGCGGAGACGGTGGTGGTGCTTGACGTCACGGACGGTATTCCTACGTCCCGCGACGATGCACTTTTCATCCTGCCCCGTCGGGGGGTGGCACTGGGCGAAGTCACCGGCCTCGCGCTGGAAACGGACGGCTCCCAGGTGACACTGCACATCTCCGGTACACAAGGTCTGACTACGGTTATAGACAATTGAGAGTCGGACTGAGTTAGTGGAGATAGAGTAGCTATTGAGAAATGGGCCGCCCCCTGTGGGGCGGCCCTCTTCATATCCGGAACGAAACTAAACGGCAGGCGAGGCGGGGATCAGATCTGAATGCGCAGTCCAAGGATGGCGCCGGGGGCGCGCGTTCCCAGCGCGTAGTTGACGTGGGCGAAGAGATTGATCACGGAGAGTTTAATGTCGAACCCACTGTTGAGCACGACGTTGAATG
>JBBDTM010000026.1:0-49162 GCA_040904425.1 Alkalispirochaeta sp.
GGCAGGCGGTGGGAATGGTCTTCAAGATCCAAGCCGACCGCGATTCGGGGAGTTATTCGTTCGTCCGCATGTATCAAGGCACGCTGAAGTCCGGCAGTGCGGTGTTCAACCACAACCAAGGCAAGCGGGAACGGGTCAACCGAATCCTGCGGATGCACGCCAACCGCACGGAACAGGTAGACCGCATTGAGGCCGGTGATATTGCGGTGGTCGTTGGATTCAAACTGGCACAAACGGGAGACACGATCGGTAGCGAAGGTCTGCCGGTAGTCCTGGAGCGCATGCACTTTCCGGAGCCGGTGATATCAGTGGCGATCGAACCGCAGACGCTGAGTGAAAGGGACCGTCTGAAAGAGGTCCTTGCTATTCTTACCCGGGAAGACCCCACCTTTCTGTGGCGGGAAGACGAAGACACGGGGGAACTGATCATCTCCGGAATGGGAGAACTTCACCTGGACGTCCTCGTCACCCGGGTGGTGTCCGACTACAAAGTCAACGCTAAGGTCGGCAATCCGCAAGTCACCTATCGCGAGACGATCACTTCCGAGAAGAAACACCGGGAAACGTTCGATCGAGTCATGGGGGGCAAGGAGAATCGCGCCGACATCACGCTACGCGTGTTTCCCCGTGATCGCGGTGCCGGCAACCATTTTGAGAACACACTCTCAGCGGCTCGACTTCCAGAGCCCTTCGCCGCCGCGGTGGAGCGTGGGGTTACCGCCGCGTTCAACTCGGGCATTCGCTGGGGATATCCGGTGATTGACATCGGAGTTGAGTTGGTGGATGTCGGCTTTGATGAGCTTACCGCTACGGAGTTCGCCTTCGAGGCGGCGGCGTCGGTGGGCTTTGACAACGCCTGCAGTGCCGCCGGTGCTCAGTTAATGGAGCCGGTGATGAAAGTCTCCGTTCTCACACCAAAGGAGTTCATGGGCGATGTAATCAGCGGTATTACTACTCGGGGGGGGCTCGTTCACGCCGTGGAAAGCAGGCCGAACACGGAGCAGATTTCGGCGGAAGCTCCGCTTCGATCGATGTTCGGTTACAGCACCGCCTTGCGGAGCACTACTCAGGGCCGCGGGAACTACGCCATGGAGTTCTCACACTTCGCCCCCAGCGACAAGCAGTTCTAATACGGAGGTCACCTATAGTGACGGCGGACGCGTGCGATGACAGCGCTTCCGCCGTCGCGCCGTTCACCTTTCACTTGACAACCGTTGGGACCCATTTGAGAATAGATGCTCACACATCACAGTGAAGGAGCGTTCATGGCGTTTACCACGGACAAGATACGAAACATCGCGGTTGCCGGTCACGGAGCAACCGGAAAGACCTCCTTTGTCGAACAGCTACTGGTTGCCGGCATGGCAATCTCAGCCCCGGCGACGGTTGAATCAGGAAAAACGGTGAGTGACTACACTCCCGAGGAGATCGAGAACGGAATCTCGATTCACACATCTCTTTCGAATATTCCATGGGACGGACACAAGCTTAACATCCTCGACACTCCCGGTTCCTCCGACTTCGTCGGCGAGGTGGTCACAGCGTTTCGCGCGGCTGAGTCGGCGGTAATCCTGGTTGGTGCGCGAGCGGGCGTACAAATCGAGACGATCAAGCTCTGGCGACGCCTTGATAATCGCAACATGCCCCGGATGGTATTCATCAACAAGATGGACGAGGATCGGGCTAACTACGACGCTGTCCTGGAAGATCTACGGGCCAAATTTGACCTCACTCTGGTGCCGATCACGATTCCCGTGGGAAGTGCCGGAGCCTTTCGCGGCATCGTGGATCTTATCGGCAATACGGCGTGGTTCCAGGGACCTGACGGTGAGACGAAGGTGGATATCCCCGATGACGTCGCCCAGGACGTGGAAAAATATCGCGCCCAATTGGTTGAGGCCGCCGCCGAAGGGGATGACGAGCTGACGATGAAATACCTTGAAGAGGAAGTACTCACGGAGGAGGAGATTCATCGTGGTATTACCGAAGGTCTCCGGGACGATAAGATCGTTCCGGTGTTTTGTGGCAGTGCGACGGAAGGTTGCGGCATTCAGGTGTTTCTGGATTTTCTTACCTGGGCGGCTCCGTCCCCGGCGGGCGTCACGGAAATAATGGTTGATCAGGAAGGCAACGAGTCAAACTACACGATAAGTGCCGAATCCTCCTTTGCGGCAATGAGCTTCAAGACAACACTGGATCAGTTTAGTGGAAAGCTCTCCTTTGTAAAAATCATGGGTGGTGTCCTGAGACCGGATTCCGAATTCGTAATCGACCGCGACGGCAAGAAAATAAAAGGGGGAAAGATATATACTGCCCTGGGTAAGAAACTTTCCGACGCGGACGAGCTCGATGCCGGTGACATCGGCGTAATTGCTAAGATTGCGGATGCGCACACGAACGATACCTTTCATGCCCCGAACGAGTTTATGCACTTCCGTCCGCTGCAGCTCCCCTCACCGGTCTACACGCTTGCTATCTCGGCGGGAAGTAAGAAGGATGAGGATAAACTAAACGAGCAGCTGGTACGTACTACCGAAGAGGACAGGACTTTCTCGGTAACTTTCGATCCCGAGACACATGAGACGGTAATCGCGGGAATGGGCGAACTGCACATCAACACCATCCTGAACCGCATCAAAGCTTCCCAGAAGATTGAGGTCGAAACACGTCCGCCCCGGGTGGCGTATCGTGAGACGATTACCAAGTCCACAGAGACTAGCTACCGGCACAAGAAGCAATCCGGTGGTCACGGTCAGTTTGCCGAGGTCCATATACGAGTCCGTCCTCTGGAGCGTGGCGAGGAGTATGATTTTGTCAACGAAATAAAGGGGGGATCCGTTTCAAAAGGATTCATTCCCGGCATCGAGAAAGGGTTTCATGAGGCGATGGAACACGGGGTCCTTGCGGGATATCCCGTACGTGACGTAGGCATCGCTCTGTTCGACGGAAAGGAACACCCGGTGGACTCCTCGGAGATGGCGTTTAAAATTGCCTCCCGGGGTGCCTTGCGTCAGGCGATGCAGCAGTGTGGGCCGGTCCTGTTGGAACCGGTCATGAAACTCGCGGTATTCGTGGAAGACCAGTATTTGGGCGATGTACTTTCGGACCTCAGTTCCAAACGGGGACGTGTGCTGGGTCAGGATCCCTTGGGGGGAGGTATTGTGGAGATCGACGCCTTGGTGCCACAGGCGGAACTCCTCCGGTACGCGATCGATTTGAAGTCCATGACGGCCGGCACGGGAAGCTTCGAAATGGCCTTCGATCACTACGATCCTGTCCAGGGGAAGATTGCGGAAGATATCATCGCCAACTCCACATACAAGGAGCAGGAAGAGCACTGATCGGCTATCGCGTGTCGGGGCCGATATTCCGCACACGGGGCTGCCCTTTCGGGCAGTCCCTTCTATTTTCAAGCGCTGATAGGTCGCCTCGGGAATCACCTACTCCCGGGCTGACATAGGTACGTATGACGCTCGACCAATGATGTTTTTGTAAGCCGGCCGAATAATCCGGCCGCCACTCACGAGCTCTTCTATGCGGTGTGCCGACCATCCGGCGATGCGAGATACCGCAAAGATCGGAGTGAACAACTCCTCCGGAATGTTGAGCATCGAATAGACCAGTCCGGAATAAAAGTCAACGTTGGGAGCGATGATCTTGTCGGTGCGCTTCTCTTCCTGAAACAGTACCGGCGACAGGCGCGCTACCCGCTGATACAGATCGAAACGCGCTTCGTTGCCGGCGGCAGCAGCCAGCTCACCGGCCTTTTGGCCCAGCAGCACGGCCCGCGGATCCGATTTCGTGTAAACCGCATGGCCGATCCCGTAGATGAGTCCCGAGCAGTCAAACGCCTCTTTTCGGAGAATCGCCCGAAGATACCTCGCCACGGCATCATCACTACTCCAGTCGGATACATGCTCCTCTATGTCACGCATCATCGCACGCACACGGCCGGCGGCGCCTCCGTGTTTCGCCCCTTTCAAAGATCCCACCGCAGCAGCTACGGCGCTATAGGTGTCCGTAGCCGCCGAGGTAACCACGTGAATTGTGAACGCGCTGTTGTTTCCTCCGCCGTGTTCTGCGTGCAGAACCAGCGCCAAGTCCAGCACCTCCGCTTCCAAGGGCGAGTATTCCTGCGTCGGGCGAATGAGCGAAAGGAGGTTCTCAGCCGTTGACTTCAACGGGTCAGGGCTATGAATGTATAGGCTTTCCCCATGGTGGTATCGACGCTTGGCCTGGTATCCGTAAGCCACCATCGTCGGAAACCGGGCGATTAGCTCGATCGATTGTCGAAGAACGTTGGCTATGGCCAAATCTTCCGCATTATCGTCGTAAGAGTACGCCGCCAGAACCGACCGAGCCAGCTTATTCATGATGTTGTCACTGGGAGCGCTGAGGACCATATCCTCCGTGAACCCGTCAGGAAGGGCTCGACGTTCAGCAATAACCGCATTCAACTCCTCCAGCTCCACCAATGTGGGCAGTGCTCCAAAGAGAAGCAGGTACACTACTTCTTCAAAGCCGAAGCGGTTATCGGTCTGAAAGCCCTCCACGATATCCGTTACACTGATGCCCCGGTACGACAGGCGCCCCTCATCAGGCACCCGTTCCTGATCGTCAATATAGTACCCGTGTACCTCACCAATTTCGGTGAGACCGATCAGTACCCCGGTGCCGTCATCATTTCGCAGCCCCCGTTTGGTATTGAACTTCCGATGCAAGGAAGGATCGATAGAATTGCGCCGCGCTGCGGCACCGGCGTTCGCCTCGAAGTAGTTCTGTGTACTCATAGTTATGCGCTGAGAATAGCATATCCATACATCAGCGCCAAGGATCCCAATTCGCACAATCGGGCCTGGTTCTACGGACGGTGGTAGAGCAACTCAAAAATCGCATGCCCCTTTTCGAGGCCTTTTCGTTCAAACGCAGTCTCCGGGCGCCAATCCTGAGGCGGAGAGAAGCCGTCACCGTTGGAGTTAACCAATAACGAGGTATCATTCAGTACATCCAGCATGGCATGCGCGTAGTTTTCCCAATCTGTGACTGCATAGAAATATCCTCCGGGTTTCATGAGAGGTGCGATTAATTCCGGAAAACCAGGACGTACGAGGCGTCGCTTGTGGTGGCGTTTTTTCGGCCACGGATCGGGGAAGAACAGATGAATGCCATCGATCGAATTTCGCGGAATCAACTGGTGGCATACCACTACCGCGTCGTACCGAACGACTCTCACGTTCGTCAGACTCCGCGCCTCCAATTGCCCCAGAAGCCGGCCCACGCCCGGCTTGTGAACTTCAATTCCCAGGAAGTCGGTGTCAGGGTTGCGCGCGGCTAGATCCGCCAGTTCCTGTCCCATGCCGAATCCGATATCCAGGATCCTGCGTGCCCCGCTCCTTCCGAAAACCGTATACCAGTCAAGGTGTTCTGATGGAGTGGAATCTTCAAAGGGGATGCAGTAGTGCGGTGCCAGCCGCTCATAGGCCGCCTTCTGGTGAGGGCTCAGGCGTACCGGTCGAATGACAAAGCTCCGATTCTCACGAAGCTTTCTGATCATCTCTGTGTTCATAGGGTGTTTTCTCCGCGAGTGCTACAAGAGCTGCGCAAGCCGGCCCCGAATAAACTCGGACTTCTCCTTCAGGCCGACCCTCCCCGTTTCCATAATCAGAACGTTTGCCTGATTGGGGTCCAGCCGCACATTCCCGCCCGAGTTCTGTATCAAAGCGAGAACCCTGTCTACCGATACGGATGCCACTTTACCGAATTCGACATGGAGTTCACCGCGACGTTCTTTCATAGAGGCGATGTGCAGGCGTCGGGCGAGGATCCGGATCTCCGCCAGCGACAGCAAGCTTTGAACCTCGTCGGGCATCGGCCCGAAGCGATCCCCGACTTCTGCAATGAGTGATTCCAGTTGGCTTTCAGTCGAGACTCCAGCGATCTTCTTGTAGACTTCCATCTTTTCCATCGGTTCCTCGATGTAGGAATCAGGAATGAATCCGGTATATTCCAGTTCGAGATACACCTCGTCATCAGTAACCTGGCCGTCGTCGTCGCCACGATTGCGGATCGCTTCATCAAGTAGCTTCAGGTATAGATCAAAACCCACCGAGAGTATATCGCCGCTCTGCTGGCTTCCAAGAAGGTTTCCGGCGCCTCGAACCTCCAAATCCTTCAGGGCGATCTTGAATCCGCTTCCCAGTTCGGTGAAATCGCTGATAATCTGCAGCCGTTTCATCGCTAGCTCGGAAAGTGCCCGCTCTTCAGGGTAGAACAGGTACGCATAGGCAACCTTGTCGCTTCGTCCGACACGCCCCCGCAACTGGTAGAGCTGAGAAATTCCGTACATATCCGCCCGGTCGATAATAATCGTGTTCACATTGGGAATATCGATACCGTTTTCGATAATGGTGGTTGCCACCAGCACCTGGAATGCTCCATGGATAAAGCGGTGCATAATGTCTTCCAGCTCAGTTGAACCCATCTTGCCGTGCGCGTATTCTACCATGATCTCCGGAACTAAGTTCTGTACGAACTGGGTGACGTTTTCCAGCGTTTCCACACGGTTGTGAAGGAAGAAGACTTGACCTCCGCGCTCCACCTCACGACGAATAGCGGTTCCGATTTCTTCTTCATTGAACTCAGAGATGACCGTTCGAATCGGATGCCGATTGTGAGGCGGCGTCGTAAGGAGCGACATGTCTCGAATCTCAAGCAAAGACATATGCAGGGTCCGAGGGATCGGCGTGGCCGTTAGCGTGAGGGTGTCAACGCTGGTCTTGAGTTCCTTAAGGCGCTCCTTCGCCTTTACGCCGAACCGTTGCTCCTCATCGATCACCAGCAGGCCCACATCGGAAAACACAACGTCTTTCTGAAGTACCCGGTGCGTCCCGACAATGATATCAAGATCTCCCGCGGCGAGCTCCGCCAGGGCTATCTTCTGCTCCTTCCTGGGAACGAAACGGGAGAGCATCGCGATGCGAATCGGGAACCGTTCGAAGCGCTCCACCATATTTTCGTAATGCTGCTCTACGAGAATCGTTGTGGGCGCCAGAATGGCCACCTGCTTGCCGCTCATTACCGCCTTGAATGCTGCTCTCAGGGCAAGTTCCGTTTTGCCGTAGCCCACGTCACCACAGACGAGGCGATCCATCGGCTGTGGCCGCTCCATATCTTGTTTGATTTCGGCGATACATCGCAGCTGGTCTTCCGTCTCCTCGTAGGGGAATCCCGACTCAAATTCCAATTGCCATTCGGTATCTTCGGGAAATGCAAACCCCTGCACCTGCTTGCGTCGGCTGTAAAGAGTGATAAGCCGGTCCGCCAGATCCTCGACGTTTTTCTTGACTGAACTTTTGCGTTTCTCCCAACTCTTCCCGCCTATCCGATCGAGGCGCGGATTCTGGCCCCCCGATCCGATGTAGCGCTGGATCAGGTTTACCTGCTCAATCGGTGTGAAGACAACCTCGTTATCAGCATACTCCAGCTCTATGTAGTCTCGCTCGTTGCCGGCCGCCCTGAGCCGCTTGATACCACGAAACACTCCGATGCCGTAGTTTACATGAACGACGTAATCACCTTCGTCGAGCTCGACAAACGTATCGATCGGAGCGCTTTCAACTTTCCTGAGGCTCGCCGGGGCTCGTTTGCGTCGTCCGAAGATTTCGTTTTCCTGGACAAGAACCAATCGTTGCTCCGGTAGTGCGAATCCACCGGAAACGTGCCCCATCGCAACCGTGACGTCCATATCCCGTAACAGGAATCCAATCCGCTTCTCTTGAGCCTCGGTATCCGCCAGAACGATAACTTTATTTCCTGTAGCTGTAAGACTGGAAAGCTCCTCCTTTAGGTAGCTCACGTTTCCGAAAAAGGAACGCGGTGGATCGCAGGAAAAACGCAAAGCAGCAGTGTCATCGGCATCCGCTAGAGATTCAAAGTACACCGATCGGGACGAGGCATCCAAAAGGAGGCGATCGACATCGATCAATACACGATCGGGCCGGGGCAGAGGCCGACGAAAGTGCTCCTGCGCGAAAACAGTTTCGAACTCTTTCCGATACGCCTCGAATCCTGCGAGGATACGTTGCCGGTCCACCCAGACAATTCCTACCGAATAATCCAGATAGTCGAGAATGGTAGTTTTCTTCGCCAGGACCGCCGCCGCCCAATAGGGGCCTGCGTCGTCGCTATTGGCGAGTTCCTGTGAGAACTCGTCTCTTTTGTGCCTGATCTCGGGTGATGATGCCGCCACCCCCTGCAACTGCTCTCGGCTGTCATCGTCCCACAGCACTTCCCGAAGTGGATACACCTGTACCGATCCGAGCTTTCGCAGGGACGACTGGTTGCTCGGATCGAACTCACGAATCTCCGAGACGGTGTCGAAATCGAAGACGATCCGCACCGCATAATCCCGACCCGGCATGAATAGGTCGACCACTTCACCACGAACTGCGAACTCGCCGTGGACACTGACCCGTGGAACCCGCCAATACCCCATCTTTGACAGCAGTAGACCCAGATCGTGAGGATCGACCGTCTGGCCCTTTTCTACCGCCGTCAGGTGTTGCATACTGTGGTCCGGCGGAGGCATGAGAAGTGAAATCGCCCGCAACGGAGTCACGATGACGTCACCGCTGCCCCGCCAAAGGTCGGTAAGCGCCCTCATGCGCTCGCCCCAGACAGAAGCGTTTTCAGACGGTGTCGCATACGCGCCTGTCCCCCAGGAGGGAAGTACGGCGGAATCGATCCCAAACAGCTCCAGATCGCCCTGCAACGGTCCCGCTTCACTTTCATTGGGAACCACTACCAGTAGGGGTCTGTGACTATCGCGCTGAAGCCGCGCGATGAGGTAAGATATGAAACTCGACTTAGGACCGCGTACTGATACGGGCAATGAACCGTGGCGCACTCTCCCCAGCAGGTCCTTTAGACTAGAGTGTTGTCCAAGACGAGAGGTCAACTGATCGTACAGTAATGTTTTGCTGTTGTGTGTCGACATTATACTAGGAGCTCTATGGTGTTACGGTCTAAACAATTACTGCTCATGGTGATACCGATCGCCCTTATTGGTATTTCGCTGCCTGCTCAAGACCTTGAAGTGTCGGCGCGACTCTATGACGAACAGGTGTACTTTCCCAATTCAACGGTATCTGTTCTCATTACGCTGGGCAACGACAGTCCGGAACCGGTCTCGTTCAGACTGGCCGACGATCGACGGCACAACCTCGCGTTTGATGTGCGAGACGAAAGCAATCGCCCCCTAGGAAATACGCCGGAATTTATCATAGCGAACCAGTCAAATCAACAGATCTTCTACCGGACTGTAATGCTGCAACCAGGAGAGCAGCTGAGTTTCGTCGAGCGCCTGACGGACTATATCATGATCGAGGAATCAGGTATGTACAACGTCCGGATCAATTTTTTCCCTCAGCTAAACTCCTCCCAAGATGCCCCGTCTCACGTTTCTAATCGGTTCAGTCTGACGATCCGTCCCGGAAGCACCCCGGAAATCCGCCGAGAGATGCGCTTCGAGGCTGCCGCGGAAGCTCAGCTCCGACGACAGGCGCTAAGTCCGGACGAGGTGGTCCAGTATATGCTGGAAGCGCGCCAGGAAAGCAATTGGGAGCGCTTCTTCCTGTACCTCAACCTTGAAAAACTGTACCGACAGGTTCCGTCACGTGATGCTCGTTTCATTCGCCTCAGTCAGGAAGAACAGCTCAGTGAACTGCGCACGTTTCGGGGAAATCTTCGATCACAGGACGGCGGTCCCGACAGCAGCCTCGTGGCGATCCCCGACGGCTACACGATCATAGAAACTCGCTATTCACCAACGGACGGGCAAGTAACAGCCCGTCTGTTCTTCAACAGGGACCGTTATCGAGAACGTCGGCAGTACGCCTATGAACTGGAACGGCGGGACGGCTTCTGGGAGATCATCGGCTATCAGGTTTCGAACCTTCCTAATGAGGCGCTGCAACGATGAAGATGATGCTGGTGAGTGACTCCTCAGGCCTTAAACCGCATCTCGAGCGGATGTTCAGCTTTCAGCAGGTGGAGGTAATCCACTATGACAATCCCATCAAGGCAATGGATAACCTTGACGAAATTTCACCGGAGATAGTGCTCTTTTCGGCGGCAGATTACCCTCGGCACTGGAAGCCGTTTGTCATTTTTCTCCGGAACACGTTTGGCCGCCATGAAGCAATCTTCATTCTGCTCATTAATGACCGGTTTGACCCGGAAGAAGCCAGCAAGGCAGAGTTTCTTCAAGTTAACGCGGTTCTCGATAAAGATCTTGCCAACCCACGCACGGCCGAACGCATTCGTGGAATTGTCACACGGTACCACCAGAACGCGGACATTCGTCGTGCGGCGCGATATATTCCCTCTGCATCCGATCGTATCGCGCTGGCGTTCACGAATCCCAATACGTTCCAAATCTGTACCGGTACGGTGGCGGACATTTCTACCGGAGGATTGCGGTTTGTGCCGGAAGATCCCACTGCGCCGGATGACATCGACGATCATACTCCGATTACGATGGCTAGTCTTCGTCTGGGAGATGCGACGCTTCCCATCGCGCTGCGCGTGATTCGCATTACTGAGACGATCGCGTTTGAATACATAGACCTCTCAGTCGAGGTAGAACAGAAGATCGCCTCATATCTGAATAAGCTGGCTGCGCAGGAACTGGCACCGGCTGCCGACCCGACACCACTTCTGCAGAAGAAGTAGTGTGCATATCAATAGAGTACCAATAATGACTCCACTCCCGCCATGGGCGGTAGCGCGTAAAAACCCCGCAACGCGTAATTCATTGCGTTGCGGGGTCTTGTAGCTCCCCCGGTTGGACTCGAACCAACGACCTAGTGGTTAACAGCCACCCGCTCTACCAACTGAGCTACAGGGGAATATCTTTAGTATTCCGGGATAGTACGCAATCGCTTTAGGAGTGTCAACTAGATAATGTCACGGCTCAAGGCGAAAATCACCGTACCTCAAACGGTTTCATTTCGATTCCAACGCTTCCTTCACGTACGGTGACCTCGACGATCTGGATCGTCTCTCCCTCTTCGGTAACGAGTTGACTCACATCTTCGATCCGGACCACATCACGCGTGCGGAACTCATAGAAGTGAGACCCGTCTTTTCCAGGGCTGGTTATGATCAAAAACTTCTCGGAATCATACGGGTGCTTTCGTACAGCACCCCGATATCTCACTCCGCCGGAAGAGAAGTCATCCCGACGATACCGAACGATCTCATGGAGAGCGGATGTGGTCAGATAATTCTCAACTGCCATATGTCTGAAGTGTAGACAGCGCGAACACTGACTGTCAAATAGATTTCTGTGGTATATCTTCTATCACCGAGATAGCCCGACTACGAATCGGTATCCCCCGTTCCCCAAAAACCGCTTGGATCGATTGTGCCATGTCATTCCGGACACGGACAAAATTCTGCCGTTCAAACCACACTCCGACTACTACTTCTGATCCGTTCTCCGTAAAGGCACGGAAAAAGATAAACGGTTCTGGTTCTTGCAGAATATCCGGCACGTTATCGGCGGCCGTTTCCAGTGCTTCAAATACCTTGTTTAGAGGGACCTGCGTCGGCACAATTACCGTAAATTGCATCCGACGCAAAGGAAAACGAGTGATATTGAAGATGTCCTGCTCGATAAGACGCTGATTGGGAACGCGGATGAGTATGTTGTCAAAGGTCTTCACCTTTACCGAAAGGAGATCAATCGACGCGATCGTTCCGGTGTTCTCTCCGATACGGACCACGTCCCCGATCTCTAAGAACCGTTCGGAAACCAGAAAGAAGCCACTGATGACGTTGCTAAGACTCGCCTGACTGGCGATACCGACCGCGATACCAACCACGCCGGCAGCGCCAAGGAGGGCGCCGACGCTGACGCCGGCCGTGTTGAGAACCATCACGAACAGGATTACGGCTCCCACGTAGATGAGAGTCTTGCGCAATAATTCCCGGGATTGGTCGCGCATTCCCCGAGTAAACGCCTTCATCACGATGCGGATCGCGATGCGAAGCACGAGGAATCCAAGGAAAAAGACGAGGAACGCCCCCGCCACCTCTTCCCACTCCGGGAGCCCTGAGAAATCAATATTCCGTACGTTGCCCATGAGCTGTGCCATATCTCTCCCTACGTCGTGAGATCCCTAAGCCAGAGAAAGCTCCGACGAATTATATCCTGGTTGGCAGTCTCCCGGTGTTCAGATAAGAGTTTCGCACCTCGTTGGGCGGCGCTTGCCGGTGGCTCAAAAGTAACCTGGCTCAGCTGCTCGCTTCCTTTGAACGAGACGGTCACCCGGTTCGTTTCAATCTGGCGTGCTACGCGATACAGATCGAGATGGATCACTCTCAGCAAAAGCCGCTCAAACCATAGCACCGTCTGGGATGAGTTACGAATTATCAGAGGAACGCAGAATAGGTGCTTTTGGTACCGCTCTGTCGATCGAGGAAGAAACCGCCAGCTATATCCGATCTCTCCGGACTCTCCAGTACCGAACCATGTTCGTTTGAGCGTTTGCGCAGGAAGATCAAACAGTATGTCACGCTCAGATCCTTTTCGATTGCGTCCCGGGACCGCTACAAGTCGCACCCATAACGGCAATTGTACTCGATACGATATTTCGGCCCCGGGAGCAAGCGCGATGGGTTCCTGTGGGCGGAGCACGATCGGCAAGTCCGGCGTGGCAGGTTCAAGAGAAAGTGCGGATGATGGTGGAATGTGCACCTCATTCCAGCCGGACGAAATACCCACCCGGTTCTTCAGAAGATTTCCGTCCAGATGAATACGGTAGGAATCGTCCTTGTGAATAATCCTGACTTCCAACTCGGACAACGTGAACGAGACTTCTTCCGGATCCTCAAACGCAATCGTTCCCCACATCGTTTCAGCTTACCCTCAGATAAAAAAAATCCGCAAAACACCGACTGGTGTTCTGCGGGTAAACAAACAGCGTGGGCGGTAATGGATTTGAACCATCGACCCCATGCATGTCAAGCATGTACTCTAACCAACTGAGCTAACCGCCCGTAGTGCATTTTCCATTACGTCAGAGAGGCCACGATCCGTTCAAGGACCTTTTTCCTATCCAACGGCTTGACTATATAATTTTTCGCACCGAGTAGCAAGGACTTTTTCACGAGATCCTGTTTGCCAAGGGCACTGATCATGACCACCTTAGCATTCTTGTCAAAGGCGATAATCTGCTCCAGGGCCGACACGCCGTCAAGCTTTGGCATCGTGATATCCATCGTAACCAGATCGACTCCGGGATATAGCTCTTTGTACTTCTCGAGTCCCTCTTGTCCATCGGCGGCACTGGCGACAACATCAAATCCTTCAGAGGTCAGAATCTGACCGATTTGTTTCGTTACAAACATCGAGTCGTCAACCACCAATACCCGGTACGGCGTTCCATCTTCACGGGTGCCTTGTTGCGCGCGCTCATTGATACTGGGGAAATCCTGTTTGGTTTTCATGCTCGCTCCGTCAGGCTCTCTCGCGAACAGCTACGTTGATCTCGATCTTCCCCTGTGGAAGCTCCATAGGAACAATGAGCGCTTCAAAATTGGGATCGGAGACCTCCATGTTCTGGCCGCTGAATATCGCCGGAGGAGTCAAATCAAATCGAAACCCGAGGTTATGCAGCTTCGTCACTGCCTGTCCTGTGATCATGTTCGCCAGTTCCGTCAGGGTGGCGCGAGCCATGTCATTTAGCTCCTCCACGGGCTCCATATCCATGCTCGTAAGCATAGCCGAGGCAACGGCCAGGCCCGTCTCCAGCTTCATATCAAAAAGAACCCGGCCCTCTACGTCCCCCGCCAGCCCTACGATCATCGCTACCCCGAGCATCGGCATTGCGGCACTCTTCAGGTATAGCTCCCCGCGGTTCACTTCGGACTGAAGGACCTCAGACAACACGTTGTAGGCGGACTCCACAAAAGGATTGATGTACTCGACTCGCATTCACGCTTCTCCTAGCGACGGCGATACACAGTGAGTGTGTCACCAGTGATTTCTTCCCAGGCGGCGCCATCGGTGACTCGTTCGTTGTCGCCAAGTAGAAGCGCACCGCCCGGCTTAAGGGTTTCTTCAAACGTTTCCAGAATACTTCGCTGGTCCGACTCACTATGCATCGACAGGAGATCTCGTGCAACCACGTAATCCATCTTAGGGATTCCCGCCGTGTTAAGGACGTCACTAAACTCAAACAGTATCAGTTCCTTGGTGCCTTCCGAGAAACGCAAACCGTTCTTGCCCTGTACCACCAGATCAGTCCATTCAGAGGGTATATCAGAGCGGTTGAACGTAATATTCGGTGCTGAGGAGATCTTCATCAGATCCTTATCCCCTGCCCATACTTTGACCTGGCGGTTGGGAAAGTTCACGCGAAGCAATGCTGCAATCGAAAAGCTTTCGTATCCAGCACCACAGCCGGGATTCCACACATGAACCAGCTGGGACTGAGGTTCAGGAAGCACGTGCACTATCTCAGTCACGTAATCATTCTGCCAGAAGCGGTCGGTATAACGGGAATGGAATGTACTCAGAAAGTCCTGGGCGTCAGGTTCACCAACAAATTGAACATCTTTGCCTTCCGCTTTGCGCGTCCGTCTCCATTCGTCGAAACGCGCATCGAACCACTCCCGATTCAGATCCGTGACGTAGAATCCCGAGAATGTTTCCAGTCCCTGAATGACAAATTCCCGTTCCGCGCCGTGATCATCCGCTTCCTCGCGTGGGCTTTTTTCCTCCGGTACTTGGGCAGGACGCGGAGCGACCGGTGCCTTGGTAGCAGGCTGTTCCACTGCCTCGTAAGAACGTTGGGCCGCGGCCTCATTCTCCTCAGAGTCACGGGTGAAGATGCGATCTACATCAAGGATGATATATAATCGATCCTCGTGTTCCGCGACCCCGCTGATATACTTCACGTTAATGTCACCAAAAATGGGATGAGGGGGCTGTACCTGAGACGATGATATCCCCACAACCTTGTCTATATGATCAACGACAACACCGATCATGTTGGTCTCGAGTCTCAGGATCAGGCCATTCTCGGGCTTACCTTTCTCCTGTTCCTGGGCAGGGAGATTGAACATCAGACGAAGGTCGATTACTGATATGATGTCGCCGCGCAGGTTGTATACCCCGCGCACAAAGGGGGCGGTATTGGGCACATAAGTGAACTGTGCAAACTTTGCGATCTCTTTGACTCGCATGATATCAATTCCATAGTCTTTCCCGCCAAGGGAAAACGTAACCATCTTGAAATCGATTTGCTCCTGACGACGACTGAGCGCTTCGTCGTCGCTCACACTCTGATCGTGAAGCACTTCAGTATCGATATTTCCCATGCAATCTCCCCGTTACGACCCGATCGTCATCTCGCGTTTGGCACGCTCTTCCTTTTCCCGGCGAAGCCCGAGTTCCAGAAGCTGACTGACATCGATAATCAGCGATACTTTTCCATCTCCAGTAATATTTGCGCCGGCGATCCCAGGGGAATTCGTGAAGTGATCCCGAAGCGGTTTAATCACGACGTCCTCCTCCCCGATGAGGGAATCCACAATTAACCCCATCTTTCTTTCGCTGGTTCCGACAATCACCACGTAGTGGTACTCAGGGTTCTCGTCAACGGAAATCTTAAACAGTCGGCTGAGTCGAATCAAAGAGACCACATCTTCCCGCACATTGAAGACCTCATAGTTGTCGATCATCTTAATCTCCGATGGCTTAATGCGGTGGCTGTCGATCACGGATGTGATCGGAATTGCGTACATTTCCTTACCTACCCGCACCAACAAGCCCTGAATAATCGCCAACGTCAGGGGAATTTTTATGGTGAATCGGGTGCCGTTGCCCTTCTCCGACCACACCGTCACCGTTCCGTTAAGCTTTTCGATCTGTCGCTTCACAACATCCAGACCAACTCCCCGTCCGGAGACGTTGGTAATCTGCTTAGCCGTCGAAAAACCCGGATCAAAAATCAGATTAAATGCCTCCATGTCGGAGAGCTGCTTGTTCGGATGAATCACTCCCCGGTCGACCGCTTTCTTGCGAACCGCGTCCACATCGATACCGCGTCCGTCATCAACGATTTCGATCAGGATCATGTTACCCTCGTTACTGGCCCGCAGCGAGACGGTGCCTGCTTTCGTTTTGCCCGATTCCTGCCGCGTAGCGGGGTCTTCTATTCCATGATCGATACTGTTGCGCACACAGTGGATGAGGGGATCCAACAGATCCTCGATAACCGACTTGTCCAATTCCGTGTCTTCGCCCTCAATTTCCAGTTCGATCTTCTTGTTCAACGACCGCGACAAATCACGAACCAGACGGGGAAAACGAGAAAAAATCTGGGAGATCGGCACCATGCGGATTCGCATCACACCTTCTTGCAACTCTCCCGCGATCCTCCCGAGATTCTGAGCAGTATTGCGAAACTTGGCTACAGTGGTCTTCAGATCTCCGTGAAACTCATCAAACAAGCCAGGGAGGGTCCCGAAGCGTTCATTGATCCGCTTTCTCACGTCCTTTGGATTCGCCCCTTCGCGTATCTCCTGCAGATAATCAGGAAGGCTATCAAACAGCTCTTTCAGCATCTCCCGGTACTGGGTCTCAGCCTCTTCGAATGCAGTGAGATTTTCCGAGAAAGAATTGCTGATCTGATTGAAACCGGCTTTATTAATAACCGTCTCGCTCACCAGATTGAGAAGATTGTCTATACGCCGGCTGTCAACCCGAAGGATTGATCCGGACTGCGCATTTCTTTTATGGTCAGTGCGCACCCGTTCGGTGGCATCTTCTTGAACAGTATCAGCTCCCTGATCTCCGGAAGAGGCCCCCTTCCGCGGTGCCTCTGACTGAGATACTTCTTCACTGGCCGCCGGCTGCAGGCTGTTCTGAACCGGTGCTTTTTCGGATGCGCCCGACGATTCGAGCGCAGGCGTGGCGGTACTGCCCTCGCTACCGTCCACCGGCGAAATCTTCACATCCTGCGTGACGTCCGAGATCTCGAGTTTTCCCCGATGCTCTTCAGGATCATTTTCCGTTGCAATATAGTACGTAACCTCCGGATGAAACCGGTCTTCGTACAACTCCTCGAAAGCAGGAACTGTCTTGAGCACATTCGAGAACTGTTTCAGCGCCGCGAACAGCTGAATGCCACCGACGCTGTTCATTGGGTTATCTTCGCGAAACAGAACCCTTACGGAGTAAATCGTATTCCCTGAGGGCGCAGCATCTTTCAGTTCGAGTACGTCATATTCGCTCAGAGCCGCCTGGCCGTGAGTGGGCTGTTCTTCAGAGGATGTGGGCTTCCCGTTTTCTTTAGAAGCGGATGGTGTTTCCGGGACGCCATTGACGTCGTTGCCTTCCATGATCGCGCGCAGTGACCCAGTGACCCGACTGATGTCTTCGTCGTAGATGCCACCGTTCTGGCGTTCTTGCAGCATTGCCTTGATCACGTCGATCGCCACCAGAAGGGTATCAATCGTGCCCTCCCTGATCCTGGTGCGACCGCTTCGTATCTCATCAAGGGTGTCTTCCACCAGATGGGTGAACTCCGCGAGCTCATTCATTTGAACGGTGGCTGCGCCCCCCTTCAAGGTGTGAGCCGCACGAAATATCTCGTCCACGGCATCGCTGTTATTCGGATCATTCTCGAGAACGAGAACGTTACTCTCCAGCGTCTCAACCTGCATGTCGGCCTCGACGTAGAAGTCTTTTAACAGCTCTTCATTTGCGGGATCGAAGTAGTCACTCATGTCCGTTCAATTCTCATACTTTTGCCCACCATCGTCAAGCCACAAAAAAACCCTCCCCAAAAAAGGGAGGGCTTGCAAATCATTTCCTGACAGAGAGTTAGCCGTTCTGCTCTTCAGCAGCGGGTTCTTCAGCGGCAGCCTCTTCATCATGCATCTTTCGCTCCTCGAGGTAGCGAAGAACCTGAATGTTTCCGAGGCTTCTCAGCTCGGCATCACGCCGGGCTCGCTCACGGTCCTGCAGGATTCCCCATACCGCTTCATCGTCAATGTCCCGCTCAAGGTTAAGAACCGCGCGGTCGTACGTCAACGAAATGTCCTTGATGTAGGTGACAAAGTCGCCGCCCTCCATCGCTGCATCGCGATAGACGCGGATGCCGATGAGCTTTCGCATAGGGGTCAAGTTCGGATACAAGGGAAAGGGACGAATCTCCCGGTCGCGGACCTGCGAAATGTAGTTGGGGTTCCGCCACTCCAGGGTACGCCAGCCATCAAAGTCAACGTAACCCATAAAAATCTCGTGTTCGTTGTTGTTCTCATCGCTGAGAATTACGCTGATTCCGTGCGGGAAGTTTAACCCATGGACGTTCACAGACACGGAGCGAAGCACGCCGACGTTCTTTACAACGCCGTAGTTGTCGAATTTGTTGCCTCGACCGATCTCTTCCTGCGGTACCACGAGAGTCCCGTCATCCTGAACCTCATCACGGTCTGCGTAGGCGGGAACCTCAAACGGCGGACGAATCATGGCCCACGAATTAAAAGGCTCGGTGGGAAAACGAACGCGAGCGCCAAGCACGGTCTCATTCTCAAATCGAGACGCGCCTTCACGGACGGGAGCTTCCCGCACCATGCTGTCGGTCACGGTCTCAATCCGCTGCGAGGAAGAGGCGAGCTCGATCTCCCAGGCCTCAATGCCAAGTGAGATTTTCATCTCTGCCTTTTCTTCCTCGGTATAGCTTGAGCCGGCGGCAATACTGTAGTCAACGAGTGTTCGTTCATTGTGCGCCGGATCATCCGCGGGATAATCAGCTGACAACTGAGCGAAATCGATAAGGACTGCTTCCTCGGCAAAAACAGTTCCAATTAAAAGAAGTCCGATCAATACAAAAAGGACGGAACGTCTCATCCATGTCTCCTTTGCTTCTAGCGTCTATACGCCTTTACCAATAATAAGTGCGTAGCCTTAGGTTGTTACCTTCCTCAAATTATACCGCTGCATAACCCTTTGTCAACGACTGATCTCTCCAAAACTCGGCGCATTGGGAACTTGGCCACCGATCAGCACCGCTGTTTCCTGGATCGCAGGGAAATTATGGCCCAAATTGTCGATGAGTAACTCTTTCAAGTCCGCGAAGTTCCGCTCACTATCGCTCTCGTCAAACATGATCTCCGGCGTGAAATCGATATACACTACCTTGCCGTTGTTTACTATGATACTGCGAATCTCCGCCGTTTTCGGAATGAACGGAACCGACCCGAGTTCTACCGGCCCCAGCTTGAGTTCTTCGACAAAAATCCGGATCTGATCCACGGGATCACTTCTGCGAGGCACATAGTGCCATTCCGCGCGCTGATCGCCTCCGGCGGTATCCGGAAAAAACAGAAGCCGCCGCTCCAGGGGGGGCGGCGAAACGAGATACAGGATGCTACTCATAATGAGGACCGCAGCCAGCAGTCCCGGAGCGATGATACGCCGTTTACTCAAAGCCAACCTCTTCAAAATTGCGTACAAAATTCGTTACACCAGTATAAATACCTTCCGAGAGGGACCGCAAGTAGCCGGCTTCCCGGAGCCGGCTGAACTCACCCTCATTGGTGACGAACCCCACCTCCACGAGAATCGAAGGCATTTTCGCGTTACGCACGACATACCAGCTTTCCTCCCGTAGTCCGCGGTTTGGAGAGTAGTTGCCGATCTGCCCTTCCAAACCAGATAGCACGTTCCGTGCAAGGAGGACGCTTTCCAGAGTAATTTCTTCCTCACGCATCGTGTTCAGAATTGATAGAATATCAGGGTCTTTCACCCCGGTATCTTCGGAACTGACCAAATCCCGCCGTCGGAATTCCGGCGGCAGAAACCATACTTCGAAACCTCGAGCGTCGCGATTCAGTGAAGCGTTGGCATGAATCGAAATGAAAATGACCGACTCGTTGGTGCCGACTTCGATTTGATTCGCGATCGTCGTGCGATCCTCAAGCGTAAGATACACGTCGCTATTTCGGGAGAGTACGATTTCTTTGTCAGGATACCGGGCGCTCAATTGATCGGCCAGGCGTGTCCCTACGGAGAGAACCACGTCCTTCTCGCGGAGCGTCTCAGTTCTTCCATCCACGGTGTGGGTTCCCACCGCTCCGGGATCCCGGCCACCATGGCCGGGATCTATGAAAATCGCAGAGATACGGCGTGTTTGTTCCTGAGGCGGGAAAACCCTTTGAGACAGGGCATAGAATTCGGCGGTGAACTTTAGCGAGCCGCGGTCGCGGGTAGGCGGTTCCACGCGGTGCACCGTGAATAGGTTCTCCACTGCTACGGAACTATCCAGGGCAAACGTCAACATGCGGGAGCCGCGAACCAACGCTCCCTGTCTTCGATAGGGATCCCACTGCAACCGGGCGTCGGTGCGTGCAAGGATTTCTTCCAGGAGATACGTCTGATTGCTGGACGGAGCGGTCTCTTCCTGGGCCGGGATGGAGAGGCCAAACATCACGAAGACGCCAACGAAGAGCAGCCAGCGTTTCATGCCGTCACCTCCCGGGAAGTGGCCAAACAGCTTATGAGATACTTCACACCCTGCAGACCGGATGAGAGAAACGCCTTCCAGAATATGCCGTCAGCTCTTGATGACTCGAGCGCGAACACGACGACCCCATTTTTAACCAAACCGTGCAGCGATTCAACACCGTCAACGGCAATGTGGCGAGCCTCAATGTGATCGGTCCACCGTGGGTTACCGGTGACAAGCGGCTGCACCGGCAAGGGCTGTCCCCTGGTGACGATATCTTCGAGCTGATCTATCCGGCCTTGTACCATCGGCCGTTGATCAAGGTCGAAGCGATCCTCTTTCGGTAGCGCATAGTGCGCCCACGGTCCGCTCCATCCCTCTTCAAATACGTACCGATCAGTCTCCAGATTATGCGGCACTAAACCGATGTGGATGTGTCGTCTGATCTCAGCAACTCGATCCTCGGCCTCTTTCACGGAGCCCCCAACTGCGATAATGTTCGCAACCTTTTCCACATTGTTTGTGGGGACAGATACGGAATCTCCCTCCGAACACGTTACGAACACGTGCTCCTCCGCCGTGAGGATTCCCCCCTCAGAGGCCGGGACAGGCGTCTCAATCGTGTCTACAACACCCGGCGCAGATATCACCGCACGCTCCACGCAGACTCGATGCCGCGTTGGAATCAAGTGATCCGCTGTGACGGGTCTTCCCAGAGCGATTTCGATGCCGATTTTCGTCAGAGGGACGCCGCTGGAAGCGGGATAGGTCCATCCCGACATATAGCCCCCGGATAGGCGCGCTGCAATCTCTCCCACGGTGATTTCCGGCTCTCCCGTTTCGGAGGAATGTGTGAGAAAGATGTCTCCCTTGGCAGCTCCGCGATCGATACCAATTGCACGGATAGCGTCTGCGAAGGTCGACTCAAGTGCACGGAGGTCCCGGTTCCGGAGCGAGGCCGGAATCGTGTGGCCAAGCTCTACAAACCACGGTGGAAAATATACGTGTCGCTGCGCGATTCCGGTGATGTGCACGGATCCGTCCACCACCAACGCGTCGAGGCTGTACTCCTGCCCGGCGATCAGTTCCTCTACAATCACCCTTCCGGATACCGAAAGGCGAATCGCTTCGAAGACAGCGCCCGGTAGATCGTCAAGGTGTGTCACCCGACGCACTCCGCGCGCTCCCATATTGTCTGCCGGTTTGCAGACAACCGGAAATCTGAGGTCGTGAGCGATCGTTCGGATTTCGGAGGGAGATGTTTGCGATTCGCTGATGATGCGGTAGACGGGAATCCCCACTCCCGCTGATGACAGGCGATCGCGCATCCGCCCCTTGTCGGTGGCGGCTAGACTCACCTCATAGGAAATCCCCGGTAGTCCAAGGTGTTCAGTTATCCATGCAACACTGCTCGAGAAATCGGTGCCGGCGGTGAACGCTCCCTTTAAGCCGGGAATTTCCCGAGCGCAGGCGAGCAAACCCTCCAGGTCCCGGAGATCGATGTGGTGGAATACGTCCGCTTCGGCCGAACCGGGGCACCGGGCATTTCCGTCGGCCACATGGGTCCAAAGACCTAATCGTCGGGCCGCTGCGATCGCGGGGATCTGCATGACTCCCCCACCGAGGATCAGAATTGAATCACCGTGTTCGCTCATGGAACCTTCTTTGCTATCGCTTCAAACGTATCACCCAGTCCTGCCATCCGTGAGACGCCTCCTATCAGATTGTATCGAAATCCCTTACGAAGCGCTCCCCGCTTGCCAAGGGGGATACCGAATCGCTCAGGATGGTGCCCGGTTGTCCGGAAATGAATTAGCTGAAATCCGAATCGTGAAAGCACGTTCCCGGCGGACGCTCTGTCCATGATCGTGTAGTGGTCTTCCGGACTCTGTCTCAGAAATTCTCGCTGCCCCCGGCGTCCGGAAACTCCACGACCATGGGGCGTGGAGAATGCGAAGAGGCCTTCCGGTCGGAGCAATGTGGAAACCCGTTCCAGCACCGTATCAAGGTCGGGAAAGTGCTCGATAACGTACCACATGGTAACGATATCGAAGCTCCCGCCCACGTCATCATTGTCTATGAGCCGAATATCTCCCGCGCAGGCGGAGAAACCTAATTCCCGCTGAATATACGCCACGGCATCCCGCGATACGTCGACCCCCGTGGGATCGAGGCCGGCTTCCGCGGCAGCTTGCAGGAATGGACCATACGCACAGCCAATATCCAGCAGACGGAGGACAGATCGCGTCCCACGGTCAGGAAATCGACGAAGAATTTCGGAGATACGGCGCTCTCCCATCGTCTTGATGTGGGGAAAGTCCTCCAGATACGTTTTTCCGTACTGTTTCTGGTAGTCGGTGAAGAAATAGTCATGGTCATAGGACACGCTCAGCGGCCGAAACCGCTGCATATACAGCAGGTTGGTCTGATTCTCCAAAAAGAACGTTCGTTCCCCGAACCTCTCCACGGCGGGAAGGAATTGTCGATCGGTTACTGGAGAGGTCGTTCTGTTCGGGACCGATAGGTCGTTGATGAGGTGACCAAGGCTACTACGACCCTGCGGTCGAATCCGACGTCCCGCCTCAATTAGTCTTGAAAGATCTCGAAGGCGTCGGATTGCCGCAGAGATGTTTCGAACGGTCACGAACCCGGCATTTCTTGATAACCGCTCATGGTAGGGAGAGGGATTCAGTAATATCACCGGGACTCGCGCCCAGGTCGCCTCGTATGCGGTTAGACCAAAATGAGTTATGACCACATCGAACCGATGCAATTCATTCGGAAGCGATCCCCGGGTTGCAAGGTTCTGGACGCCTTCCGGGACCTCCACTTCACCAGGGGTGACCACCGTCACCGACCAATCTCCACAGCCCGCGAGCTCCCGAGCCCGAGAAACGGCCTCATCGCCACGCTCTTCACCACCAAATACAACGAGAACGGAGCGAATCTCTTTCGGCCATTCATCACGAATCTGTTTCGGCAGGTGCAGCAAACCCGTGTCACTGATGTTCGCTGGAGCCACTCCCGGCGGGGGTTCCAGCGTATCGATCGAATAATGCACGTAATCGCGCGCTTCCCCAGCAACATCAATACCGATAACGATCCCCCGACAGTTGTACTCATACAGTTCGTGCACGGAAGCTGTACGCCGGTCGAGAATCACCATATCGTACGGACCGGCAGGCGTGTCGACCCAGCGTACCGGAAGATCCTGGGCGCCGAGAATCACCAGCACCTCTTCCCGACCGCGGTGTTCTCCATCGCCCACTACCGGAAGCAACCAATCGATATCACCGGCAAGCTCTCGCGCCAAACGCGCACACCGGTGGAGGTGACCACTACCGTGTCCTCGGCGGTGCTCCGCCACGATGAGAATTCTTCTACGCGCTTGTTCGGTGCTGTTTATGTCCATAGTTCACGATTTCGGGAAGCTCGATCGGTTCACCCCGATACAATTCCGCGAAGAGCTCAACAATGTAGCGATAATCACACAAGTTATCCAGCGTGACCCGCAGTGAAGGAAACCGAACCGATGCCGCCGCTGGTCGGGTCATAACTGAATAGCGAACCGGATCCTGATAGATCCCCGGGGTCACGTGCTCCCGGTGATAGGGATCACTGGTCCGACGATGTAGGTCATAGAGCGCTTCCGCCCGCACTACTTCGACTCCCGTACCGTAGGGCGTTTCCGTTATTCCGGCATAATCGGCACCGGTCACCGCTTGAAGATGCATAGCCTCCCGCGTGATCGCCGCCGAGACCAGCGGATTGTCACCGGTAGCACGGATAATTGTATCGATCCCGAAGCGGCGTGCAGCCGTACAGTAGCGTTTCAGGACATCGTCAGGATCGCCGCAGAACACTTCGTATCCGGAGGCCTTTGCCAGAGGACGCAGTTGCGACGCGCTGGCTTCATCGGTCAGAACGGCCCGGCACCCCACCGGGAGTGTTGCCAGTGCGTCCATAGCGTGGGAGATCACCGGCTTGCCGGCCAACGGCAAGAGAGCTTTCCCGGGAAGACGAGTCGAGGCGAGACGTACCTGCAGAAATACAGCCGTTTCAGACATGATCCACGCTCCATTGTTCCACCATAGTACGAGGATCGGCGACAAATCGGTGACGATAAAGGCGTAGCCACGCCCGCACTGCACGAAAGACGGTAATCGATCGGGGAACGCCCAATCCGGAGCGGATCGCAAAGGTAAGAAAGTGCAATCTGGGAATCTGGGCTCCCTCATCGGTCACCCGAATGGCAAGGTTCTTGGCGAAGAACCGGGCGTAGCTTCGGTCACTGGTCTGATCCTCGGGTTCCGGCATCGTCTGATAGGAAGCACGGAACGTAGACAGTGCCAGGATGTTACCTCCCCAAAGATGTGTTCTGAAACCGAAATCAAGCTTCTGCCAGTACGGATTGTGTATCTCTTCGTCGAATCCATCGAACCGAAGAAAGAGCCTTCGATTGTAGAGGCCTACGAAATCGAACGGAAACAGTGTGGTTGACCGACCAGTTCGGAGGGGCAAGGAAAGAACCCGGAGACTCCGTCGCTGCATCGCCGGCGCCTGCAGTACAGGAAGAACCTCTCCCCGTTCCCCGCGTAGCTGTGGCGCCACAACTACGGTCCGCTCTTCAAGAACGGGGATAGCCCGGTCCACTCCGCTTGGAGGGTCCATCGTCGACCACAGTACCAGCGCGTGATCCGCGTCTAAGTGTTGCATGCCCAAGTTAATCTGAGCACCGATATTGAGCTCTCGTGTCAGAAGCAGAAACCGTATCTGGGGAAACTCCCGTGTGAGCGCCTCCACCGTGTATGAATGCTCCTGTGGTTCTACCGAAACAATTTCGTTGTAGCCTTTTTCCACCAACTCCCGAATCAGCGCCCGTCGGAGCAGCCTGGAGCTTCGATTGAGCAACAGCACCCCTACAGCACCGGGACGTCGCGAGGTACGGGGAGCCCCGACAATTGTGAACCGATCGTCCGCCTCAGGCGTTGAACGTGTAGTACTCATCACACTTCTCGCATATCGACGGCAGAGTGCCGCGGCTGTGATCTATAAACTCCTGCGTGCCCCGTTCCCAGACAGTCTCAATCCCCTGGGAAAGAACGTTACCCCGGTGTCCATCACCGTCCACGTCCTGGAAACAACGCGGTACATCACCATTTTTCCGGATCACCATATCCCGCTGGAGATGCCAACAGGGGATTCGATCGAGGGGAGACAGATCCATAACGCCGCGATCCGGCAATCGCCCGGCCCACGAGTTGTACTTCTGAATGAGCGGCGTCACACCTTCCGCAACGTCCCAGTGCCGGAAAAACGACTGAAGCTCCCATTCCGTATCCTTCATACGCGTCGCCTGCGCGTAAATTCTGCCGGGAATTAGCTCCTGCAGGCGCTCAATAAACCCCATAGCCTCGGAGAATTCCTCGCCCCGGAGCTCCCGGTACCGCTCCGGGTCAACGGTGTCGAGTTCCACGATCACGGCGGTCACCGACGATGATTGAAGTGCGAAAACGGACGTGTTGTGCCACCCCACCCCACTGGTTTCGATATACAATTGCAGGCCGGGATGCCGTTCCAGAATCTCGATCAAACGCGGCAGCTCCGGATGCAGCCCCGGCTCACCACGATACCCGATGCTAACGACCGCTTCCGGCGTGACCCGGGCGATCTGTCGGATCAACCGATCCCAGTCTTCCGGCGCGAGAGCAGAGCCTGCTCCCGGGTCGCGCACGTCCAGTTGCGGATCACCCCAGGGGAGGTACGAGGGCCGCTGAGCCATTTCATTGGTAACCTGTACGTGGTAGTAATACGGTAGCGTTCGCCGCAGCTTGAAATCATCTCTCAACATCGCAAGAATCGGAATGTCACGGTGGTCGTAGCGTTCGTGGGCGGGATCAGGAATTGGGTGTGGATCGGTCGGGTCCGTGACGCCCCGCTCCACCAGACGTCGACACAGGATGAAATTCCCGCGGGTGTCTACGGTGAGAGAGAGGCGAAGAAGCGCAAGATCTTCCGTGGCCGCTTCCGTTTCCACATCAAATGCATTGATGTCACTACTGAGGGCGTCAAACACAAAAGATCGTGTCCACTGCTGATTTCCGGATGCCGCCAGTTGCCCCAAGGAAGACAGTGTTCCACGACGAAGTACTTCCACTGCGTAACCGGTGGGAAATCCGTCGCCGAACGTATAGTCACACCACGCCTGCCGGTGCAGCGTATGGAGGTAGCGTGCCAATGCCACATCGAAGAAAGGTGCATCCAGTGAAGCCAGAATCACCGGCCCATCCTCCTCAGGTAGAGCGGCGTGGAGCGCGCGAAACGCGGCGGCACTGGAGAGATCCTCGCTGGAACCGTCATCCACGGAAATTATGTTCCACGCGTCTGGAATGCGGCCGATCTCCGGCGGAGCACCACACAGGACATGAACCGGCGCCGCGGGCGTCAGCGCGTGACGTAGCGTTTCAACCCGGCGGATTATATGGTCGAGAGCGGTGGACCCGTCATGAAACGAGTGTTCCAAATATGGAGAAATCCGCGGGGCGTAGAGTACCAGATGATCCATCGCTACGTAGTGTATCGACAGGCCTTGAGTGTGTCATGAGGCGTGAGGTAGCCTGCACCCCATGCAACACCCTGCAGTGTATTCCGTTTCCGATCTCACCGATTCTATCAAGGAAATCTTGGAGGCGGGATTTTCATGGATTACCGTGGAAGGTGAGGTCTCCAATTTTCGCCCCTCCGCCCGGAGGCACCTCTATTTTAGCCTGAAGGACGATGCCGCGGTGGTGTCGTGCGTTATGTTCCGGGGCAATACCCAGGGTCTCGACTTTACTCCACAAGATGGAGACGTTCTGGAAGTACGCGGCTCAGTGAGCGTTTACGCTCCGCGCGGCAGCTATCAGCTCATCGCACGATCCATGACGCGCGCCGGAACGGGACGCATCCTTGCCCTCCTGGAGGAGAGAAAGCGACAATTCTCCCGGGAAGGTCTGTTTGGTCGGGAACGGGCTCTGCCGCGAATTCCACGGCGCGTCGCCGTAGTCACTTCCTCCACGGGGGCTGCGATCCGCGACATATTGCACGTCCTGCGCCGGCGGGCTGCGCCGCTGGACGTGCGCGTCATACCTTCCACCGTACAAGGAACCATCGCCGCTGAGGAAATCTCCCGGGGCATTCGGTACGCCGATCGTCACAGGGTTGCGGATGTCATCATCGTTACCCGGGGCGGCGGTTCTTTGGAGGATCTGTTGCCGTTCAGTGACGAGCGCGTCATACGGGCGATAGCCGAATCGGAGACGCCGGTTATCTCCGCGATAGGGCACGAAGTCGACTGGGCACTCAGCGATTTCGCTGCCGACCGGCGCGCTCCAACTCCCTCCGCCGCGGCCGAGATCGTTTCAGAGGGTGCTATCGAAGTGACGGGCAGGATCGAGCGCGCCGCCACCTCGTTAGTGAGGGAGTTTCTGGCTCGGATTTCTGCGCTTCGAAGTCGTCGTGACCGGGTATCGGAGGCGGAGTTGCGATACCGCTTCCGGAATCTCATACAACCGTGGTACCAGCGATTCGACGAAGCACACCAGACGATTCAGGATCGGGTTGCGGCGATTCTGGAACGGAAGCGAACCCAACTGGTACTCGCCCGGGAGCGCGTCGAGGCCGCCTCTCCTTACCTCGCGTTGCAACGGGGGTATGCGGTGGTACGGTCCTCTGAAACGGGACACATCGTTACGCGGGCCGCAGAAACCCGGCCGGGTGATTCGCTGCACGTTCAGTTTTCGGATGATTCAATATCGGTAGAAAGGACACAGGATGAGTGACTTTGAACATCGTCTCCAACGGTTGGAAGAGATCGCGGAGAAGCTTCGGGACGGATCGATCCAAGTTGATGATGCCGCGGAGCTCTTTGAAGAAGGAGTAAAACTCGCCCGCGCTCTCGACAAGGAACTGCAACGCATCGAACGGAGGGTAGAAATTCTGGCGAAACAGCCGGTGGACGAGGAAACGCCCCCTTCGTTTGAGCTCTTTCCGGACCTTTTCGAGGAGGATTCCGGCGAGTCCCAGCAATCCTGATGCCGGGCGGTGCGGCATGGCTATCCGGTCGGGCATTAGCGAAGCACGGAAAGATCGATCTCATCTCCTTCACTGATGCCCACCTGAGAAAACCGACCACGGTTCACCTCCAGAGCATACCGTGCCGGGAAACGGGAGCGCACCGGTTCTTCTGAATACGGTTCCATATTACGAATTTCCAGAATGCGGCCTCGGGCGGAGATGTAGGCGATCGACAAGGGCAACGGGGTATCCTTCATCCAGAAGCTGCGCATTTGGGAGTCGGGAAACACGAACAGCATACCTTCGTCCTGACCAAGATTCTCGCGAAACATAAGCCCCTGTCGGCGAGATTCCGGTGTATCCGCGATCTCTACTTGAAACACGTGGTCTCCTACCGTAAGCCCTACCGTTTCCTCGCCGCCGCAGCCTGTGAGAGCGGTGATCAGGAGTCCCGCAGCAAGTGTCCAGCGAAGACGTTTACCGATTCCATGGCGCAGTGCCCGCCGATTCGTTCTCTTCATCAGAACTCCTCAAGAAACTGTTCTCGGGCGATATCCTCCGCGGCTTCCTGCGTTCGAGTATCCCTACGGCGTGCTCGAAACGTCTCCAGATCCAGGTACTTCACGGTGAGCGGGCGTTCAAGTTCGATTCGTGTGCGCCGGTCTTCCCACAGCGCGCGCTGTGGATCCAGATCCACAGGCTCCCCGTATCGCCCACGAAACCGTTCGTACAGCTGAAAGTAGTCCAAGCGACTCCGATCCAGATACAGAGCGATAGAAAACAATCGATCTTCATGAAACTGGAAGATACCCCGATCCATGTATATCCGCCCGCGGGTATCGATCACCGTTCCTCCATCGGTGAGGCGCAAAGACACATCGGGCTCACCACGATATTGAAACGCCGGGTCTCCTTCCAGGAGTTGCTGCACCTGGCTAAACGGAGTGCCCAGCAATAGATCGCGAAAACCTCTACGAAGCGAGCCCGCTGTACCCTCCGCCGCCCTTTCCTGCGCAAAAACCGGGACCATCCCCAGACACCAGAGCACTATGAGAACTGTAAAAACGGAGCGAACCGACGTGGACCGTCGATTCTGAAACCGCGATACCATATGACAAGATATCGGCATCTGAAACCGGTTGCTACACTCCACCGAAACCTTCACAACCGGGCGTAGATTCGGGCGAGTACGGCGAAGGCGGCGCCCAGAACGACCATCACCACCCAGAACAACCAGGACGGCAACGGAGGCCGTTGTTTCACCGCTCGGGCGCTACCACGAGAAACGTCCCCCCCATCGGTGCTGATCGTACCGTGAGATAAGAAGCCGCACTGCGGGCATCCGTTTGTGAACCGATGTTGCTTGTCCCGGTATCCACACCGCGGACATTTGATCGCAACAAAAATAGCACCGCAGGTAGAACACACCTCGTCCTGCTCGTTCACTTCCTGGCCACAGTGCTCGCAGTAGAATTTCTTCATGACCTCGCCCGTCACCCCTGCGCTTCGTCTCCGGCAAGCCACTGTACGACGGCATCCGCCACGGTGTCCCGTTCACTACCGTTGGTTACCACGTGCCCTGATTCGGATAGTCGCAGCACGTAGTGGTTCTCGCCGATCAACCGAGCATCAATTTCTTCCGCTACACGCTCCGGTACCGTCTCGTCACCCTCGGAAACGACCGTCAGTGTGGGAACGTCCACTGCGGACAGCTCTTTGCGTGCCCGCCTCATGAGCGTGTAGAGCGACGCGGTCTGTTTGGGCCACTGCCAGTTCCAGTATTCATCGGCGAGATACTGTCGTTCGGCGTCTTCATAGGATTCAGGGTTTTTGACTCGCCGTGGCGGCACCAGCAACCGCAGTACCGGGGTGAGGGCCACCAACCAGTTCGATATACGAAACGCCGGGGCAAAAAGCAGAAGTCCTTCCGTCGGGAACGTGGCAGCCACGATCGTTGCCAGCAATCCACCCATGGACAGTCCCCCGACCACCACATGTTCATGTCGTGAGGCTACATCGAGATACGAGTCAACCGCGCGCCGCCACCAGTCGTGAGCTGAGGTGCCTTGAAAGTCCTCATGATTGGTACCGTGCCCGGGAAGCCGGGGAACAACGACCGTGAAACCCGCCTCGTGAAGACGTCCGGCGAGATACCGCATGTCTCCTGGATATCCGGTGAACCCGTGAAACAGCAGTATAGCGGGCTTTCGGGTGTCTCCGGCGAGTTCAAACGGATAAGCTCCTGCGGCGACGGTAGTATCGTAGGGAATCGGTTTCATAATCAGAAGGATAGCTCACGCCGATTACTGACACAAGCGCCGGTCTGTGCCAGTATATGCCGCGTATGAACGCCAAACCATTTCATCAGACGCAACCGATCATCGTTCCCACTTCCGACGGGAAAACCATCGAAGAGCACTTCGGCCGGGCCGCCACGGATTCCAGCCACACCAGTATCGCAAGGATGGTAGCACCTCCGGGGTGGGCGGAACCGGCGCAGACGCCCGAATTTGACGAGTACACGCTCATGGTTCGTGGCAAAAAGCGGATCGACGTGCCCGATGGAGAGATCACGCTTTCCGCTGGAGAGAGTCTTCTCGTGCCGGCCAACACCCGCGTCAGGTATTCCAACCCGTTTGAGGAAGATGCCGAATACTGGTCGGTGTGTCTTCCTGCGTTTTCACCGGAACTTGTCCACCGAGAGTCGGAATAGCGGCCCCTTTGTTGACAGCGCTCGTCGGGACGCGTACTTTCACCCTATGCAGACGGTGGGCACGATTACGATCTATCATTTGAGTCGGCGAGATGGTACTGCCCTTTTCGTTCATCCCTTTACCAAACGGGGAAGCATGCTGCAGCATGCCGAGCATACCGAAATGGAGGGCCGCTACGGCCGTGAACCCAGGGTTGAATCGATCACAATGCTGCGAAACGAACTGTACCGGCGCATTGAGCATGACGTGCGCGATTGGATCAATGAGCGGCGGTTCATACCACGTTTTCTGATTGCAGCGGCGTTGTTCCTCATCGCCTACCTCTTTATGGCGCTGGTAATTCATGACCCGCTACCGATCATCGACGAGATTCTCATAGGTCTGGGAGTGGGAGTCTTCGGATTCATCGTGGCTGGTCGCAGATTCGAGCAGTCGGGCGCCGCTTCCCAACGACGGGTGGCGCTTCGCGCCAAAGTTGATGCCGTGGTGTTCTCGGAAGATCCCTTTGTACACCAAGTGGAATCGCTATTCCACGCATTGGAAGCTCTTCCCGAAGACGGCGGTGAGTTCTCGGAGGAAATCACGGAACAGGCATCTCAGCTGCGTCGACGTTTCCCGTCACAAACGGTCGAGCTCCAAGAACACCTTCGTAACATGATCGCGGTTCCCCCCTATCGCTCGTTGGCCAAGCAAGTCCGCAAGCGCGAAATCAAGTCTTCCATGCGGGAGAAAATCGATCACGGCACGGTGGTACCGGCTGCCGTTAACCTGTCCTTTCTGTTGCAGCGCAGCGCCTGATTAACACTGCGGGAGCCTACTCGCGCCGTACTACGAGCATCGTCAAATCGTCGAATTGCTCGTCTTCCATGAGGTGACTGAAGCTGACATACTCACTGGTGCCGTCGTCTTCACTAAATGGCACGACCGGATGGGCGAAGTACTGGTTAAACGGCACGAAGTGAGCCCGAAGGAAATCCAGAACTACACGATCGACAACAACCTTGTCATCGGGTCCAGCGTCCGGATGCGGAACAAGCCGGAATATCCGTTCCGCGGCAAAGACTGCTAACACGGTATCTCTCGCGACGTTGTCACAGCCGCTGTAGTCAAACACGAGATCGTCCCGATCATTGGGATCCATGATTTTCTGCAGTTTGTATGTACTGCGACGTTCCACAGCTGAAACGATCGCGTGAATCCGCGCAATGGTAAACTCTTCTCCGTCTTCGTCTGGAGAGAGGCGCTCATCTACCTGCCCTTTGTCGATCATCTCCTGGGTAACGGTAAACTTCTTCCAGTCCCGCCCACGGAGGAGGCGTTTCGCCTCCTCCAGTCCATCGGTGAACAGCAGAAGCATATCACCCCGATCCATCGGCTGCATCTCCTGGGGAAAACTGATCGGCAAGTCGTTACTTGAGAAGGTTCCTGCCGCCGGGCCGCCGGGAATTGTCAGCTGTTCTACCGTTTTGGAACCGCTCCGGTACACGTGCAACTGGTTGTCACCGGCATTGGCCAGATAGAACGCTCCCTTCCGGACATCCAGGATTCCCGCAGTTAAGGCCGCGAACCGCCCTTTGAACTGCCGCTCCGCGACAATATCGTTGATCCGTAGCACGAGAGAGGAAACGTCAAGACCGGGACTCTTAGGGGTCCATCCACGAAAGTAATCCTGAAATACGGTAGCTACCTGCACCATGATCAGAGCCGCCGGAATTCCCTTTCCCGCGACGTCGCACTTAATCATTGCATAGTAGCGGTCGCTTAGCTTCTGATACGTGAAATAGTCCCCGGAAACACCCTTTGCCCCTTCGTAATAGCCAAAGAAGTACACATCTTCCTCTCGCATCTCTCCGAAGGTGCGCTTCACATCTTCCGAAATGACCTCCAGTGGTATGAACGCCTTCTGTGTCTCCTTACCGAATTTGAGGTCCTTATCCGCTTCGGCGGCTTTAACCAGTCCGGAAACCATATCGTTAATCGATTCCGCAAGAACGCTCAGTTCATCACGCGTGCCGAGATGCAGTGATTCTCCCTTCAATTTCAATTTGTCCTCGGTGGCACCGATTTTCTCAACCAGCTGCACCAGACGGTTAATCGGACGAACGACGATTGTGGCGAGAACATACGCTCCCAAAACCCCGAATCCCACGGCGGCAGCGGCTATCAGAAACGTAGAGAGGATCAAATCCCGACGGGTCGCATCTATCTCGTCGAGTATCAGTTGAGTCGATATCGCGACCCGCACCGTACCGCGGTAGAACTCCGCGAATCCTGCTCCGGCACCGGGAACAATGTCGAGCACCGGCTTGTAGAAGAGGAAGCTCGTTTCGTCGCGCCGCAGTTGCGTGAAGTCAAACGTCGGCACGCTGCGGATCGGACCGGCGATTTCATTGAGGCGTTCCCGGGCTCTCCGAAGAAGTTCGTTGCGCTGCTCATCGATCTGCTCGATTTGGGACTCATCCGCCCCTTGGAGAATCAGTTGCTGCGCCTCCTGCGAGAGACGCTCCAGCTCTATCGGAATCTGCCCGAGTTCCTCCTGCGCTTGGGCGTTCAATTCTTCGGCCAATCCCGCAACTTTTCCGGAAGCTTCGTCCGTAAGATGCGAAACGCCCACCACGTAGCTCTCGGTATCGATCCGCTCGGAACTGCCGGCAGTCACCGCGGGGTCCGTTGTTCCGAAGATCGTTTGCAGCTCACCCTGCTGGTCGATACCCGTGATCGTCACATGAAGCGCCTCCGCCATCGCATCACCTTGCGTTGCCACATTCTGAAGCTGATCAATATTTGATTCGGGATTCTCCAGAGCGGGGCGGGCGCCGGTAACCTGCCCGTCAACAAGCAGCTCAATCCGTTGTTGCAGTCCCTCGGTGAGTAATTGCTCCTGCCGATTCAGTACATTCCGGCCAAGCACCACGGCAACCAAAACGACAACGCCGATCACCAGCAACACCACGAAGAACGCAAATTTCAGTCGCAATCCACCGCCTCGAATCTTCATACGCCGAATCCTTTCTGTCTGCATATCCCGTGGGACGGGCCGCCGACCGGTTATGAGTGCGTGCGCCTCACTGTCCAAACGGCGGATCTCACCACCGATTATGACGAGACGTCCCGCGGAAATAAGTATTAGCGCCATCGCCGCCAGCACCACCATGAAGAACGCTACATCCCAGGAATCGGCGAAATAGGCACCGGTGTTGCGCATCGTCATCGCCGGGTCAAAAACCGGGCTGAAGTCTCCATATTTGATTACGCCCAGCTCGTCGATGCGCACCGGGTCCGGAGCGATGTACATTCCGCGCTCCGGATGGAGCAATCCCAGTCGATAGCTGCCGGCCGGGATATCGCTCAGAACCAGCCCCCCGATTCTCCGGTCGTTCTCTACCGCGAAATCGCCTTGCCAAGCATTGAACGAATGGTCATAGGGGGGTGTTCCCTGGCGATCGAGTACTACCTGGCGTATCGATCCGTTACTGTCAAAACCCCGTCCCATTATCGAGACTCGGTAGCGTCCTAAGAGATCCCTATCCAGGGAGGTAGCGAACACCCGAGTCACCGGTACATACTTGTTGAATCGCAGAGGAAGCGATGCGGCTGGACCCACATTACCCACGGAGTCCACAGCGGCAACTGAAAGCAACCATGTACCATCATCAACGTTGGTCCGCCCGATACTTTCAGCGCTCGTCGTTACTCGCTGCGGCATTGGGCCTGAAGGAACCACTTGCTCGGCGTCCGTCGCTTCCTGCCCGATGTAATCCAGGCGCACGCTATACCCCGCCAGGTATTCTTCGTCCTCCGGCGGATTCCAACCTACCTGGAACGTGTTGGACGCCAGGTAGCCGTTCTCATCAACCGACGGCGGTGGAAATGCGACCGGAGGTGGAGGCGTAGTATCCCGCACGAAGCGTGCCGTGGCCGGCTCGGACCAGTTGCCGGCGAAGTCGGTGGCGCGGACATGTAGGTACCACGGTCCATCCTCATCTGCGCGGGCTGTAACCTCCCGGTCCGGCACGCGCCGGCGAAGCTCTTTGTTGACCTCCGATTCATCGTCGCGAGTCCACTGCCAGGCATATCCCCGAATCCCGGAGGCATCCTCAGGATCACGGAGAACAAATTCCGCCGTGCTGGAGGAGCTCCTTCCATCCTGAGGAAAGTTACCGGCCAGTATCGTCGGTGGTTCTACCGTCTGATCCGGCTCAGCGTAGACGATCTCCGCTCCCGATTCACCGCTACGCGCCTGCCACATTACGTGGATCCGGTCGCGGTGCGAGATCGCCTGGGCAAAGACGGCCTCCCCGCTGCTGGGACTCAGCGTCTGCGTACTCCACCGGAAGCCACCGCGCCGACCCAGTACGACTCGGCTATTCCCGCGGGGATTCGTAAACCATGCAATTACCGGATCCTCGCCGTCGAAGGTAATACGGGGAAAGCGAGCGAGCTCGAAGCGACCGGTCACTTCCTCTATCAGACCATTGCGTTGGCCCTCTTGGTCCAGACCAAGCAGATAGATCTGCGGATTGCCGGACTCGAAGCGCCGCTCCCAGGTCAGAAGCAACTGATCCCCGGAAGGGTCGGCAACCAGATCCGGTCTCTGGTTATCGTACAGATCGGCATCATCCGTATCGGAGGAGGCTACAAAGGTGGTCAGTCGATCGCCACCTTGCCAGGTGCGGCCCCCATCGTCGCTCGTGCGAATGTACAGCTGGTACGTGCTGCGGTCGGTGATATTGATCCCTTGATAGACCACATAATCGCGGTCACCCATGGACGCCATCGATGGAAGGAACACCAGTCCCACGTCGGCGTCAGGTTCCAGCTGACGCTCCGCGCTCCATTCGTCACCGCCGGGACTGTGCGTGTAGACCGACTGCTGACGTCCGTTGATACTGGTGTTCACAAAGAGCACCATCGAACCGTCGCTGCTTTGGAAAATACGCGGTGCCACATTCGTACGCTCGGTAGATACCCGATTCACTTCATCAAAGCTTTCACCGAGATCAGTACTTCGGTAGATCACGGTGTCTTCTGCGGACTGTGTGACAGCGACAAAAAGCGAATCTTCCGGTCCGACCGCAGCAGAAAAGACGAAAGGCTCGGTTGAGCCTGAATATTGAATAGGTCCAATCGACTGGGGTAGTGCGTACCAATCTCGGCCGTTGCGCGATCGGCGAACGGTGAGATAGATTTCCCCACCCTCTGCGTCACGGCGTTCCGATTCCTGATGAATCAATACCAGCTCACCGGACGCGGAGAGCATCTGAGGAAACCGAGACTCGGTTGTCGCCAGTGGCCGGGGAGATTCAAAATAGAGAGACTCCTGGGCCGCAAGTTCGGCGGATACGCCGAGTACAAGCACGAGCCCGAGACCAAATCCAATCAGATGCCGAGACGTAAGCCGATCCTCCTTCGCAGTTCCACTAACGGCGGATACGTCCGATTGTCGGCATCCTGCAGGAGCCGCTCGGTGATCTGCAACGCCTGCAGTGCTCTACCCTGACTGAACAGCGTCTGAGCACGACGATACTGTTGCTCGTCGGCACTGGTGAGGGCAACCGTTGATTGTCCTCCCAATCGAATCCGCAACTGGTCCAGGAGAAACTTTGCATCGCTGTTGTTCGGATTCAGGTCAACCGCATCCTCCAGCAGAGATACCGCAACTACCGCCTCGTCGCGACTTCCGGAGGCCAATTGCTGCGCCCGCTGGTACAGCTCTGCGGAACGATTAACATTCGCCTGATCGATCGGGTTGTCCCGCAAATTAAGAGCGATCTCCAACCGTCGTATCTGTTCCTGAATTCCGCGGTAATCGGGATTAATTTCCGCCAGAACTTCAAGCTCACTATACACTTCTAACGGTCCGACTTCGTCCAGCCGTGATACCGCCTGTTCATAGCGTGACGCGAAGATCTCGTCGAAGTCATCCTCGTTTCGAACCTGGGCGATGCGCAGTTCCAGAATACGGGCATCCCAGTTGAGCGGACGCACATCCCGGATGTTTCGCAGGTTATCGATCGCTCGATTAAAGAGTTCATCGCCACGCTCTTCGTTGCCGCGATCGTACTGGCGTACGCCGGCGTTGAAGTCTTCGCGGGCGATACTCAGGTAGTTCCCGAGAACCGGATACAGCGGATCCGTGGCAGTCAGTTCGCGCCCCTCTTCCAAGCTCAGTGCCGCCGTAACCAGTCGAAGCAACCGTTCCACCTCAGGGTTGGAGTCAACGTTCGTTTGAGCCCACCTTTTTTGTGCCTGCAGGAGTGAGTCTCGCGCACCTACGTAATTGTCCTGGCCGTACAAGTGTTCGGCTCGGGTAATTAGCTCACGAACCTGGCGGACGACGATTATGTTCTCCAGTTCCTGAAGCTCCTCTCCGACCTGCTGGATTATCTGGTCCGACTGCTCCCGGAGCTCGGGATTCTCACGCAGTTCCAGGGATGCCAGGAACGCGTCTCGCGCAGCAGCGTAATTGTTCGTTGCAGGATCGATCTGTTCGGCGGAGATCGCGGCACGGGTATCGGCGATGAGTTGGTTCGCACGTTGAGCTTCTTCCTGAGCCTGCGCTATCAAGCTTTCAGCGTCGGCGATGCCGTTACTGGCCTCACTGAGCAACGCGGTGGTTTGTTCCTGAAGATCTTCAAGTCGTCCCTGCTCGTCCTGAACAGACGCGCTCTCAAGAACATAGTCATTCGAACGTGTAAGCTCCTCCACCGCCGCCGCCAGCGTCTCGTCCATTTCCGCCAGTCGTTGCCGTACCTCCTGATACCCCTCCAGAGCTTCGTCCGGATAGCGGACGACTCGAAGCGTGCTTTCATCTTCTTCCGTTTGTTCCTCTACTCCCTCGTTTAATGCCGCCAGATCAGCCATGCGCTGATCGTGTTCACTCAGTTCCCGGGCAAATCCCTCAGTCAGGGCGTTGGAAACGGCGACTACCAGCGATCGTTCCCGGTCCATAGCGCGAGCTATGCTTGTAGTCCACCGATCTTCGGCCCGGGAAATTTGTTGCGAGGCGGAAGGCGGTAGGCTTCCCGCCGGTAGGGAAACGATCGGTTCCACCGCCTCCCGCAGCTCGGATTGTCCTGCCTGTAGCGTATTCACCGACGACTCGGCGGCGGCCACCTGACTTCTCAGCGAAAAGAGAGAGGCGTCCCGATCTACCGACCGATCCGTAAACTCGGACATGATATCTCCAAGATCCGCCAGATTTCCGCTGACTCGTCGGTACGTTCTCGCAACAACCACAGGCGCGGACTCCGTGGCACCGACGGAATCTACTACTGTTGACAGGGGCGGGTCAGCAACGAAAATTCCTAATTCCACCGATTCCGCTCGCTCCCACAAGTCTGCCGTCTGGACCGCAGTGGCGTAGCGTTCCTGCCCCCGGGCGAAGCGATCCGTATCAAAATTAATCGTTCCCCGTTGGAACAATTCTTCCGTCTGAGTCCGACCCGCGTCCGCAAGCCGACCGACCGTGTCGCGATACGCGTCACGTACAGCGAAGAGTACACCCTCCTCTCCGCGATACTCGGGTCGGCCTCGGGCGATCATCTCCTGAAAGTTCAAATACCAGTCTATCGGATCGTCGGGGAACTGAAGCGGTACTTGCGACCGAACCACCGCGAGGTCCTGGGCGGTCTCTTCCGTACGGGTGAGAATTGAAGCCACCCGCTCAGCCTGGGAAAAAAAAGGATCCAGGTCATCTTCACTGATCATCAGAACATCATCTTCGGCTTGTTGGAGTACCCGGGCGCCTGCCTCCTGATACGGAGGCAGCGCACCGCTAAAATCTGCGGCCACCGTCTCCATCTCTTCCACAAGCCGGTTGACATTCGTAACGAATATGTCGCCGTATCCTCGAGCTTCAAACCGTTCCCGTTGCAGAGAATCCAACTCGCGGTAGATCCCTACCGCGGCAACGTACTCTCCTTGCTGAATACGTAATCGCGCTTCATCCATACGGCGGTTGAACAGGTTGCGGTCGAACGCCAGCTGCGCGACGATTCGCGCATCCTGTACCTGTTCCACGACGCGTTCATTGGGAAATTCATCGAGCTCTTCCATCTGGTCGATGATTTCCAAGGTGCGAGTAATGTCGTCCGGGTTGTTCACCAGATTGTCGATAAGTTGTTCGAAGAGTACGTTGTACTCACTACGAATCTCGCGGATCGTCCGCATGAGCGATTCCGCTTCCTGGATGCGATCGGGGTCGTCGCGCACGGTCTGTTCAAGCAGCAGAATCGCGTCGTTAATGCGATTCTCTGATACCAGTTCCCGGGCTCGTCGAATCGGGTCTTCGCTCTGGCCGCCGGCTGATAGCAGCGCTCCCACAGAGAATAGCAATATGGTTGTAATGAGGACGAGGCGCGACGTTTTTACCATTCCCTTCCCAGCTTACAATGTAACACAGCGTCGGCCGTATCTGCTACTCACACAAACCGATGCCCCATATAGAATAATCGGCAAACGCGAGTTAGAATGAACTGTAGGATGAGCCGGGGCTTACGGACACTGATATTCTTTCTCGCTTTCATGGTACCGGTATGCGGATTGTTGCCGGCGGGCGTATTTGGGCAGACCTTTAGCGACCGCTACGGTCAAACCGGTGACTGGTTCGATACGGAAGACGTTGAGAATACCGGGCTCACGGTGTTCCCTGCCCTTTCTATTCCTATGGGTGGTGAATATGAGGCGATGGGCACCGCATATACAGCAGCTGCGCGCGACGTAAGCTTTCTGGAAGCCAACCCGGCGGCGAGTGCCAGTTTGAGCTACACAGAGCTGGCCCTGTTCCATTCCAATTTAATCGCGGACACCGATCTCGAAGGACTGGGGTACACAGCCCGTTTTGATGATTTGGGGTTTGGCGTCGGCGGAAAACTCGTGCACACTCCATTCACCGAGTACGATGACTTCGGAATCCAACAGGGTAGCGCTCGCTATGTAGAGACGATCGTCGCCGGCAACATATCGTACAATTTCTTGAATAGCTTCTATTTTGACGGCGTCTCCGCCGGAGCGAATCTGAAGGCTGGCTATCGGCGTATTTCCCGTGGGCTTCGCGATGACGTCAGAGAAGATCTTCTCGCAGTTGGAGTCATGATCGACGTCGGTCTCCTTTCACGACTTGATTTTCTGAAGTTTTATCCGTCGAGAGACCGGAACTTCGCCGTGGGCACGGTCGTTCGCAATCTCGGGCCGAACGTCCTCGGAGAGCCGCTGCCTACACAGTGGTCCAGTGGTATCGCGTATTCCCCGCTACGACCGGTACTGATCGGTGCGGACATAACGGTGCCCTTCACTCCTTTTTCTCCCCTTCCGTCGGAATCGGTCGGATACGCCGTGGGGACTGCGGTGACCGTAACCGATTTCTTCACGATTCGCTCCGGCTTCCAATTGAAGGGCGGCAATCCCCGGATCACAATGGGCGGAAGTGTGGATATCCAGGGTATGACCGTCACAATTAACTATACTCTGGACATGACCACACAGCTTACCGCTTTCGACCGGTTCAGCTTGCAGGCGGGGTTCTCTCTGGGGGACCGAGGACGGGGCGAGGAACAGGATCGCATTAGAACGCTCTATCTCGATGCCTTACAAGCGTTTGCCGAGGGAGACCTGGAAAAGACGATCAATTTTTCCGAGCAGGTAGTCGAACTGGATCCTCGTTTTCAACCGGCTGCGGAGACGCTGGAGATGGCAAAGCGCATGCAGTCATTGCAAGAACAGATGGAATCGATCAGAACGGGAGACGGAACACCCCCCGATCAATCCGTCGAGCAATAGACACGCCGTCCGGTCTGACCAACGCATTTCTCACTCGGCTTTGCCACCGGAAAACAACTGTTCCAGAGAGCGAAAAATCCCCCTCTTCGCCGCCTTGCCGGCACCGGTCACACTGTGTGTCCGGGAGATCGCGTTCGTGAGCGGACGATCGGTGAGCAGCACAAACGCCAGACCATCCCGTGACTGAAGGAGAGGCCCTCCGTCTTCGTTTCTGCGCAGCAACACCGGACCGAAAACCGGATAGCAATGGTACTGAGCCCCCGCCACGGTTACCGACTCGATCTGCTCACCACCGGCAAGAACGGAAATTATCTCCGATATTGAGGGTGTCACCGCCGCTCCGAATGCGTCTCCATCGTTGCCTAGTGCCGCGGCCGCCTCACTTCTATACTGGACGACTCCCTTTCCATCAAGCACGACACACCCGGCATCCAAAAGGGATACCAGATTCCGTATCAGTGTCCGGTGGACCTCGATGGACCCGCGAAGCAGTACGCTACTTCGCCACAGGAGCCGATAGTGTTCCTGAAAGGCGACTCCCAGACTTCCCAACGGATTCTCCGCAGCGGAGAGCGTTCCCGTTTCCAGATTTTCGAGAGTTCGTTGGAGCTTTCGGTGCAGTAGGTGCAGCCGAAACGGGACGATCGCAACAGTAATTATCGTGGCCAGCAACAACCCTGCGGCGATCTCCAGCGCAAGCAGATCCACCGGCAAGGACCCGCGGTGAGTGTATACCACCAAAGCCAGCGCCGATCCGCTGGTGAGAAGTACGAGGGCGATCACGAATCGGATAGTTCGCCGCGGCACAAGAAATGCGGCCTCTTCCCGGCGAGCGTTCATTCCTTTGCCCCGAAGCCGGATCGTTGTTCCTCACCCAACCGGCGGACGTCGTCGGGGCGTCCCACGACCAGGAGACGATCATGTTCCTCTACCACTGTGTTTCCATCGGGCAGAACGAATTGCGTGTAACTGAAGTCGATAGCCCCTTCGGCGGTTCCGCTGGCGACACGACGGATTCCGACGACGTTTACGCGAGCGCTTCGACGAAGATCAAGGTCAGCCAGATTCTTTCCGGCGAATTCCTTCGGCGCGAAGACTACCACGAACGAGAATCCCTCCCCCAAATCCACGAGCTGCTCGATCGCACGTTCGGAGAGTGACGCCGCCAGTCGTACGGCGGCGTCCTCTTCGGGGTTTATTACCTGTGCGATTCCCAGTTTTCTCAGAACGCGGCGATGCATCTGGGTCATGGCGCGGGCATAGATCTGACCGATGCCCAAATCTTGCAAGTTGAGCGTGGCGATTATACTGCTTTCGGTGTTTTCTCCAATCGCTACGATCGCGACATCACAATCAGCCACACCTGCCCCTTCCAGAACCGCCGGATCGGTAGCATCACCGGTAACCGCCACATCGACGGTATCGCTAATTGCATTGACGTTCACCTCGTGCCGATCCACTGCGATCACGCTAACGTCGGTCTGAGCCAGCGCCCGACACAGGCTCAAGCCGAACGTTCCCAGTCCGAGTACTGCTATGCTTCGAGTCTTTTCCATACTACTCCTCCCTTATCCCACCGGAAGCTCGCCTTCCGGCAGACGCATCGCCGCAGGCTTTCCTTCCGGACGAAACGCAGCAAACAACGTCAACGGTCCCAGTCTTCCGATCAGCATCAGTAGAATGACAACTACCCGTCCCGTGGACGTGAGATTTCCCGTAAGTCCTGCGCTGAGCCCCACAGTTCCCAGTGCTGAGACCACCTCGAAGAGGATGACCTCCAGTGGAGCTGTTTCCGTGAGCGAAAGAATGATCGTTGCCACCATCACTGTAGACAGACCGGCGATGATTAGGATCGAGGCCTGCGTTACGAGCCGTCCCGGCAGGCGCCGATGAAAAAGCGTGGCATCCCGATGGTGAAAGAAGAAACGCCGAAACTCGGCAACCATCACCGCCACCGTGCCGACTTTGATACCACCGGCGGTGCCTCCGGAAGCACCACCGATAAACATAAGCGGCAATGCTACCAGAAGCGTTGCGCGTCGGACCTCCGCAAAACTAACGGTATTAAAGCCGGCAGTGCGGAACGTCACCGATTGAAAGAGGGACGCCAAATACTTGTGGAGAATCGACATACCCAACAGAGAATTCCGTGCTTCCAGCAGATAGAACAGTATTGTGCCCACCGCAAGAAGGGTCGCTGTGCCCACCAGCGCTACCCGGACCGGTAGGGCGCGAGGCTCACGAAATCGACGGCGAAGAGACGATCGACTGCCGACAAGTCCGATCCGCGGTTGGTAGACCAACTCCCCCTGGATGTCATCGATCCCGTCCGCTTTGCGCACTCCACCGCTGAAGATAAGGAGCGATCCGAAACCGATTCCTCCGGTAGTGATCAGGACCATAACCACGATGTTAATGAGTGGAGCGTGAACGAACTGTTCCAGGCTATCACTGAACAGGGCGAACCCGGCGTTGGCAAATGCGGAGACCGCGTGAAACGCCCCATACCATGCGGCCTGCGCCGGAGCTTGGCCGTGTGAGACGAACGCTCCCGCCAACAACACTGCGCCCACCATTTCCACCGCAAGAGCTACTGCAATGACGTTCCTCAACTGTCGAGCCACCACATGACGATTCTTCTCGTTCAGCATGAAAGACAGAAGCTCCGCTTCACTCATTGTGAGCCGGCGACGAACCAGGAATACGGTAGAAATGGCGAACGCCATAATCCCCAGTCCGCCCATCTGAATCAGGACCAAAATGACTCCATGACCGAACGGAGTGAAAGCCGTCGGTGTATCAACAACGATCAGTCCGGTGACGCACACCGCCGAGGTGGATGTGAACAACGCATCCAGAAACGACAACGACCCCGGGGCGGTTGTGGCTGCGGGCAAGATAAGGACGATCGCCCCGAGGATCGCTACCGCAACGAACGATGCACTCACGACCCTCGCGGGACGCTCCCACAACAGGGTGATGATTCTGCTCATATACGTCTCCCGACGGACGCGATCACCCGCATCGCCTGCCACCCGTCTTCCGCCGAGGACCGCGAACGCCGTGTAGAATCTCGTACCAGCCCAACCACTTCCTCCGCCATGCCGGAAAAAAATCCGGTGGGTTCCGGCGGATATCGGTGCAACGGCACGATGGAGCGATATCCGCTGTAGTACGGACTCTCCATACTACGGGACCATTCAAAGATTCCGTTTCCGACTCGTATACGTCCCTCGCTGAAGCTCAGGTCAAGTTCGAAATGTAGGTATTCACGATCCGCACCTACCTCGATCGAGACCGGAATTTCACGCCGCCGAAGGCGCCCCTGGAGAAATACCGATGAGTGGTTGGACCGATAGGTGCCGAATTTTGGTCCCATTGCCAACGTATCACCGGAAAGGAAGTGTATCACGTCCACCAAATGCGTACCGTCATGCAGGAAAACGCGGTCGTGTCGCGCAGTACGCCCAAAAAAGAGCTGGGCCCGCACCGCCACCAGACTCCCCAACTCTTCGTTCTCCACGGCGCGCCGCGCCAGAATGTAGTCGTGGGAGAAACGTCGCTCGTGATTCACTACCACCCGAGTTGTCCCCCGTCGCTCAAGGCGCATCATACGCCGCGCCGCGCTCTGGGTGTGGGCGAGCGGCTTTTCGCAAACTACCACCGGGATTTCCCGCTGTACGGCCATTTGGAGGTAGTGTTCATGGCTGTCGGGATGGGTGGCGATGACTAACACGTGGGGACGGGATTCTCCGTCGAGGAGGTCCGGTGCGGAGTCGAAACCGCGCGTATTCCACCGCGTAGCGAACGCCTCCCTGCGATCCCGGTCGGTGTCAAACCCTCCGAGAATCCGACAGTCGGAACGCGCCGCAAACGCCCCGGCGTGGGTCGCTGGCTTCTCCCGACGTGGATCGTCCTCCAGAAGTGAGCAGATTCTCCCCAATCCGATGAACGCTACCTTCACCGTATCCGCGGGACTCACGGCGCGATCACTGGAGCGAAGCGACATCGGTCACCGTCATGCCGGCTGCCTCGGCAGCGGCGATTCCGAAGCGGCTATCCTCAAAGACGTGACACTCCTCCGGTTGTAGTCCCAATCGTCGGGCGCATTCAAGAAAGATCTCCGGAGCGGGCTTCGGATTATCCACCTCGTCCACCGTAACCATCGTCTGAAACAGAGAGCTGAGACCGGTTGTGCGCATCACGATATTTGCGACGCCGAAATGCTCGTTGGTGGCAACTCCCATAGCGAGGGTGTCAGCATAACGCTGTGCGATCTCCAGAACAGGGTTAATTGCCTGGATCAGCCGCGCGTGCCGAACAAACGCCTGATCCTTTGCCAGGGCGATCTCTTCCGCCGGTAACGACCGCCCATACCGGTCTTCCAGCCCCGCCACGATGTCCGGCGTCGTCTGTCCTCCAAATCCGTCGAACAGTTCCTGCGTTATTTCGATCCCATACTCTTCCATCGTCTCGCGCCACGCCTGACGGTGGACCGCCATCGTATCCAGCAGAGTTCCGTCTAGATCAAAAATGAGGCCCCGTATATCGGGCGAAAGCGTAAACATCACAGCTGCAAGCGTCCTTTCTTCATGATCGCGCGAATCTTCCCATCTCCGGTGGTCGCTTCGATATCCATTGCATCGCTGCCGATCATGAAATCCACATGCTGGTGGCTCCGATTGGCGCCCAGACGGGCAAGCTCGTCATCACTCATCGTGTCCCCACCCCTAAGACAGGTGGGATACGCCGATCCCAGGGCGAAATGACACGCAGCGTTCTCATCGAGAAGGATGTTCTGAAAGACCAATCCGGACAGGGCAATTGGGGAGGATCCATCCACCAGGGCGATTTCTCCCATCCGGCGACTGCCCGCGTCCATACTGAGGAACGTTTTCAGCGTATCCGCGCCTTCATCGGCGCCGAAATCGACCACCGTTCCCTGATCAAACTCGAAGCGGGCGTTCCGAACTATGGATCCGTACACTCGCACCGGCCGCGTCACCGTCACTGTACCGGTTACCCCCGGCGCATACGGGGCGGTGAACACCTCTTCGGTGGGGATATTCGGCAGAAACGGCACCCCGTCGCGCGTCGTTGATCCGCCGCCGAGCCATTGCGCCGCCTCGTGAAGCGGGACCGTAAGGTCGGTACCCGGCGCGGAGAAATGCAGTGAATGAATCGCCGGCTCCTCCAGTGCGCGGCAGCGCTGTTTCAGCGTGTCTCCGTGGTGCTTCCAGTAGTCAGCCGGGTCTTCGTGGCTGAGACGGAGAATCGGGTCCAACGCGCGCCACATTTCCAGCAGCGCTTCCTCACCAACCGGGCGACCGAGGATCTCCGCCGCCCACTTTGCAGAGGGTACCGCCATGACGGTCCACTGCGTTTCATCGTTACTCAGCGCACGACGCAGATCGGCGTCCACCCTCTGTACGCTTCGCGCCACGCGGCCCGATCTCTCGGCGTCCACGCCGTCCATCAGGGACAGGTCAACGGGACTCTTGATCGAAAGCAACGCCCACTTGTCCCGGATGAACTCCTGGATACGAAGAGACCGGTGCTCCGGCACGAAATCTAGGTACTCCTCCGAGCTGTGGTCCAGGCGGGCGCGCCGCAATCGCGAGGACTCCGGCCAGAGCTCGACGTAGCGCGCTCCCCGGCGGTACGCCTCTTCCGCGACGGCGGTGGCGGTTTCGATATGTTCAGGTTCCGCCTTAATCGCCAGAGACTGACCGGGGCGAAGATTGAGACCGGTCATCGCGATCCGTGAAAACTGCTGCGTATACGCTCGTACGTCCATCCGCGCATCTTAGCACGAGCCCCACCAAGGTTGTATACTCGACGCATTGTGAACACTTTGGCTACCGACACCCCGGTGACGATTCTTCGGCGAATTCTTCGCATCGGAGCGCCGCTACTCGCCGGAAATCTCTCGATGTATCTCTATCGTCTAGCGGACAGCGTGATGATCGGTCGCCTTGGCGTTGACGCCCTGGCGGGCATCGCGGTAGCCACGGTATACACCGCCGTCCACGAGATGTTTATCTGGCCCACCGCCTTGGGAACGCAAGCGATCGCCAGTCGCCGGTTCGGCCGCGAAAACCACGACCGCCGCGCTCCTGCGGTTCGGGAAGTTCTTCCCCAGGCGGCATATGCGGGCCTCGTGGCGGGGATATTCGCCGCCGGCCTGAGCCTCTTCGCAGGAATGCTCGTACCGCTGTTTGCGGCGGCTGCAACTGAAGATGCGGTGGGCTACGTCCGCATCAGTCGACTCGCGTTTCCGGCTATGGGAATCGCCGCCGGCCTAAGAGGATATCTGGCGGCGGTACATCGCACGCGGATCATCATGATCGGTATCGTGTTCTCGAATATTGCGAACGTTGCGCTCAACGCGGTGTTCATCTTCGGCTTGGGACCGGCACCGGCGTTGGGTGTACGGGGCGCGGCAATCGGTACGGTGGCGGCCCACGGTCTCAATGCGCTCATTCTCACCGGAGCGGTCCTGACTACCCGGATAGATCGGGAGATTTCGTTGCGTCCCTCTCGTGCGATGGTCAGGCGGATACTGGAAATCGGATTGCCCGTGGCTATCCAGAACGCGATCGCCATGGCGATGATCCTGACCTACCAATGGATCCTGGGAACGATCGGCGCCGTGTTTCAGGCGGTTACTCATGTGTTGTTCTCAACCTTTCGGATTAACAAGACTTTGGTGGGGGGATTCGCTAACGGCGCCTCAATTCTCGTGGGTAACGCGTTGGGCCGGGACGAACAGGATCACGCCCGGTCGGTGGTACGCGCCCAGCAGATGGTGGCCGGAACGATCGGGACGATCGTCTTTCTGTTCGTCAGCTTCTTTCCGCAGGTGGTGGCGGACCTCTTTTCTCTTACCGGTAGCTCCCGATTCGTGCTGGCCGAGGGATTGCGCTTCTTTGCCCCTTTTTTCCTGATAGAAGTGCTTGCCTACTCCCTGGAGATCATATTCACCCACAACGGGTGGGGACGATTCGTCCTGGTGAGTGAGGTCTCCACCAATGTGCTGGGTATCCTGGTGGTTTCCTCGCTGGCGGTCTTTGTGTTTGGCTGGGGGTATCGCGGCGCTTGGATGGGGTTTGCGGCATATCAGCTGGCTCATGCACTCATTCTCTACGGAGGACTGCGGAGCGGACGGTGGGTAGGCGTATCAGTGGAGGAAGACCATGCGTGAAATTTCGGTCGGAGATATCCACGGCAAAAAAGACGAGATGGATGCGCTCCTGGAAGCGGTTCGGGAGCGGTATGCGCCGGAACGGGTCAAATTCCTTTTCGTCGGCGATTTGGTGGATCGCGGCCCCGATAGCTGCGGCGTAATTACATCCGTCCGGAACCTGTGCGAAACGGGCGAAGCGGCGTGCGTCCTGGGGAATCACGATGAACTTTTTCTTCAAGCGATTCTGCTGATACGACAGGACATGATCAGGGATGCCGGCTTAGATCCTGTCGAGATGGAACCGTTGGTCGCGGATTTTCGCGTCGTCCCCCAACGTCTACTCAGCCATTGGATCAACCAGGGCGGAGGCGCCACGCTCCGCAGCTATGGGGCGGTTCCTCGCGATCCTGATACCTGGCACACGATTCCTCGGGAGCACATTCATTTTCTGGCAACTCTGCCTCTTGCCTGGTCCGGCGAGGTGATGGACGTTTCTCACGCTCGAGCGGGTGCACGGGCTCTAACCGAGGCGGTCCGGTGCGGGAACCGGCCGTGGGAGATCCCGGAACAGATGCGGTATGAGCTTCTCTGGAATCGGGAGGATCCGGAAGACCCGCCGGAGCGTTTGCATGTCAGCGGACACACGCCCCGGGAGGAACCGATCCGGCGCCATAATGCAGTTGAAATCGATACCGGCTGTGTCTTCGGTCATCGTCTAACGGCGTTCGATCCCCAGGATGATGTCTATCTGCAAGTACCATGTTCAATGCGCCATAGTGAATAAATATCGACCTTAGGTGCCCCAAGACTTGCATATTCTCGGCGAATATCGCAACTTTATGCCAGTATTATTATCAAAGGAGGAGCAGATGAAAAGAACTCCGTTCATTGTGTTGATGATCACC
>JBBDTM010000027.1:0-30572 GCA_040904425.1 Alkalispirochaeta sp.
AGCGGCGCTCAGCAGTGCCGGCTATGCGAAATCCAACCGGATTTTGTTTTCATAGCAGTCCAGGCACACCCGAGCCGCCTAATCCTTTGTGGCGTCGGGGGTTATTGGCGAATCTGCAACACACTTCTCGATACCCCGGGAGGTCGCCCCACCGCCGATGACCTCCGGTGCCCCGGCGGCCTCGAGACCGGGGAGCGGCTCAAACGCCGGTGTGGTGAGGTCGTGAATCCACGCGTCCGAGCTCACCCGACGCCACCCCACCACCAACCGCGTCAGTTCCTCGAAATTCAGCGCCAGGTACACCACCGGCGCCGGGAGCCCCAGCACCAGCCCCGTGATCATCGCTGCGGGCACGCCGATTACCCACAGCGGCACGATATCTATCGCCAGGGCGTAGCGGGTATCGCCACCGCCCCGCAGAATTCCCACGATCACGTGAAGGTTTATCGTCTTCACCACCATCAGCACCGAAAACAGCCTCAGAAACTGCCGCACCAGTACCCGGACAGCGTCGGAAACCTCGAAGAGATACGGCACCAACGGCGCCACCACGAAGAATCCGATGACGCCCACCGCCGCTGAAACAAACGGCACCAACCGCATAATCGCGTGGCCCATGCGGCGCGCCTCGGGCTCCCGGCCGGCGCCGATCTCATTCCCGATCACTACCGCCGTGGCCTGCGCCGTGCTGATAAACACCACCAGCAGAAGCCGCCCCACCGTATCACTGATGTTGTACGCCGCCAGGTAACTCGTGCCCATACGGCCGAAGACCACCGTATACATCGTAAAACCCGTGGACCAGAGAATCTCATTCATTACCACCGGCCCGGCGCGGCCCACAAAGCGCTTCACGAAATCGCGGGACCAGTCCACCAGCTCCGCCACTGACGCAGCCACCGGACCCCGCCGCCGATAGACCACCACCAGAATAATCGCCATTTCCAGAAAGCGGGCGATCGCCGTGGAAAGTCCCGCCCCGGCCACACCCATCGCCGGGAGACCCAGTTTCCCGAAGATTAATACGTAGTTACCGGCGATATTCAGCGTGATCGAAATGCCCGTGGCGTACATCGGTAGGCGGGTATCGCCGACGCTGCGCAACGCGTGGGTATAGGCCAAGCTCACCGCGGTAAATACGTAACTCGCCGCCACCACCCGCAGATACGCGACACCCTCATCGATCACCTGCTGATCGTTGGTGAAGATCGACATGATCAGCGCCGGCATACCCACCGCCGCCACCGTAAACAGGATCGCTCCGGCCACCCCAAACAGGAGCGACAGTCCCAGCGATCGCCGCACGCCGGCGACATCCCTCCGTCCCCAGAACTGCGAGGCAAACACCGCGCCCCCACTTCCCACACCGAACTGAAAGAGCATAAGCAGAAAAAAGATCTGGTTCCCCAGGGCGATCGCCCCAATCTGGACCTCTCCCAGCTGACCCACCATAAACGTGTCCGCCAGGTTCAGCGAGGTCATCATCAGCGTCTGCAGCGCGATCGGCAGCGCAAGATGCAGCAAATCGGGTACAAAAGAAACGCGCGGCGCAATCGGTTTCATCGGTGCGATTACCCTATCCAGTTGTACCGTGGGGAGCAAGTATAGTTGAACTCACGGTTCCGCGGAGCGGCTCCCCACGGCGGTCCGCCGCGACCGCCTGCCGCGCCGCGATCAACGCACTCCTGGCCCTGGTGTTCCTGATTTCGGCCACGGTTGGCGCCGGGGGACAGAACGAGTCCCCTCCATCGGAGACCGAAAGTCGGTCCGCCGAGCGAGGTTCCGCGCGGGTAGAGTTCCTGGTAGGGGACGTGACGATCGGCGGAAGTCCGGCTGAGATCGGTGATCCCGTCTCCGCCGGAGCGTCCCAGCGCCGGAGATCTACCACACCACCGAAGAGTTCAACCGCCTGGCGGAAGTGGTGGATATGACTATCGAGTGGGGTGAGGAGTGAGGCTTGGGAGCCTCACAATTCCTTGTGGATAATTTCCCACTCCCACTCTTCCGGTGCTCGCTCCGTGGCCTGCCGGTGGAACTCAAGGTAGTGCTGGGCGATCGTGGCGCCGTCGTAGGTGCCACCCTCCGTGACCGGGCGCGTGATCGTCACCGTGGCTACGTTGATCCCCTCCGGTTTGAGTTCGGCGTGGAGGTTCTGCACCCAGTTTCTCAGCGCCGCTTTCCCCACGGAGTGGGAGGCGGTGAAGGTAGCTGGGAGGATTCCAAAGCCGCCGCCGGTATACAGGAGCGTGCCCGATCCGCGTCTTCTCATGCCCGGTAGAACGGCGGCGGTCGTATAGAGCGCGCCGAAGAACATCGCCGGTAACGTATCGATCACCTCCGGAGCGGTGAGTTCGCTGGGGGGTGTCTTGACCATCGTTGCCACGTTATAGATCGTTACCGCCGGGACTCCCATTCGGTCCTGGATCGCCTCCAGTGCGCTCCGAATCGACTCCTCATCGGTGACGTCGGCGGTGGCAGTGGTAACCGTTCCCGCCCCGGCCTGTTTCGCCTCTTCCGCGATTGAGGTCAACGGGTCCTCGGAGCGGGCGATCAACGCTAGATCGAATCCCTCCGCGGCAAAGGTCAGGGCGATGTGCCGACCCATCGTGGGGCCGCATCCAACAATTGTGCATAGTTCAGCCATGCATTCACTATAGCAAGAATCTGCGGCTCCGGGTACGCTGGAGTTATGCCCGATCTTCTCGATCTCAATCTGCTGCAACTGGCTGTCATATTGGCCGCCGGGGTTGCCGCCGGTTTCATCAATACCCTTGCCGGTGGTGGCTCACTCCTGACGATTCCGGCGCTGCTTTTTGCGGGCCTCGCCTCGCCCGTGGCTAACGCCACCAACCGGGTGGCTGTGGTAATGCAGTCGCTGGTGGGGGCGGCGCGGTTCCGGCAGAAAAAGGTCTTCGCGCTGCGAGAGGCGTTGCCGATGCTCATTCCCGCCTTTGTGGGCTCGGTGATTGGGGCCTCGGTGGCGGCGGAACTGGATCAGCGGGTGTTCGATATCGTCCTTGGTGTGGTTCTCCTTTCCATGGTGGCGACGCTTTTCTTTGATCCCGCCCGGATGGCGGAACGGATCAGCCACTCCCGCGACGGAGAACGCCCCTCCGCGCTGCACCGACTGGTGACGGGGACGGTGTTTTTCGGTATCGGGCTCTATGGGGGATTCGTTCAGGTGGGAGTGGGATTCCTGCTGATTATCGGGATCTCCACGCTCTTCGGGTTCGATCTGGTGAAGACCAACGGGGTAAAGCTGCTGGTGGTGGGGCTGTACTCCCTGTTTGCTCTGGCGATCTTCGCGTTGCATGGGCAGGTTCTCTGGCTGCACGGATTTGTCCTGGGTCTGGGGAACGTGATCGGCGCCCTCCTGGGGGTGCGCTTCGCATTGCACCGCGGCACCGGTGCGGTGAAGGCGGTGGTGGTGCTGGCGGTGGCGTTGTCGGCATTGCGGCTTTTCGGAGTATTCGAATAGCCATGGCAGGCCAAATCGATCCTACCGGTGAAACCTGGGACGCTGTGGTTGTGGGCGGTGGCCCTGCGGGGATGATCGCCGCCGCCCGCTCGGCGGAGCGCGGGTGTCGGACGCTGCTTATCGAGAAGAATCCCGTCCTCGGAAAGAAGCTGCTCATCACCGGCGGCGGGCGGTGCAACGTTACCACCGCCCTCACCGATCGGCACGATCTCACCTCGCGCTTCGGCCAGGAAGGAAAGTATCTACACAGCCTCTTTGCCCGTTTTAGTCCCGATGACACGCGGGCGCTCTTGCAGCGCTTCGGTCTGGCTACCAAAGTAGAGGCGGAGCACCGCGTCTTTCCGGTGACCGACAGCGCCGCTTCAGTGAGGGACGTCTGTGCCGCCTACATGGCGGAGGCCGGCGTACAGCTGATCCTGGACCGCTCCGTCACGGGGGTGGTGGTAGAGGATGGCCGCGTGACCGGGGTGAAGACGCATCGGGGTGAAGCGATCCGCGCCGCCCGGACGATTCTGGCGATGGGAGAGGTCTCCCGGCCGGAGACCGGTTCCACCGGCGATTGGTTTTCGTGGCTGAAGGAACTTGGAATCCCGGTGAGGGACCCTGAGGCGTCGCTGGTGCCGATCCGCACGTTGGATCGGTGGGTGCACGAGCTGCAGGGTCTCGCGCTGGGAGATGTCGCGCTTCACGTGGAGATGCGTCCCGCGGTGACGTCCGCCGTGCCTTCCGCCGATCGTTCCCGCCGGGGCGAGACGGAGGCGACCGTCGGTGATCGCTCCCGGTGGGGAAACGCCCGGCGCGTGTGTTCCCGGCGGGGCAAACTGCTTTTTACGCACTTCGGTCTCAGTGGCCCCATGGTTCTTAACGCCGCCTCGGAGATTCAGCGGCTCGCGGCGGCGGCGCCGATTCGGCTGCGTATCGATGTGCTCCCCGGCCACGACGCGGGAGCGCTCCACGAACGGATTAAGGCTGTCGCCGGCGGTGAGAGGACTCGGGCAAAAGGGGGGACCCAGGTGAAGTCTCTACTCCGGGAACTGGTTCCGGCGCGCCTGGTGGAACCGATCTGCGCCGCCGCGGGAGTTCGCAGTGACACGCGGGTGGCGGAGATCTCCCGGAAGAACCGGCGGAACCTGGTGGAAATGCTGAAGGGGCTCCCCTGTGCGTATTCCGGATTGATGGGACAGGACAAGGCGGTGGTTTCCAGTGGAGGCGTCCATCCCTCGGCGATCGACTTCCGTTCGATGTTTCTCCACACATGGCCGACGCTCGCGGTCCTGGGAGACATGGTAGATATCGATCGGCGCAGCGGTGGCTTCAGTCTGCAGATGTGCTGGGCCGGGGGCTGGGTAGCGGGCGACGCGTGCACCACGTGAGCGAATGACATATCTTCGAATAACAAACGAAACATGATTGCAAGATATTGCAACTAAATTGCAGTTTTTTGTTGACATATTGAAAACTCGGGTTACCATAAGGGCAGGAGGCATCCATGGATACTTTTCGGGGTGCAGTCCAGTTCTTTCTGGACCTGGGACCGAGCGTATTTCTCCCGATAGTCGTGTTTTTCATGGCGGTTTCGTTCGGCGCCAAACCCGGACGGGCAGCTCGAGGCGCGCTCATGGTGGGCGTGGGCTTCGTGGGAATCACGATCGTTCTGGACGTGCTCGTTTCAAACCTGGGTCCCGCCGCGGAGGTGATGGTTGAGCGGTTTGGTATCGAGCTCAGCATTGTCGACGTGGGCTGGCCCGCGGCCTCGGCGATCGCCTTCGGCTCCCACATCGCCGTTCTGATCATTCCCACAGTCATTCTGCTCAACGTGGTGCTGCTGCTCACCAAGGTGACGCGGACGATCAACGTCGATATCTGGAACTTCTGGCACTTCGCCTTCGTCGGTGCCATGGTGCAGGCGATTACCGGAAACATCTGGCTGGGACTCGTCTCCGCCCTGCTCTTTGCCGCGATCATTCTCTTTTTCGCCGACTGGACCGCCCCCGCCGTTCAAAAGCTTATAGGGATGCCTGGAGTTTCGTCGCCCCACGGGTTCTCCACCGTATTCGTGGTTCCGGCGATGATCGTGAACAAAATCATCGACTACATCCCGGGACTTAAGAACGTACAGGCGGACCCGGAATCGATACGAAAACGGTTCGGTGTGTTTGGTGAGCCGGTGTTGCAGGGACTCATTATCGGCGGTGTTATCGCGATGATCGCCTACGCCGGGGACGGAGCCGCATCGGGCTGGATTACGCAAGTTCTCCAGGTAGGTATCTCGTTGGCGGCGGTAATGGTACTCATGCCGCGCATGGTGTCGCTCCTCATGGAGGGACTGATCCCACTCTCCGAAATGGCGCGGGAGTTCTTGCAGAAGCGGGCCGGTGACAGGGAGATCTACATCGGCCTGGACTCGGCGATCGCCATCGGGCATCCCACGTCGATCGCTACATCTCTGCTGATGGTTCCGATCACGCTCCTCCTGGCGGTGATCCTGCCGGGCAACCGCGTGCTTCCCTTTGGTGATCTGGCCACGATCCCCTTCATGGTGGCGATGATGGTACCGATCGTTCGTGGAAACGTGGTGCGCGCTACGATTACCAGTACGGTGGTCATGATTCCCACGTTGTACATCATGAACGCTATCGCGGGAGTTCACACGCAGGTGGCGCGAGCGGCCAATTTCGAATTTCCTGAAGGGGCCGCCACGATTACCAGCATGGTGGACGGCGGGAACTGGTTGGCGGGCCTCTTTACGCTGGCGGCTAATAACTTCTGGCTGGGCAATGGTCTGATCCTGGTCGCGCTGATCGTGCTCTGGACGCTGTTCCGCCGCCACCGCGAGGCGTGGCATCGAGTGGCCGGGGCGTACGAGGAATAAGGAGGGCACCTATGACGTCAGTATCCTTACAGTTCAGTGATCTGGTCCATCCCGAGTGTGTATTCGAGAATCTGGAAGCGCGATCTCGGGATGAGGCGCTCGCTACTATGGCGCAGTACCTGGTTGATTCCGGCTACTGCCATAAAACGTTTCCGGATGCGATCCTTGAGCGGGAGCGGATCCATCCTTCGGGACTTCCCATGCTGGGACACAAAATCGCGATTCCCCATACCGATGCGGACCATGTGAAAAGCTCCGTAATCCTCTTCGCCCGTTTGAAGAGTCCGGTGTCGTTCTTTTCCATGGGCGCCCCCGATGAGCGTATTCCGGTACAGATGATCTCGATGTTTGCGCTCAAGGAGAAGAAACTCATTGGAGATATGCTGGAGACGCTCATTACGGTGTACCAACACCATGAGGTGCTGGATGCGATTCTCAACGCCTCCGACGGTGAGGAGATCTACGCGCTCCTCAGGGATGCGGTGACGACGCACGGGAAGCGCTGACATGCATCTCCAGGGGATATCAGCCTCTCCCGGCGTCGTTCATGGTCGGGCGGTGCTTTTCACGCGACCGGAATTGCCGGTGATCACCGGTCCCGGCGCGGGAATCGAATTTGAGCGTGCTCGGTTGTCTCAGGCGGTAAAGGCTGCCGTTCTGGAGCTCGTAAACCTCAAAGAGAAAACGCGCGCCCACCTGGGCGACGAATACGCCCACATCCTCCGGTCGCAGCAGACGATAGCCGAGGACGAGTGCATCCTGGGCGAGGTCGAGGAGATTCTCCGGGAGTCGAGCGTCTGCGCGGAAGAGGCGCTGCGCACCGTATTCGACAACTACCGGTCGCTCTTCGCTGAACTCAATGACGACGACTACAACAAGGGTCGCGCTGCTGATATCGAAGACGTGTACAAGCGAATTCTTCGGCAGTTGCTGGGAGTGGGCGAGATTAACCTCTCCAATCTGGCTCCCAATAGTATTATCGTGGCGGAAGAATTGTATCCCAGCGACACAGTCCTCATGGATACCGGTCAGGTGGACGGAATCGTTACCGAGCGGGGCGGGCCTACGTCGCATGTGGCGATCCTCGCCAAGAACCTGGGGATTGCGGCGGCGGTGCGTGTCGGGAATGCCCTGGCTTCCATACGTGAAAACGATGTGCTTGTCCTGGATACGGCCGATATCGACGAGGCTCGGGTGTTCGTCAATCCCGATGCTCGCACGCGACATCAACTGGTTGTGCGGGGGGAGGAACTCGCCCGGCACCGGGACCGGGTTGCACGCTATCGCGGCGAGCCGGCGGTCACCCCCGACGGGTTCTCGATTGAGCTCTCCGCAAACGTCGGTTCCACAGCAGAGCTGGATCCGGCGGTTACTGCGGGGGCGGGAAGCATCGGGTTGTACCGTAGCGAGTTTCTGTTTCTCAATTCCGCGGTGCTTCCCGACGAGGACGTGCAGTACGAGGCGTACCGGCGCGCCGCGGAGACGTTTCGCGAGGGATCTGTAATCGTTCGCACCCTCGACGTGGGTGGAGACAAACAGCTTCCCTCGATTACGCTCGGCAGAGAAGACAATCCGTTTCTGGGGAATCGTGCGCTTCGGTTGAGTCTGTCCCGGCCGATGCTGTTTCGTACGCAACTGCGGGCGATCCTCCGGGCTTCGGCGGTGGGAAACGTAAAACTGATGTTTCCCATGGTCGGCGGAATTCCGGAACTCGCCGAGGCTCTGAAGGCGGTGGAGCGCGTCAAAGCGGAATTGCGCGCTGAAGGTGAAGAGTACGACGCCGACATCGAAATCGGCATCATGGTGGAGATCCCTTCCGCCGTGTGGGTGGCGGATGCGCTGGCGAGTCGAGTCTCGTTCTTCAGCGTCGGCACCAACGATCTGACGCAGTATCTCATGGCCGCGGATCGTTTGAACGGTGACGTGGAACAGTATTATCGCGCCTTCGACCCCTCCGTATTCCGTGCGATCCGTCAGGTCGTCACCGCCGCGGAACAGCGCGAACGGTGGGTCGGCGTATGTGGGGAATTGGGGGGATCACCCCTGGCTATACCGGCTCTCATCGGTCTAGGAGTCACCGAACTCAGTATGAGTCCCTCGTCGCTGGCGGAAGCTACCTGGCTTATTCGAACGACGCCGATGAAAGAGGCTCGGAATCTGGCGGAATCAGTTTTGTCCCTCGACTCGCACACGGAAATAAAGGCATTATTGGAGGAGTTCTACGCGGCAAAGGAGTGACCGTCCATATGGCAGACAAGAAGCGAATCCTGGTGGCATGCGGCACAGCGATCGCAACCTCCACAGTGGTAGCGCGCAAAATTGAAGAAGAGCTGGGCAAGCGCAACATCCCGGTGGAAACCACGCAGTGCAAAGCTGCTGAGGTCCCCTCAAAGGTAGCCGGACACGATCTCGTTGTTACCACAACGTTTGTTTCCGGCACCGGCGACGTGCCGGTTATCCACTCCGTGTCGTTCCTTACGGGAGTAGGCATCGAGAAGGATATCGAGAAGATCGTCGAATACCTCTCGCAGTGATCGTATTCGTGCGCAGGTGATGGTGGAAAACCGTAAACAGCGCCTTTCTCGGCTGCTGAACAAGGTCAAGGTGGAGCAACAGGTCTCGATTGAGGAACTCTCCGATTATTTTGGAGTCTCCACTGCAACGATCCGTCGAGACATAAAGGAGCTGGAGAAGCAGCAGGTGGTAGTCCAAACGGTCGGCGGTGGGGTCATCTATCAGATGGAGCTCACCGGAGCAGTGGGGCCGCACAGCGCGGGGCAAGCGATCGCCGAGAAGATCCGTATCGCCGAATACTGCACGGAACTGGTCCGGGACCATGATGATGTTCTCATCGGCCCCGGCACCACCACGTTTCTCGCCGGTAAGATCATGAGCGGGATCACCGACCGGCAGTTTCGGATCATCACCAACTCCCTGGAGCTGGCTGTGGAAACCAGTGTTGCCGAGAATATCCGCACCGTCATTCTCGGGGGCGAGGTCTGGCACAAGCACTCGGTAGGTCCGGAAGCGGGATACGAGTATTTTCGGCACTGCCACCACCAGCACACGCTGGTGTTGTCCGCCGATGGTGTGGATCGTGACCAGGGAATAACGGTCTTCGAGTCGCAGGTGGTACCGACGATTCAGCAGATGATCGAGGTATCCAATCGGATTATCCTGGCGGTGGATGCACGAAAGTTCGGACGGGCCCGGTTTAACCGGATTTCAGAAATAGACGCGGTCTCCGTAGTTGTTACGGATGACAGCGCTCCGCAGGACTACGTGGATTTCATCCGCAATCATGGGATTCAGGTTGTTCTGGTGTAGGCACCGGGGCCGATCCCGACAGGTGAGGAGTACATACTGATGAAAGACATTACCCTAACGGTAGTGAATGAGATGGGGCTTCACAGTCGCCCCGCAGATCTTTTTGTGCGCACGGCCAAGTGCTATGAAAGTGCGATTACGGTACGCAAAGGCGAAAAAGCGGCTGATGCCAAGAATATTATCAAGGTGATTCTCCTGAACGTGTCCCAGGGTACGGAGGTCTTGATCGAGGCGGAAGGGCCCGATGAGGAGGATGCGCTTCATGATCTGCAGACGTTGGTTTCTTCCAACTTTGAGACGGTGAATCCCGCAGTCAAAATCTGAGAGTAATAGTCAATTGACGTCGTTTCACGGTATCATTATGCGCATGACGAGTATGTCCATGAAATCGGCCACTGCCGTAGCAGCAATCATCGTCCTTTTTCTGAGTTCTTGTGGCGGAGCAGAAGAGGTTAGTCGTGAGGAGGCGGAAACGCGTCGGTCCGACAGCCGAACGGAACTGCTGGAGCAGATGGTATCCCGCCCGGGTCCTCCCGAGTGGATCTCCGGGGAGATCGGGGGCGAGTGGGTCACCACAATCAACAACGATCCCAAGACGTTTAACGCAGTAAACGTCACCGACGTGGAAACGGGTTCTATCGTGGGCGTACTCAACGACAGCCTCGTGGACTACGACCCGTACGATCGGGAATGGACGCCGAACCTTGCCGACTGGGAGATCGAGATCGATGAGGCCGCCGATTCGCTGCGGATCACCTTTACTCTGCGCGACGACCTGTACTGGACGCTCCCGGGCCAGTCGATCGAGGAGGCGGTGCCGGTGACCTCCTCCGATGTGGTCTACTGGTTCAACGAGATCTCCGGTGATCCGGAGCTTCAGATGAGCACCAACGCGCAACAGTTTGTCACGATGCCCGATGGAACTTCCGAGCGTATTCGGGCGGAACGGATCGATGAACGGCGCTTCGCCATGATCTATCCTCGCATCGTCGCCAATCCGCTGCTCTCTTCCAACATGTCCTTTGGACCCCGGCATCTCTACGAGCCCGCCAAGGCAGAAGGCGGAGCCCAGGCGGTTCTCAACCTCCTAAGTGTCGATACCGAGGTGACCGAGATTCCTTCGGTGGGGCCGTACCACATCGTTGAGTACACTCCCGGGGTACGTCTGGTGATGCAGCGGAATCCCCATTACTGGAAGACGGACGAGAGCGGCACGGGTATTCCCTACGTGGAGCGCGTCATATACCGAATCGTCCCCGATCAGAACTCCGAATTTCTGGCGTTTCGCAACGGTACCAAAGACGCCTATTCCGCGCGTCCGGAGGACCTGGACGAACTCCTCGGTGTGGAAGATCCCGATTACACCGTCTATAACGGCGGCGAAAGCCTCGGGGCATCGCTCATCTCGATCAACCAGAATCCGTCTAACGTGGACCCGGTAAAGCACGCGTGGTTTATCGAACCGCAGTTTCGCCAGGCGGTGAGTTCCATGCTCAATCGCGAGCGGATCGTGCGGCAAGTGTACCGCGGCCTGGCTTCACCGGCGACTCACCATTTTGCTGAGCCCAACCCGATGTTCAACCCCGATATCCAGCTGGAATACACCTATGACCCGGAACGGGCGGTGGAGCTGCTGCGGGAGATCGGCATTACGCAGGATGATGAAGGAGTGATGCGTGACGAGGTGGGCAACGCGATCGAGTTCTCCATCAATATGGGAGCGGAGGGAACGATTGGCATCGATATCGCCACGATTCTCGCCGATGAGCTCAGCGAGATAGGTATTACGCTGAACGTGCGCCCCATAGACTGGCAGGCGCTCATTGGACGGCTCACCAGCACCTACGACTGGGAGGCGGTCATTCTCAGTCTGGGAGTGAACTACTGGCCCACCGGTGGGTCCAACGTGTGGCCCTCATGGGGCAATCTGCACATGTGGCATCCGCTCCAGGAGGAGCCCGCCACCGAGTGGGAGGCGCGGATCGATCACCTCTACAACGAGGGGCGGTTCACTATAGATGAAGCGGAGCGACGCGAGATCTACGATGAGTTTCAGCAGATCCTGTTGGAACAGCTTCCGGTGATCTATACCGTGCATCCGTATTCCTTCCTGGCCGTTCGGGATAGGTGGAACAATGTCTTTTACGACACCCTGGGCGGATTCGATTCCGAGCGGGTGTTTCTGGACCAGTGACGGTTCGGGAGGTAAGCCACCGGGCGGCGTACGCCGCGGTTGCTCCTTGGTTTCGCTTTCGGGAATCCCATCCGTTATCGGCGTTTATCGTATCCCGGGTGGTATCGATGGTGACCATTCTCTTCATCCTGGGCCTGGCCGTGTTCGGGCTGATGGAGCTCTCCCCGGGAAACATCGTCGACAACTACGTCCGGAACCAGATGCTCACCAGCGAGGACTTCCGGCAGAGTGACAACCAGTACACCCAGGAAGCGATCGACGCCGCCCGGAGCCGACTGGGGCTGGATGATCCGTTCTACGTCCAATACGGCCGCTGGCTACGACGGGTCGTAGTCGATCGGGATCTGGGACGCAGTCTCATAAGCCGCGCTCCGATTCTCTTTCTGATTCGGGATCGCATGGTCAACTCCCTGGTGCTGAACCTGATCTCTCTCTTCTTCCTGACGATTATCAGTTTTGCCCTGGGGATCTACTTCAGTTCCAAAGTGGGAACCCGCGTGGACACCGCGGCCACTCTGGTGGCGCTGTTTCTCCACGCCTTTCCCGGAATCCTCCTCCTGATTCTGCTGCAGCTCTTTGGTGCCGTTTCCGGGTGGTTTCCGATTACCGCTTACCCCGATTTTCCCCCATCGGAAGCGCCGGTGCGGTTCGTCTTTAGTTATCTGCACCATATCTTGCTCCCGCTCATCGGAGCGTTTCTCGGCGGTATCGGCGGCACCATGCGGATGATTCGGGCCACCATGCTCGACCAGCTGGGTCAGCCGTACATCACCAGCCTCCGCAGTCGCGGCATCAGCGAACGGCGAGTCTACTTCGCGCACGCCTTTCGCAACACGCTCAACCCGTACATCACGTCCAGCGCCAATCTTTTCGCCAGTCTCTTCTCCGGCTCTCTCATTCTGGAGATCATCTTTTCCTATCCCGGCATCGGTCGGCTCATGTATGAGGCGGTGCGGCAGGAGGATATCAACCTGGTCCTGGCGAACATCATGTTTATCAGCTTCCTGGTGCTCCTGGGAATGATCATCAGTGATATCCTACTGGCCATCGTGGATCCGCGGATCAGATTTGGAGCGGATACATGAGGAGATTCCGGCGAGCCCTGTTTCGACGTCCCCTGGCCGCGGCATCACTATTCATACTGATCGCGCTCTACGGGAGCATGGTTTTCGCCGAATTTCTCGCTCCCTACCAGCCGACCACGGTGTTCCGGGAAAGTGCGTACCATCCTCCTAATGTGAGGATCTGGTCGCAGGAGCTCGGTCTGCGCTTCCAGGTACAGAAGCATGCGCTCGTGGATGAGGCGAATTGGCGCTACGCTCCCGTGCGGGGAGAGTATGTGCCGGTGAAACTGTTTGCTCAGGGACCGGAGTACCGCTTGTGGGGGGGGATTCCGGCCTCGGTTCATCTCTTCGGAACGGAGGAGCCGTATTCGAGCTACAGCAGCGACTGGCAACTACGGGGGAGAACGTACCCGGTTTACGTCCTGGGAGCGGACGGACTGGGCCGGGACATGCTAAGCAGGATTTTCTACGGTAGCAGAATCTCCCTGACGATCGGCTTCATCGGTATTGCGATCTCCCTTACGTTGGCGATCACCCTCGGGGGACTGGCGGGGTACTTCGGGGGCAAGACCGACTGGCTGATCATGCGGATCGCCGAGTTCGTAATCCTGATTCCCGGCTTGTATCTTATTCTGTTTCTCAGAAGTTTGCTTTCCCGGGATATGGATTCCGGACAGTCCTTCATCCTCATCACCGTGATCCTCTCCTTCGTCGGGTGGCCCGGTAGTGCGCGGCTCATTCGCGGGCTGGTCCATAGCATCAAGCGGGAAGATTTCATCGTCAACGCTCAGCTCGAGAGCATTCCACCGTTGGTCATCATCTTCCGCCACATCATTCCCCAGATGGCCTCGATTCTGATCGTGAGTATAACTCTGGGCATTCCGGGATTCATCCTGGGAGAGACGGTCTTGAGCTATCTGGGGCTGGGAATCGTGGACCCCGCGGTTAGTTGGGGAAGTCTGCTGAACCGGGAGGTCACCACGCTTGCCAACCTCAGAAACTACCCCTGGTTTCTGTATCCCGGTCTTTTCCTGTTGCTCACCACCCTGGCGTTCAACTTTCTTGGCGATCTCCTGCGGGATGTGCTGGATCCCTACTATCGGGAACGGAGGATCGACTCATGATACTCACCGTTGACCAGCTCTCGGTGGATTTTACCACCGGCCGGGGACCGCTGCAGGCGGTGCGAAACGTGAGTTTCAGTCTGGATGCCGGAGAGATCGTGGGGATCGTTGGTGAAAGCGGCAGCGGCAAGAGCGTGACCGCGCAGTCGATCATGCGCCTCCATCCAGCCAATGGTCGTATCACCGCCGGAGATATCCGCTACCGCGAGCAGAGCGTACGTATGATGAACGACCACGATCTGCGCACATTTCGCGGACGCCGGGTAGCGATGATCTTCCAGGAACCGGGGCGGTCCTTCGATCCGATCTATTCCATCGGCAAGTCGCTGGCGGAGACCCTCCGTGCACACCGGCCCGATCTCAGCGATAGTGCGGTTCGGGACCGTTCGATCACGCTACTGGAGGAGGTGCACGTTACCAACCCCGCCGACCGCCTGGAGAACTTTCCGCACCAGTTTTCCGGAGGCCTGCTGCAGCGCATTATGATCGCCCACGCCCTTGCGGGAGATCCGGAGGTACTCATCGCCGATGAGCCCACCACCGCCCTGGACGTCACGATTCAGGCGGGGATCGTAAATTTGCTCACGGAACTGCGCCGCCGGCGAAACCTGGCGATTCTCTTCATCACTCACAATTTGGCGCTCATATCCAATTTCGCGGATCGGATCGTGGTGATGTACGGGGGGTTAGTAATGGAGCAGGGGCCCACCACGGAGGTGCTGGAGAGTCCCCGTCATCCGTACACCGCGGGGCTTCTATCAAGCCTGGTTCCCTTTGGGGCACACTACAGCGAGCGGTCGCTTCATGTTCTCACGGGGGCGCCGCCGGACCCGACACACCCGGAACCGGGGTGTCCCTTTGCGCCTCGGTGTCCGCTGGTCTCTCAGGAATGCCGTCGCGGCGTGCCGCCGATTCGGCGTGAGCGGAACAGCTTGCTCCGGTGCATCGTGGAGGGTCCCAAGTGATCGAATTGAGGGACGTACAGAAGCACTACCCTCTGCAGGCGGGATTCTTCGCGCGGCAGTTCGACAAAGTCTATGCGGTGAACGGCGTTTCACTGAGAATTGAACACGGAGAGATCTACGGTTTGGTGGGGGAGTCCGGCTGCGGCAAAACCACCACCGCCCGGCTCCTGGTGCGGATGGAACGCCTTACTCACGGTGAGATTCGATTCCGAAGTCGTGACGGTGAAGAGTTCCGACTCTCGCAGATTGACCACTCGCGACTTAAGCTGCTTCGCAGTCGGATCCGCTATATATTCCAGGATCCGGCGCGGTCCCTGAATCCCCGAATGAGCATCCGAGAGGTGCTCCTCTCCGGGTACCGTTATGCTCCCCGGTGGCCGGGACGCGCCCCGGCGGAGGCGGAAGCGCGGGCGCTGATTCAGGAGGTTGGGCTCAACGTGGGCGACCTGGATCGGAGACCGGCGGACTTCTCCGGGGGCCAGCGCCAGCGCATTTCCATCGCTCGTGCGCTCATCACTCAACCGGAAGTGCTCATCTGCGACGAGGTGGTGAGTGCCCTGGACGTTTCGATCCAGGGGCAGATTCTCAACCTTCTTCTTCGTATTCGCGAGGAACGGGGCCTGACAATGGTCTTTATCGCGCACGACCTGGCGGTGGTGGGATACGTGAGCGATCGCATTGGTGTGATGTACCGCGGTGTTCTGGTGGAGGAGGCGCCCGCCCGGCAGTTGATGAAAAGCAGACACCATCCGTATACGGAGTATCTGTTCGATGCGCTTCCCACATTGGTGGGCGGTGATGCAAGGGGCGGTGATGCAAGGGGCGGTGGCGATTCAGGAGGCACCGCGGGTGGCGACAGGCCGGCCGGCGCACAACCCGGTTCCGTCGCGGATTCACTGTTCGCCCGTCGCGCCGATGCCACCGAGAATCCCGTGGATCGTCCGGAAATGCTACTGATGGACGAGATCGGCCCGGGACACCGGGTGAGCCGAATGTTCCGTGAATAGCGGAATCTGAGATATACTGTAATCAATGCGTACGCGGTTGCATCCTGTTCTACTCTTGACGATAGTGAGTTTCACGGTGCCCGGCACCGTTTTCGGCACCTTCGACTCGCCCTCCACCAAAGTGCTAATTCTCCACTCCTACGGTACCGACTTTCAATGGACCCGGGATCTGGACGCGGGAATCAGGGATGTTATCCAGGGAGATCCCGAGACATACTCGGTGGTCCTAAGTGAATACCTGAACGGGAAGATGCATTCAGACCAGGAATACCTGGACAGTCTTGCGCGTCACCTGGCGGTCACGTATCGGGAGCGGCGCTTCGATGTGCTGATCGTTACCGATAACCTGGCCCTGGAGTTTGCCCGGCGCCACAGAGATGAGCTCTTCGGCGAGGTTCCCACCGTATTCGTCGGTATCAATGACTACGATCAGTCCCTGACAGCGGGTCTCTCCAACGTCACCGGCGTTCCGGAAGAGGTTAGTATCGAAGAGACGTTGACTCAGGCGTTCGAATTTTTCCCTGGGGACCGGCTGATCGTTCTTGGCGATGGAACGCTTACCTATCGGCGCAATGAAGAAATATTGCGGCGCGCGCTGGACCGTATCGACCATGATCGTCGGGTGGAGATTTATCCGGCGATTTCTCTCTCCGAGGTAGAGCGCCTCGCGGAGCAGATCGAATCCACGGATGTGGTGCTTCTCGCCGCCTCTGTTCTGGAAAACGACGGCACCGTGGCCGATTTCCACCGCGCCGGGACGCTCGTAAGCGATCTCGTGCCGGTTCCGGTATTCGTCATGTGCGATTTTTTATCGGTACCGGCGTGGCGGGAGGCTATCTGATAAGCGGACGGGAGCAGGGTCGGATAGCGGCGGAGATTGCGCAGCGCATTCTTGCCGGGACGCCGGCAGCCGCGATTCCGGTGCGGACCGATACTCCCAAGAGCTGGATCTTCGACATGGAGCCGCTGCGGGCAGCGGGAATTCACCGGAGTCGGCTGCCGGAGGGGGCGCTCCTCTCCAATACGGAGCCGTCCTTGTGGATGGAGTATAGTAGGGAACTGAGCTGGTTGGTGGTGCTGGTGGCGGTGATGGGTACGTTGATCGTGCTTCTCATCGAGAGCCGACGAAATCGGGCGATCGCCGTCCGCTATTTGCAGGAATCTTTGTCCGAGAAAGAAGTCCTCCTGAAGGAGATCCACCACCGGGTAAAGAATAACTTGCAGGTGATTTCCAGCATCCTTAATATGCAGAGCGGGTTCATCTCCGACCGGCGGTCTCTGGACTATTTCAAGGACTGCGAGAATCGCGTCCAGTCGATGGCGCTGGTGCATGAACAGCTCTATCAGTCCGAATCACTGGTGCGAATCTATCTTCCCACCTACCTGAAAGAGCTCCTCTCTTCGCTGTACAGTGCAATGACCGCGACCTCCGGGGAGATCACCGTTCGCCGGGAGGTGGCGGACGTCTCGCTCCATCTCGATCAAGCGATTCCCGTGGGGTTGATGGTGAACGAGTTGGTTTCCAACTCCATCAAGTATGCCTACCCGGACGAGGGGATGCGTCCCAGCGAGATCTCACTCCATGTGGCGCGGACCAATTCAGGTATTCAGATTTCGGTTCGTGACTGGGGAATAGGATTGGACGACTCGGTACACCACACGGATTCTCTCGGGTTGCAGCTGGTGAACGCGCTCATTTCTCAACTGCACGGATCGGCCCACTTTGAGCCGGGCGATCCGGGCCTCCTGGTGCGCTTGCAGTTTCCTCTGGGGGAGGCGACATGAACGGTTTCCTGCAGCGCGCCTCGGCGGTCGCCTTTGATGCGGTTATGGCTCCCCTGGAGTCGCTTCGGTTACGACGGATCCGCAGTCGGCTTCTGGCTCACGCCGGGGGCGCGGTACTTGAAGTGGGAGCCGGCACCGGCGTGAACATCCCCTTTTACGACCCGGACCGCGTTTCCTCCCTGACGATGAGTGATCTCGATGATCGGGGGCTGGTCCTTACCGAACGGGTGGCCCGGGAGCGACCAGCTCTTTCCAATCGCGTGTCCGTGGCGCGGATCGATGCGCAGCGCCTGCCCTTTCCCGACAACACGTTCGATACGGTGGTGGCGACGCTGGTGTTCTGTTCCGTGGAATGTCAGCCGTGCGGCTTTGACGAGATCGCCCGGGTGCTGAAACCGGACGGGCGGTACCTCTTTCTCGAGCACGTGCGTCCGGACCACGCCACGTTGGCCGCTGTCTTCGACACCGTGAATCCGGTGTGGAATAGGCTCTCCCGCGGATGCAATCTTAATCGCGATACCTTGGCCGTTCTGCGACAGGCGGGATTCGAGATCGGATGGAAGTCATCCGATCGGAACGGTGTATTTATCTGGGGCGGCGCGGTTCACACCCGTTCATAGATCCAGTACTCCAGGTTGACCGCTTCCCGCGTGGCCAGGGGGGCCCCCGGCGGGGCAACCCACAACGAGTCGTGATCTTCTCCCACCGCTCGAGACCGTCCCACGTAAGGAAGCTCCCCCAACGGCTGAGGAAGGGGCGGGTGGAACGCTCCCACCGGCTTCGCATCGTCGCGACGGGCCACGGGAATAATCGCCTGGCGACGAGTTGTGGCGGTGGCGCGCCCCAGTGTCCACCAGAGCCACCGGGATTCGACGCGGAGCTTCTCCGGAACCACCACCAGACACACCCGGGTCTGATCAAGCTCGGCGGTGCCGGGTGCCGGCTCCTCAGGCTCCGGACAGCGAAGGACGGCGATGGAGTACTCCGCCCGGCGGAAGAGCGCCGCCAGTTGATCGGTGAGGCGATGGGCACCGCTCACCGGAGACACCAGCACCGCGTCGTAGCGTGTTTCTCCCAGCGCCCGCGGCCTGCCGACCGCCGTTGATGGAGCCTCTTCCGGCTGCTCTCTGATAATCTGGTCCATCGTGAGGAGATTCATGCCGATTGCCACACTACCATATGTTGCGTGGGCTGTACCGTTGGGACTCGCCGCGGTGGGATTGCTTTTCTCCTGCTATCTGCCGCGGCAGGGATACCATCTGGTCGCCCAGCAGTTTGCCACCAGACCGATCTCCTCGATTCCCACCGAGGCCCGTAGCCAAGAAGAGCGGGAGCTCTTCGCGGAGGTGGCTCGGATCCGATCCTACGCTGCCGATGAGCTCGGCCTTGCCGTGGGGGGATCGTACACCACCTACTACGAGACGGACCGGGATCACCTGGTGGATGTGGTGTCCGCTGCGCGAGAGTTTTCTTTCGAGCGCAAGGAGTGGTGGTTTCCCGTCTTTGGCCGTTTTCCGTATAAGGGATTTTACCGGAGAGCGCCCGCAGAGCGACTGGCGCGTCGTCTCGATGCCCGAGGTTGGGACGTGATAATTCGTCCCGTGGACGCCTTCTCCACCCTGGGATACTTCACGGATCCGGTGATCTCGTTTATGGCCGAGTATACCGTGGCCCGCCTGGCGGAGCTGATTACCCATGAAGCGGCGCATTCCACCGTATGGCTTCGCGGGGAATCCCAGTTCAATGAGGAGTTTGCCACCTTTTTGGGACGGGTTGGAGCGGAACGCTACATAACGCGTCGATATGGACCGGACTCAGCCGAACTCCGCGACCTGGTGCAGCGCCGTCGGGACCAGGAGCGATTTCGTACCGATGTTCTTGCACTTAAGGAGCAGCTACGCGAGCTCTATTCCGCCGGCTCCGATCTTCCCGAGAACGAACTGCGCACCGCTAAGCGAACACGGATCGCAGCGTTCCAGCGGGAATACGGCCTCCACTATGCGGAGCGCTACGAAACAAAGACCTACCGGTTCTTCTCCGAGATCACGGTGAACAACGCGTACCTGGATCTATTCGATACCTACTCAGGCGATATCGATCGATTTTATCAGTTTCACCGACAGGTTGCCGGTGAGGAACTCCCGCAGACGATCGCGGAGATTCTGCGGCTAACCGCCGCCTGGGAGGCCCTTCCTCGGAGAGACCGCCCCGATCCGATTACGCTGCTGACCAGGTAGGAGATCTGCAGGTGTCCACCACCGTGCGGACCGCCTTCGCCGTTTACGCCGCTCTCGCCGGCTTCGGCCGCTTGCGAAGGGGGCGATTGGGAAGTAGCACCAGCATCGCTCCCGTCCCCGCCACGGCGGCGATGAGATACTGGTAGAACAGCAGATTCTGGAACGCCAACGGTATCAGACCGGCAACGATCTGAATGGTACCGCCGATCATGAAGAGCCCCGGCGTCCACCACTTGGCGTTTATGAGGAACGCCACTCCCATCAGTAGCAGCCAGAAGACGCCCAGATTTGGGGCGAGTATACCCATGGCCGGAACTTGAAACGCCAGAAATGAGACCACCATCCCCAGCGCCACCGTCACCAGCCACAGCACAAGAATGTTTCGAAGTTTACGATTGCGCCACGGCATATAACGGACCATCGGCACAAACGCTATCACCGACAGCACCAGCCAAATCCAGTTGGCGCGAGGGTCCATAAAGAAAAAATGGGTGGTGAGCCACCCCACGAGTTCCACCATCGCCCATACCATGAATACGATTCGGGGTTTCGTCCAATAACGTGCCATACATCACTCCGTGGCCTGTAAATTATCGCCTCTGTAGTACGAAATCAAATTCACCCGGTGGCGCAGGACCACCGCACTCCACCGGATGAGCGGGCGGTTCCTTTCCAGTTGCCCCGGGCTTCTCCTTTTGCGTACTCTGTGCAGTATGGATACAGATATCGTCGTCGTCGGCAGCGGTCACAACGGATTAGTCACCGCTGCATATCTTGCCAAGTGGGGATACAAGGTCACCGTACTGGAACGCCGCGACACGATCGGCGGCGCGGTCTGTACCGAAGAGATGTTTGGGGGGTACCGGATGGACGTGGGGGGATCCGCCCACTTCTTGATCCACCATACGCCGATCGTGGAGGATCTGGAACTCAATTCCTACGGCCTGGAGTACATTTCGCTGGACCCGTTCATGACCGCTCCCTTCGAGGATGGATCGGACCTGCGCTTTTACGTGGATCTCGATCGGACGGTGGAGAGCATCGCCCGGATTAGCGAGCACGACGCCGATGCGTATCGCGCCTTCATTACACGCTGGCAGCCGCTGAACGATGCCGTCTTCGAGCTTTTCCTCAAGCCCCCCACCGGTAAATCGATCCTGTCGACATTTGCCTTTCGCAAGCTCCACGACAGCAAAAAAGACCGCAACGATATGTTGCGGCAGCTCTTTCAAAGCTACGGTCGGCTCATTAACAATACCTTTGAGGATGATCGCGTCCGGGCCGCTTTGACGTGGTGGGGGGCGCAGTCGGGTCCGCCGCCCACCGACGCCGCCGGCGCGGAGTTCATCGGATGGCACTCCCTGATTCACCGCAAGGGGCCCGCCCGGCCCCGGGGGGGCTCCGGCATGCTCACACAGGCGCTGGCCGCCTACATCCGCGACCATGGCGGAGAAGTGCTCCCTAATCAGGAGGTGACCGAAATCCTCGTGGAGAGAGGCCGCGCCACCGGGGTCCGGACCGTTCACGGTGAGGTGTTCACCGGAAGGCGAATCGTTTCCAACGCCCACGTGTGGGTGACGTTTCTGCAGCTCTTGCGCAATTGGATTCCCGCCGATCTCCGTAGCCGTATCCAGGGGATCCAGGTAGGTAACGGATTCGGTATGGTTGTCCGGGCGGCGGTGGACAAGCTCCCCGAATACCATCTCACCGGTACAACGCCCGATGAAATGCACAAAGGAATTCAGTTGATCTGTCCCACTCCGCAGTATTTGAACGATGCCTACGCCGACTATCTGCGGGGGGAGCCCGCCCGGGATCCGGCGATCGTGGCGATGACGTTCAGCAAAGTGGATCCTTCCCTGGCGCCGGAGGGGAAGCATACGCTCTTTCTGTGGGGGCAGTACTATCCTCACAACTTACGGGGCGGCGGCGACTGGGATGATATCGCGCAGCGGGAAGCGCATAAGCTCTTCTCCGTCATGGACCGGTTTGCTCCCGGCACCAGCGACCAGCTCATCGATATGTATATCCAGACGCCGAAACAGATCGCCGAGAAGCACAACATGCCCAACGCCAATGTGATGCACGTGGAAATGGTGATCGACCAGATGTTCATGTTCCGGCCACTACCGGAGCTCTCGGAGTACGCCACGCCGCTTCCCGGTCTGTACATGGCCAACGCCGGACAACACCCGGGGGGAGGAATTTTCGGCGCCCCCGGATACAACTGCGCCCGGGAGGTGCGGAAATCGCTGCGGCGGCGCTTCCGCTAACGCGCTCGGGGGACCTTCGGGGTGTATACATACAGGATACGCCTTCCCCGGCGCCCGCCTGCACTGGTAGTATGCCGCCATGCTGCAACAGATAGGGATCACCGTCACGACCACGGTGCCGATCGTTCTCCTGATCGTCCTGGGCGCGGTTATCCGCCGTATTCGGCTCATCTCGCCGCAGGGCCTATCAGAGATCAAGGGCTTTATCGTCAACGTCGCTCTGCCGGCGGTTTTCTTCGTCTCGTTTCTGACGATCGAATTTGAAGCTCGATTCCTGGGCCTTTTCGTATTCATGCCGGTGGTTCTCTTTGCCCTTCTGGGAATGGGCTACGCGTTAGGTCGCCTCCCCGGCTGGCCGCAGCCCGTACCCTTTCTCATGACGGGGTTCGAGTTTGGAATGCTCGGCATCAGCCTCTTCGGTACCGCCTACGGTATGCACCAGGTGGGAGTGATTAGCGTTTTGGGCCTGCCGCACGAACTGTTTATCTGGTTCGTGTTTGTCACGCTCCTGCGGGTGCGCTACGGCGCCGGGGGGACCGTGGGAGAAACGGTGCGCTCCTTCGCCACGTCTCCGATTATCGTCGCGATCGTCAGTGGATCGGTGTTGAACCTGGCCGGTGCCGGACCGTGGCTGACGACCGCGTTGGTGCCGTCGGCGGTGATCGGCGCGCTGGAAATGGTGGGGGACGTGATCGGCCCCTTGATCTTGATCGTGATCGGGTACGGTACCCGCCTTACCCGGCGAGGAATCGCCGCTGCAGCACCGCTGGTGCTGATTCGGTTTGTGGTGGTGCTCGCCGTGGGCCTCACGGTAGTGCCGTGGGTAGTAGAAGGATTACTCCAGTTGCGGCCGATTTTCACCCACGCGGTGTTCACCTTTCTGATTCTTCCGCCGCCCTTCATCGTTCCGCTGTATATTCCGGCGAGGCTGGAAGGAGATCTGACGTACTCCAACAACGTTCTCTCGTTGTACACGGTGTTTTCTATCGTGGCGTTTCTGATCTATTTCGTTCTGAATCCGGCGTAACGGGGGCGGCGGCGGGCCCCGGCGTAGCGCTTCCGGTCGGCATCGCCGGCCCGTTCCGGGGCGTCTCCGCCTCCCACGCGCAACCCTTGACACCGGCGTCCCACGGACTACACTTGCCCCATGCGGCACGTGGCGATCCGGCCGAGTTTGCGGAGCCTCAAGTTCTCTCCAACCCTCCTGATTAATGAAAGGGTTGCGGAGTTGCGTCGCGCCGGCAACACGGTGTACCACATGGGTTTCGGCGAATCACCGTTTCCGGTGCATCCCACCATCCGGGCGGCAATTTCCGACTACTCCGGAAAAAACCAGTACATGCCGGCGGCGGGAATGGCGGAGCTCCGCCACGCCGCCCGGGACTACATTCTCAAGAAACACCGCATCGGGAGCGATGAGTTCGACGTGATGGTTGGTCCCGGCAGCAAGGAGCTGATCTTCGACATTCAGTTGGCGGTAGAGGGGGATCTGCTGTTCCCTGCACCATCCTGGGTGAGTTACATCCCGCAGACGCTGATAACCCGGGATGAGGTGGTGCGCATTCATCTCGGGCCGGGGGTCTCCTACAAACTCAGCGCTGCAGTTCTTGACGACCACATCCGGGAGGGCCGCCGCAGCGGCAAGCACCCAACCAAGCTCATCCTCAACTATCCCAATAACCCCACCGGCATGACCTATACACCGGAGGAGCTCGAAGAGATCGCCGGAGTGTGCCGAGCTCACAACATCCTGGTGATCTCCGACGAGATCTACGCCCAGGTGGCGTTTCGTCGATACCACCGCAGTATCGCGCACTATTATCCGGAAGGCACGATCGTCACCACGGGTCTGAGTAAACACCTCTCGCTCGGTGGGTTCCGTCTGGGGATCGCGCTGGTTCCCCGGGGGCTGGGTGAGGTATTCCAGGTACTCCGCGCGATCGCAAGCGAAACGTTTTCCGCGGTGTCTACTCCGATCCAGTACAGCGTACTCACCGCGTTCCAGGAGAATACGGAAATTGAGCCGTACATCACGCAGTGCACCGAGATCCATGATGTGGTGACACGCTACGTCTGGCGCACGCTCCAGCAGTTGGGAGTGGACTACGCTGAACCGCAAGGGGGTTTCTACATGTATCCCGATTTCGAACCGTATCGGCGGGATTTGCGGGAGCGCTACGGAATCGATACCAGTGACGATCTGGCCCGGGATCTTTTACACTCTCGCCAAGTGGCGACGCTGCCGAGCACCGCCTTTGGGGATAGTCCTAGAGATCTCCGTCTGCGGCTGTCCACCGTGGATTTCGACGGGCTCACGGCGCTTTCCCGGTACGGTGAGATGGAAGGGGGGGCTGGAGAAGAGCGACGAAGTCGGGAAAACCGATTTGTGGAAACGGCGTGTCCCCGGGTTGCCGAGGGATGCCGGCGTCTGGTTCAGTACGTTACGGGAGAGGATGAATGAACGCAGTATACCGATACCGGAGTGGCCGACTCTGGAAACCACGACCAAGGGTAGTGGCTCCAGCACTTCTATACCTGGCGATTGCCGTAGGCGTGGGAGCCCAGGCCAACAACCAGGCGGAGGAACGTGACCGCATTGGATTGGCCGGCCTCTCGCAGGGACAGGCGATCATGGGGGGAGGTCTCGTCTTTGGTGAGCCCACCGGGATCTCCGCCAAGCTCTGGTTCGTGGAGACGGGGTTTGCCGTGGATGCGGCCGTGGCGTGGTCGTTTCAATCGGACAGCAGCCTGTACCTCCACGCCAACGGGATCTTTCACCTGGCGCTTATCGAGACTGAGGGCGGTCGGTACCTGGTCCCGTACATGGGTCTCGGGGTCAGCAACCGGTACGGAAAGGAGACCAGGTTGGGGCTCCGACTTCCGGTGGGCCTGTCGCTCATGCCGTTCCTGGAGTTCCCCCTGGAGTTCTTTGCTGAGCTGGCTCCCGGGGTAGGCGTGATTCCCGGTACGGACCCGGAGTTCGGTGCCGGGTTCGGGATACGGATGTATCTACCGCTCTAAGAGATGAACGCAGAAATCTAAACGATCGCCACCACAAGGAGGTGTCCTGTGCAATACGGAGTTCAGATCGACGATCACGGAGGACCTGAGGTGCTCTCGTATCGTGAAATCGAGATCCCCACCCCGCAGCCCGGGGAGGTCCTGGTCCGTGTCCACGCCGCCGGCCTCAACTATATCGATACGTACCACCGCACCGGCTACTATCCGGTACCGGAGCTCCCCACCGGTCTCGGTGTGGAAGGTGCGGGGGTAGTGGAGGAGACCGGCCGCCGCGTCGCGTTCGCCATACCCTCTCTCGGCACGTATCAGCAGTATCGGTGTGTTCCGGAGGAGCAGCTCGTAGATCTGCCGCCGCAGCTCGGCTTCGAGGAGGCCGCCGCGATGATGCTCAAAGGGATGACGGTGCGTTACCTCCTGCGTCAGACGTACCCGGTAAGCGCCGGTGATACGATCCTCGTCCACGCTGCCGCCGGTGGAGTGGGGCTGATCCTCTGCCAGTGGGCAGCATACCTGGGTGTCACGGTGATCGGCACGGTGGGGAGCGAGGAAAAGGCGCAACTTGCCCGAGAACACGGATGCACCTACCCGATTCTCTATCGCAGGGAAAACGTTGTGGACCGGGTGAAGGAAATCACCGGGAGCCGAGGCGTGGAGGTCGTGTACGATTCGGTAGGCAAGGACACGTTCGAGGACAGCCTCCGGTGTTTGCGACCCCGGGGACTCATGGTCACCTTCGGACAGTCTTCCGGAGCGGTAGCCGCCTTCGATCCGGTGTCACTCTCCCGGAACGGGTCTCTCTTTCTCACGCGGCCCACGCTGTTTCATTACGTGGCACAACGGGAGGAGCTGGAGGAGAACTCCTCGGAGCTCTTCGATGCGGTGCTGAACGGTCATGTGAACATTCCCGTGCGACAACGGTACCCGCTGAAGGATGCCGCCCAAGCGCATCGCGCTCTCGAGGAGCGGCGCACCACCGGTTCGACCGTGCTTATCGTGGACTGATCGCGCAGGTCGTGTTATACCGGAGATATGAACCTCAGTGATATTGAAATTGCACAGGCCGCCCAGGCTCGACCGATCGCGGAGATCGCCGAGCGGGCAGGATTAAACGCTCACCAATGGCTTCCGTGGGGACGAAACGTCGCCAAGGTTGATCCCGAGGCGGGACGTCCCGCCCGCCACGCCGACGCGCGGTACGTGGATGTCACTGCGATCACGCCGACACCCTTGGGAGAGGGTAAGACAACCACCACCGTGGGGTTGACGCAGGGGCTGGGAAAGATCGGAAAACGCGCCGTCTGCGCGATTCGTCAGCCTTCGATGGGACCCACCTTTGGGATCAAGGGCGGTGCCGCCGGGGGCGGGTACAGCCAGATCATCCCGATGGAGGAGTTCAATCTCCATCTCACCGGAGACATTCACGCGATCACCGCCGCTCACAACCTGGTGGCGGCGGCGATCGACAATCAGATGTACCACGAGTCGCGCTGGTCGGATGCGTTTTTTGAGAAGCGCGGTATGCGCAAGCTCCACATCAATCCATATTCGATCAGTTGGAATCGGGTGGTGGACCTGAACGATCGCGCCCTAAGAAACGTGATCACCGGCCTCGGAGAACTCCCCGACGGCCCTCCCCGGCAGGGTGGGTTCGATATTACCGTGGCGAGCGAACTGATGGCGGTGTTGGCGCTGGCCACCGATCTGGCGGATCTTCGCACCCGCATCGGCCGCATCGTGGTGGCGTCGGATACATCGGGAAATCCCGTTACCACCGAGGATCTCGGCGTGGCGGGAGCGGCGACCGTCCTCCTCCGCGACGCACTGTGGCCGAATCTAATGCAGACCCTCGAAGGGCAGCCCGCATTTGTGCATGCCGGGCCGTTTGCCAATATCGCCCACGGAAACTCATCGGTAATCGCCGACAAAGTAGCGTTGGCGCAGGGGGGATTCCTGGTGACGGAGAGCGGCTTCGGTGCAGATATCGGCATGGAGAAGTTCTTCGACATCAAATGCCGCGTGAGTGGGACGTTTCCCGACGTGGTGGTGCTGGTTGCCACGGTGCGGGCCCTCAAAATGCACGGCGGCGGCCCCAAGGTCACTCCCGGACAGGCACTCGCTCCCGAGTATAAGGAAGAGAATCTTGAACTCCTGGACCGCGGGCTTGATAACCTGCGCGCGCACCTGCGGGTGGCCGGCGAGTTCGGCGTGCCGGTGGTGGTGGCGATAAACGCCTTCGATACCGACGCCGAGGCGGAGTGGAAGCTGATCCGCGACGCCGCCCGCCAGGCCGGGGCGTACGACGCGGTCGTCACGCGGCACCACGCTCAGGGTGGCGAAGGCGCCCGCGATCTGGCCACGGCGGTGGCTGCCGCCGCCGAAGAGAAGGCGGAACCGCGATTTCTCTACGATCTTTCCGATTCTATCGAGGAGAAGTTGCGCACGGTGGCGACGCGCCTCTACGGCGCCTCCGACATCGATATCAGTCCGCAGGCGGCTAAGCAGATGGCAACGTTTGAAGAGCGCGGATATGGAAATCTGCCGGTGTGCATCGCCAAGACCCACCTCTCTTTGAGCCATGATCCGGCGCTGAAGAACGCTCCCTCGGGGTTCGTCTTTCCTATTCGAGAACTGCGCCCCAGCGTGGGAGCGGGATTTGTGTACGCCCTGGCAGGCGATATCCGGACCATGCCCGGCCTCCCGAGTCTGGCGGCGTATCGCGGAGTGGACATCGATACCGACACCGGAAAGATCCGAGGCCTCTTTTAGGCAGACTGCCGCCTGCCGTCATGTAGCCGGTGGTGCCGTGCCGTTCGAGTGGGACGGCATCCGCCGGGAAATACTTTACCGCAAGGAATAACAGGTAATGAAACGCGCAATTGTGATCGGCAGTGGTTTTGGCGGATTGTCGGCGGCGGCCTTTCTGGCTCGTGACGGCTACGACGTGACGGTGGTGGAGAAGAACTCCTGGGTCGGCGGTCGTGCCCGCGTACTCGAGCACGACGGGTACCGTTTCGATATGGGCCCCAGCTGGTATTGGATGCCGGACCAGCATGACCGGTGGTTCGAGCAATTCGGGACCTCTCGCAAAGACTTCTACGCGATCCACCGGGTGGATCCGAGTTACCGCGCCTACTTCGGAGAGGTGGTTCCCGGTGAGGCGCGTAACGTGGTTGATGTGCCGGCGGATCGCAGTGGTGTGCGCGCCGTTTTTGAGCGATACGAGCCCGGCGCGGCGGAGGCGCTCGACGCACATCTCGAGGACTGTCGCCGAAAGTACGAGTTCGCCATGAACTCCTTTATCTATAAGAATTACTATACGATCTTCGATTTTCTGAACGCTACGGCAGTAGCCAGTCTTCCCCTGCTGAATGTGCTTCAGAGCTACGGCGGTCGGGTGCGGCGGCGCTTTCAGCACCCGTATCTGCGCCGAATGCTGGAGTTCCCCGTGGTGTTTCTCGGGAGTAGCCCCAAGCAAACTCCCGCGATGTACACCCTGATGAGCCATATAGATTTCGAGCTGGGCACGTGGTATCCGGAGGGCGGCTTCGGCGCGGTGGTTCGGGCGATGCAGCGCGTTGCCGAGGCACAGGGAGCAACGTTCCGCTTCAACCGGGAGGTGGTCTCGATTGAGGTGGAGCCTTCCGCGGCGGGCCGCCGGCGGGGACGGGCCACGGGGGTCCGTGTTCGTGACGCCTCCGGTGGCGAGGAGCGAATCGAGGCGGATATCGTGGTGGTCAACGCCGACTACCCCCATGTGGAGAGCACCCTTCTGCCACGGAAGTACCAGTCGATCGGCGAGAAGCGATGGAAACGGGCGGCGCTGGCGCCGGCAGTTCTCAACTTCTACCTGGGATTCGATCGCAAACTGGATGAGTTTGCCCACCACACGTTCTTCTTCGATTCGGACTGGGAAACCCATTTCGATGCGGTGTACTCCCATCCGCGCTGGATAGACGATCCTCTGTTTTACCTTCACGTACCGTCCAAGACGGATCCCTCCGCGGCACCACCGGGTCACGAGGCGGGCTTTCTCCTGATCCCGATCGCCCCGGGACTTCCCGACTCTTCTGAACGCCGTCAGGTTTATCTGGATCACGCGCTTACCCGTATGGAACAGCGTACTGGCCGCAACCTGCGGCGGCATCTGGTGTTTCAGGAAAGCATGTCCCTCTCGGAGTTCTCCACGGACTACAACGCGTACCAGGGCAACGCCTTCGGTCTGGGGCAGACCCTGTTGCAGACCGCCTGGTTCCGGGCCGCAAATCGGTCGCGGAAAGTTGGAAATCTCTACTACGCCGGTCAGTACACGGTGCCGGGGACGGGGACGACGATGAGTATGATTAGTGGCGAGGTGGTGGCCGACCGGATTCGTCACGATCAGGGGGGAACTACATGAGCTGGTTCGGGAAGATGGTTGGTGGCACGATTGGTCTGGTGCTGGGGGGGCCCTTGGGGGCGATCGCCGGCGGGGCGATCGGTCATCACCTATTTGATAAGGAGCACCCGGAAGAGACTTCCCGCGCAGGAGGAACTTTTGGGGGTGGGGGCTTTGCCCGTTCTTCCGTTGCCGAACAACGACAGATGACGTTCTTTCTGGCGCTCTTTTCCATTCTGGGAAAACTGGCCAAGGCCGACGGGCGTGTGTCGCGGGAAGAAGGCGAGCAGATCGTGGCGTTCCTGGACCAGATGAACGTCAGTGGAGAGCAGCGGTCCTTTGCGATTCGGGTGTTCAATGAGGCCAAGGACTCATCGTATAGCGTGGAGGACTTTGCGCAGCAGTTCGCGGAATTCAGTCGCGGCCGACACGATCTGAGATCGAGCATGATGGACATGCTCTTCCGCATCGCCTTGGCCGATGGAGAGTTTCATCCCGCGGAAGACGCCATGATCGCCTCCGTGGCACAGATTCTGGGAATTTCCAATCAGGAGTTGCAGACGATTCGCGAGCGCTATGTGGCCACCGCTCACCAGGCGTACGCCACACTGGGAGTCAATCCCGACGCCGATGACGATGAGGTGAAGGGTGCGTACCGGAAGCTGGTCCACGAACACCACCCGGACCGTATCGTTTCCGAGGGTATGCCGGAGGAGTTTGTCGAATATGCCACCCGTCGGTTTCAGGAGATCCAGGACGCGTGGCAGACGATTCGCAAGGAGCGCAACCTCTAACCGGGGAGCGCCGAAGCGCCGGGGAGCGCGGTGGCCAGTGCGTCGGGGGGGGGGGG
>JBBDTM010000027.1:30582-48919 GCA_040904425.1 Alkalispirochaeta sp.
GTGCACCCGCCGGCCGGCGAGTGAACCCAGCCGAGGCGTCACAACGTCGTCGCCAACATTCCCTGTTGCCGGATCGTCAGCTCGGTGACACTGTTGTCTCCGAACGCCCGGGACATGATCCGGTGATACTCGTCAATTAGCTCTTCCGGAATTACGGCAAGCATCGTCCCCGCAAAGCCCCCGCCGTGTACCCGGGCCACTCCGGAGGCGCCTCGGGCGGCGAGGTACGTGTTCGTGACTTCCACTGCCAGGGCGATCGGCTGTTCTCGCACTGCGCCCTCAGCGGCGACGTTCTGCAGAAGCGTCCAGCTGGAGATGCCGCTGGCCTGCATCAGCTGCAGTACGTGATCGTGCATACGCGAATCCACGGCGTCGATCATCGCTGAAACGCGATCCTGTTCCTCGAAAAAATGAAACGCCCTCAGTAATGCACGATCACCGAGCGCCTCGCGAACTGTGCCCAGGTGGGAGAGGAGTTTCTTCCGGGATGTCTGGCTCAGGGTGGTAACTCCCAGAGCAGAGGCGACGTCCTTCATTTCCCGAGGGATCGCGGCGTATTGGTCGGTGAGATCGGCGTGGCTGCCCCCGGTATTTACGACTACCAAGCGCTGCCCATGGGAATGAAAATTAAGGCCGAGACGATGGTAACGCGGTTGGTGAGGATCGGCGAAATCGATGCCCACGGTGCCACCCACAGCACTGGCCATCTGGTCCATGAGACCGCTGGGCTTGTTCATGAAGCGGTTTTCCGCGTACTGACCGACGCGGGCCGCAGTCACCGGATCGATATCCTCCCGGCTGAGTCCGCAGTGGATCGCCACCAGCGCGATTTCGAGCGCAGCGGACGAGCTCAGGCCGCTTCCGGGTGCCACGCGACTTTCCATTACGGCGGAATATGCCGGTGCTGAGTAGTCCTGCCGGCGCAGGCCCGCGGCGACACCCGCCATGAGTCGCTCCGTATCATGCGAGTACGATGCATCGTCCGGTGTATCGGCGCTGAGGTTGGCGGTGAACGCCTGCGGCCATCCGTGGGAAAGCAGGGATCCCTCGGAACCGGTGGCGGGGGCCGCCACGATGAGGGCATCGGCGTTGATCGCCGCCGCCACGACTCTGCCGTTGTTATGATCGGTATGATTGCCGATCAGCTCCGTCCGTCCCGGTCCGCTGGCGGCAACGGTAGGTCGCCGCCTGAAGTGTTCTTCAAAACGTTCCGACAAATCGCGAAGACGCTTTGCCCCGTCCGGGACCGCTGCAATAAACGATTCATACGCTACGTGCATAATACCTACCCGGTACCACGGGGAGATGGGGGTGTCAAGCAGATCCTAAGGCAATGTTACTCGGTGGAAGTGGATTCAGTGTCGTCTTGATTATCGTCGTCGGTGGCGGAACCCGTGTCGGAATCGGAATCGGAATCGGAATCGGAAGCGCCGCCAAGCAGCCCCTCTTCCTCCATCCGCTCATCGATGCGATCGACAAGCTTCTCCGCTAAGACGCGCGGCCACGCGGGGAGCGTGCCGGTAGTATCGGATTCATACTTTGCCAGGATATCTTCGAACCCCTGCCGAGCTTTCGGCAACTGGTCTCGTTTGTACGCGATGAAGGCGATCTCGTATTCCGCTTCCACAATGGAGCCGCGATCATCGGGAAATCGGCGAACGAACTCTTCGTAGTAAGCGAGGGCCTGCTCATAGCGGGATTGGTCGGATGCTTCCTGAGCCCGCTGAAACATCTCCATCCTGCTCAGATCCGGAGGAATCTCCTCCGGGGCCGATTGACATGAGGTAATAAACAGCGCGGCAAGGGCCATAACGCCACCGAAAAGACTGCGTCGCATCACGGAAAAGACGGTAACACGTTTGCATGCCCGCTGCAAGCCGACTACAATCACCGGCATGATCGCAAGCATCGTCAACGCGTTAGCTATCCTTCTCGGGTCCGCTATCGGCAAAGTCGTGGGGGGCCGAATCGGGACGCAGTTTCGCGCCGTGGTGTTCACCGGTGTGGGAGTTGTGGCCTTACTGATCGGCATCAGCATGGCCTTGGAGTCGCAACGGTTTCTGTACTTGGTATTGGCGTTAGTGATCGGCGGGCTTCTGGGAACCGCGTGGCGAATCGAGGACCGAGTGTACCAGTTGGGGGAGTGGCTGAAGCGACGCTTTCAACCGAGGAGTTCCCCCGGTACGGTGGCCGCTCCCGAGCATGATGCCGCCGGGACTCATTCCTTCGCGCAGGGATTTCTCGTGTCATCGGTGCTCTTCTGTGTGGGAGCGCTGGCGATCATCGGGTCCTTTCAGGCCGGCGTGGAAGGCGATTACGAGCTACTCTTCACCAAATCGGTGATGGATGGGTTCATGGCGGTGCTGCTCACCGCCGCGTACGGTATTGGAGTAGGGTTCTCGGCGGTGAGTGTGCTGGTGTACCAGGGAGCGCTCACCCTTCTGGCGGGACTTCTCGCTCCGTTCGTGACCCCGCTCATGGTGAGTGAGATTTCCGGAGTCGGTGGGGCGATGGTAGTGATGATCGGTCTCAACTTGCTGGAACTCCGCACGATCAAGACCGCCGATTTTCTGCCGGGGCTGATCATCGTTGTTCTCTTTGTGGCGGCGGATCCCCTTATCGGCACATTCGCCCTATAGGACGATCCGCCCTATAGGTGACCGCCGGATACGGGCAGTACCCACGGCGCGGTGGATACTTCCGGATATGCTCGGACTCAGTGGTGCCAGCGGATGAGTCCCGGAATGTAGGGATGCACCAGGTCCTCATTGTTGGGCACCACTCGCACCGCAAATCCCTGGCGCCCGGCCTGGCGACATTTTACCTTTACCTTGTATACGTGGCCCTCCGAATCCTCACCGGAGACTTTCATATCAACGGTCTGCGGATTCTCCAGCTCTCCTTCGGAATCGATTCTCCCCGTGTATACCTGCACCGTGACCTCCGAAGGATCGATCGTTCCCAGGTGGACGTGGCAACTCACTGAAAACGTATCTCCCACTTTTAGCGATTGGCTTTCCGTACCGTCGATCTTGAAAACGGAGACGCTGTCCCACTGCGCCCGCAGACGGTGGATGTACTCTGTAGTGCGCCGCGCCTGGGCGAGCTCGTTCTTGTTGACCTTCTCGTAGTTCTTGAGAGCCGGAAGGTAGAACCGCTCGGAATACTCTGTGAGCATCCGACTGGTGGAGAAGAGTCCCCCCAGTCCGGCCATGGAGGCTTTCATCTTGGTAGTCCACTCCCGCGGTAATCCGTCTCGACCGCGCTCGTAGAACGCGGGGATGATCTCCCGCTCCAGAAGGTCGTAGAGCAGTTTGCTCTCGATTTCGTCCTGAAGCTCCTCATCCTCGTACTCCTCGCCGGCACCGATCGCGTATCCCCGGTCCGGGGTGTATCCCTCGGCCCACCATCCGTCGAGGATCGAGGTGTTCAGTACACCGTTAATCGCCGCCTTCATACCGCTCGTTCCACTGGCCTCCATCGGCCGCCGCGGGGTATTGAGCCAGATATCGCTGCCGCTCACCAGGTACTTTGCGATCTCCAGATCGTAGTTTTCCAGAAACACGATTTTGCTGCGGATCTCCGGGTCGCTGGCGAAATGCACGATATCCTTGATCAGATTCTTTCCGGGTATATCGTGGGGGTGTGCCTTTCCGGTGAAGATTATCTGCACCGGACGGTCGGGATTGGTCAGGAGGCGCCGGAGACGATCCGGGTCGCGGAAGAGCAGCGTGGCGCGCTTGTACGTGGCGAACCTCCGGGCAAAGCTGATCGTGAAGGTGTAGGGCGAGAGCACTTCGTCGGCGTGAACCACCTGCGAGCGGCTTGCCCCACGGCGCATAAGCTGACGTTTTAGACGTTCCCGGGCAAACGTTACCAACTGGTTCTTGCGCATTTCATGAATCCGCCACAACTCCTCGTCGGAGACGCGATTCATACGATCCCAGATCTGAATGTGAGTGGGTTCGTCGTAGAAGCGTGGCCCGAAGTAGCGATCCAGGAGATCCTTTAACTCAGGACTCAAAAACGACCGGGAATGCACGCCGTTGGTGATGTGGGTCACGGGGACCTCATCGATGGGAAGTTCCGGCCAGATCTGCTTCCACATCTCTCGTGAGACCGCTCCGTGGAGCTCACTGACGCCGTTGTTGTATGCGCTGAGCTTGATCGCCAGCACCGTCATGCAGAACGGTTCCTGCGGGTCCTCCGGGTTCTCCCGACCGAGCGCGACAAACTCGTCCCATCCAAACCCGGTACCGTCGGTGATCGCGTGGAAGTACTTCTGCATGAGGTCGATCCCGAAGCGCTCGTTTCCCGCGGGTACCGGTGTGTGGGTGGTGAAGATGTTGGTGGGCCAGATCGCCTGGATCGCCTCTTGTCGAGTGAGGCCGTGCAGGTGCATATATTCCCGAATCCGTTCGATGCCGAGAAACGCGGAGTGCCCCTCATTCATGTGGGTAACCGCGGGATTGATCTTCATCGCACGCAGCGCCCGGAGACCGCCGATTCCCAGGAGGATCTCCTGTTTTATCCGCATCTCCCGGTCACCTCCGTAGAGGGTTGCGGTGATCGCTCGATCCGCCTCGCTGTTCTCATCCAGGTTCGCATCCAGAAGGTAGAGGCTGATCCGGCCGATCTTCACCTCCCACACGCGGGCCACCACCTTGGAATCGGCCAGCTGAACGCTAATCCTGATCCCGTTGCCGTCGTCGTCAAAAACCTGCCGGACCGGCATGTTATACCAGTCGTTTTCCGGGTAACTCTCCTGCTGAAATCCGTCGGCGTTGAGGTACTGCTGAAAGTATCCTTGTTGGTAGAGGAGACCGACTCCCGCCAGCGGAAGTCCCAGGTCGCTCGCGGATTTCATGTGGTCTCCGGACAACACCCCGAGGCCCCCGGAGTAGATCGGCAGGCTTACGTCGAGACCGTATTCCATGGAAAAGTACGCGATCGTGTTTTTCTTGCTACCGCGATACCACGTATCTTTGCCCGCCTTGTACCGACGAAATTTTTCCACCACCGTGTTTAGCGCCGCCAGGTACGAGTCGTCTTCAGCCAGGGCTTCGAAGCGCTCTTGAGGAACCATCCCCAGCATCCGTACCGGATTCTGGTGACTTTGCACCCACGCGTCGAAATCGAGACGCGTAAACAGCGCCAAGGCGTCGTGGTTCCAGCTGAGCCACAGATTGTGCGCCAGTTCTTCCAGCGGCTTGAGCGCACGGGGAATCTGCGGATTTACCGTGTATTCAATGTACTTCATATAATGAACCCCTTTGTGGTTGGCTGGGAAGGAACGGTATCGGCGGGAGAGAGCAGTGTCAATTGGAGAGCTCTTCTGGGTGTTCTTCCACTATTGGCATACACACGGTGGCACCGTCCGTGGTTTCCAGTGCATCGATTCCGGCCACGGCGTCCCGAATTGCCGGCTCCCGACAGGCGTGAGTTGTCACCACCACCGGCACCAGCTCATCGCGGTGAGCCTGCTCATTCTGGCGAAGGCTGGCGATGCTGATATTGTGCCGGCCGAGAATGGCGGAGATCGCCGCGAGGACACCGGACTGGTCCTTGGCCATGATCCGCAGATAGAAACGGCTGGTGGAACGTTCCAGTCCCACCTGTGGCCCGGCGCTGTTGCGGTCCGGCCAGTAGCGCGTATGGGCGAAGATGGCCGGCAGCACGCCGGTGGCGATACCCACCACATCGGCCACTACGGCACCGGCAGTGGGAGCTCCTCCGGCTCCGCGCCCATAGTACAAGGTATGTCCGGTGGCGTGGCCGTAGACGCTGACTGCGTTAAAGGGTCCATTCACCCACGCCAGAGGATGCTCTTCGGAAATGAACGCCGGACGCACCCAGGCGGTGACGTCATCGCCGATGCGATGGGCTACAGCCAGCAGCTTTACCACGTACCCCAGATCCCGGCCGAACGCCACATCCCGTTCGTCCAGGTTGTCGATGCCTTCCACCGGAATCGCGTCAAAATCGACATCGATACCAAACGCCAATGCGGTCATGATGGCAATTTTGTGGGCGGAATCGGTGCCGTTCACGTCAAGCGACGGATCAGCCTCCGCCAGCCCCGACTCCTGAGCCGCGACGAGCGCCTCGGAATACGTTTCGCCTTTCTGAATCATTTCGGTCAGGAGAAAATTGCTTGTACCGTTGACGATCCCGTAGATCGCGTCGATGTGATTGGCGATAAGTCCGTCGGTAATCGCTCGGATAATCGGAATTCCGCCGCCGCAGCTCGCCTCGAAACCGATCGTCAGTCCCCGCTCCCGGGCGTAGGCGAAAAGCTCTTTTCCGTGATGCGCCAGAAGCGCCTTGTTTGCCGTGACCACGTGCTTCCCGGCGTCCAGAGCCTTCTTGATCAGCGTCCGGGCGAACTCGATGCCGCCCACCAACTCGATGACTACCTGGATCGTGCTGTCGCCGAGGGCGGTGTCCAGATCGGGCTGGAACGTCTCTTCCGGCAGTCCCAGGCTCCGGGCATGGTCGAAATCGCGATCTACAATCGCCGCCAGCTCGATATCGATTCCGCTGCGATCGGCAATCGTCTGCCGATCCTGTACCAAGAGCCGGGCGGTGGCGCCGCCGACGGTACCGCACCCGATCAGGGCGACTCGCAAGGAGGTGGTTCCACTCATGGCAGGCATGGTATGGAGGCTCCGGCGCGTTGTCAATGTGAGACGGAACCTGCTACGCTATCGACACCGAATCTCCTGGAGTTTTTCATGAAATTGGCTTACACAACGCCCCTCATGGCTACCGGCAGCGCGATTCAGACGTGGGCCGACGGCGATGCCACGTTTGACCTCTTTCAGAGACTCCCGGCGGATAACTCTCTGTCCCCGGTAGAAATGGCGTGGATGCGGCCGGCGATTGCTACCGCGGAGGGGGTGCTTGTGTGGGGGTTTCACTACCGGCCGATCTGGAGGATGCACCCGACCGCGGAGTTTCCGGTGCTTATTCTCACGGACGCCACCAATGGCGAGCGGAGTCCCGCATCCCTTAGTGTGCTGCAGTGCGCGCTGGCCGCGGAGAACCGGCCGGGAGCGTACCGCCTATCGGAGCTGGAGCGCGTCCGGAGTCTCGTGGAGGACATCGGCATTGTCGGATCGATGTGGGAAGAGCTCTCTCCGCTGCTTTCGGTGGAGGCTGATCCGTGGCCCCTGATCGAGCGGTTTCGGGCGCTTCCGCCGGTGCCGGCGGAGGCGGTGGATGAGGGGCTCATCGACCTGCGCACCGCCGAAGCGATTCCCCGGGAGTACGCTGCTTCTGCAGGACGATGTATACCGGTGATTCGTACGCTCTCCTTCAGTAATCGTCGCCACGCGCTCCGCATGGTGGTAGAACTGCTTCGCGGCGGAGCCGATGTGGAGCAGTTGGTGCAGGAGATGCTGCACATGGCACGGGAGGAGGTCATTCCCTTCCTGCGACGGCGTCGGTATCCGATACTCACGGACCTGGAGTGCCGCTTCGAAACGATCCGACGGAGTGCATTGTCGGGAACGGGAGTTACGCTGACCGCTCCAAACAACTTCGAAGGGGATCGCTTTCAGGTGTCGTTTTCCTTCCGAAACGGTACGGAACTGCACTCGCGCCTAAACGCTGCCGGGCGCCTTGAAGGAAGAATGGATGAACTGTTGGCACTACTATTCTAATACGATCGACCGCATTTACTGGATCGGCGCCGCCGCGACGGATCCCGTTCGAGAACGGGTAGAGGACCGGCTGCGCTCCCGTCCGGAGTTGCGCTCCATCGTCTCGGCGGAATTGGCCGACGGTGCCGATCTGTCCGAAGCGCACAACACTCCTCGGACGATTCTCGTACGGCCGGGAACCGCGGACGATCTCGGTAGATGTCCCGGTACCCACGGGCACTTGTGCTGCAACTATCTGACTCTCAACGCGTATGTGGGATGCACCCTGGGGTGTACGTATTGCATCATGCAGTCCTACCTGCGCAATCGCACGCTCGAGGTTCGGTTGCCCGCGGAGGATACGGTCCACCGAATCCGCGCCCTGGCGGCGGCCAACTCCAAGCGGACGGTCCGGCTCGGTACCGGGGAGGTGGGAGACAGCCTCCTCTACGACCCTCTCTTCGAACTATCCGCTGATATTATCGCCGCGGTGGCCGATGTCCCCAATTTGAGATTCGAGCTGAAGACCAAAACCGATTACGTTGACCACCTTCCCCCCGCCGATGTTCACGGGGGAAACGTGGTGGTTGCCTTCTCGGTGAATCCCGAATCAGTGATCGCCGCCGAAGAAGGCGTCGCCGTCTCTCTGGAACAGCGCCTGCGCGCCGCTCGCCGCGCGGTGGATCGAGGATACGAGGTGGCGTTCCATTTCGATCCGATGATCCACATCGAACGGTGGCAGGAGGAGTACGGCGCGGTTGCGGAGGAACTTGGACGGTTCCGTGACGCCCGGCCCCAGTGGATCAGCCTCGGGACACTTCGCTATCCCCCTACGCTACGGCCGTTCGTCGAGGCTCGTCCCTACGGTCTGGGGGAGTTTGTCTCGTCCGGCGACGGAAAAATGCGATATCTTCAAAAGGAACGCAGCGAAATGTACCGTATGATGCGGGCTCGCCTGGCAGCGGAGCTGCCGGAGACTCCGGTGTACCTGTGTATGGAGAGCTCCGCTATGTGGCGACATGTGCAACAGACGGCGCCGGACCGTTCCGGAAGACTCGCGCACATCATGTGCCCGCTGGACCTGGACGTTCTGCAGGAGGTATCAACGTGAGACATCGGGGATCTCCGTTTTTGGTGGTGTTGTCGGTGGTGGCGGGCGGAACCATGGTCACCGTCGCCATTCCGGCGCAGGAAGGTGACCGAAGCGGCGGAGAGCGATTGGCTCCTACGCTTCCCGCCGCGTCTCAACCGCTGGAACTGCTTCTGGCGGTGCCCGATACGAATCCGCCGGTGGGCAGTGACCTGGAAGTGGTGCGCTACGGTCAGGCCGGACGCTTGTCGCGGCCGAACGCCTTGGACATTCCCGAGCGGCCGCAAGCACTGAAGCTTGCCGCGTGGGACTGGTTGCGTCCGCAGGGCCGAACGCTGGAACTGGCCGCCCGCGATCCGTATCGAATCTGGCTCACAATGCACAGCGGAATGCAGGGCGTTCTGGTGTCCTCGGAGCATCTGGAACTCTTTTGGGGAACGGTAGAGTGGAACGACACCACCGAGGCTTCCGCGGAACGGCACGTCTCCGCCGGCGATGTCTTGATTCGCGGGCGAGGTACCGCCCGCATCACACGTAATCTCCGGGGCGTTACGCTATCGGTGGAGACGGGGCGCTTCGAGGTTGAAGAGGGCGGTCGTCTGACAACGGTGGTTGGCTCCAGTCAGGAGCAGCTCCTCCCCGGCGAGATGAGCGCTCCCGACCGTTCGGCGGTGGCGGAAGAGACGATGCGCGCGGCGGAGCATCTGCGAGATGCACGGCGGGACGCGCTGGAAATCCTGCTCCGCGGTGAGAATCTCGACGGCAACACACTTTCCGCGCTCTGGGAGCGGGCGGTGGAGCTCGGTCCATGGTACAGCTATGCGGAAGAGCTCCGGCTGGTACGTATCCCCGATCCGGATCTTATTCTGCGAGACGTGGGAGAGGTGCTGCGAATGATTGCGGCGTTCCGGTTCTCACCGCCTCCCGCGATGGGAATGTGACGTACGGCGGACCACTGAATTCAGAATAGCGTAACGTCGGAATCTTTCTGAGACCGCTTCTGGGAGCTGATCCGGGACAGATACGCCCGCTCTTCCCGCTGCACCGGCGCCACCTTCTGGCCGCCGAAGCGCTTCAACAGAACGCGAGCGGTGGCGGCGAAAAAAAGCACCTTCCGCGCCTCAGTTCCCCCCACATCGCTGCTGACCACCGGTATCCGCTCAGTCTCGAGAAACTCCATGGCGAAGGTGATGTTGCTGTCGGGAATGTTTCCGGTGCCACCGCTGAGTACATGAGCACCACCGAAGACTTTTGCCGTGAGTGTGTCCCGGCGGGCACCTTTTTTCATCAATTCGTTAATCAGCAACTCCATCGCGTACATCCCGTATCGCCCGTTTTCTTCCGCAAAGAACTGACGGCTGTGGAGCTCACCGGGAAGCATGAAGTGATTCAATCCGCCGATTCCGGTGGAGGCGTCGTGCAGGGCTACAGCGATGCAGCTCCCGAGTACTGTAGAAATGATGATGTCCTCCCCAGTGGCAAGATACTCTCCAGGATGCAAGATCGTGACATCGCGCTCAAATCGACCGTTGTAGTGTGTGTACATCGCGTTAGAAGAGCGTCACCTCGCCGGCATCAACGCTGTCATCGACCTCATTGAGTCCGGCAAGCTCGCTCGCCTGCTTCTTGTGCGAAAAGATTGTAAAACGCTGAATGATGTCCTGGAGTCGATCGTTCTCAATGGTCCAGGATTCGTACCCCCTTTTCTGCAGCTGTCCTTTGTACTGGGAGTCAATAGCGTCCCGCATTGTGTGCAGCTTTGGTTCGAGGCTTCGCAGCGCGCCGCTGAGTGTGGCCAGTTGCTTCCCGCTCTCCTTGCTCTCTTCGAAGACGCGGTGGAAGCCCTCGGTAAACAGCGAGAACCCTTGAACCGCTTCGGTGATCTCGGACCGACTTGTTTGAAGAGCGTGATAGCGGTGCCGAATCGTTTCGCTGAACCGTTCCACAAAGAGCCGTTGTTCGTGGAATTTCTTCTGGTGCGCGGCGATCACCGCACTGGTAGTCTTTATGAAATCCTGGGTGGTGTTAAGCGACTCATCCACGTCGTTTTCGATCTGCTTGGTGAGGGCGTTCATCTGATTAGAGGTGTTTCCCATGCTCTGTAGTACGTCCTGCTTCGCCACCTCTATCCGACTGGCGATATCGATGCTGTGAAAACGCGTTACCAGCGTGTCGAAACTGCGAAACTGATCCTCCAGGTGTTCCACGTCCTTTGTAATCTGAGTGGATCGACTTACCAGTAGCTCCTTCTTCTGAACGTTGCGATCCAGGTCGGAAAGGAGCTCCTGAATCAGTTTCGCCGATTCCTCGAAGCGCTCATCCAGCGTGCGCACCTCAGAGTCGGCCCCTCCGTGGATGAAACGCCGGCAATCAGCTTCGAGGCGGCTTCGCTTCGATTCGGCCTCCTCGATGAGCCGGGAGAACGTACTCACACTGTTGTCGATCTGCTGTGCCACATCCTCAATCAGTGACACCGCCAAATCCGGGATGCGGCGAACAAAGGCGAGCTCGTCCAGCAATTGATCCTCGTCGCTGAGCGTGTCCTCCGGTTGGATCGCCTCCAGGGCGAGGATGATGTGATCAATTGACTGTCGAATGAGATCTTGTAGCTGGATCGCTTCCATCATGCCGTTCACAGGACCTTTGAGTTCGTAAGACTCATCGTGGAGACGGCGCAGACCTCTCATCGTATTCTGAACTGCGGTCTGATAGTCGTCAAAGCTGCTGAAGATGCGGCTCTGGAATGATTCGATCAGATCGGTCTGAAACCGGCGGGCATCATCCAGGGTACGCTCCAGTTCCTGGAACGCTTCCAGCAGTGCCTGGCCCCGACCGGAAATCGACTCCGCCAGGGCGATGGTGCGATTGGCCAGACGCTTGAGCTCATCCGTAATGTAACTGAAAGCGCGGCCGGCGCTGCCGGCCTTTAGGGCAACTGTCATCGCGTTCAGAGATACCAATTCCATATCCTCGCTGTCCATCCGGATTCCCCCGATAGAATCAGCGATGGAATGTAATTGCTGGATGCCGGTCTGCAGTTGTTCAAATAGCCTCTGGTCACTTTCCGACATCGCTCGGAACTGGTCCGCGCTGTCCTCCATTTCTCGGCGGGTCTCTTCCAGGAGCGTGGTAATCTGAAGATTACTCCCGGGATCGGTCTCCTGATGACTGTCCCTGCCTGCCAGTGACACCTCGGATCTGGCCAGGCTCTGTTTCATCTCCGAGACGAGAGAGGGAAGACTCTCCGCCAGAATCATGAATACACGCTCCGTTTGGTCCTCCGTATCACGAAGCTCACGGATCAGTTCTTCTCGAAGCGATAGGGGAATTGAACTCATACGATCTTCATCATAGTGTCCAGTAGAATTGTTCGCAATTCAAAAAAAGGGCCGTTTCTCGAAAGAAACGGCCCAGTGAACTACGTGGCGGAAATCTTAGTGCTGGAACTGTTCGATATCGATGTTCACCGCGTTTTCCGTCTCCACGTCAAAGAGAACTACTCGATCCTGATTCGGAACGAGGCGCACGCCATCTCCAACGTGAAGGGTTACCGTCGGTGGAATACGTCCGATAAGCTGGTGGGATCCGGTGTTGACATACACGTGAATCTCCGCGCCCAAGGGCTCCACAACCTCGATGTTTGCCACGATCGCTTTGCCGTCGGCGGACTTCGGCTCAAACTCCATGTCTTCAGGACGCACGCCGAATACCAGATCTTTGCCGACATAGTCCTTAGCGGCTTCCGCCAGGTCGCCGCTGAGTTCGATGGAGAAATTACCCTCATCACCGAGAATCTTTCCGCCCTCTTCTTTGATCTTCATGCTCATGAAGTTCATGGGCGGGGATCCGATGAATCCGGCCACGAAACGGTTGATCGGGGTGTTGTAAAGGGTAAGCGGATCTCCGATCTGCTGGATCACTCCGTCTTTCATGACGACGATCTTGTCTCCCATCGTCATCGCTTCCACCTGGTCATGGGTCACGTACAGCATCGTTGCCTGCAGGCGATTATGGAGACTGGAGATCTCGGCCCGCATCTGAACGCGAAGTTTTGCGTCCAGGTTGGACAGCGGCTCGTCAAAGAGGAATACCTTCGGGTGCCGGACGATCGCGCGACCGACCGCCACGCGCTGTCGTTGACCACCGGAGAGCTGTTTCGGCTTGCGATCCAAGAGCGCCTCGATGTCGAGAATCTTGGCCGCTTCATTGACCCGGCCCTGAATGTCCTCCTTAGCGAACTTTCGGATCTTCAGACCAAAGGCCATGTTGTCATACACGCTCATGTGCGGATACAGCGCGTAGTTCTGAAACACCATGGCGATGTTCCGGTCTTTCGGCGGGATGTCGTTGACGCGTTTTTCATCGATCATGAGGTCACCACCACTGATGTCCTCAAGGCCGGCCACCATTCGCAACGTGGTCGTCTTACCACATCCCGAGGGTCCGACCAGAACGACGAACTCTTTGTCTTTGACGTTGACGTTGGCGTCTTTCACTGCGTGAAAGCCGTTGTCATACACCTTGTTCAGATTCTTCAACTGAACTGTTGCCATTAGGCACCTCCTAAGAGATTATATTATTCGGAATCAGTGTAGGCCGAGATTGTTGAGCTGTCAAATATGAAGACCAGGGCCAACCAGGGCGATGTGGTGTGTTCCAGCGCCGTTTAGTCGCCGCGCTGTCGATACCACAGGGAGAGCTCCGCGGCCAGCTCGCCGGATTCCGCTCCGTCCCGGAGATACGGCTCAACCACGGCCGTTCGCGCTTCGTTCCAGTAGCGTGGCAGGGCTCCGGAGAACACCACCGCCTCCGGGTGCGGGATGCGCCCGGATAGTTCCGGATAGATCTCCTCTTCAAGGCGCCGATTCACCGACTCGTGTACGGAGAATCCTTCCAGAAATCCGAAGCCGTCGACTCGCGCTTCGAGCTTGCTCCGCATAATCGATACGTGCGTCTCCCGGTCCATGACCCACGTGAGAAACCGGGAGGCGCCGCTTGAACGGTCGGTTGCCGCAGGAACACCTCCGTACACGACGTTCTCGTTGGCATAGAGCCGGCCCTCGGGTGATGAGAGCCATCGAAAGGACAGGTCACGCTCGTCAAAAAACCGCCATGTGAACAGTTCTTCCGAACTGAAGTAGACGGCGCTTATCCGTCCCTTTTCAAGCTGTTGCACGGGGCGTTCGTACAGATAGCGTTCGATATACGTCTGTTCCGCCTGAAGACTGCCGTTGTGTTCCGCCCTCCATTCGCTGAAGCGGGAGATCGCCCGACGAAGGTCCGTATCATTCCAGGTGGGTGCTCCCTCCTCGTCCGCCCTCGGGAGAAATCCCAAGCTTCGATGTAGGGCGTAGACCGACCGGGAATCCGCGGCCGGGGCGAAATGTACCGGTGGAGTGTCCGCGATATACAATTGGGAAATATCCTCCAGTGAGACGGAGAACTCAGGCAACTGATCCGCTACCTCCGGAAGCGCGGCGATGGTGGGCAGATTGAACGAGAGGGGAATCCAGTGTGGACCGGCGTCAACTGGTGGCACGTCGGCGGTCGGGGACAGGTACGTCTCGTGTCCACGCATGAGCGCGTTTACCGGCGGGGTATTCACCCACCGCCCGATAATCACATCCGCTTCGGGGCGCTCCTGCGTGAGGCTCTCGGTGAGGTTCTCCACGTAGCGAAAGCGGGCATCCGCGTCGTGAATGAAGTTGTAGCGCTCCACCAGGAACGCGGTCTCCGCGATGTTGCTCCAGACGACAACCGGCTCATCCGGACCAGCGCAGGCGCTCATCAGCACCGCCGGAAGTACCAGTAGCGTGAAACGTCGTATCCGAGGTAGTCGTGCCCGAATCAAACGAGTGCTTCCGCCACCTGAAAGATCTCGTCGTAGAGCTCCGGCAAGTCTCCGGCATCGATGCCGGCAAACGCCACGCGCAAATACTCGTCCCGGACGGCGATCGTTCCCACGCCCCGTTCCAACAGAGAGCAGCGCAGGCTCTCGGCGCTCAGGCCCCGGCAGCGAAAACTCATGAAGTACCCCGAGTTGCACGGGAGCGCTTCCAGCATGGGGGCTCGTCCATCGCGGGCCTGTTTCTGCAGGATATCCTGCAGTGTCGCGTACCGGGCAGACAAGAGGTGAAACGCCTCCCGCTTCTGTTCCGCGTAGCGGGGATCGTTGAGCGCCCGGAGAATCAGTGACTGGGAGAGCCTGCTGGAATTGCTCACCATGGACCGAATCGCACCATTCAGTTTTTGTTCCAAGGCACCGGCGTGTTCCGCGCTCATCCCTTTGAACGCCACGGTGAGAAAGCCCACCCGGAATCCCCAGGCGAAATCCTCCTTGGTGGCGCCGTCCACCTTCACCGCCAGAAGATTGGGGTGGGATGCCGCCAGTAGACTGAACAGCGAGTGGGAATACGCCGCATCATCATAGAACAGGCCGAAATACGCGTCGTCACAGATTACAATCACCGGGACGGAATCCGCCAGGCCCACCAGGGTGTCTCTGATGAACGCCGCATCCTCCCGGGTTGGGGTGAAGCCTGCCGGGTTGTTGGGGAAGTTCAGGAGAACCATGAGTTTCCCCGCCCCCGCTGCGGAACGGGCGCCTTCGGCAAAGGCGGTGCGATTGAACACTCCCTGATCGCCGAAAAAGGCGAACTCTCGCAGCTGTGCCTGGCGACGCTCGCTGAACATGAGACGGTAGTTGCCCCAGAAGAGATCGGGAAGTAAGAGTACATCGCCTTCATCGGCGAAAAGGTCACTGATCACCGCCAGACCGGCGGTGAGACCGGGGACGACGGCGGGCCGCGTGGTGACGACTCCCTCCAAACCGGGATTCTTGTGAACCATCTCCTGCTGCCAGCGGTCGCGCAGCGCCGGGACGCCGGCAGTCGGGGCGTAGGCCACGGATTCTTCCGTGGGAAGATCGCCGGTAAGCTCTCTAATAAGCGGCAGCGTCATGGGGTGTCCGTCGGCGTACGCCATACCCACCGTTGCATTGAAGCGATGTGCCTTCTCTTTGGCTTCCGCGGACTGCGCCACAATTCCCTTGGGGAAATACATGCGGCGTCCCAGATTGGAGAAGACTCGAGGTACCACCGTACCTTCCAGGGTATCGTTGAGCGCTACTGCGAGACTGTTCATGGCTCGACTATAAACGGTATTCGAATTGACGGTAAAGGTCGGTATGACGTAAGGTTACAGAGTGCCCGACGAAAAGAACGAGCAGGACTCGGGATTTATAGAACGCATTCTCGCGGCGTTGTTCGGAATCGGCGATCCCGAGCGCGAGAAGCGGCGAATCCTGAAGAATATCGGCAAAGAACTGTCGAAAGATCGCTACAAGTTTTACAAACCGCGGGGCTCAGTCATCGAGCCCAATTTCCCGCGCTTTCTCTATGAGATTTACAAGTCCGTTTCCTCCGTCCGCAAGTTGGTGCAGCCCAGTGATGCCTCCGGCACCCTGAAGATGCTTGTGATCGAATTCAACCTTGATGAACGGCAGGTGGCGCTCCGGGAACAGCTGGACGAAAAGTCGATCCGTGAGCGGACGAAGGGTGGCTTGGACATCAAGATGGTGGGAGAAGAGATCAAGAACGCCATGCTTGATTTCGTGGGAACCTTCGACGCGGAGAAGGTGAAGCAGATCAACACCCAGTACAACGATCTGCGAACCTTCGTGGAGTTCTGCCATTTCGACTTCTACTTCACCTTAAAGAAGTTTGACTCCGCCATCAGTGAGGATTCCTTTTCCTACAAGCCCCGATTTGACTCGATCGAGGTGGAGTACATCGCAGACGATATTCGGGATTTTCTTGAGGTCGCCCACGCGCTTCCCCGCGGTGCCGAGTGGGACCGGGTGTTTGACTTGCTTCAAGCGTACCGGTCGGTAGAGGTGGTGGATCGTGATCAGTGGAAGAAGATTACCAAGACGCTCTTTCAGGTCTTGGATTCCGGTGTACTGGAGAAGATCGTTCAACACGCCTCGGAGGATCCCAACTGGTATCCGAAAGCTTCCGGTGGCGGCGCTCGAATCGTTGAGCCTTACCTGAACGAGATTAAGAGTTTGGTGGAGCACACGCTTCAGAAAATTCAGCAGGAACGGCGCAACAACCGGATCGAGCAGCTCGTGAAGCAGGTCTTCGGTACCACCGTTGTGGCGCGAACCAAGAACTACACCGCTAAGGCCAATGTGAGTTATCAGCGCAGCGACAGTGGCGGTTTTCTCTACACCGATGCCTTGAACTATCTCAAGGCGTACCTCCTGGACTACTTCAAGAAAGATGTGCGCGAAATCGTTCAGGACCTGCTCATCGTCCGCGGCAAGTGGACCACGCAGATCCAGGCGCAACAGATGTCGGACGCGTACCACGGGGTGCTTTCCGTTTCTGAGCAGATTCTGAAACTCGATGATAGTCTGGACGACGAAGGCGAACTTGGCCAGAAGCTGCGCCGCGCGGTAGGCCGGGTTGTAGACCGGGATCCGAGCAGTCGCAAACCGCTCAATGATCTCCTGGATGCGATTAACCGGGACGTCTTGCGTCTGGTGAATGAGGCTGCGCAAAACCTAATTATCATCGGCAAGAACCTGAAGAGCCTCATTGAGGATTTTGATCGCAAAGAGCACCAGATGATCATCAACTGGAAAGAGCTTGACAGCGAAATTGAAGACTCTCTGAAAGAGCGGATGAGTGCCATGTACCGGCAGTTATTCTATCTGGTTCAGTTGTTGCAGGTGTACGCCGGGAAGAACACGAAGTAGCGGTCGGCGTCGGGTCAGATCGCTCGTTCCAGATTCAATAGGTATTCTTTGATCTCACGGCCTCGGTCGTCGGCGATGCTGCGCCGGGCGTATGAACCGATGCTACCGTTGGCGTTGATAATCCGGTGACACGGAACCACTACTACCACCGGATTCGATCCGGTGGCGTTCCCCACCGCCTGGGCCGCGTCGCGGCGCCCGATCTTCTGCGCCAGGGTGCTGTAACTCATCGTTGTGCCGTAGCCGATCTTTCGCAGACGGTTCCACACCGTCTCCTGGAATGCAGTGCCCCGGAGGTGCAGCTTCACTGTGAAGTGGATTCGCTTGCCTCGGAAATATTCGTCAAGTTGGTATTCCAGTTCTCCGCAGGCGTACTTGTTGTCCTGCCACGTTTCCCGCGGCAGGTCCGCTCGAAAATCGGTGTAACTCACCCGATGCACGGTCCCGCTCCGGTCTACCGCGACAAAGAGCGGTCCCACGGGTGAATCATACCGGTGAGTGTACAGGATGCCCTCCACGAAGACCGATGGTAGCACTCTACCACGGCACGATCAAGAATGGTCGTCGACCAGGGCGTTCCGGATTGCAGTGCGGAGCGCATCAAGGCCCGTCCCGGTAGTCGCGGAAGTCTGAACGGTGGCGATATGTCGGCCGTTGAGTCCGACTGTGGGAGACAGATCGATGCCGTCCTCTTCGATACGGTCCACCTTGTTGAGGACCAGCACGGAGGGAATATCACCGGCACCGATCGAATCCAGAATCTCCCGAGTAGTGGTCAACTCTTCTGTAACCCACATTCATGAGCCGTTAAACCAAGAAATATATTTTCTGGAACGGTAATCC
>JBBDTM010000028.1:0-9299 GCA_040904425.1 Alkalispirochaeta sp.
AGATATTACAGCGAGTTAGAAGAATCATAGTTACAAAAGGCTCGGGGAATTAGGGAGCCACGCTCCTGCGACGTCTACTGGTGGTGCATATTCCACTCCTGGGACCGGCGATACTTGCCGGAGGGTCGGTGGTGTTCCTGGTGGCGTTCTCCGAGTACTTCCTGGTGTTTCTTATCGGGGGTGGTTCGGTGGCCTCCTACACCGGCTATCTCTTTCCGTATCTCTCCGGAGGAGATCGGACGCTGGGCTCGGTGTTGACGCTGCTCTTTGTGGTGGTGCCGTTGGTGCTGTTTGTGCTGCTGGACCGGACGCTCTCAGTCTACTACCGCCGACGGGAGATGTAAGCGGGAATCGTGGCGAGTGGCATCCGCTGCCCTCCGGGCTGTTGACAAAGTTAGTCATGATTAATCACAATTAGGTAAGACTAACACTTGAAGGAGTTTTTATGTTTGTTTTATTTTCTATTCTTCGCCGCTCGCTGGTAGCGGTGTTTTTGATAACGGTGGTATCTGCCGTGCCGATGTTTGCCACGGGTCAGGGTGAAGACGGTACCGCAGATCAAGCCGATGAGGAGAGTAACGTGGTGCACGTCTATTCGAACCGCCACTACGATACCGATCAGGCGCTTTTCGACCGGTTTGAGGAGTTCTCCGGTTACGAAGTGCAGGTGGTGGAGGCCGGTTCCGATGAGATAATCGAACGGCTTGCGGCGGAAGGCGCAGACTCCCCCGCGGATATACTCATTACGGCGGACGCTGGACGGCTGCATCAGGCCTCCACCAGGGATCTGTTTCAATCGGTTGACTCCCCCGTCCTTGATTCTCTTGTACCAGACAATCTCAAAGGGGCCGATGATGAGTGGTTTGCTTTAACAAGGCGGTCTCGTTTGATTGTGTATCATAACGAGAGGGCGGATGAATCGGACCTTTCGACCTACGAAGCGCTTGCCGGCGAAGAGTTCCGCGATAATGTGCTAATCCGTTCTTCGAGTAACATCTATAACATTTCGTTGTTGGCTTCGTTGATCGAGCACCTTGGCTCCGATGCTGCTCGTGAATGGGCCGAAGGTATGACCGAGAACTTTGCGCGTCCGCCCCAAGGTGGAGACACCGATCAACTTCGGGGAGTGGCTGCCGGTGAGGCTGACTACGCCATCTCCAATACATACTATCTCGGACGTCTTCTTGGATCGAGTGATCCGGCAGATGTAGAGATTGGTGAACAACTCAGTGTTTACTTTCCGAACCAGCCGGGCGTAGAAGGAAGTGACGGTCGTGGAGCTCACTTCAACGTAAGCGGAGCTGGTATCACGCGACATGCCGACAATGCAAAAGGGGCTCGCGAGCTGTTAGAGTTCCTTGTAAGTGATGAAGCGCAAGAGCAGTTTGCCCAGGCGAACTACGAGTATCCGATCCGCGATGACATTGAGCTCGCTCCAGAGATCGAGCAGTTTGGAGATTTCGTTGCGGATGATCTTCCGTTGTACATCCTTGGGGAGAATCAGCGCGAGGCGACGATGATATTCAACGAAGTTGGCTGGCAGTGAGGTGATCACCGCCGGCCCTCTTACCAGAATAGGGTTGCGCGGTCGCTATCCCCTGTGGACGGCGGCTGCGCTTTTTCTCGTGGCGGTAATCGCCACGCCCTACATTCCTCTGGTACTGAGTCTCTTCGGCGGCGGTGGGGAGAGTTGGGAGCACGTCCGGACGACCGTCTTGGGACGGTACGCTGCCAATACTATCTTCCTGGTGGGAGGCACCACCGTGGGCGCGTCAGTGCTTGGTGTGGGTGGGGCGTGGATCCTTGAGCGATACCGGTTGCCGATGCCCCGGGTGTTGGAACTCGCGTTCGTGGCGCCTCTGGCGCTTCCCGTATACATCGGCACGTTCACGTGGAATGGAATCCTCGCGTTCCGAGGGCCCGTCGACAATTTTTTGGGCATCAGTATTTCCTTTGGTGGGATCTGGGCAGCGATCTTCATCCTGGTGATCGGGCTGTATCCGTACGTATATCTCACCACGCGAGCTTCCCTCATGGCGAACTCCCGGGTCCTGTTTGAAGTAGTAGCGTCGTTGAGCGGCGGTATGCAGCGCAGCCGGCGTCGCTACTGGGGTCGGCTGTGGAGTGGCGTCATTCCCTCCCTTCGGCCGGCAATCGTCGGTGGGGCCAGTCTGGTGGCGATGGAAACGATGAACGCCTACGCCACACCGGTATTTCTTGGGGTAGAGACGCTTTCAACCGGCGTGTTTCGCACGTGGTTCGGGCTTGGGGACCTCCCAACGGCGACGCTTCTGGCGGCAATTGTGCTGCTGGCGATGCTTACACTGATTGCTGCTGAGCAGTACGGGCGAGGGCGCCGGCGCTACACCACCTCCGGGGGCGCGCCTGGGCGCAAGCTTCAGCTCTCTCGGGGCAAAACTGCAGCCGTCATGACGATGCTCCTGCTGCCGGCTCTTCTGGGATTTTTCATTCCGATGGCGCAGCTCATCTGGTGGACGATCCTCGCGGGTGGTGAGGGGCTGGCGGGCATCGGCATGACCACAGCGCGGACGATCTCTCTGGCGCTCGCCACTACCCTGGTGATTTTGACGGTGGCGGTGCTCCTCAATCTGGTGGCATACCTGCGACCGGGCTGGACGATGAACAACGCGTTGCGGGTCGCCGGAATCGGATACGCCGTTCCTGGGACGGTTGTGGCGATCGGGGTGCTGGCAGTGTTTCAGCAGTTACGCGTTATCGACAACCGGCTCTTCTTCTTTGGAACGGTGGGAGGTTTGATCTTCGCGTACGTGGCCCGCTACCTGGCAGTGGCGGTGCAACCGATTCAATCGGGATTCATCCGCCAGCACCGAAGTACGGTGGATGCCGCCCGCTCTCTGGGTAGTGGCCCGGGGCGCGTTCTCACCCGGGTGGTGCTTCCCGTCTTTCGCCCGACGCTGGCCGGGGCGGCGCTCCTCGTCGCGATCGACGTGATTAAAGACCTGCCGATGACGCTCCTGTTACGGCCGTTCGATTTCAATACGCTGGCGGTGCAGGTGTACCGTCTGGCCTCGGATGAGCGCATGGCGGAGGCCTCGCCACGAGCACTCTTGCTGGTTGCCGTGGTAATCCTTACTATGTGGGTCATCATGAGCCCAGCCAAGCGGAAGGTGGAGGACAGCTGACACAATGTTACTACTGCAGGAGCTCACACGAACATTTCCTGGTATGGATCACCCCGCCGTGGACGCACTCGATCTGGAGATAGCCACGGGGGAGGTGGTGGCGCTGGCCGGAGCAAGCGGATCCGGCAAGACCACGACGCTCCGGCTGATCGCGGGCTTTGACCGGCCCGACGGCGGGCGGATCGCCGTGCACAACAAACCGGTGGTGGGGCCGGATCGCTTTGTCCCGCCGGAACGTCGTAATATCGGTGTGGTCTTCCAGGATTTTGCGCTCTTTCCACATCTCACCGTGGAGCGGAACGTAGCCTTCGGAATCTCCAACCTGAAGAGCCGCGAACAGCGTCACCGGACCACGGAGCTTCTGGAGCTGGCGGGAATTCCGGAACTGGCGAAGCGCTATCCCCATGAGATATCCGGCGGACAGCAGCAGCGGGTCGCGTTGGCCCGGGCGCTGGCGCCTAAGCCGGATGTTATTCTTCTGGATGAACCGTTTAGCAATCTGGATCACACCTGCACCCACCGTCTCCTGGCGGAGACGCGGCAACTCCTCAAGGCCGGTGGCAGCACCGCCATCGTCGTAACTCACGACCGGTACGAGGCGTTTACCCTATCGGATCGGATCGCCGTCCTGGAAGAGGGACGCCTGGAGCAGTGCGGCACCGCCGAAGAGATCTACTCCCAACCTGCGACCCGCCACGTGGCGGAGTTTGCCGGGAGCGCCTCCTTCCTGCCGGTATGGCACGGTGGGGCGGATACCGAGTGGACGTGCCCGCTGGGGGCGGTCCCGGAGGACGTGGCGGTGGTACCAGCGCAGGGGGGCGGTCACCTGGCGGTGGTGCGCCCGCACCAGCTCACCGTGACGTGTGGGCCCTGCTCCTTCGGGGAGCACAACGCCACCATACTTGATGTGCGTTTTCTGGGGGCTGTGTTAGCGGTCCGACTGAAAGTTACGTGGGAGAGCGGCTTCGAGGAAGTGCTGATCCACGTGACGAGCCCCATGGAAGGGCTCACCGCCGGGAGCCCGGCCCGGGTGGACTGGGTTCCGCGGCCGGTTGAAACCGTCCCCGGAGGACGGCCCCTTACTCACGAGTCCAGCGTGGTCAGATAGGCGTTGAGCGCCGCCTGAGCTTCTTCTTCCTCTTCCCGAGCCTCCTCCAGATCGCTTCTGATGAACCGCAAGTCGTTCTCCTGACTGTCGAGCTGCGATACGTAGCGTCGATACAGCGCTGAATCGCGGTCGAGATTCTCCATGTTTCCGCGTATCCGTTCCTGATCCCGAAAAATCTCGTCCTGTCGCTTTTCCAGCGCCCGTCTCTCAGTGCGGAACGTGTTGAGCTGGTCCCGCAATTCGACGATGTTCTGGATAATGCGCCGCACTCGCGGCGCCAGGAGTCGATTACTGCTGAACTCTACCAGAAGATCCCGGTCCATCTCGGTCAACGTGTACTGTTGCTCCAGGACCTGCTCTTCGATCACCGTGGTTGCCGAGGAGGCGAGGGCGATCACCGCGGTTTCCGGGGTGGTGTCCAGCGGCCGGGGGGAAACGACGTCCCATCCCCGACGGCGAGGGTGAGAAACGCGAACCGATGGAAGGGTGCCGGATGCCGCGCGACTACTACCCGAGCCACGTCCCACCTCAGCGCCGTCGCTGGATCCCCCGTCGCGTTCAAGCGAATAGCGCGTTTCCAGCCGTTCCCGTCGCTCCGCCACCAGCGTTCCCGCCGCGATGCGTACCGTGCGGAGCTCTTGGGGGGATTGATCCTGCTCACGGGTGATCACCAGCTCCAGATCGCGGGCGTACGGAATGGTCCGCTCGGCGCCGGCGGGCGTTACGGGAAGCACGGCGTCGCCTACGTAGCGATCGCCGTCGTAAATCGTGAGCGGTCCTTCCGGCAGGCGCACATCCACCTCGTTTGCAAAGGCGAACGCCAGGCGCGGATTGACGTCGTCCCGTCGCGGATCGAAGCTGCGCACCGGCTCGGCGGAAAAGCGCCCGTTCACGATGGGAATCATCGCGGATTGTCCCCGCGGCAGCGTCACCGGCTCGGAAATTGCGAACCCGACACCGGAAACGCGTTGCTCGGTGGTTGCCCGCTCAGCGGGGGCTGGGGCGGCGGCTGAGTCGAACGCCATGCTTCTCATCGGCGTTGGCGATGGAGTGGACGCCGACTCGTACACCGGCCGCGGCCCACGGTGGCGGTCGACGTAACGCGGAGGGTACACGTCGAAAAACGCCGTGTCCGGGGCGGAGGAAATGAGGTGTACCGTGGTCTCTTCCCAATCAACGGGACTGGTGTTATCCACGTGCGCCCATCCCTGAAACACCACATCCCCATCTTCCAGTACCGCGCGATAGGTGGTCTTCCAGACCGGCATTTCCAAAAGGTATCGGATTCCAATCCGCCGCTCCCCGCTGCCGCGGAGCTGAATCTCCAAAGTGCGGATTTGCGAGCTTTCGGAGAAGTCCGCCAAGAGTTCAAGTGCGCGGGAGATGTCGCCGCTGATCTCCTCGTCATCAACGGTGATATCTGCGATTTCTCCGATCGATAGCCGTTGCAGAGATCGTCCGCCGGCAAGCACCACTGAGCCTGATGCGTCGTGCTCCCTGGTAGAAACCGCTGTCACCCGACCGGAAAACCGCTCACCGGACACCGTGCGGCCGGACACCTGAGATCCACGAACCTGCCGGATCAGATCCGCCAAAGAATCGACCCCCGAGAGGTCTACCCGGAAGCGTTGCAGCCGCTTCTGCAGCGATTCCCCGGCGGCGTAGTCCACCTGGTAGGGCGTGCCGCCATCGGCGTCGAGAACGGTAAGAGAACGCAGAACATCACTCATCTGGTCCTGGGGGATTGTCAGCCGGATAACGTCGTTGTCCCGAACCGTGGTTTCATGGAAAAACTCGCCCACGCCGCTGGTGAAGATCGACACGCGGCTCAGATGAGGTGCGGGAGAGGGTGAGTCGCCCGTGGGAAAAGAGGTCTGGGCCGCGGCGGATAGCGTGACGGCGCAGACCATGGCTGTGACTACTCCCAAAAACAGGAGGCGGCGGATGCTCGATCGGTACTGCATACCGGCGATTGTATCACTTGTTTGGCGAATGACACGATCCGTTCGGCCGCCTATCCGCTCAACCTCCCAGCTGCCATGCTGGCCTTCCCTGACGGAGTTCGATTAGACTGGATCCATGCACGCCGGTGGGCCCGCCGCACATCTCTCCGGAGTTCTCCTGCTTGGTCTTCCGATTCCCGGAACAGGCCTGCCGTTTCACGGAGTTCTGACGGAGCTTCATCAGTGGCTGTCACGCAACAACATTGTGTATACCGTGATCGGTGGCGTGGCGGTGGTACGCAGCGGCTCATCCCGTACAACCGGTGATATCGACCTGCTGGTGAGGCAGGAGGAGTGGAACCGGCTCCAAAAATCGGCCGCGGTCCAATTCCAGGTTGGCCCGGCCTGGGCGATCCACAATGATTCCGGTACTCCCATCGATGTGCTGTATGCCGGTGACGACTGGGATTTGCCGTTCCTCCTCCCGGATCCGGAACACGTTCGAGAGTGGGATCCCGCCGTTGGCGCCTGGTTTATCACGCCCGCCGCGCTCCTGGAGTTGAAAGCTGCAGTCTATCTGTCCAAACGGTCGGAGTATGGGGATGCGACAGCGGCGCATGATCTCGCTGATGTGGCTGCGCTTCTCTCAGAAAACCGCCGGCTTGGAAAAGACGCGGTGCTGGAATCACTGCACCCCTCGGTGCGGGACGTGATTCGAACCACGCTCCGAGAGGTAGAGCGCTACCGGCGTAAGCAGCCGAGACACCGGTCCAACGCTAACGGGGACTAATTACAACGCCGTGCACAACACCATGATGCGAGTTTACGCCCACTAATCGGTTCAGGTTGACAATCAAAGTTAATGCATTGTTGACAATTCGTTGACAAAAGATAAGGCTATAGTTGTGTCGACCAAAGATGCAGTGATCGATCACCTGCGCAGAAACGGTCCGTGCTCCGGTGCTGAAATTGCATCCGCCGTTGGTGTGTCGCGACAAGCGGTCAACCGGTGGCTGCGCGCACTCGTCGAAGAACGGGTTGTCCATAAAGTTGGAGAGACCCGGGGGGCTCGGTATCACCTTTTGGGCGCCACAGAGAACGCCGTTCGTCCGAAACAGTATCAGCGCGAGCTCAACTTGGCTGGCCTCTCTGAAGATAGCGTATTTGAAGAGGTTGATATCGTCTTGAGTCTTGCATCCAAAATGCAGGAAAACGCACGTGCGGTCCTCCGGTACGCATTTACCGAAGTCTTGAACAACGCAATCGAACACTCAGGCTCAGAAGCGTGCGATGTAAACGTAGAGCTGGCAGACTACTCGGTTCAGTTTTCTATCCGGGACTTCGGTGTCGGTATCTTCACCCGGATCCAGGAACATTTCGGCTTGAACGACGAGTACGATGCCCTTCGGGAACTCCTCAAAGGCAAACGTACCGTCTCTCCGGAGGCCCACTCGGGAGAAGGTCTGTTTTTTACATCGAGGGCGGGTGATACCGTAAAGATCTGCTCCCACGGTATAGCCCTGTCATTCTTGAACGATCGTGGCGATCTGGAGACGGGCGAGATTCCATGGATGGAGGGCACAGAGGTGACCTTCTCAATATCTCGTCGTACAAAAAAACAGCTGCAGGACCTATTCGACAAGTACGCTCCGGAAGCGTTCGACTATTCGTTTGCCCGTTCCGAAGTACGTGTGAAGCTCTACCAACGCGAGTATGTCTCGCGCTCAGAGGGGCGGCGACTCGTCGCGGGCTTGGAGTCTTTCCAGCATGTAGTTCTCGACTTCACGGGAGTGACATCGATCCAACAGGGGTTCGCCGACGAGATCTTCCGGGTATTTCGGAGGGCGCATCTCCATACTGAACTCCAGGTACACGCCGCAAACCTTGCCATACTGCAGATGATTCGTCATGTCGGGGCCGACGACCTGGCCGACTCCGCGCGACAGTGAATTATCGACAAAACAGTATCTTCGAAGATTGAACGATGGCTACCCCGAGTCCCATTACTCGCGGCGGGTCCGAACTTCGCTAATCAGCGTATCCTCATAGACGGAGCCGGGATAGACGGAGAGAATCTCGATCGCCAAATAGATCGACTCATCCGGTGCCATCGGATTGATCGTCCACTGCGGTACCTCGCCTTCGAAAAAGGGCGCGAGGAGCGTTTCTCGCCGCCTACGATCGGTGATCACGTCGAACTGCGGAAAAGGGAGGGGTTGGTAGGTATTCACGTCTGCGAGCTCTGCCGTTGCGCGTGTGAGGATCACCATGTGACCCACCGTCAGGTCAAATTGATTTGCCATACCGGAGAGCGCCTGTAGCACGTAGAGACGCACCTTCCGAGGTCGTCCGTTGCGCGTGTGTAAGCGCTCGCTCCTGCCAAACCCGGTCCAGATGTCGACTTTCTCGACGGCCCCGAGGTGCACAACCAAAAGTTCGCCTTCACCATTGCCCGGGGCGCCCTCCGACCAGGCGGTTGCCGGGTTGCCATCCACAACCTGCTCGGGCCCGTACATGCAGCTCCACTTGGAGAGCGCCTGGTGATAGGAACGCTGGGCCTCCCCGTCGGAGTCTTCGCCTGAGGGTGGCTGCGGCGGCTCGCCCTCGGCCGGCAGGATCGATGTCGCGTGCAGGTGAGGAATCCGGTAGTCGTGTTCGAGCTGCGTATCGAAGACAGTGCCGATTTTATACGAGCTCAGCGCATGCCAATCTGAATTCCCACCGGAATCGCAACGCGGGGTCGGGGTCATCTGGGCAAACGCGAATGAGCACGTCAGGGCCATAAGGGCCGTACTCACCAGCACACGTCTCATAGTGCAGATGCTACCCCGCAATCTGTTATGTGGAAAGACGTGAATCTGGCTGACTCTACAATAAGACGGACCGTTACGAGGGGTGCACGACAATTTCGTTTAACGCCACCGGTTTAGGCTCTCCGCCGTTGGTCCATGAACGTGTCAAAGCGGTCACTAAACTTGAAACACCGGAGGGCAATGATGGCGTTAGCCCCCCGAACGGTCCAGTGCATTCCCGACTGCTTTACCCTGGCTCCAATAACGTGTTTGCATCCTGATTCAACGATGC
>JBBDTM010000029.1:0-19359 GCA_040904425.1 Alkalispirochaeta sp.
GGGAGCACACCCGGGAGACGATCGCCTTTGGGCGACACAGTGCGATGCAGATGTACCGGATGTGGATTTTCGCGTGGGATCTCAACACCCGGCGGGAGTGGCGGGTGAAGCAGCCGGAGGAAGGTATGCATGCGGAGCAGGGATCACTGGACGACGCCGGCGCTCACGCCATGCGACAGATCAACCGGGAGTTCTTCCAGCGCCGGGTGGATGTGCGGGGTGCGGTGCTTCCCGAGAGTCTCGAGGAGGCGTGGCTGGCAAAGGCGGTGACTCCGCCGATCCGCTGGAAGATGGGGCAGACGGGGACCACGGTCAGGGTTCCGCGCTACACCCTCCGCGACCTGGCGCGGGCGGCGTGAGGTGGTCCCGGTGGCATCATTTCGGCCCGAGTCGTGGGTCTGGTGCAACATGATTGTGTATACAGCCCTGAATGCCGCCGTCAGTCGTTGGGCTCTTCGGGGGAGGCAAGGACGTCATCAAAGAGCCCGTCGAAAACCTCGATCTCGTCCTCGAAATCGGTGATTTCCAGTGCCGCACGATACATGATGATCGAAGCGCGACACTGCGGTGAAGACGGAAGTTCCACGAGCTGCACCAGCGCGTCCACTCCCCGCTGATAGGCGGCGTCCGTCATCGCCGCCAGGATCACATGGTTACTCGCTGTGGAAAGATAGATGCGGGGCTCTTCCATGAAGGAGCCGGTCCCCAGCAGGATCGCTCCGGCATCCGGATACATGTCCGCCACTTGCGGCGGATACCCCGCTCGGGTAAGTGCGTCCCACCAGAATTTTCCCTCGGTCAGCGGTGCCACGTCATTCCAGCGCGCCACCGAGGCGCAACGATACCAGGAACCGCCGGCACCGTGAGGCGGAGGGGCGTACTGGTAGGAATAGAGGTGAAGAAACGGCAGGGGTTCGCGGCGAATCAGCGTGCTCACCGCCGTAGTACGGCCCACCACACCCAGCAGCGGAACCACACCACGCCGTTGCGCGGCCTCGCGCTCACCCCGAACCACATCCGCAAAGAACAGCAGGTCCGCGGCTCCGAAGTTCTGGAAGCTCAGAATCACCCCGTACGTGTGAAACAGCTCGCCGTCATACCAGAGGAGCGCGATGGCCGTGGTCCGTCCCTGGGCGACCCGCTGGGCGAGAGTGGGCGAGTAGATAGTGAGACGCTCCCACCCGGGATCCTCGGGCCACCCCTGAGGCGGGTCGCCCACCGGAATCCCGTCCAGGAGGTCGGAATCGGCGGCATCCGCTGATTCGGGAGTGCGCCGGACGCACTCGGCCAGTACTGCGTAGGTCCACGGTACCCGGCGCCACTCCTCCGCCAGGACGCGTTCGTCGTCCTCCAGCGCGCGCCCTTCATCGGCAAGAAAGCGGTCGGTCCGCGCCCGCGTGCCGCACACCGCGGAGCCCGCGAGCATACCCAGGACGTTACCCTGCCATCCCTCGGGATACTCCGCCCACTCATCTTCACGGGCAAAGTACTCCTCAAAGTGTTCGTGGGCGACGTCAGTCTGGTCGGCGTAGTCGAAGACGCGCGGCAGGAGGCGCCGAAACACCGGGATCGATTCGGGGACGTGCACGGCTACCGCCGCTCCTCGGCGGTTACCTGCCCGTCATGAAGCCGGATGATATGGTCGGCGATATCGACGATGGAGGGATCGTGGGTGGAAAAGATGAACGTCGTGGAGAGCTCGTGGTTAATCTTCTTCATGAGCTCGATAATCGCCTCTCCGGTTTTGCTGTCCAGGTTGGCGGTGGGCTCATCGGCAAGGACGATCTGCGGCCGCGTCACCAGCGCTCGGGCGATCGCCACGCGCTGGCGTTGTCCGCCGGAAAGCTCACCCGGACGGTGGCGGCGCCAGTCGGTGAGCCCCACCTCCTCGATGAGAAACTCCACGTACTCCCGGCGCTCCGCCTTGGGCGGGGCGTTGCCGGCGATAAGCAGGGGAAACTCCACGTTCTCAAAGACGTTGAGCACCGGCATAAGATTGAAAGACTGAAAGATGAAGCCGATCGCCCGATGGCGGAGGCGGGTGATCGCGCGGTCGGAGAGGTCGCTGGTGCTTTGGCCCACCACCTCCACCGACCCTTGAGTGGGCACGTCGATACAGCCGATGAGGTTGAGAATGGTGGATTTACCACTACCCGAGGGCCCGGCGATAGAGGCGAAATCTCCCTCGCGAATCGTGATATCCACCGCTGTGAGGGCGTGGACCTCGGTGGTACCCAGGGCGTAGATCTTGTGGACATCGGTGAGGCGCACCGCGGGCGTAGCGGACAGATTCTCTAGCTGGGAGGTGTTTGCACCGGGCGATGTATCTGCACCGGGCGCGGCGTCTTCGTGGCGGTGTGTCAGTTTGTCTTCGGTCTTCATCGTGAGCTCCTGCTCATTGTGTCACACTCGCCTCAAAAGGAAAACGAGAGACTCAGGCCGAGACTCACCGAGACAACGTTGGAGCCGGAAATGCGGAGCACCTGGTCTTCTTGGTCGTCGCCGGAATTGTCGTCGGGGACGATCCGCGTATCGGCGATGCCGCGGTAAAACGTGCCGGCGCGGCCGTAAAAGACCGGAAGACCAACGGACAGCTCCATCCCCGGCGCGATCGAGCCGGAGGTGCCGGCGATAATCTGTCCGGAGGCATCGGCCACCGAATGGCGCCAACTCATCTGCGGCCGCCAGCCGCCGCTCCCCAGAGAGGGAGCCTTCATGGCGAGGCCGGTCAGGTGTGTGCCGTCGCGAAGCACCTCGTCGTCTCCCGTCCCGCCATCTGCACTGTCATCACCGCGGGCGGCGTCGTAGCTGTACTCACCCCAGAACGACCACGTGCGGGAGGAGTTCTCCCAAAAGAAGTTTCCGATCGCCGTGAAGGGATTGTCCTCGGTCCCGGGAAGATCCGGGTGATCGGGGTCGATATCGTAGCGGCCTTCCGCTGACAGCGTCACCTCTCCCACGCCGAGCGTCACCGTGGCGGCGGTCTGCGGCCCCTCCTCCAGCTGATAGTGACCGGAGAGCTCCGTGGAAAACGCCCCAAAAGACTGCTCCCACTGGGCGGCACCACCGAAACTGCGCGGGTCTCCCTGTTCGTACTGTCCCTCCTTGGTGCCGATCCACTGCGGTCGGGTATAGAGCACGGTGGTGAGGCTGCCCCGGCCGGCGGGGACGGAGACACGGATACCGGCACCATCATCGACTCGTGACACCAGGTCCGCGGGACTATCGAAGAGCCGAGCCCTGCCCCAACCCATGCCGAACTTACCCGCCCGGAAGAAGATGTTGTCATTGAGAGTGTAATCCACAAAGAGGGCCCCCACGGTGGGGGGGCCAAAATCGAGATCCTCAGTGCTAAGAGTGGTGAAAAGCTTGGTGTAGAAGCGCAGGTACGGCCGAGGGCGGCTATCCACGCTCATCGAGGCGGACATCGCGTATCCCGCGCTCACCTCCAGCAGATCGCGGACGGTGCGGGCCTCGGCCGCGTCACTCCCGGGCCACTCGTTATACCCGAGACTGACGCCGGCGTCGGCGGAGACGTTACCCCGGACGCGCGTGGGGGACGTAGTGAGGGCACCAATATCTACGGCGCCGCCCTCCGCCGGGGGCGGATCGGCCGCGTCGCCCGCGTTCCTACCGTCGCCGTCGTCACTGGAGGAATCATCGGTACCCACGGCGTCCTCCGCCCCGGCCTCGTCCTCGCCACCACTTACCTCGTCGGGCTCGTTGAAGAACTCATCCAGGTCCTGGGCGGCCACCGCCGCCGGCGTCGCGAAAAAGCTGGTGACCGGCACCAGCGTGGCGGCCAGAAACAGCGCGAACAGGTGCCGTGGAACGATCGCGGGCTGCGGGAACCACACCGGTCGCGGAGAACGCACGCTTAATCCCCCGCCCGTTCAAGAAAGGTGCGGGTGAAGACCATGTTGGGCACATCCTGGAGACTCGACTTTTCCACCTCGATCATGGTGCGCTGATTGCGGAACCGGCCGTCCACCTCCCGCCCGCGGAGTTCGTCCTGAATAACAATCCGCACCGGCACGTACTGGTCATCGAGGCGGCGATAGTTCGGAATGGCGGTGGTGCGCATGTGGCGCCGGGAAAGGCTGTAGTCCTCGAACTTGCGCACCAGATCGTTCCGGTCGATCCAGATCCGCATAAAGGGAAAGGGAACGTCGTCGTGGGTGGCTTCCATCTCGTAGACGTCGGTCTCGTACGCGCCAAGCTGCTCGGTGGTGTGTCCCACGATCCGGTAATCGTCGGCCAGAGTGGACTGATTGAAGTCGCTGTTGCGGGCGCCGGTGTTCTCGAATCGGTCCGAGGCGCTCACCACGGTGAAGCGCCGTGCCACCGGATCGTAGAGCCAGAGATTATCGTCGATGCGCAGGTAGCCCTTTCCGCGATCCTGCGCCGGTTCCTGGATAAGGATCGTGTAGCTGTCCGCCCGGTCCCGGCGAAAAAGGACAAACTTCGTGCGGCTGGTGCTCTCCCCGGGACGAACCTCCGTGACGGTATATTCGGCGGAGAAGTCGTCCTCCGGATAGGTGACCAGTGCGTCCACGCGCTCCAGGATGCGGCGACTCTCGGCCGCGGACATCTCCTGCGCCGGGAGCGCGCGGGGCGCGATGACCAGGAGCGCCACGGCCAGAGCGAGCGTGGTGAAGTGTGCGGCCCGCCACGCGGTCGACAGCACCGTCGACGACACGGCCGGCAGCGCAGCGAGCAACGCGGGAATCGGCCCCACGGCGCGGGTAAATCGGTTCTTCTTCATTGCTGTTCCTTCATTTCTCGTGGCGCAGTGCCTCCACCGGGTGCACTCGGCCGGCGCGAACCGCGGCGCGGAGCGCACCGAAGAGGCTGGCCCCCAGGGCGAGACCGGAGATACCGGCGATGCCCCACCAGGGAAGGTTCCACGCCAGGCGGCCCTGCGTCAAAAAGAGCGTGGTGAACGCGTTAGGTTCGAAACTCATCCAGCGCTCGATTCCCGCCAGGAGTCCCACGCCCAGTCCGCTTCCAAGGATAACACCGGTGGCGCCGAGAAACAGCGCCTCCAGCAGAAATAGCGAAATCGTGCCGGTGCGTTGCATGCCCAACGCCCGAAGCGTGCCGATCTCCCGGGTGCGCTCCCAGACCACCATCGTCCACGTGTTACTCACTCCCACGGTGACGATTCCCAGAAACAGCACCATCACCACCCCGGCGATAATTGTGATCGCCCCCAAGAGTTCGTTGATTTCGTTGAGCTGCGCTCCTAGGGTGACGACGCCATACTCGCGCCGGTCGCGGCCGCGGCGCGATTCGGCGCTATACGCATCGCGGTCGGTCATCACCTCGAAGGTGGGGAGGCCCTGGGCGGCGAGGGCGGCGGTGAGCGCCGCGGCGGCACGCTCCTCATCGCCGGCGTCGCGGAGGTACACCCCGATCTCGTTGACGCGGTCCTCCGGCGCCTCCCGCAGGCGGTTGAGGGCGGCGCGATGCACGTAAGAGGTGTACCCGAAGAAGCTGGACTCGATGTAGATCCCGGAAACGATAAAGTCGGCGGTATTGGTGCGCCCGCGGTCGCTCCGAATCGAGACCACCACGTCGTCTCCCACGCCGATTCCCAGGGCGCGGGCAGTGGCGGTGGAAATCAGGATCGCCGTCTCGTTCCCTTCTTCCGGAACTCCGCCGGCGGCGAACTCGAAGTTCTCCAGCACGGGGCGCTCGAGCTCCCACTCGACACCTACCATGCGCCGCTGCCGGGTGTAATACCCGGCAAAGAAGAGCTCGATCGTAGCCATGTCGTAGTAGGTACTGCGCCGCGACCAGGTACGGAGGTCAACCGGCCGGTGGCGCGCGCGCCCTTCCGGGTCGGGTCCCGCGGAGCCGGTTTCGCGGTCACCACCCGACCGCTGCGGGTCTTCCGCCGTGGCATCGTCGGTGCCGGCGGGCGCGGCGCGATCCTGCCCGGAGTCATCACTCGCCCCGCGAGCTTCCACCCCGGCGTCTTCCACTCCGGCGGCGAGATCTTCCACCGCCGCCGCCACCGCCTCGGGATCCTCTATGCGAGAATTGCCGGTACCCTCGTAACCGAGCACCACCAGGTCCCCGGCGAAATAGCGGCTCGCCTTTTCCCGCACCGCTCCCCGGAGACCCAGCATCGTACCCAGGACCGCGGTGAGCGCCATAACGATAAGAATAAGCGCCAGGAGGAGTACGCGGTAGCGGCGAAGATTGCGAATGAAGTTGCGCCGGGCGGCGGTGAAGAGCCCGCCGGTACGGATACCCCCGGAGCGAGCGGCACGTGCGCGGGCATCACCTGAGTCGGCGCCGGAGCGGCCGCCCTCCGAGTAGACACCGTTTGCAGAGCCGCCACCTGAGCGGGCGCCGGAGCGGCCGCCCTCCGGGTAGACACCGCTTGTGGAGCCGCCGCCGGTGCTACCGCCGCGACTCCCGCCGCTTTGATTCCCCGCGAATCTCATACGGCCATCGCCTCCCGAGGGCTCACGGTGAGCGCCTTCTTTAAAGGATAGATGACGGCCACCGCCGTGAGGGCCGCGGCGGCGGCGAAATGAGCCACCACCAGGGAGGCGGTTACTGTTCCTTGCACCGGCTCACCGCCAAAGAGGATCGCGATGTACTGGTTGGCCACCACATATTCGGCGTTGTTCAGGAGGCGCGTGGCCCCCGCGCCCAGGAGGATTCCCGCCGCCGCGGCCCCCATCACGACCAGGAGCGTCTCCATGGTGATCATCAACGCCACCCGAGAGCGCCCGGCACCGAGAGCGCGCATCGTGCCGATCTCGCCGGTACGCTCCAGGACGGAGAGCACCAGGGCGTTGGTGGCGATAATCGCCGCCCCGATCGCCACGAAGATCAACCCCGCATTGAAGAGAATCTGCAGGTAGCGCACCAGGGAGGCGTTACCCCCAACCGTCCGGTACCAATCCCGCACGCGATACCCCTCGTCTTCGGTGAAACCCGCCCCCTGCAGCGCGCGCATCACCGCCGGGCGTTCGCCGCGGTCGTGCAAGCTGACGAGCAGGAAGTTCCACGACCCGGCAATCGTCTGCCGGGCGCGGTCGGTGTCAGGAGCCGTCTCGCCGGCGGAGGCCGGGGCCGGCACCCCGTCGTCGCCGGCGGGGGGGTCGACCTGCACCCCGGCGTCGGCACCACCATCGGCGCTGTGGCTTGGCGCCCCGGCACCGCTTTCGGCGCCGCTGCCCGCGTCTGTCGCGCCCGCGCCTTCCCGGTCGGCACCACTGCCGGTTGGCACCCCGGCGTCGGCACCGCCCTCGCCGCCTCCGAGCAGCGCGTCGATGTCTACCGCGTCCCCATCGGAGTCGCCTGCGGCATCAGGGGACTGCGCGTCGGCGGAACCCTGGGGTTCGACAGAACCCTGATCGGAAAATCCGAAGAGATCGTCCACCTCAGAGCTGAGGACCGCCTCGTCCTCTGCGGAGAGTTCCACCGACTCCAGGGAGCCGTAGAGATATCCGCTCAGGGCGCGAGCGGTGTCCACATCGGTGAGGACCACGCCGTTCAGCAGCTCATCGTCCACGGGATAGCGAAAGACCCCGGTTACCGGCACCTCGCGCAGGGTGAAGCTTCCACCGCCGGCGGACCCACCGGACCCACCGGCGAGGAGCGCAGGCCGACCAAGAATATCCTCGGGAGAAGCGTCTTCGAGCACGCGATCCTCCTGGACCACAATTCCCGGCTCACCGGCCTCGGGAAAGCGCCCCGCCACCAGCGTCAGATCGGGGAACATCTCCCGGTACTCTGCGAAGTTCACCCCGAAGACCGTCTTGTTCCGGCGACGGCCGGCGATGCTGACGTTGGCCGCGGAGCTCACGAGACCCGCGGTGGAGCGCACTTCGGGCAGTTTCCGCGCGGCATCCCGGACACGGGAATACTCCGAAATCGTCGGCGGAATCAGATATTCGCCGATAAGCAACTGATCGGAGCCGAAGACGGTAAAATTACTCTCCGCGGTGGGGCTCACGCTGAGATCCCCCGCCACCAGCCGGCCGTAGGTACTGTAGAGCGCGTCCCCGGAAGCAGACAACACCGCGTTACCCACCATCATGACCAGAAAGACCGCGATAACAATGACGATCATCGGCGCCAATCGCGAGAAGTTGCGAATCACGTTCCTGACGACAAGCAAGGCAAGCACGGCCCGGAGTGTATCACCAACCCTTTCGCCCACCAAGTCGACTACCACCGCACAGCAAAAAAGTGATATAGTGCCGGCCGGTAACGGTATGAGTAACACAGACGACAATCGACGAACGAACAGGGAAGGCCACTCGGACGTGGACAGCCGACCCACCACGTACTCAGGGCCGACCGCCGACGAGGTGTACCGCCCGCAGTACGAGGAAGATACGATCAGCCTCATCGATTTGGTAGCGGTGGTGGTGCGTCACCGCGTCCTTATCATCGGGGGCACATTTCTCGCGGGACTACTGGTGACGGCCCTCATGTACGCCGGTCCCATGGCGGGAATCGAGATCGGACCCCAGCCGGTATACACCGCCGAGCAGCGGGTGCTGGTCAACCCCTTACCGCCGGAGCTTCAGGAATCTGTATCAGTGGACATTCCCACAACTGTGCGCACCCTCTTGACCAATCCTTTGCTCGTGGGCGAGGCGTACCGCGAGTTCGAAGACACCCCACGGGAAGATCGTTCCCCGGAACAGTATCTGACCGCAATTCGCGAGGACGTGATCGGCAAACGATACAATGTGGAATGGGATTCCGACACCCTCACTATTACCCTGCAGTACACCAACAACAGTCGCGAGCACACGGTGGCGTTTCTAGACGAGATTCTGGCGCTGGTTACGCCGGAAGTGGCGGATTATCTGGAGCCGCGTTTCGTGGAAGCCGGGGAATCGTTACGGGCAACGCGTGATCGGACCCGGGAAGACCTGGCGATACTGGCCAACGACACCCTGCTGCAGCTTACCGACGCCGGCATCGACACCGATCTCGTCTCCCTCATGGAAGCGATAGACCGAATCGGCGGCGCCACGCTCCGGTCACTGGCGGACATCGAGCGCGCCATCGGCCGCCTGGAAGCGCTCTCCGAAGACCCCAGCGCACTTCTAAGTGCCGTGGGCAGCCCGATCGTCTTTGAAGACACTACCTCCAGCCGTGCCATGGTGGTCATCATCTCCACTATTACTGCCTTCTTTCTCGCCGTCTTCTTGGCGTTTGTCCTGGAGTATATCCGCCGCGTGCGGCACGAGCCGGAAGAAATGGCCAAACTCGAATCCGCCTGGCAGCGGAAATAATCCGATCTTCTTCAGGTTGAACCGAGGGCTCCGCGGAGCCCTTACCCTCACCTGCCGGCCTCTTCCGCCGGCAGGGTACCGCCTGCCCGCGCGCCCCGGCAACCGCGCAGGTCCTCGTGCCCCCTGCGGTCGCCGCGGCGTTTCCCCTGGAAAAGTGCAAACTATTTGTGTTGCCCGGGCAAACCTTTTTGTTTGCACAATTCGAGGGTGCAGCGCGCGGCGCCCGACGGCCACCGGGCGCGCCCCTACCAGAACCGCTCGGGGAGCAGCTTATCGATCCGGTCCAGGGCGTAGGTGGGCTGGTCCGCCTCCGGCGTCTCCGCGAGCATCGCCGGGGACGTCTCTCCGGTGAAGACCACCGCAGTGTCCATTCCTGAAGAAATGCCCATGCGAATCTCGGTGTAGAGGCGATCGCCGGTGGTGATGCACTGCGCCGGCGCCAGGCCAACGGCGCGCATAATCGTTTCCACCATGACCGGGCTGGGCTTGCCGCAGTTTACCTCGCACTGTTTACCGGTTACCGCTTCCAATGCGGCGATCACGGCGCCGGCGTCCACTTCGCCGCGGCCACCGGGAAAGGGACAGTACAGGTCCGGGTTGGTGCAGATCATCCGGGCGCGCTTGTGGTACCAGATCGCTTCAAAGGCGGTCTGGAGCTTGCGCCAGGTGAGGGTGCGATCGTAGCTGGCAACCACGATGTCGATCTTTTCCGGATCATCCGAGATGGTGATCCCCGCCTCGGTGAGGGATCGGATCAGCGGCTCCTCACTAATGGGATAGACCACCGCCTCCGGCGCGTTCTGCAAAATCCACTGGGTGGTGGTGTAGACCGTGGTAACGATCTCCTCGGCCGGTGTGGGCAGACCCATTGCGGCCAGCTTTTCCGCGTACGCTTCCACGTTCCGCGTGGGGTTATTCGACAAGAACACCACCCGCTTGCCCAGTGCCCGAAGGCGCTCTACCAGCTCCCGCGCGCCGGGAAGCAGTTCACCTCCCAGGTAGATCGTGCCGTCCAGGTCGAAGATGTATCCGTCGTATTCTCGGTCGGGGACATTCATCATTGATCACTCTCTTTCCAGGCCTTATCCTAGCCACAAATCGGTTTTCATTGACAGCTGTATCTTACCGTGTTTTACTTACTTTTAGAAAGAAAAATAGGAGGGTAGTATGAAAACTAACCGAATTGCGGTGCTCATGGTGGCACTGTTGGTAATTGCTCTGCCGCTGTTTGGCTCAGGCCAGGCGGAAGAACAAGGCGAAATCGTCCTCACGTGGCCCAGCATCTGGGTTGGCCAGGACTCGAAGGCCGAGGTGATGGAAGAGATCGTTGCGGAGTTCAACGAGGAGCACGCCGGTGAAATCCGCGTGGAGGTTGAACCGCAACCGGACTACGATGGGTACGAAGACACGATCCGTACGCGACTTGCCGCCGGCAGTCCCCCGGACATCTTCACCTTTAAGCTGAATCCCACCACCGCTGCCTACTACGACAGCGACCTGCTGCTGGACCTCACCGATGAGCTCGACGGCGCATGGGGCGACACGTTCAACCAGGGAAACATCAACACTTCCACGGTGGGAGGACGAACCAAGTCCGTTCCCTATGAGATCGCCTTTACCCCGATCTGGTACAACACGGAGCTCTTTAAAGAGGCCGGTATCGATGAGTTCCCCCGCACCATGGAGGAGTTCTGGGACGCCACCGAGGCACTGAAGGCGATCGACGTAGTGCCCACCAGCCAGATGACCGGTGGAACAAACGCCTGGACCTCCATGCTGTGGTACACCCACTTCCTGGGCAGCTACGGTGGACCCAATGCGTACAGCCTCGACTGGGACGACCCCGCCTTTGAACAGGCCGCGGCGATCCTGAAGCGACTCTACCAGGACGGCAACACCACCCGCGACGCGATCGGCGCCGATGCCGGCGTATCCAGTGGTCACTACATGTCCGAGCGGACCGCGATGTTCATCAACGGCCCCTGGTTCATCGGTAACATCCGTGACAACGCCCCCGAGGTGTACGAGGCCACGCAGCTGGCTCCCGCTCCTCAGGCCGGTGAACACCACGGCCATCAGGTGGGCTGGCTGCACACCAACATCGCGGCGGCCAACACCGACGACCCGGCGCGCCGGGAAGCGGTCATCACCTTTCTGAAGCACCTGACCAGCCCCGAGAACTCTCGCCGCGTATCGCTGGCGGCCGGATCGCTTCTGGCGGTAGAGTTTGAGCTGCAGGACGACGACGAAGTGGATCCGCTGCAGCAGCAGTTCATCGAAGCGGGAAACAACGCGAAGTTCCTCATCAACCACATGGAAGCCTCCAAGCCGGTTGATGTTGTGGCTGAGATGGGACAGGCGATCGGCGAGATGGTGCTTGAGGACCGGTCTCCCGCAGAGTTTGTCGACATGCTCGAGGCTGCCGACGATTAAGAACGTGTGACGCTCAAGCGCCCGCCCGGCGGGCGTGAGCGTTAGCCATTCTCTGGGCCCCCGGCGGCGTGCCGCCGGGGGGGGGGCGGCGGGGGGCCCTCATTGGAACACTATGGACACCCTACGAAAAAGAAACCAAAACACGGCGTGGATCATTCTCTTCCTGCTTCCCGTGCTTACCCTGATCCTGGCGTTCTTCATCTATCCGATTCTGTTCCTGCTTTACGTGAGCTTTATGGAGTGGAACGGGATTCAACCGATGTCGTTTATCGGTCTGGAAAACTTTCGCGAGATCTTCTCCGAGGACGTTTTCCGGACATCGATAAAGAACAACGTCATCTGGGCGATGTCGGCGGCGTTCCTTCAGATACCGCTGGCTCTGTTGCTGGCGTTGGTTCTGACGCGGGCTCCGCGGGGGTGGAAGTTCTTTCGCACCGTCTACTTCCTCCCCAACGTGATCTCGTTGGTGGCGCTGGCGATGATGTGGTCGGCACTGTACAACCCGGAGTTCGGCCTGATTAACAGTATCCTGGAGGCGGTCGGTCGCGGACACCTCACCCGCAACTGGCTCGGCGAGATCAACACTGCCCTGCCGGCGGTGATTTTCTCCTACCAGATCTACGTGGGATACTTCATGGTAATTATCCTGGCAGGAACGATGTCCGTACCCCGCGAGTTCTATGAGGCCGCCGTCATGGATGGAGCAAACGTACTTCAGCAGGAACTGTACATCACGCTCCCGGTAATCCGCGGCATTATCGTGACCGCCGGCACTCTGGCGGTCGCTTTTGCGCTCCGCCAGTTCGAGACGACGTTTCTGATGACAGCCGGCGGACCGGCCAACCGAACGCCGGTAATGGGGTTGTATATGTATCGCCGCATGGCGGGACTGGATTACGGCCAGGCCGCCGCCACCGGCGTGCTCCTGATCGTCCTGGGCATCGCGATCCTGGGCGCGCTGCAACGGGTGTTCGGCAAGTCCGACGCCGTGGGCGATTCACAACAATAGGTAGGGGTTCAGAACTATGCCACACGACGCACTTAACGAAACAGCCGCCCCTGTGCGAATCACCGCGCATGCCGCCAAGTGGATATTCCTCCTCACCTATCTGGCGATCGCGATCTTTCCGCTGCTGTGGCTCACCGTATCCGCTTTCAAATCGAACCTCGAAATCCAGACGCAGCCCTTTGCCCTCCCGGCGGTGTGGCAGTTTCAAAACTTTGTTAACGCGGTGACGATCTCCGGCCTGCACCAGTTCTTCCTAAACTCAATCATCGTCGCCTCCCTGGCAACGGCGTTCAATCTCTTCGTCACCTCCCTGGCTTCCTTCGTTATCGCCCGGGAGACGTTTCCCCTGCGGAAGACGATCTTCACCGCCATTACCGCCGGCGTCCTGATTCCTATCGTCGCCTTGATGGTGCCGTACTACTCGATTATCGTAGCGCTGGGCATTTACGACCGGCTCCTGGCCCTGATCGTCACCTATGCGGCGATCAACATTCCGATATCCACCTTTCTCATCAGTAGTTTCATGACTTCTATCCCCAAGGAACTGGAAGACTCCGCCGAGATCGATGGGTGCAGCTTCTTTCAGCGCTATAGCCGGATTATCATGCCCTTGGCCAAGCCCGGCCTGGTCACGGCGGGCACGTTCGGATTTATCTACGCCTGGAACGAGTTCATCTATGCGCTGCTGCTGACCTCCTCCCGGAGCGCCCGCACCGTCCAGCTGGCGATACGTTTCTTCACCAGCCAGTTCCGTACCGACTACGCCGGTATGTTCGCCGCGATCGTACTCACGATGATTCCCACCGTGGTGGTGTATATCTTCCTCCACGATAAGATCATCTCCGGCCTCACCGCCGGCGCCGTCAAGGGATGAGCCCCGGTCACGGAGAGCCTCTCGGGGCGCCGGCCAACGGCTCCCCCTGGCAACAGGTGGAGCGATTCCAGACGATCCTGCGCCACGGCCACCGCTTCGATGACCCCGGGGGTACCGCCCCCGACGCGGGAGCTCACCGGGACGCCGAGCCGTACTGGCGCGCCAAACGCGGCAGCCACGACGACGGTGAGTTGTCGGGGCTCTTCCTGGGGGGAATCGGCGCCCCCGTGGTGGGCCGCGACCTGGACGGTTCCTTCGCCCGCTGGCACCTGCAGAACGGCTACCACCTGAGGCAATCGATCGACAGCGCCTTCTTCGCTCTCCGCTGGGAGGAGGTCGCCTGCACCGGCTCCAGAGAGGTGGCTGACTCCACAGAAACGGCTGACTTAGAGAGACCAGCCGGCTCCGCCCGCGAAATCCCGTACGGCGAGCCCCGCACCGGGTACTTTCGGCTGGCCAGTGCCGCGGGCTCCTCCGCGTCGGCAGGTGCGGACGTCCCGGCGAGTCCACCCGGGAGTGCTCCGTCCACCGGCCGAAGTGCCACTGGTCCCGCGACACGCTCCCCCACCGTCCACCGCACCGTATACTCCCTGTTTCCGGTAATTCACGAGCACTACCGGGGGGATGAACTGCCGCTGGAGGTGGTGGCGGAGTTCTGGACACCGCTGTTCAATGAGTTTCAGGGCCACTCAACCGCCTCCTGGCCGGTATGGTTTGCCACAATCACCGTGGTGAATCGCGGCACCTGTGATCTCAACATAGACACCGCGGCGTTCTGGCCCAACGTGCTGGGTTGGCGCGCCGCCCACGCCACCGCCCTGGATCAGCCGCTGCGCCCCTGGCCGGGGCAGAGCCACGCGGGAAACACCGCCTCAATCGTGGATGAGAATGCGGCCGACACCGCCTTCGGCACAGCGCCCCACCCCCAGCAGCCCGACGATCCCCACCGCACCGTCGGCGCCCTGCAGCAGCGCCGTCCCGAGCGACCGGTCCACCACGACATGGAAGGTCAGATTTTGGTGAGCACCACCGGTCCTGCGACGGACCGCACCTCGGTGGAGGCGTGCGTGAAGGCAGGCATAAACGCCATCGACCGCCCGCCGGAACGGCAGGGCCATACGGTGCCCTGGGCGGAGGAGCAGTTTCGTCGCACCGGTGCGCTCCCCGGCACCGGCGAGACGTGGACCGCCCATTGGGATGAGGCGCTGGCCTCCGCGGTGCATCGGGGATTTGCACTGGCCCCGGGAACGTCGCGATCGGTCACCTACACCATTACCGCCGACCTGCCGATTGTTGAGTTCGGGGAGGGACGCCGGTGGTACCGCAAGCACACCGCGTTTTTCGGCACTGCTGGGCGCAACGCGCTGGAAATCACCACCGCCGCCCGGCGCGATCACGAGCGCTGGCGGCGGGCCGTCGCTGAGTTCCACCGGCTGGTGCTGCGAGGACCGTTGGCGTCCGCCGTCATGGGCGGCACCCTTGCGGCCGATACTTCGACTCCCGGCAGGGATTCCATCCCTACAGCAGCCACCAGCGGCCCTACCGACGCCGACCCCTCCCTAACCGCCGCCATGATTAACGAGCTTTCCTTCATCACCGCCGGCGGCGCGGTCTGGGTGGATCGCTGGGCGCGCGAACTGGATTCAGACACGCTCCCGGAACCCCGCCTCGGCCCGGGTGAGCACGCCGGCCTCCTCGAGGGGTACGACATCGGCTACTACTACTACAACACCACCGACCTCTGGACCTACGCCTGGTACGCGGTGGCGCGGTGGTGGCCGGAGTTCGCCCGGGTCATCTTTGACGACCTTCTGCAGACCATTCCCATGGAAATGCCCGAGGAACGCATCTACTACCGCACCGAAGCGCGCGGACCACTCCTGATCGTCGGCAAGCTCCCTCACGATGTGGGAGCAGTGATGGAAGACCCCTGGCACGCGCTCAACGGCTACCAGAATCGCGACGACTCCAACCTCTGGAAGGACCACAATCCGGCGTTTATCGTGAGCTATCACCTATTCCTGCAGACCGGCGCGGGGCAGACCGGCTTGGGGCAGACCGGCGCCGGGCAGGCCGATGCGGGGCGGACGTACCGGGGACGATCCGCCGCGACGGACACCACCAGCTCCGCCGCGCTCACCCCCGAGGCGTGGGAGATCATGCGGAGCGCCGGCGAGTTCATCCTGGCGCGCACCTCCCCCGAAAGCGGCCTTCCCGTTCACGACGAGTTCGGCGACAGCACCTGGGACAATCTGGGAATCCGCGGCCGCGGGTCCTATAGCGGATCGGTGACGCTGGCGGCCTTAGCGGTACTGGCGAAATGGGCAGAGGAGTTTGGACGAAAACAGTTCTCTGCGGAGTGTCTTCAGCGAGTGGAAACCGGCACCCGGGAGTATGTGAGGCGCCTGTGGACCGGCGAGTACTTTCGCCTGTGCGATGAAGGCCGCTACACCGAGTCCCTCACCGCCGATGCGCTCATCGGCTTCTACCTGGCGGATCTGGCGGGATTTCCGGAACTCTCCGATGCAATCGGCCGGGAGCGCATCGCCTCCCATATGAGAGCGGTAGTACGCTACAACCACCTACAGTACCACCAGGGAACGGTGGGTCCCCTTTTGGTGGCGGCCCCGGACCGCACCCAATACCAAGGCGACGGCGGTGACGAACTGCAGGTCAACGAGGTGCTTGTGGGGTCCGCCTGGATCGCGGTGGCGATGCTGCGTCACTACGGCCTGCACACTGAAGCGCAACAGATGAGTGGCGCCCTGGCCACCACCCTCCACGGCGGCGATCGCAATGGGCGGGGACTGCAGTTTCGCACCCCCGCCGCGCTGGACGGAACGGGGCGCTTTCGGGCGCCGCTCAACATGCGGCCGCTGTCGATCTGGTTTCTGGGGTGGAACGCTGCCCCCCGCGCGCAACAGCAAGACTGACCCTTTACGGCGCGCCCAACCCCGTGTACCATGTCTCAAAGAATAGTTAGTTTCTGAAAATAAATAATTTAGAGGACAGAAGGAAGGCAGTAATATGGCGATCGAAGTGACACAGGCAGCTCGGGAAGCGGGCATTATCACGGATCCCCAGGTGGGACTCCTCATCATGGGACGAAAACGGCCCGGATTTGACCCGGAGTGGGGAGCAGCCACAAAAAAGCGCATCAGCCGGACGCTGGCGGCGCTTCCCTACCCCGTAACCACCCCCTCGCAGAACATCGCCGACGAGCACGAGCTGCGGGAAGCAGTGGAGCAGTGCCGTGTGGCTGATGTGACGGTGTTGGTGGTAGTGCAGCCCACCATCTCCGACGGCCGCCTGGCACCGCTGCTCTCGCGATTATGGTCGGGGCCTCTGCTCATGTGGGCCACCCCGGAAAAACCGACCGGGCGCATGATCAGCGCCAACTCCCTCGTAGGAACGCACGTGATGAGCGCCACCCTGCGCCAGTTGGGACACCCCCTGGAGATCGTCTACGGTGACCCGGAAGATGCGGAGATCGTCTACCAGGTGGACCGCGCCATTCGCGCCATCCACACCGCCGACAGCGTGGAAAACCGAATTGTAGGACTAATCGGGAACCACGCCCCGGGATTTGTCGACTTCCACGCCGACCCGGTGTTCTTAAGCGACGCCCTGGGCTCCCAGCTCTACCACATGAGTTCCATCGAACTGATTCAGCGGGTACGTTCCTACAGCGAGACTGACATCGCCGACGAGCTCGCCGCGTTCACCGCCATGAATCTGCCGTGGTCGGCGGACGCCACAGAAGCGGGATTCCCCTCCGGCCACGGCCCAGCCGGGGCCGGCAGCGGGAGCACCGCAGCTACGGCATCTACTGAAACAACAGCGTCCAGCGCACCACCTGACGAGGAGCTCGCCATGCAGGCGCGCTACTACCGAGCGTTCCGGGAGATTTTCGCCGAACACAACCTGGACACCCTGGCGTTCCGTTGCTGGCCCGACCTACCCAGCGAGCTCGGCCACTGGCCGTACCTCGCACTGGCCCGGCTGGTATCCGAGGGGTTTCCCATTTCCATGGAAGGGGACGTGGACGGGGCGCTAGGCGGACGCATCGCCGAGAGCGCCGGAATCGGCCCCGTATATCTCTCCGACTGGCTCCAACACGACCATGAGACGATCACGATCTGGCACACCGGCGCCGCCCCCTTTCAGCTCTCCCGACCGGACTCCCTGGAACTCTCCGTCCAGTTCAACAACAAGCGCCCCACCGTGGTGCAGTCGGTGATCCGCGAGGAAATGGAAGCCACCCTGTTCAGAATCTGGCGGTTCGACGGTGAGTACCACATGAGTGTGCTCGAAGGCAGCACCATCGCCCCGGAGCGCGACCTCATGGCTACCAACGGCGTATTCCACACCGACCGCGTGGACATCCGCGACTGGTTCGAAGCCCAGGTACAACGAGGCATGCCCCACCACGTGTGCATCGTCGAAGGCCACCACGGCGAACTCCTGAGCCGCATCGGCCGCCTCATGGACGCGGTAGTAGGTTAGGACACGGCCGGCGGGGCGCCCCGATCGGCACGCCCCGGCCAGGTCAGGGGCTACCTACCTCAACCGAACCCGAGTCGCAGTGTCGCGCGGCGAACCGCCCCCATCCCCAACAACCGCGGCCCGGCCGTTGCTCACCTCGTCGGGGGGGGGCTCACAAGCGGGTGCCTACCTCGTTGAGAGCGCTCACCAGCGGGTGCCCACCATGTACGGGCCGTTCAGTTTCAGGCGGTTCGGTCCGATCGGGGGCCGATCCGAGGTAGAGGTAACCGGGAATACCCCGTCTTTTGTCAGCTCGGCCACTTTTAGATTCGGAATTTGCGCGTACCGGCCCACCTCCGTGGCGAGAACCGTCATTCCCGTTGCCAGGGCGGTGGCCGCGATGATCGCTTCCTCCGGGTACAAACCGATCGAGCGCGAGGAAAGGTACCCGAACAGCTCCATCAAAGTCAGAGCGCGGTGGGTTACCGTGGAATCCATATTCAACCGTTGCACATTGAACTCGTCGAGAAACTGCTCCAGCGCTGCCGCATATCGTCGCAAATACCGATTGCTGATCAATTGCATATGGGTAAACGCGGAAATTGCCAGGGAATCCGCCTCGCGGAACGCCTCCAGCGCCTCCTCATCACCCATGTGGTACCGGATGACCGCCGACTCAGTGAGCAAGTATCCCGAATCAGGAGCCGCACAGCGGATTAGGCTCTCACGTCGTCGCGGCAATACAACCCCCGGGAATCCACCGCCACTCCGCACCGCAAACAGCGGCTTCCGTGAGGACTTTTCATCCGTGCGGGCCGGTCCGGCCGGGTGGGACGAGCGGCCAGCGGAGGGAGACGGCGAAGCTGCCTCATTGGGTCCATGCTCCTGACCCTCAGGCTCCGTCGGATTCTCCGGGTGCTCCCGGCTTGCATCCACATCCAGCAGATCCGGCGCCAAACTGGCAGCATCTCGAAAACAGTCGTCTCGAAGTTTGCCCGAAAACTCCTCCCAGACCTGGCGAGCCGGAATCAGCACACCCCACAGTCTTCCGTAGAAGGTGATTTGAACATGTACACCACGCCGTACCGCATGGTGCACATGCTGAAGATCTCGCCGCAGTTCCTTTGTCGTAATCGTCATACCACTGCTTACCACCTCCTGGACCACCGCGCTTGTCGAACGCCCCGAATTCAGCCAGAAAATCCCAGTCGGGGTAGCCACCAGGCCACTGGGCCGCTGGGCCGCTGGGCCGCTGGGCCGCTGGGCCGCTGGGCCGCTGGGCC
>JBBDTM010000029.1:19459-26151 GCA_040904425.1 Alkalispirochaeta sp.
CTGGGCCGCTGGGCCGCTGGGCCGCTGGGCCGCTGGGCCGCTGGGCCGCTGGGCCAAGTCAGCATCAGCCCCACCGTAGAATTGTGCAAACAATTTGTGTTCCCCAAGGCGTTGGGTGTGCACTTTTTGTTTGCACTTTTCTACGGGGTATTTCAAATCGTTCCCGGGGCAACTGCGGGTTGCCGGGGAGCTGACGGGCTCGCCGAGTCGAGGCTGATAAGCTGATAAGCTGATAGGCTGAGGGTCCGGCGGGCTATCGGGCTATCGGGCTATCGGGCTATCGGGCAGGAGGTACCGCTCGGCTGAACTGCGCAAACGAAGGAGCGCTACTCGCGCGTGCCGGTGAAAAAGCGGCGGAAGACGATGTCGGTGGCGCCGTAACACGCTTGGACAGGGTCGTAGACGGTGGGGATGACCGCGCGCTCGGGGAGAACGCTGCGGATCGCGTCGCCGAGGACCTGGGACAGGAGGGGAAAGCGCGTCACCAGGAGGATCGCTTCGGGGTGAAAGAGGTGGTGGAGATTGCGGATTGCGGTACCGAGCGCCAGTCGCTCCCGATACAGTGCACTGGAGACCTCCACCGGACTGAGTTTCTCTTCGGCATCTTCCCACCCGGTGACGTCGTAGTGCTTCTGGAGGCGTTCGAGCATGGGGCGTTCAGCCACGGTCTGCTCCAGGGTTTCGGCGTCCTGTGCAACGCCTTCAACTGTTTCCGGACAAAGCGTGACGCGTCCCAACTCCAGGGCGGTGGCGGTGCCGTTGAGAAATATGTCGCCCTGCGTGATCAACGCGGCTCCCACGCCGCTGCGCACGAGCACGGTAAGGAGACTGTCAACCTCCAGCGCGTCCCCGTAGTGGTAGGCGCTGGCGGCAATCACCGAGGTGTTGTTGTGAACGTATACGGGCATGGAGAAGCGCGACTCGAAGTGATCTCGCAGGGAGTACCCGTTGAGACCTTCGATCCGGCGGTAGTCGAGGACCTTTCCGGTGGCGGTATCGACCACCCCCGGTGCCGCCAGACCAAGGCCGACGATCGCCTGGGGATCGATGGCGCTTTCGGTGATCGCGGCCGCGATGAGTTCTTCCACGGCGGAGAGCACCGCCTGGCGGTCGTCGGAGCGGCTGATTTCCACGCTGCGGTGGTGAATAACCTGGTTGGCAAAGTTGACGACGATCACGGCGGCGGCGAGGCGAGAAAAGTCGACCCCGATGGCGTACACACTGGACGGCTCAATGCAGTACAGATTTGGTCGGCGCCCTTTGCGTTCGCTCCCCCCTGACGCGCCCGATGAGGCGGCCGACGGCGCGGCGGAAGACCCAGGGGAGTCGCAACCTCCCTCGGAACACGACCGAATATAGCCTTCCTCTTCGAGTTTGCTGAAGATGCGAAATACCGTGGGCGCCTTGAGGCCGGTCTGCTGCACTACCGACGACTGCGATGCATGCCCCTGTTGGAAGATCAGGTTGAGGACGAGGTTTTCGTTACTGGCCCGCACGTCGCGGCTACGTAGTGGCTTGTGCATAGTTAGTTACTGAAAAAAACCTCTTCGGTGGAGAGTATGACAAGGCATAGGTGGAAAGGCAAGGAGTGCCGTGCCGGGGGGCGCACGCCGATCGCAACGCCGTTTCAGGACTTTACACCACCGCCAACTCATGCTAATCTTGGTTTATTACTTTCAGAAAGAAATAAAGGAGTCCACATGAACAGTTCCGAATTGCGCGATCTGAAACAGAAAGCGATCGTTATTCGGCGACTCACGATTGATGAGATAGCCCACCTGGGAATCGGCCACATCGGCGGCTCAGTATCGATTATTGAAATCCTGACGATTCTCTATTACCGTCACCTGCGGAATAATCCGACCAACCCCAAAGACACCATGCGAGACAAGTTCGTCATGTCCAAGGGACACGCCGGTCCGGCACTCTACGCCGTTTTGGCCGACCGGGGATTTTTTCCTCAGGACATGCTGCACACCCTCAACCAGGGCGGCACCAACCTCCCGAGCCACTGCGACATGAACCGCACTCCCGGTATCGACATGACCACCGGCTCCCTCGGGCAGGGTCTCTCAGCGGCGGTGGGTATCGCCCTGGGCCACCGGATTCAGAAGCTCCCGGGTCGGGTATTCGGTCTCATCGGCGACGGAGACACCAACGAGGGGCAGACGTGGGAGGCGGCGATGTCGGCAGCTATGTTCGGTCTGTCGAATCTGATCGCCTTTACCGACTACAACAAGATGCAGATCGACGGTCACATCGACGACATCATGAAGACAGATCACCTCGCCGACCGCTGGACCTCTTTCGGGTGGTACACGCAACAGGTTGATGGACACGACTTCGAAGCGCTGGACGCCGCCGTGCTCTCGGCGATGGAAGAGAAGAATCGTCCCTCCATGATTATTGCCGACACGATCAAAGGCAAAGGCGTCTCCTTCTGCGAAGGCGACTTCAAGAATCACAACATGCCGATCAGCGCGGAACAGGCGAAGGAAGCGTTCGCGGCACTGAAAAAGGAAGAGGAGGCCCTCGTATGAATTACGTAATCGACCGCCCCACCGCCCCGGAAGCAGCGGAGATGCGCGGAGTCTACGGTGAGCTCCTGTCCGAGCTCGCCACCAAGGATGAGCGCATCGTCGTCCTCGATGCCGACCTGATGCGCGCCAACGGCACGTTCGACTTCAAGGATCAGTTCAAGGACCGCTGGATCGACGTGGGTGTGGCCGAGGCCAACATGGTGGGCATCGCCGCCGGCCTCAGCACTACCGGGATGATTCCCTTCCCCGCGACGTTCACCTGCTTCGCCGCGCGGCGAACGTTCGACCAGTTTTTTATCTCCGCCAACTATGCGAAGCAGAACGTGAAGCTCACCGGCACCGATCCCGGCGTATCGGCGGCGTTTAACGGCGGAACGCACATGTCGTTCGAGGACATGGGCCTCATGCGCACAATTCCCGGGATCTACATCTGTGAACCCAGTGATCCGGTAAGCCTGCGTAAACTCATGCCGCAGATCGCCTACCGCCAGGGATCGAGCTACCTCCGGCTCCACCGCAAAGCGATCACGCCGATCTACGCCGACAGCGAGGACTTCGAGCTGGGCAAAGGCAAAGTGATCACCGAGGGCAAAGATCTGACGATCATCGCCACCGGCGCGATCATGGTGGCCGAGGCGCTTACCGCCGCCGCCACGCTCGAAGGTCATGGGGTGAACGTCACCGTGGTAGACATGCACACAGTAAAGCCGATTGACGAAGAACTAGTCATCGACCTGGCCCGCAAGACCGGCGCCATTCTCACCGCCGAAAACCACCAGGTCCGCAACGGTCTGGGCAGTGCCGTAGCGGAGGTCCTCACGGAGCACGCCCCCGTCTACCAGACGCGCATCGGCATTCAGGACCTGTTCGGCGAAGTCGGCACTCAGGAATACCTCCAACAACGGTTCGGCTTGACCGCTGACAACCTGGTAAGCGAAGCGCAGAAACTTATGGCCAAGAAGGCCAAGAACCCTCGACCCGTCGGCGCCTGACGCGCCGCCGGACCGAGAGCTGCCGCGAAAGCGGACACACGAAGATAGAGGAGACACTATGGCAACCAAAGAAATAATCGCAATCGTCAGTGATAAATCCGGCTTCCCCCTGAAGGAAGCGGTCACCGAATACCTCAAGAGCCGCGACGACGTAGAAGTCCTGGACTTCGGTCTGTACGCCGCCGATGAGAACGAACCCTACCCCGTGCAGGCCCCGAAAGTGGCCAAGGCGATCCAGGACGGACGCGCCCACCGGGGCGTGGCGATCTGCGGCACCGGCCAAGGTATGGGCATCGTCACCAACAAGTTCAAAGGCGTATACGCGGTAGTGGCGGACACCATCTTTGCCGCAAGCAAGGGCCGTATTATCAACAACGCCAACGTGGTCACCATGGGCGGCTGGATCACCGCGCCGAAGCTCGGCGTGGACATCGTCGCCTCCTGGCTGGATCTGGCGTTCACCGAAACGATGGAAGAGCGCGCCGAGTGGCTGAAAAACGCCTACGGCATGGTGCAGAAGATCGAAGAGGAGAACTTCAGCTCATGACCGGAACAGGAAAACAAATTCGACGCAGCGCCGGCTCGGCGGGCGCGGGTGTAGCGAACGCGGCGGGAAATGCCTCCCCCGCCGCCGATCCGGACGCCGCCCTGGTGGCGGAGTACGTGGCCCGCGCCCGCGCCGCTCAGGCGCAGGTAGCAGACTACAGTCAGAAGGAAATCGACGATCTCTGTCTCTCGGTGGGATGGGAAGTGTACAACGACAAGAACATCGCCAAGCTGGCGGAACTCGCCGTGGAAGTCACCGAAATGGGTAACGTCGCCGACAAGATCACCAAGCATAAAGTGAAGGTGATGGGCGTCCTGCGGGACTTGCAAACCGCCAAGACGGTGGGACTCATCGAACGGGACGAGGCCAAGGGCATCTCCAAGTACGCCAAGCCCGTGGGAGTGGTGGGAGCACTGTTGCCGGTAACCAACCCCACCGCCACTCCCGCCAGCAACGGCCTGGGTATTCTCAAGGGTCGCAACGCCGTGATCTTCGCGCCTCACCCCCGGGGCGCCGCCGCGAGCAACCTGGCGGTGGAATACATGCGGCAGGGCCTCCGGCGCGTCGGCGCCCCGGAAGACCTGGTGCAGATGATTGAAGAACCCTCCATCCCCAAGACCAACCACCTCATGCAGCAGGTGGACCTGGTGGTGGCCACCGGCGGCGGGGCGATGGTCAACGCCGCCTACTCCAGCGGAACTCCCGCCTACGGTGTGGGTCCCGGTAACAGCGTGCAAATTATCGCCGAAGACGCCGACGTGGCGGACGCGGTGAAGAAGATCGCCCTGAGCAAGGCGTTCGACCACGCCACGAGCTGCTCCAGCGAGAACAGCGTGATAATCCACGACTCCCTCTACGACGAGGCGCTCAAGCTCTTCGAACAGGACGCCAAGAAAAGCTACATCGTTCGCGGAACCGAGCGCCAACAGCTCAAAGACTGGATGTGGCGGCCCAACAAGACGGGCAAAATCGCCCTCAATCCGGAAATCGTCGCGCGGAGCGCCGTGAAGATCGCCGGCGACGCGGGCTTGAGCGTTCCGGATGACACCAAGATCCTCCTGGTAGAAGGCACCCTCCCGATCGAGGAGGACCACTTCGCCGATGAGAAGCTCTGTCCGGTACTCACCGTCTACAAGTACTCGGATTTTGAGGAAGCGGTGGATATTCTCACCCACCTCACCGACAACGCCGGCACCGGCCACTCCTGCGGGATCCACACCTGGAACCAGAAGTACATTCAGGCCTTGGGTGAGCGGATGCGCACCAGCCGCATCATGGTTCGCCAGCCGCAGGCCCCGGCCAACGGCGGCAACTTCTTCAACGGCATGCCCAGCACCGTCACCCTGGGATGCGGCACGTGGGGCGGCAACGTCACCACGGAGAACATCCACTGGAAGCATTTCATTAACGTCACCTGGGTCAGCGAACCGATCGAGGGCCGCGCCCCCACCGACGACGAGATGTGGGGCGACTTTCGCACCCGCTACACGCTGGAGTAATCGTGAAACTGTTTGAATATCAAGGCAAAGAGCGCTTCGCCGCCGCCGGGATTCCCCTTCCGGCGTCTCGGTTGGTCCGGGTAATTGAACCTGACGGTTCTGCCGTGCCCGGCGGCTCATCGGGGGCAGCCGAGACCGTCCGAGAGGCGGCGGAGGCGCTCGCCGCCGAGACGGGCGCCACCAAAGTGGTGGTTAAGGCGCAACTGGACATGGGAGGCCGCGGCAAGGCGGGGCTCATCAAGGTGGTGCCCCCCGCAGAGGCCGGCGATGCCGCCCGCGAGATCCTCTCCAAAGGCTACACGATCCCGGCGCTCCTCGTGGAGGCGGCGGTGGACATCGACCGGGAGCTCTACCTCTCCATCTCCGCCGAGCCCGGCAGTGCGCGGTACGTAATCCTCGCCGGCGCCGAAGGGGGCGTGGAGATCGAGGAACTCGCCAAGGAACGCCCCGAGGCGATTAAGCGCGTCTACGTGGACCCCTTCCGCTGGTTGCAGCCGTATCAGGCGCGGGGCCTTGCCTACGACCTGGGCCTCACCGGCGGCGCCGCCAAGGCGTTCGCCAAACTGGTGGGCCAACTCTACCACGTCTTCGAAACCGATGACGCGGAACTGGCGGAGATCAACCCGGTCTTCGTCACCGGCGGCGCCGATGCCGAGGCCACCCCGCTCATCGCCGGCGACGCCAAGGTAATCATCGACGACAACAGCCTCGACCGCCACCCGGAGTTTGAAATCGCCCGGGAGCAGTACGACTCCGACGCCGCCTACGAGTCGGCCCTGGAGGGCATCCCCTACGTACAATTCGACGGAGACATCTCCCTGATGTGCGCCGGCGCCGGCCTCACCACCACCGTCTTCGACCTGGTCAACGACGAGGGTGGCCGGGTAGCCAACTACCTGGAGTTCGGCGGACCCAACTACCACAAGGCGCAGCGCGCCATGGAGCTGTGCCTCAAAAACACCAGCTCGGTGATCCTCATCGTCACCTTCGGCACGATCGCCCGGGCCGACGTCATGGCGGAAGGTGTGGTGGCCGCGATCCAGGCGCTCAAGCCGGACCGCCCCATCGTCACCTGCATTCGCGGCACCAACGAGGAAGCCGCCGACACAACGCT
>JBBDTM010000029.1:26251-47589 GCA_040904425.1 Alkalispirochaeta sp.
GCCCCATCGTCACCTGCATTCGCGGCACCAACGAGGAAGCCGCCGACACAACGCTTCGCGCCGCCGGCCTCGAGCCGTTGTACGACACGGAAGAGGCGGTCCGCCGGGCGATCGCCCTGGCGGCGAAGCGCGCCGAGGCCTCGGGCTCCGCCGGCGGCAGCGCCGCGCCGGGGCGCGACCCTGCGCCGGGTAGTGCCCCGGCCGGTACCGGTAAAGGAGGATCAGCGTGAGCATCTTTGTTGACGAGAACACCCGCATCATCGTGCAAGGCATTACCGGCAAGGAAGGTGCCTACTGGACCGGCCACATGCTGGACATGGGCGCCACCGTGGTCGCCGGGGTCACCCCCGGCAAGGAAGGTCAGGACGTCCGTGGCGTGCCCGTTTACCACAGCGTGGCCCGCGCCCGCGCCGCCCACACCGCCCACACCGCCGACGCGGCGATGCTCTTCGTGCCGCCGCGCTTCACCAAGGACGCCGTCTTCGAGGCGTTGGATGCCGGTATACAGAAAGTTGTTACGATCGCCGACGGCATTCCCCTGCACGATCAGATCCAGATCCGCTCCGCCGCCCGGTCCGCCGGGGCCCAAGTGGTCGGCGGCAACACCTCTGGGGTAATCTCTCCGGGAAAATCGATGCTCGGCATCTTTCCCTACTGGATTACCCGCGTCTACAACCCCGGTTCGATCGGGGTCATGACGCGTTCCGGCTCCCTTACCAACGAGGTCACCTCCATGATCGTGCAGAAAGGCTTCGGCGTCTCCTCGCTGATCGGGGTCGGCGGCGACCCGGTACCAGGTTCGCGCTTTGCCGAGTTTCTCCCCGCCTTTGAGGAAGACCCGGAGACGGAAGGGGTCGTCATCGTAGGAGAGCTCGGGGGAACGATGGAGGAAGAGGTAGCCCAGGCGATCGCCGAGGGCACCTTCACCAAGCCCCTGGTGGCGTTCATCGGCGGGCGCACCGCACCCAAAGGCAAGCGCATGGGCCACGCGGGCGCGATCGTCACCGGCACCACCGGCACCGTCGCCGCCAAGACCGCCGCCCTGGAGTCCGCCGGCGCCCGCGTGGCCCAGCGTCCCAGCCAGGTCGGCACCCTCCTGCAGGAACTGATGGCTGAGCGCAGTGGCGCGGGTTCCTCCAGCCGCGCACAGGCCGGAGTGCAACCGGCCGGCGGCTCCGCCTCCACACCGAGCGCCGCCACCAAGGAGGCCGCGCGATGAACACCACCCCCGCCGGCGGCGGGCCCTCCGGCCCGACGAACGCCGCCAAACCTATCGGCGAAATGAGCCTCACACAGCGCTGGGTCTACCTCGGTATCGCCGCGGGAATCGCCGTGCTGGCGCGCTTCGTGCTCCTGCCGGAGGCGTGGCGCACCGTGGGAGATATTACCCTCACCGCCGACGGCCAGACCGCCCTGGGAGTGCTGCTCTTCGCGCTCATCCTCTGGATGACCGAGGCGATCCCGTTTCACATTACGGGGCTCATGGGCATCTTCCTGCTGGCGATCTTCGGCGTGGAGGATTTCTCCGCCGTGGTGCGGTTGGGATTCGGCAACCACATCTTCATCTTCTTTATCGGGGTACTGGTACTGTCGAGCTTTATCACTCGCAGCGGCCTGGGCAACCGGATCTCCGTCTTTCTCCTGAGTCGCACCGGCAATTCCACCGGCATGATTATCTTCGGCTTTCTCGCCGTGGGAATGCTGCTCTCCATGTGGATCACCAACACCGCCGTGGCGGCGATGCTCATGCCTTTGGGCGTGGCGATCCTCCGGGAGGAGGGCGTCACCCCCCTCAAGAGCAAGTTCGGCAAGGCGCTGATGATCGCCTGCGCCTGGGGTCCGATCATCGGCGGCATCATGGCGCCCTCCGGCGCGGGACCCAACCCGCTGGCGATCGGCTTCATGCGGGAAATGGCGGGTATCGAGCTCACCTTCCTGGGGTGGATGGCCTACGGCGTCCCCGCGGGGCTCCTGATCTTGCTGCCCACCTGGGCGGTGCTGATGCTCTTCTTCAAACCGGAGATCAGCCACCTCACCAAAACCAAGGAGGAACTGCGGGCGGAGTATGACGCGCTTCCCACGCCGGACCGCGAGGAGAAAGTCACCATGGTGATCTTCGCCCTCACGGTGATCCTCTGGTTGAGTACGCCCCTGTGGGAGGCGCTGCTGGGAATCAGTATTCCGATCTCGATGCCGGTACTGCTCACCGCGGCGATCTTCTTCTTTCCCGGCGTCGCCGCCACCGCCTGGAAAACGGTGGAAGAGGAAGTCAGCTGGAGCAGCATTCTGCTCATCGTTTCAGGAATCTCTCTGGGAATGGTGCTCTATCAGGCGGGTGCCGCCGAGTGGCTGGCGATGCTCTTCCTCGGGGGAATCGCCGGGGTGCATCCCTTCGTGATGGTCTTCCTGGTAGTGCTCATCGTGAGCTTCATTAAGATCTTCCTCTCGAGTAACACCGTCACCGCCACGATTATCATTCCGATCATGATCACCCTCTCCACCGCCCTCGGTATCGACACCTTGTCGATCACGATTCCCGCGGCACTGGTAACAAGCATGGCGTTTATCCTGGTTACGAGCACCCCCACCAACGTGATTCCCTACACCTCCGGGTACTTCTCAATCCGCGACATGGCGATCGCCGGCACCGTAATGACCCTGGTGGCAGCGCCGATCGTGGCGGGAACGATCTACGTCGTGGGTCGCATGACGGGGATATACTGAACGCCGGATGGGATTGAGTATGGAACTGGGAACGGTTGTAGCACTGACAGCGATCTACAGCGGCGCCGGCATCGTCCAGGGAATGGTAGGTTTCGGCTTCGCGATCCTCTCGGTGCCGCTGGTGGCGATCCTCTACGGTCCGGGAGCAGCGGTGGCGATGAACGTCGTCGTGGGAACCGCGCTGTTAGCCTATAAGGCGTGGCTCCAACGGGGAGACCTGGACCGCCGGGCGGTGTTCACCTTCGGCGGCGCGACACTCCTTTTTATTCCGTTGGGGGTGCTCGTCATTTCTGCCCTTCCCAGAGAACCGGCACTGGCACTGATCGGAATGTTCGTGGTGGCCGTGGCGGCGGGAAACCTCATCAGCCGACACCACGTGCGCCGCGCCGCCGGCACTCCCCTGGCGTTCTGGGGACTCGCGGGCATCAGCGGAATCCTCGCCGGCGCATTCAGCGCTCCCGGCCCCGCCGCCGTGCCATACTTCACCGCCCGGGCGGAGCGCCCCCTCACCGCCCAGGCGAATCTGCAGCTGTACTTCCTCATTCTGGGCGTACCGGTGATCCTGTCTCACACGATCGCCGGAAACGTTACCGCCGTCGCCCTGGGCCGGGCGGTCTGGTTCATTCCCGTGGTATTTGCCGCCACCTGGGTAGGTACCCGCATCGCGATTCTCCTCCCCGCGGACCGTCTCCGTCGACTGGTGGACGGGGCGCTCCTTGCCCTGGGACTCTGGCTTATAATCGATAACACACACCTCATCACCCGTATCGTGGAAAGGACACACACATGAGTACTACCAATAGCGGCGGCACGCGCCGCCCCCCGAAAATCGTCATAATCGGCGCCGGAAGCGCCGTCTTCGGCCAGCGCGCCATCTCTGCCATTCTGCGCTCCCCCGTTTTGCGCGGGGCGGAGCTGCAGCTGGTGGACATCGACCCGGAGCCGCTGGAGCTCATGGCGAAGCTCGCGGAAACGATGAATCAGGCGTGGGACAGCAACGCCACCATTAACGCCACCGGCGACCGTCGCGAGGCGCTTCCCGGTGCCGACTTCGTGATTCTCTCGGTTCAAGTCGGCCCGCGGGAGGAAGTGTGGGAGAAAGACTGGCGCATTCCCCTGGAGCACGGCATTCGCCAGCCCTACGCGGAGAACTCCGGCCCCGGCGGCCTGGCCCACACCGCGCGAAATCTGCCGCTCATCGTGGACATCGCCCGGGACATGGAAGAGCTCTGTCCCGATGCGCTCATGCTGAACTACGTGAACCCCATGATCCGGCTCACGGAGGTGGTGGAGCGCTACACGAAGATCAAAGTGGTGGGCATGTGTCACCAGCTGCGCTGGGGCTACGCCATGGCGATGGCGATCCTCGGCGACAAGTACGGCGTGGCCGTCCCCTCCGACGTCAAGATCGACACCAACCACCAGACGCGCCACTTCCGGGAACCCCTCATGGCGGCGGGCCTCAAGTACCTGGACATCAAAGCCGCCGGCATTAACCACTTCTCCTGGATCCTGGACATCCGCGACCGGGAAACCGGCGAAGACCTCTACCCGGAACTGCGCGACCGCTGGAACCGCGGCCTGCCCCGACCGGACTTCGAGCCGCTCTCCAAGGACATGTTCGACATCTTCGGCCTCATGCCCACGCCCAGTGATAGCCACCTCTGCGAGTTTCTTCCCTACGTCCACGACCCTATCAAGAAACCGTGGGAGCGCTACGGCCTGCACACCCAGAGCTGGAGCGGCAACCTGGACCGCCGCAACGGCCGTCGCGAACTGGCGCGGAAGATCGTCGCCGGGGAGGAACCGGTGGACCAACTGCTGCACCTGCGCTCGGAAGCGGTGCCGGAGATTATTGAGGGCGTTCACGCCAACCGCAACGTCTACGTGGACCAGCTCAACCTCGCCAATCACGGCCTGATCCCCAACCTTCCCGAGGGTTCGATCGTGGAAGTGCCCGGCATGTCCACCGGCGCCGGTGTGAAAGGCCTGGGCATGGGACCGCTCCCGGAACCGATCGCCGAGCTCTGTCGCCGGGAACTGGCGTACAGCTCCGTGGTGGTGGACGCCGGCTACCACGGCGATCGCGACCTGATGCTCCAGGCGCTGCTTTTGGACCCCACCATTAATGACATTCAGACCGCCCGGGAGGTACTCGACCACCTATTGACGGAGTTCGACGAGTACCTGCCGCAGTTCAGGAAGGGATAATCAGCATGCACCGGCAGACCGAGGCCACCCACCGTTCAACCGAATCCCCCGAGGCGTCCGACGCGCCGGGAGTGGATAGCCCGCCGGGGACGCCCGGCCTCGCGCACCCGCTCTACAGCAGTCCGGCAGAAATCACCTCCCCCGCGTTCTTCACGCGCCTCACCGGCCGCAGCGTGGGGAGCGTCGAGGTCATCCCCCTCACCGCAGACTTCGCCCACTCCGGAAGCGAGCTCTCGCGGGTCGTGGTCCAACCGGCCCGCACCGACCCCGACACCGTGGTGGGCGCCGGCTCCGACACCACGGAGTTCATCCTGAAGCGCCTCAATCCCAAATGGGATTGGCTCATGCAAGTAACCGAGGACACCCAATGCCGCTCGGTAGCGTTGTGGAGCCAGGGTATCTTCGACGAGCTTCCCGAGAGCGCAGACACCACCACTATCGCCTGCGCTCACGACGAAGACGGGTACGCGATCCTCATGCGCGCCGTGGGAGATCGACTCGTCACCAACCAGCACTTCACCGAGGCGCAAAACACCACGTTTGTGGACAGCCTCGCCGCCATGCATGCCCGTTTCCTGGAGCCGGCGCCCGCGACGGTCAGTGTTGGCGCGGGCGCCGGTACACAGGCAACCGTCACCCACCGCACCTCCCGCCTGGCGGACCCCGCCCTGGGTCTGTGCCACATCCAGGACGTCTTCCGGATGTTCTCTCCCGCCGCCGCCGGGCGCTTCGCCGAGCTCAATCGCGACATCCACCACCGTATCCGCGAAGGGTGGAGTCGAGTGGCGGAGGTGATGCCCAACGATGTAACCGAGGCGATCATGCCGATCGTGCACGACCCGCAGCACCTAGTGGATCGGCTGGCACAGTATCCCCACACCCTGGTCCACGGCGACTATCGCCACTCCAACCTGGGCTGGGACTACGACCGCACCATCATGCTGGACTGGCAACTGGCCACCTACGGCCCGCCGGCGATAGACCTGGGCCGCTACATCGGCGCCAATTCGCCCTTCCTGCCGGTGGCCAAGGAAGAGATCATTGCGAACTACCGTGAACGGATAGAGGAGCATCTGGCGCATGAGCAAGACCGCCGATTCACCGGCGACGGCGGTTCGGCAACGAACCCGGCGCAGGCGGCCCCCCGGGAGCGACAGACCGACCTGGACTCGTGGTGGGAGCCGCAACTCTACCTGGGCCTCCTGGGCGCCTTCATCCAGGACGGCTGGGCGATCGCGCTGAAAGCTACCACCTGGGAGATCACCGCAGACACCCGAGACCACTGGAAAGCCGACCTGGCCTGGTGGAGTGAGATGATCCGCCGGGGTGCGGAGTACCTGTAGGCGCGGGCGGCCTGGTGGTGCGGCCGGCCTGGTGCCGCACACACGCAGTCGGCGGCCTCCGGCTGCGGGCGGCATCCCGGCGCAGGTAGCCCGCCGGCGCCGGTGACCGCAGCCGCCGAGTGGGTTATACTTACCACCATGGCCCTACCGGAACGACAGGACCGCGAGACGTTCTCCTACGCCGACTACCTCTCCTGGGGTGAGTGGCCGCAAGGAGAGCGGTTTGAACTGGTCCAAGGCGAGGCGTTTGCCATGAGTCCGGCACCCCGCCTCATTCACCAGACGGTAAGCGGGGAGTTTCATCGGCAGATCGCGAACCAGCTCACAGATGACCCCTGCCGCGTGTTCGCGGCACCCACCGATGTAAAGCTCTCGCCGGCGGAAGAGGACGATCGCCCCACCGTGGTGCAACCGGACCTGCTGGTGGCGTGTGCCGAACACTTGCGCACCGAGCGGGGCATCGTGGGAGCACCGGAACTGGTGATCGAGATCCTCTCCCCGGAAACCGGCTACGCCGATCGCAAACGGAAGTTCAACCTGTACGAAAAATATGGGGTGGCCGAATACTGGATCGTCGACATCGACGAGCAGGTGCTCGAGCTCTACCACCACGACGCCGGATCGGCCACGTTTCGGCGGGTAGACGCCTACGGCCGGCAGGACACGGTGTCGTCGCTGGCGATTCCTAAGGTCACCGTAAAGCTGGAGCTGGTCTTTCCCGAGCCTGACGGGGAGGCGTAAATCGGCGAGGAGAGAGATTCGTGCGACTGACTGAGCGGGAGCGGGACGTCATGAGAACCGCCGTGACGGAACATTTTGGTAACGATGCACAGGTGTGGTTATTTGGGTCGCGCGTGGACGACACCCGGCGCGGCGGAGACATCGATCTCCTGGTGGAAACAACGCTCTCCGGAGAAGATGCACTTCGGGCCAAGATAGACACGATCACCGACATTCAACTGGCAATCGGAGATCAGAAGATCGACCTGGTGGTTGATGGTCCGCGTGGACAATCGGTCCCGGACGGTCAACCGCTGATCATCACCAATGCCCGCCGTGAGGGGGTTCCCCTATGAACGAAGAACTCACCGCCACCATTGAATCCGCCATCACCGAGGGCGAATCGCATCTGGAAAAGCTTCACAACAGTAACGAATATCTCAAATCGTTACGCCCGATCACACCGGCAACTCTCAAATCCCTCGATGAAGAGTCGGTGCTCCGCCTTGACCAATTCGTATACCGTTTCACGAAACTGCAAGATTCCATGGCCCGCCGACTCTTACCCTCGCTGTACGCGCTGCTCGAAGCGGATACGGAACCAAGACCGTTCCTGGATATTCTCAGTAGACTGGAACAGCTTGACGTGCTCCCGAGCGTTCAGACCTGGCAACGCTTTCGCAACCTCCGGAACAACCTGGCTCATGACTACCCCGAAAGCTTGGAACAGACCGCCGAGACCCTGAGCCAACTCCTGGCAACCTGGGATGACCTGGAAGCAATCTTCACCCGCGCCCGGGATGCGTATCGGGACCGACGGTAGGCCCCGCCGGCTCACCGAGGAAGACATACAGAAGTTCTTCGAAAGGTCGAACTGCCGGGTTGCGCGGTGCCCGCACGCTCATCGGGGCCGGGGCCACCCGCCTGGGGAGCGTCTTAGCCCACCACACGCGCCAGAGCCGTTTCCCAGCAGGCGGCCCAATCAAAGTCGAACGTTGCGCGACGCTCGGCGGAGCGGACGCACACCTGGCGCCACGCAGCGGGGTCACGTGCCACCTGTTGCAACCGGTCGGCAAGCGCCTCCGCACTGCCCGCGGAGAAGAGGAGCTCGGAGTGGTGCAGCATCGTGCGAATCCCGGCTGCATCCGCACCGATGACGGGGGTGCCCACGAAGAGGGATTCCAGAACGGTGTTGGGAAAGCTGTCGTAGATGGAAGGCACGATGCTCAAATGGGCGCGCTGGAGCAGCATTAGGGGCTGGTCGTTCCGGCCGTGAAAGGTTACCTGCTGCCCAAGACCGTGGGTGGATACATAATCCCGAGCCCAGTTTTCCAGACCCCCAAAACCCACCACGTCCAGGTGGAAGTCACTGAACCCGTGATCCCGGAGCATGCGCAGTGCGGGAAAGAGAAACTGAACGCCTTTGCGCTCGTTCAGGTGACCCAGGTAGACCCATCGGGTGGCGGTGGCCTCGGACTCGGCGTCGGGAACCGTGACGGGGCGCGCCACGGACGCCGGGAGCCACTCCACGCGGAAGCTGTTTGGGATGACCAGGGAGCGGGTCTCGATACCCGGATTGCGCGCGGCAACGTTGTCTCGATCGTATTCCGTCTGAAAGACCAGCAGATCCGACCCGCGACAGAACGCGCGCTCCAGACGCTGCTTCCACCAGCGCTGAAACCGCTTCTGGAGCCCCGGCACAACCGCGATCCGGCGGCGAAACGTCCCAAACCGCAAGAACTCGTCGACGAAGTTACTCCGCAGCGCAAACACCACCGGAACCCCGAGCAGGTCGCCGGCGGCGCGGGCCGCGGGATAGTTCGTTTCACCAAACGTCAGGACCACGGTCTCATTTACAGCGGCGTCACGACTCGTGGCCCCCTCGCCCACCGCTGCCCGCAGCTCACCGCGATAGCGACGTACGTACCGCCGATACTGCCACCACCTCGGCGGCACATAGCTCGTAATACTGTCAGGGATAATCGGCAGCGCCTCACCGGGAAGCCGGTCGGCCAGCATCGGGCGACAGACGATGATCACGCGATGCCCCCGGTCGGCAAGCTGCCGAGCCAGCTCGATAAAGCGCCGGTGCCCGCCGGTGCGCACCTCCGCAATCGGAAAGATGCCGACAATCGTAAAGCGTCGCCCGGAAAAAGTACGGTTGGTCACGGGGAGAGGGTAGCATGGGAGGGGTGTTTCGCGACACGGGCTGGTCTGCGGGGTGGAGGGAGTACATCCATATTGAACAGCTCTCTTCATACTCGATATGGGTGTAGAACGCAGGCGGGTGTGGTAGGATTCGTGTCATTCTTATGGGGTACACAAAACCACGAGTGTTATCAGTTTTTGGTACGCGTCCGGAAGCCATCAAAATGGCGCCGGTTGTCCGCAAACTTGAAGAATCGGATGAATTCGATTCGGCTGTGTGTGTTACCGCCCAGCATCGAGAGATGCTGGATCAGGTGCTTCAGCTGTTCTCAATCCAACCGAAATGGGACTTGGACATCATGCGGCCTGGGCAGGATCTATACGATGTCACGAGCCGGGTATTGCTGGGATTACGACCTGTCTTACAAGAGTTCGAACCGGACGTGATACTGGTCCATGGAGATACGGCAACCACCCTGGCAGCATCGCTCGCAGGCTATTACGCCCGAATTTCCGTCGGACACGTTGAAGCCGGGCTTCGAACGCGCGATATTTACAGTCCCTGGCCGGAAGAGATCAATCGCCAAATAGCTGGACGTATTGCTCGGTTGCATTTTGTACCAACAGAACGAGCTCGGCAAAATTTGATCGCGGAAGCGGTTGATGACGACCGAATTTTCATGACGGGAAACACCGTAATCGATGCGCTCCACATCGCTTCGGAGATGACCGAGACCGACGCCAGGGTTCGAGAACATGTAGAAGACACTACTCGCGACATCATTGGATTCTCTCCTTCGGACGAACGATATATTCTGGTAACCGGTCATCGGCGCGAGAATTTTGGTTCGGGCTTCTCGAACATCTGCGACGCATTGCATGAAATTGCGAGTCGGCATCCAGATGTCCATGTAGTATACCCAGTACATCTCAATCCAAATGTGCAAGAACCAGTATTGTCACGACTCGGGGGTGTTCCCAACATTCATCTGACCCAACCCCTGGATTACCTCCCTTTTGTGTTCCTGATGAAGCACAGCAGTATCGTGCTGACAGATTCGGGAGGCATACAGGAAGAGGCTCCGAGTCTTGGTAAGCCGGTACTTGTGATGCGAGAGACAACTGAACGGCCGGAAGCTGTGGAAGCTGGGACAGTTCTTCTTGTAGGGACAGAGACATCTAAAATCGTCGAATCTACCGACCGACTACTCGAAGACGAGTTGTTTTATCAATCGATGAGCGCCGCTCAGAATCCGTATGGGGATGGAAACGCTAGTATGAAGATTCAGAAAATACTCCTGTCATCGATTGCGAGAGAATAGTTGGAACCCGTAAACCACTGCACTGATGCAAGGAATCATGCCATATGCGTGTCGCACTAATTAGTCACTTGCCTTTTGGAGCCCCATATCTGTTAGCCCGATTATCGGAGACGCACGATATCGTGGCTATTCTTCACCAGAAAAAAGAACCGGATTCTCTGAAACAGCGTCTACGAACTCTGAAGAACTGTACGCGTGATTGCCGTCAGAAATGGCTTCAGAGACAGACCTTTCTAGCGGCGAAACGAAGGATGGCATGGAACAAGGAGACCCGACGAACCGCCAGAAAGTTTGCCAACCCACACTGTATTCCTGACTATTTTGTGACGCCCAACATCAACAATGATCAAGAAGCGCTATCTATGCTTCGTAGGAGCCAACCGGAAATTTGCATAGTTCTGGGCGGAAGAATACTGAAAAGGCATGTACTCGAATCAGTCTCCTGCACATGGATAAACGCGCACGGTGGCGTGCTTCCTCAGTATCGAGGTTTGTGGTCTGAATACTGGGCCGTATGCCGAGGCGATATACTGAACGTCGGATCGACAATACATGAGGTTACAACGCAAGTGGATGCGGGCGCCATTCTCAGTGTGGAAAGAACTATCGTCAACAACGATGAAACATTACGTATGCTCATGATGAGAAATCATCTGAATCTCGTGGAGCATGTAGTTAAGACCATAAATGATGGCAAGGTGTTGGCCAAAACCCAGCGAAGTAGTATTGATGCTGAATCCGTGCTATTTCGTCCGCCACAGCGCGCTTTGCGCAATGCTCTTCTGTCGAGTCGGATTCGGGACTTGGTAAATACATGTCATTGATCGTAATACGACCATCTCAGTTGTGGCGGCGATGGATAGAACAGAACGGTTTGATCGATCTATACGAGTGGCCCTCGGATGAAAACGTACCAACAGACTCAATTGTGCTCGCTCCCAGATTATCCCTAGGAATCATGGAGAGTTCTCCACGTGCGATCATTACATCTGCAGAATCCATCAATAGCTGGCGGGGCCTTGCGGGCGAGATACATCATCCGGCCGCCATTGAGGGCATAATCCCACACGGATCATCATTTCGAATGCCTTGGCGGGCACAAAAACTTCAAGACCACAATCAGCACTGCATAGCTCACTGCCTCAAGGATTCGGGCACGAAAATGGAGGATATCGGAGTGTCAGTAACGTCGGTGGCTGGTGTCACCTGCTTCTCTACCCCGTGGGATTTGTGGTCGATTCCAATGGAGTCAGGATTCGACTATTTTGAGTTCCCGGTTGCTGGCAACACAGAACAACGCTTTGTGGAAATCGGAACCACGATCGACTACGGAGCGTTACGTCGATTTGTTGTGAGCGTTATTGTCAAAGCTGCACATGCTGTGGAATACCGGGTCGAAAGGAAATCTCCCAGGCTATCTGGAAAAACGCTTGTTTCATTTCGGGTCGATGCGGACGGCTTTCACGAAGAGTCAATTGTTAATTCTCTAGATTATTTAAAACTATTGAACCTCCCTTCAGATTGGTTCATAGATACAAAGTCTTGGAGCCAGAACTTAGGCATGATTCGTCAGATCGCCAAATCGGAACTCACAGATGTCCACTGTCATGGTTATGATCATATGACGTTCCGGTCACAGAGGATCAATCGATTGAATCAGATTTTATCTAGGTCGATTCTCATGATTTCGGGAGCAAATCCTAAAGGAGCTACCGCCCCTCTGGGGTTTGCTCCCAAGGGCAGTCTCAGACGTTACCAGACTTCAAAATGGGTAAAATTTGCGTCGGATTTTGGGCTTCGCATCAACGATGCACCTTTTTTTTTGGATAACAGCTTTAATTCAACTCTTATTGTCTCGACAGACAATGCATCTGTGGGTGCCTTTGAGGCTTCCGGTTTGTCTATAGATGCGCTGGTCAAACACCTTCGCTTTAGACTAAATATTACAGCAACGATTGGAGATCCAGTTGTCTTTTACGACCACCCAAGCAATGGAATCGGCGCTTACGGCTATTCTATCTTGTCAACGATCAAAGAAGCGGAACAGGAACAAAGTGTCCGGTGTGTTTCACTGAGTAAGCTTCGTCTCTTATGGAGGCAACGAGGATATGGTTATCTGTTTGCGAACGAAGTGGTTGAAGACTATGCAGGAAACACCGGCGACCTATTCATACCAACTTCTCCGAATCTGCTACAGATACGGCAGAATCGGTGGCAAGAGTATGAAGAGCGGTATAATCGCAACACGTTTCACTGGATCGCGTCTCAAATCAAGCTAGCTTTGCGACGGTACTGGAGTTAACCTCAGATGTCGTTACGAAATCGAATAAAGCGATCCGTGATATGGATCTTGGAAAAGAGGTATCGAGACCAATGGTGGCAGATACAATTCAATCAGGGGCGCGTCAGTATCAGCACTCAAGATTTCTATTCAGACAGAGCTGCGCGGACCAGTCGGTTACACGTGTGTGTGGTTGCAAAACACTACAACTGGGAATATGAAGGACTGGTAGATCCGTGGAAAGCACATGCAAAAGTTACCCACATCGATCCTGGACTTAGTTTTGATCAGTTTTCCTCCGACTGGTTTCTTAACAAGCGAGATTCTTTTCAGGATTACCTTCTCGAGCGCGTACATGCGATTCATTCTTCAGAACCTATCGACATCCTGTTTTTCTATATGTCAGGTAGATGGGTCAATCGAGATACTATTTCTGCTCTGAGGCGATATGGCATACCGATGGTAAACTTTTCTTTCGACGATACCCGCCTGTTCTGGGGGCCATGGATAGACGGGCGTTGGACAGGTGTAGCACCAATAGCAAACCTGTTTGATCTAAATCTGACCGTTGCAGACCCACGCGATGCACAGAAATACCAGAAAATCGGTGCAAAAAGCTTGTTCCTTCCGCCCGGAGGAAATCCAGATGTTTACTATCAAGATCTTGATTGCGTGTCACATCCGCGAGATACTGCTGTTTCATTTATCGGGCAACGTTATGGCCTTAGGTCTTCGATCATAAAGCACGTACAGAAGCGGGGGATCGCAATAACGACCTTTGGTGTGGGATGGCCAGCAGGACCGGTGAGCTTTCAGCGAAAACTCGAATTGTACCGTCGATCGCTAATAACATTAGGATTCGGCTACATTGGGTCAGGAACCAGAACCTCGCTGAAAGGCAGGGACTTCGAGGTTCCACTGACGGGGGCTTGCTATGTCACTACATGGAACGAAACGTTGGCATCTCTTTTTGAGCCAGATGAAGAGATGGTGTTTTTTCGCGATCGAGAAGAACTGATTGCAAAACTTACGTGGTTAACAAACCATCCAGAAACTGCTCGACGCATAGGGCGATCGGGACAAGAACGCGCTCTTCAAGATCATACATGGCAGTCTAGGTTTGGAAGGATTATTGACGAGGTGCTCCATGAAGATACTGTTTGGTAGTGTAATCGAAGACAACGCGGGTTGGGGAGCTGAATGGTTTCTCAAGAAGAGCTTTGAAGAATTGGAAGTCCGAACATACGATGTAGATTACAAAAAAAACCGATTTAGACTTGTTTCAGAGTTCGATAGATTTGGATCATCATACTTCGACGGATTTCTATTGCAGCGAGGAGACTACTTCCCCTTAAATGTGGTTCGCGCTCTGCCAAGACCGCGCATATTCTGGGCGACGGAACTCGTGGCAAGACGTAAAGATCAAGAACCAAATATCCGCAGTGAGCTGTTCGATCATGTCTACGTGAGGAGTAACCCGTGTTATGAGAAAGTAATACGTTTAGGATGGCGTGATCCGGGATCACTTTCGGTGATGTCGACTGCCTTTCATCCGAGTGTATTTTACCCGATTCCAAACCAAGAGAAAGACCTTGATGTAGTTTTTGTTGGTAGCAAAATGCCTAGACGCGAAGCCCTTCTTGACGAAGTTTCCAAAACATTCTCCGTTGACCGAGCGCGAGTATATGGCACACAAATGAACGAGTATTTCAATAGAGCCAAGATTGTTCTCAATTTGCACTCGGAAGACCACTTAGACACGGAGACCCGAGTGTATGAAGCCCTTGGTAGTGGAGCCTTTCTAATCACAGAACCACTTTCATCGGAAAGCCCGTTTAAGCACAACCAACATCTGGTGGAAGCCCAGGGGGCCAGGGAAATCACTGAAGCCATAGACTACTATTTGCGTCATAGCGACGAACGGAAGAGAATTGCGACGGCAGGACAGATCATAGCAAGGTCAGAGCATACATACCTAAACCGTGCCATCGAAATAAGAGATCGATTTCGTGCGCTTCAATGTGTCATTGAAGGACCTAAACAGATTGATCAAACCTTGTTGCACCGAGACGCGTGGAGAGAACCACTTCGGGCGATTGGATGGGGCCTGAAACGGACTGCATTTAGGGCACAGCGAAAAGCACGCCACACTCTCAAGAGAGCAGCGAAAAGGTAAGCAAACCTATGCGAATTGGAATCGTGTCCACCTGGTTTGAACGAGGTGCGGGATACGTATCTCGACAGTTCAAGGAGATTCTCGAGCAAGAGTTCGAAGTATTGGTGTATGCCCGCGGAGGAGAGTATCCGAAGGGTAATCCGGTATGGGATACGCCGGAGGTAACCTGGGGACGACGGAATGGGATCTCCAGTACAGCGATAGATTTGCGAGATTTCGAGCGATGGCTGGATCGAAATTCGATCGATGTTGTGTTCTTCAATGAGCAGAAATGGTGGGATCCGATCCTGCTGTGCAATCGAAAAGGAATTATAAACGGAGCATATATCGACTATTATACCGAAGAGACGATCCCGATATATGGGCTTCATGATTTCCTGATTTGCAACACCAAGAAGCACTATCAGGCGTTCGACTGGCACGAGGGAGCACACTACGTGCCGTGGGGCACTAACACTGAGTTGTTTTCTCCTGAGCGCGCACACGAGTTCGTACTTGAGAGGTTTCCAGATGTGATCAAATCCCTAAGAGACAAAACGGTGTTCTTTCAATCGGTAGGGGTAGTCCCGTACCGGAAAGGTACCGACTTGTTACTGCGCGCTTTTGCGCAAGTTGACGTCTCAACAGCTCATCTATTGCTGCACTGCCAGATTCGATTGCGTACGGAACTTCCCGATCTCTCGGCGCTCATTGATAGTTTAGTTGATTCCGGGCGCCTGACACTTATTGAAGAGACCGTGTCGGCGCCTGGTTTATACGGGTTGGCAGACGTCTATGTATATCCTTCTCGTCTGGAGGGTATAGGCCTCACTGTACCTGAGGCACTGAGCAGTGGACTTCCCGTGATAGTTCCGAACGAAGGACCGATGAACGAGTTCATTACGCCTGAGTGCGGTGTGGCTGTGGAACCGGTGAAGTACTTCGCTCGTGCCGATGCCTACTATTGGCCGCAGAATGAGGTAGACCCCGGGGAACTCGCCTCAGCTATGAAGGAGTACGCAACCGGTACCCGCGATATCAACGCAGCCAAAACGGCGGCACGTCGTCATGCGGAAAAATCGCTGGAGTGGTCGATTAATGCATCCGGCGTCGTTCATATCTTCCACTCTGTGACTCGCATCTCGGAAACGACAAAGCGCCCCGCAACGGAGGCCGCACTTCGATACAACAAGCGAAGAAAGGTACGGCTGAAAGAAGCGATTCGGCGGATTCCTGTCTTGCGGAGGTTGATATGATGCGTAGTACATTCGGCATTTTGTTCTTAGTAGTCGTCGCGGCTCTACCGGCCCAAACCCTGTTTCAGTCAGCGATTGTGAGGGATTACCAAGAAGGCCTGTTATTGCAGCCTTCGCGGGAAAGCCTCGGTGTTGTTACTCTTGAACGTGCGCTTGCTGTTGAAAACCAATCGCATTCGAGAAAGATAGGACGGACAGCCGCAGTCGAGGTTCATGTGCTTCCTATAGTCGCATACACCTCTTGGAACTCCCATCTGCCTTTCGGTGATCGCGACGGGTCGTTATGGCAAGGGCGCGGCGCTAACGCAGCTCTTGCTACCGGGTTGTTTGCCCGAGGGGATTGGTGGTCTCTCACTGTGGCGCCGGAATTCTCGGTGGCGGAAAATCGAGAATTCCCGATAGGTCCTTCGGGTTTCCCGGATAATCCATACGGGCATGTCTCTACGAGCATCGATCTTCCACAACGTATGGGTGATGATACATGGACGTTCGCAGGATGGGGACAGTCGGAAGCCCGCCTGTATTGGAACGACCTGACGTTTGGAATCGGCACGCAGAACATAAAGCTGGGCCCGGCAACAGTTAATCCTCTGTTTTTTTCGGATAACGCCGCCGGTTTTCCACACGTGGACCTGGGTGTATTTCCTTTGAGTACTCGCATCGGAACTCTCGAGGCGCGAGCATTCTGGGGACGTCTGACAGAATCAGAAGCTTACGATGAAGATCCGGCAAACGATTATACGTACCTATCAGTTCTGTCGGTCTACTATCGGCCACAGTGGTTTCCCATGCTCACGGTCGGAGCAAATCGGACCGTGGCGGTAAATGCGCAAGACGCTACTTCTCGATTTCTCTGGCAAGTGTTCGATCCCAGACCGAGAGGAGGAGATCGGGACTCGGGAGATCCGGTCTACGGAACCGATGCGGTTGATCAGATGGTTTCGCTAACCGCCGAGATAGCACTGCCGGACTCTGGATTCCGAGGATACCTTGAATGGGCTCGCGAGGATTTTGCGTCCAACCTGTTTAGTTTGATTCAAATTCCATACCATAGCGCCGCATGGACGGCAGGAGCAGAACAGCGTTTTATTGAGACACCCTATGGGGAGTTGGTAGGGCTTATTGAGTTTACTCGCACCCTGCAAAGTAGGAACTATTTCCTTGATGGTCAGTACTCGCGGAGCTTTTTCTATAATCACAGTTCAGTGCGTCATGGCCACACTCATCAGGGCCAACTATTGGGCGCACCTGCAGGTCCTGGGACAGAAGGAGGCACACTCCGATTCCGTTGGCAAGCACCGAAATATCGGGCAGAGTTCTTTTTTGACCGATTTGCTGTCAATGCGGACTACGTGTACGCTAATTCAGGAACGCTTGACCGATCCCATTTGGATACCGAAATGGCCACAGGGTTGGCCTGGGAACAAGACTTCGATTCCTTACGACTTCGATTGGAGGGAGCGTTTGTGAACCGTCGGGGCTTCAACTATAACTCGTCAGCGATCCGAAACAACGTTTGGCTGGCCGCAACCGTGTCTTATAGCCCGTAGCACGAGTTATGGCTGAATCAGAAACTAACCGGTTCTTCCGCAAGTTATTCGGATTCTCTTTAGGACCAATCATCAATGCGGGTCTCGGATTCATTAGTGTTCCGATTACAACCTGGTTCATCGTGCCGGAAGAACTGGGGCGCGCATCGATGTTTACGACGGCGCACAGCCTGATCGGCATGTTCGTGTATCTCGGGCTAGATTCTGCGTACCAGCGTCATTACCATGAGGTTGATGATCATGGGCAGTTACTTTTCCAGGCACTGTGGCCACCGACAGTGTTGGTGGCGGCGATTAGCACGGTACTTCTGGCGTTTTACCCATTCGTGGCTCACGCCCTATACGGTATCACGGATTTTTTACCGGTTCTTCTCCTTGCTGTATATCTCATTGTCCACATAGGAATGCACTATTCCCAGTACATCCTCCTCATGCGGCAGAAGTCGAAGGCGTATTCTGCGGGACAAGTGCTCGAGAAAGTGAGCAGGGTGAGTATGCTCGTTGCTTTCATGCTGCTTTTCGAGAGGACATTTCGCAGTGTGATTCTAGCCAGTATTACTGCTCAGATTATTACCTCCACGTACTTCTTTCTGGTCAGTAGGTCCCACTGGCGACTCCATTTCCGGTTCGATTGGCGTTTACAGCGCGATATGTTCAGATTTGGTCTGCCCCTCGTACCTGCCGCGGCTCTTTCGTGGATATTCAACTCAATTGATAAGATCGCGATTCGGACGTGGTCCGACTTTGACCAAATCGGTATATACGCCGGTGCGTTTAAGCTGGTTGCTGCGCTGGCAATAGTCCGCAAGAGCTTTGGATCATTTTGGCCACCCTTAGCGCTGCGGTGGCACTCGAACGAGGCTCCTAATCACCACTACCAACGAGTGACGGATACGCTTATGTCCGTGATGGCGACTATGTATGTGTTCATCGTGCTCGTGCGTAATGTGGTGTACGTCATATTGTCACCGGCGTACGCCAGTTCTGCCGGTATCGTACCGTTCTTGCTCTTCATTCCGCTCATGGCCACGGTTTCCGAGACAACAGTGCTTGGAATAACGTTTTCCAAGAAGACGCATCTGCACATTGTCGTCACGGCTGTTGCCGCAGTAATCAACGTGGTTGGCAACGCTCTGCTGGTACCAACGTATGGTGCGATCGGAGCCGCAATCTCTACAGGAATCTCGTTTAACGTCTTTTTCTGGATGAGGACGTGGCTTTCTGCAAGGCAATGGCCCGTACTCAGCTTTCAATTGCATGTTCTGAACTCCGTACTTATGGCAGCTATGGCATCCGCTACCTTGATTTCGCATCCTTCGGGGCGAGCGATAGAAGCTGTTTTGGCGATTGTTACTTTGGGGCTAAACGCTCCCAATCTCTGGAGACTGTCCCTGCGTCTCTATCGGACTATTCGGAAGAGGGACACATGAAGATCGTACATTTTCTTTCCGCACTGGACCGCGGTGGTGCTCAGCGTATGGTCGCCGTCTTAAGCACGGAACAGGCCAAGCAACACACTGTGGAGATCTGGCTCAAGTGCGGTAAACCACATGCGTTTGCGGTCGCAAGCTCAGTCCGGGTTCGAAAACTCAGCGAAACCGGGTGTCTTTCGTTTGTAGACACGGTCCGGACGCTCAAGACGATGCTCTCAAGAGAATGTATCGATGTCATCGTCGCTCACACGAACCGAAACACCGAGCCGGCTATCATTGCCAGCCGTCTCGCAGGAGTCCCAATCGTTGCGATGGAACACACCGTCTACGCAGGATTACAGTCCCGAGCCTGGCGGGTGCTGCGCCTCCTCACGTATCCATTCGCCAGCATTGTAGGCGTTCTGTCAGCCGATCAGACTCAGAAATACCCAGGGTCTCGGGTACGGGTCATTCCTAACCCAATAGGAGATCAATCCCGCGAAGCGGGTGCCTCGCGACGCTGCGCCGGAGACCACCTGCGTGTCGTATTTGTCGGGCGGCTTGAGTCAGTCAAAGGTCCTGATCGACTGTTAGACATCTGCCGTCATCTCTCATTCCCGTATCATCTGGATATTGTAGGAAGTGGGAGCCAAGAAACTCAGCTTCGTAACCTCGTAGAACGAGCCGGACTGAGTTCTAAAGTGTCATTTCACGGATGGAAATCAGATCTCATCGGTTTTTTTGATTCGGCCGACGCAATTGCGATCACGAGTCGGAAGGAGGGCTTCGGACTCGTTGCCGTCGAAGCGATGGCCCGAGGGTGTCTGCCGGTGGCGTATGACGTGGAAGGTGGCCTGAAGGATATCATAACAGACGGAAAAGACGGCTTCCTTGTGGATGACGGCGATGCTTATGCGTTTGCGATGCGCCTGAAACAAGTTTGGGATAATCGTGATCGAGCTGATGAGATGCGCACCGCCAGCAAATCCAAGTCGCGCCTTTTCAGCGTAGTTGAGATCTCTCATCGCTGGGATCGACTGCTCGGCACCATTGTGCAAGAAAAACCAAGACGGGGGAACGGATCGCTTCCTTGACGATGGCAAGATCGGATGTTGATCGTTTCGATATAGCACTCGACTCCCTGCCAGTAACTCACCGGCGTGGGGGTGGCGATCAATTTCTGGGAATTACAGCGGAGCAGTTCATCTGACCGACGGTACGAAGTTATGCGCCGCACTGCTGGCAGGGACGATAACACATGCGATGGTTAGCCGATTGCTCTGCGTGGCAGGATTCTTATGCTATCGTTTTCGACTTCAATTTTGGTATCAGGTCTTTTTGTCCTTACGAACTTACTAAGTTCCTCAATGCTTGGGTAAGCAGGGTCTGTTCCAAAGATGCGCGCATCGTCAATAATAATCACATGCCCTTTATTTGGGCTGTTGAATATATGTTCTAGTTCCTCGTAGATAGGTGTGTCCTTATCACCTTTGGCTGTAACGCCTGCGGAGTAATGACCGTCCAACCAAAATAAGATTGGTTCGTTTATCGTAGTAACCAGCTTTCCAAGTTCAACGCCACTGTCACCATGAATTATCCTTATATTTCCGTTTCTATCAAATCTTTGCTTCGCTTTCATGTAAAGTTCTTTGCTTAATTCAATAGAATATATCTGGTTAAAATCTCGTTTCATTGCTTCAACCATTTCCCCATAATATGTTCCTGTTTCAATCAGGATTTTGAGTTCATATTTCTCTGCAAAGCTTCTAATTGTTCGTTGCTTGACAAGATGTGGTGGTGGGACCGGCTTCCCATTTCTTTCCCAGTTAATGAGTTCACTTTTTCTTTTTCTTGCATTGATCGAATTTCGTAGCGGGGTGTATAGAGGTGTTTTCTTTATGATTTTTTTTAATAATTGCTTCATCTGTTTCTCCTTTTATCAAGCTAATGTTTGAATTCAGCGGAGTTTTTGAGCACAGCCCAAATAGTTCTGCCATTACGATTTGTTACGCATACATTTTTTGGCAAACTAATTGGAACCTGAGCTGAGCGGTTTTCGTAGGTAGAAAAAATACCTCCATGTGGTGTAATGGTTTAGACCAATAAACAAAAACACCCAGGAGGTAGAATCATGGTGACCCCAAAATCCGATTCCGTCAATACCCAAATCGATGCCTGCGAGACTACATCCGACAAACTGACTGGCCGCGCGGGAC
>JBBDTM010000030.1:0-8779 GCA_040904425.1 Alkalispirochaeta sp.
GCACCATCGGCGACATGACCTGCACCGGCGCCACCGAAAGCACCGCCCGCGAACTGGGAGATATCGTCAACGAGATAGCCGCCACCCGCGTGACTGAACGTGGCGGCCGCGCCGACGACAAACGGTCCGAGGCCGCGATGGAAGACCGCAAGAAACAGGGGTATTTTTAGGCTGCGGGATTTATTGAATTTAATTGAACCTGCCGCTTCTGCGGTGCCTTTTGGGTCCAGCAACGCCAAAGCCCGGATCGAGTGGGTGATGGTAGCCCGGCCGCCTGGCCATGCCATGCCCTTGGAAAGTGCACACAAAAAGGTTGCACCGGGCAACACAAATTGTTTGCACAATTCTACGGAGCAAAAAACCAAACGATGGGCATCACGGCTTCGCTGCCGGTACGTCCGATTCTGAATCTCTTTCGGCAAAACAACACTGAAGCCCTTTGGATGGCCTACGACGAAGTAGCGGACGTCCTCTATGTCAACTTCGAGCGGCCGGCGGCAGCCGATCATTCCGAGATGGAATCGACGCGTTTGTCGGCGACGCAAGCCGTCCGCCAAGAGATCGACACTATTCTTCGCTATCAGGGCGATAGCATGATCGGTTTCACAATTCTCAACGCCTCGAGCCGGGAATAACAGTATTGGCACGGTCCGGTGAGCCGATGAATCCCTCTCAGTAGCTACCATGGACTATTCCGTACCAAACATATCAGCTGCTATTGTCGATCCGTAAAAACTATACGGATATCTGTTATCACCAGATCATCCTGTCGGCCGAAACAAATCGAGGGTTTTTGCGGGTTGTGGATACGCCCGACACAACGCTGACGAACTTATTGCAGAACTAAAGCGTATTCTGCGGTACGGGCAACTCTTTGACGTCATTGAGTCCGTCTACGGATCGAAGTATATTGTTGAAGGTGACCTACGGTGTTCCTCCGGGCATCTTCTCGTTATCCGGACGGTTTGGATTGTTGAAACGGACATCGGGGTTCCGCGATTTGTGACTGCGTACCCGGTGTGACGCCGGAACCGAGGGATCGTATGGTAAATGAATTGGATACAGTCGTGATAACGCGAGATCTTCCCGAACGGGGTATCGTTGCCGGTGATATCGGCGTGGTTGCCCACCTGTGCGCAGACACCCGCGGAGTTGAGGTTGAGTTCGTCTCCGGCGAAGGCGCCACTATCGCCGTAGAAACTCTGTCTGTAGAGGATGTTCGTCCAGTCGGGCCGAGGGAAATCCTCCATGCCCGGGCCTGGTCACAATCCTGACGGATTGTTGCTCGGCCATGCGTCCTGTTCGCTCGAGTCTGCCTGAGGCCACCACGAGCCTATGAGCGACAATAACGATCAGATGGATATCAAATACGAGCTCATCGTGTACTGGAGTGACCGGGACAGTTCTTTTTTGGTTGAAGTTCCTGAGCTGCCGGGTTGTATGGCGGACGGTGAAACGTACGAAGAGGCCGTGAAGAACGCGCAAGTTGTGATTCAAGAATGGATCGAGACGGCACAAGAACTGGGTCGCGATGTTCCGGCGCCGAAAGGGCGCCTTATGTATGCCTGATCAACTGCCTGAAACCACCTGCAACACCTTGGGTGGCCAAACCCACAGCGGCGGACGCGCCGAGCATGGTCGGTCGCTTTGCGACCTGAGCTATGCATTCTAAGCAGTGACAGAAGATCGAAAGAAGCAGGGGGATCGATACATGAGTCAAACATTCACCGCAGTGATTCAACGAGAAGAAGATATGTTTGTTGCGCTGTGCCCTGAGCTTGATATCGCAAGTCAGGGTGTTTCGATTGCCGAAGCACGGGACAACCTCAAAGAGGCTATTGAGCTGTTTCTTGAGGAAGCGTCACCCGCTGAGATTTTGCAGCGGGCTCATACCGAACAGTACATTTCGAGCATCGAGGTAGCCGTTGCCGAGGCTTAGACGGCTCTCAGGACTCGACGTGCGTCAAATCCTGGAGCGCCATGGTTTCAACATGGTTCGACAAAAGGGCAGCCATATGCTTATGCAACGCCGGGAAGACGGCTCCACAAGAACTGTACCAGTGCCGAATCACCGCGAACTCAAACCGGGAACACTGGCTTCAATCATTCGTCAGTCAGGCCTAGAGCGCCGCGAGTTCGAAGAGTAGGAACATTCGTGAACATGAAAACCAACACCCCCACTCCCCAAAAAATAGTCAAAGAACGCGACCTCCTGCGCTTCACCACCGCCGGGTCGGTAGACGACGGTAAGAGCACGCTCATCGGGCGGATGCTGTTTGACTCCAAGCAGATCTTTCAGGACCAGATGGAGCAGCTGGAGCACACCAGCAAGCTCCGCGGTGAGGAGAACGTGAACCTCGCGCTCCTCACAGACGGCCTCCGCAGTGAGCGCGAGCAGGGGATCACGATCGATGTGGCGTACCGCTACTTCTCCACGCCCACCCGCAAGTTCATTATCGCGGACACCCCCGGGCACGAGCAGTACACGCGGAACATGGTTACCGGCGCGTCCACCGCGGACCTGGCGATTATCTTGATCGATGCGCGTAACGGGGTGCTCACGCAGAGTAAGCGCCACGGCATTATCGCCTCGCTCCTGGCGATTCCCCACGTGGTGGTGTGTGTCAACAAGATGGATCTGGTGGAGTGGTCGCAGGAGCGCTACAACGAGATTGTGGCGGAGTACCGGGAGTTTGCGCAGAAGCTCAACGTCCATGACATTAAGTTCATTCCCGTTTCGGCCCTGATGGGTGACAACGTGGTGGATCCCAGTACCAACATGGACTGGTACGACGGCGGGACGCTGTTGCACTTCCTGGAGAACGTCACGATCACCGCCGACCGCAATCTGGTGGACTTTCGGTTTCCGGTACAGTTTGTGGTGCGGCCGCACCAGGACTTCCGGGGCTTCGCCGGACGCGTGGTGAGCGGTACGGTCAAGGTGGGCGAGGAGATCACGGTGCTCCCCAGCCGTCGCACCAGCCGCATCAAGAGCATCAACCTCCACGAGGCCGACCTCCAGGAAGCGTTTGAGGGGCAGAGCGTGGTTCTCACCCTCACCGACGAAATAGATATCAGCCGCGGTGATATGATCGTCCGGACCCACAACGTGCCGGAGGTTACATCGGAGTTTGACGCTACCCTGGCGTGGATGGACGGGGATCACACCCTGGATACCGGTAAGCAGTACATCCTGCAGCACACCACCCGCACCACCAAGGCGTTCATCGATGAGATCGTCTATCAGTTGGACGTGAACACGCTGCACCGCAGCGATGCCGACACCCTCAACCTCAACGAGATCGGCCGGGTCAAGGTGACCACCGCCAATCCGTTGTTCTTTGACCCCTACGACCGCAACCGGGAGACGGGGGGATTCATCATTATCGATCCCCACGACTTCCGCACCGTGGGGGCCGGGATGATCCGCCACGCCTCGGCCGGCACCATAGAAGCGCTGCGCCGGGATGAGCGCGCCAAACGCCTGCGCCAGGCGGGGCAGCCCGCCGAGGGTCAGGCCGCCCCCGCGGGCCGCGGCACCCCCGCCGCCCCAGGAGAGCTCGCCCCGGACGCCGCCGCGCGCAACGTGCACTGGGATCCAGGATATGTGGGCCTCGAGGACCGCGCGCGGCGCGCAGGCCACCGGCCGAAAGTCATCTGGTTCACCGGCCTCTCGGGTGCCGGCAAGAGCACCATCGCCAAGCAGCTCGAGAAAGACCTCTTCGATGCCGGCATGCAGGTGGCGCGGCTTGACGGCGACAACGTGCGCCACGGGCTCAACGCGGACCTGGGCTTCTCCCGCGCCGACCGGCAGGAGAACATCCGCCGCATCGGCCACATCGCCCGGCTCATGTACGACACCGGCCAGATCGTGCTGTGCACCTTCGTCAGCCCCTACAAGGAAGACCGCGACTACGTGCGCAGCCTCTTCCCCGAGGGCGACTTTCAGGAAGTCTACGTCCAGGTCAGCCTGGCCGAAGCGCGCCGCCGCGACCCCAAGGGTCTCTACGCCAAGGTGGACGCCGGGGAGATTACCGGCTTCACCGGGGTGGACGAGCCGTTTGAGGAGCCGGATCAGCCCGAGCTCACGATTGAGACCGAAGGACAGGATGTGAGTGCTGCGGTGGCGGCGGTGCGCGGGCTGGTGGGGTAGGTTGAACCTTCCGGTTCTGGTGAGTGTTCTATACTTAAGGGTTGCCTGGGTCCGGATCGAGTAGGTGGCGAAAAGACCCGCCCGCCCGCCCGGCGGCACTCAGAGAGTTGCCCCAAAACTACGGCGGGACATGCGGATGCAGTACCGCAACAACGGTTGCACCCCGCTGCGAGTTTATCTCGTAGGATTCTTGGTGATCGCGTGGTTTTGCAAAAACACGGTTGGTCGTCGGTACACGACCGATATGCATAATGTTTGATGGGAGAGGTTATGGCGATACACGACGTGGCTAATGAGTTGGCGGAAGAGCTCTATAGCCTTGGCTACTTCAAATTTGCAGATAGCGAGGTGTCTGGATTACGTCCCGCGGCGCAGCTTCATGATCAATCAGGTGTGCCTATTCAATCGGTTTTCCACGGAATTTCCGTTGCGGCTGTTGGCTACATCGGTTCTGACAGTTCGGAAAAGATTGTCGTGTACGCGACCAGAACCAGCAAGAAGGCGATTCGTGAGTTCAGTGAATCGTTCTCGGGTTATCCAGCAACCTTGGCAAGTTTTGGGAACATCGATGTCAGACCCGAATCCGCCATTACAGCAACAAATGGTGCAAATTGCTACGTAGATGGTTCGCGAGTCGCTTGTGGTAGCTCGGCGGCGCCAAGCGGTGCGGGATATGCCGGTACGGTCGGAGCTTTGGTACGGAACTCCGACGGACTATTCGCGTTGTCAAACAACCATGTTTTTGGTGGATGTAACCATACAACGGTAGGCCATCCAATTCTCTCACCCAGTGCAAACGACACAGGACCAGGACTCCCTTACCCAAAGACACTTTTCAGCCATTATCGCTTCTCTCCGCTACATAGTGGCGATCCGCTTCAGATGAATCCCAGTAGAATGGACGCAGCAATAGCCAAAGTTGAAGACGCCAGTTCAGTTTCGAGTATGCAAGGCAGTTTCTATGACACCCCCATTGAACCTGTCGATCCAATTCCAGGAACAAGAGTGAAGAAAGTGGGAAGGACCACTGGGCTTACTGTCGGGAAGATCGAATCACTGTCCGCCTGGACGGTAGCTTTACCCTATAAAGCGGATAAGTTTCGAGCGACCGTCTATTTCGAAGACGTCGCGTTTGTCCGTGGTGACAATGGAGATGCATTCTGCGCTGCAGGGGATTCCGGTTCGTTGGTTGTGACGGAAGATGAAACGCGGGCCGTCGGGCTGGTATTCGCAGTGTCAAGCATAGGCTTAGGTGTTATAATTCCCATAAAGAGAGTCTTAGAGTTCTTCGATGTAGAACTCGTTGGCAGGTATGGGTTCAACAAATAGTATTTGCAAGGACGACGTATTAAACGATCTCAGTGGGTTACTTGCCGGCCACTCTGGTGTGTTTGCGACCGGAGTTGACGAGGCAGCGCGACGAGTTTACGTGTATGTAGCTCGACAGCATCAGCAATATTTGCGGTCCATACTACCAGAGACGATTCATGAGTGGCGGATCGTGGTGAAATCAAGCGGAAGCATTTCACCTGCCGGATAACCTCGTAGGAAATATGGGTAAAGTCCACGAATCAATATTGTATTGAAAGACCTTCAGGAAACGGATGACGAGCGGTCTGAAGATTAATGAACGGATCGATAGTCGTACGTAGTTCCGGGCTTCCGGACGCGGTATGGCCCACCCGTGGTAACTCCAAAAAGAATAACGGTGTAAAACAGACCGGCTGACTCAGCCCACGGCCATGTTAGAATCAGGCAAACAACTTCCCACGATTCGAGACTACGCAGGTATGCTTTTGCCGGCGAAGGCTCCCATCGATCATGTTGACGTTTCAAGCCATGGTTTGGTGACTGGGGCGCCGGACGACTGGTGTGCGGTTCGGTTTCAGACTGAGAATGCCGGTGAGCGATGGGCGCTTATGCCGGGGCCTGAGTTTTCTCCTCGGGTATACCGGGGGCAGAACAAGCGGTATGAGCGCACGGTGGCGTCGCTGTTTCGGCAGGCCAACGAAACGGAATGGTTTGCCGCCTCCGTGCAGATTCTCGAGTTTGGATTATACGTGATGAACCACCCTGGCACGGTAACGATTACCGAGCGAACAATCGGTGGACTCAAGGGGTTTGTAGACTGGACCGCCCAAGGGCAACACTACGGTATCCCCACCGAGTACCTGGATGTCACCCGGAATCGCGAGGTTGCGGAGTTCTTTGCTCGCTGCCGACCGACTGTTGATTCCGATCCGACACAACCGTGGGAGGTTGTGCCGGAATCTGGCTACGACGCGGTATTGTACACGGTAGACCTGAAACAGCTCATCAACAGCAGCGATTCGGACATCGTGGCGCCGATGGGACCATCGCCATTGCCCCGGGCTTACCGTCAGGCCGCTGCCGGTCTGCGACTCAAGGGAACAGATTTCTGCTCGCTGCCTTCGGTTACTCAGGAGATGCTTCCATACTCTCGAGAACGGGCCGAAACACTCCTGACGCAATTTGAGGGAGGCGCGTTCCTGTTTCCCAACGACGGCCTGTCAAGGATTGCTCGCGCCATTCTGACCGACAAGATATTTACCGCGGACGCCGTCAAAGCCGCCCGAAGAATGGTTGGACGCCCCTTTTCGCTGAGCGAGATTAGCACTCGTCTCTCCAAGGCAGGATACCGGATCATAAAAACGCAGCCCAAGATAGACGCCAATCTGTTCAATTGTTTACGCGCGGAATGGGATGAGATGGCCACAGAATACGACAGCCGCATCAAGTGGCGGTGGACTTCGTCGCATTACGTGCAGTGATGCCCAAAATCGGTGACCGCAAGATGGTTAGGTAAGGACCATCTGCCGGGGTAGAAGTGCGGCTTTGCGTGCGAGTGGAGACCCCCATATTGTGAGACTCCGATTGACACGTGGACGCTACATCACGGACCAGTTCCAAATGTCCCGAATAGCACGATCAAGAAAACAACTGAGGAAATCCGGCGCAATAACCGCCCGATTGGGATATTTGGTCTTTGCGACCCTCGCCGTTTTCTCGTTTGGCTTTGCCATAGTTACGCTGTTTCCTCCTGTCGGCAAGTGGGTCATTGGTCTCGTCTCAGAGACAATCACCGGTGGTTCGGAAGCCACAGGGGAAACCGTAGGTGGCTACGTCGGTGGGGTCACTGCGACGTTTATAGCCCTCACGACGGGACTCATCCTCGCTGGAACGTTCTGGCTGACCAGACAAGAAGCGCGGCGGGAGGCAGCGGAATCTCGGGCGTCACAAGATCGAGAGCACTTCTTCCGCATGCTGGACTTCCATCGGAAGAACGTCGCCGAATTGCATGTCTCCAGACTGGATGACTCCGGGCGGTCGGAGGGCCGCAGAGCGTTCGTTGTCTTTCGAATCCAGCTATACTACCTAAATGAAATCGTATGCGAAGCGTTGCAACAGAGTGGAATCGACACGAAAGACCCACAGAACTATCCGTGGATTATCGATTTCGTGTATGTGGCATTCTACTATGGTGTAGACCGGAAATGGCCCGATTTCATCAAGGGAAAACTTTGCATGCACTGTCCGTATATGAGTCGAAGCGAATTTGACCTGTTGTATGCCCGGATCTTGAGCCTAGTAGAAGGGAGCCGTTACAAACTCGGGCGAACCAACCAGACCAGCCTGAGTGCGTACTATCGAAACCTGTATGGGGCGGTCAGATTTGTTGACGAAAGCGAGATCCTTTTCGATGATGAGAAGCGTCGGCTGGTAAAGATGCTACGAGGACAGCTATCGAACCCTGAATTGTCAGTGTTCTTTTTCAACGCGGTGTCTCGTTTTGGCCAGCGGTGGCACAAATACATCGTGAAATACCAACTGCTGAAGAATCTCCCTTTCAATTACGTCGCGCCGTATGATCAAAGAGACTTCTTTGAGCAAGACTACGAGGAATACGAACACGAGACACTTCGTGGTTGGTCGAGGAATTCGGATTATCCGTATGGAAAAAACGATCAGAACAATTTGTCCCACCTCACCTCCCCGCGCTCGATTGACCAGATAGCGCAAAAGCTTAACCGCATCACCCACTGGCGAGGCCAAATCCGCACAGAAATGAGTTGAGATCTGCTCAATTTGTTGTAACATGAATATTGTGGAGTTATTCAACAGAGTTCAAAGTATTAGTGAGGATATACTATGCCTTGCAGAGTTGGGGTTACCACACAGCTGGACGTACGGCGACAAGCCTGAGAAAACAGCGCAGTGGGCTTGTCCGAAGTAGTTCGCTCTGGGGAGCGTAGCGCGTTGCTTTCGATAGTGAATTGGCAAATATGACCGCAGAAATCGCCATCATCAACCAGCGGGGAATTGCTCTTGCAGCCGATAGTGCTATCACCGTGTCGACCGGTGGTGGTCAGAAGATATTCCAGTCTGCCAACAAGCTGTTCGCGTTGTCGAAATATCGTCCCGTCGCCGCGATGATCTATAACAACGCTAACTTCATGGATGTTCCGTGGGAAATCATTATCAAGTTGTACAGGGAGCGTCTTGGGCAACGTGGTTTCGCCGAGCTAAGCGAATACGCGCAGGACTTTCTGAAGTTTTTGGAAGAAAACCGGAGCCTGTTTCCGAACGACCAGCAGCACGTTTACG